>CAIODY010000107.1 GCA_903857255.1 uncultured bacterium
ATCTGAAATATTTGTTTCGGGTGCTGGATGATTTAACCCAACAGCGCCTCAATAATCAATAGTTTTAAAAAAAAGTTGAAAAAAAAATTGCCCCCTGCGGAGCGGTATAGGGTAGGCATGCCCTCACCTTTGTATCAGCCGATTGCAAGTAACTTTTTGACGGCAGCACTTAAGCAGCGGTCAAATACAAGTGGAAATGTGTCAAATGCTTATCGGTATCTGTCAGCTACAAGTAAGCAGCGGTCAAATACAAGTGGAAATGTGTCAAATGCTTATCGGTATCTGTCAGCTACCTATCAAAAGTTAGCAGCAGCAATCAAGTAGCTTGTAGCAACTCACTTGTAATCGGGAAAAACAATTAGTAAATAACAAAAAGCAATAAATATATACCATTATGCAAAAACAATTCATCGCCTATTTATTATCGCAGCCTTTGCCTGTGCTGATAAAAATAAATCAACTCCTAGCAGCCCATCCTATTAGTTGGTTGGCTGTGCCTACACCTTGCACAGTAGCCCCTGCATCACCGCCCATTATCGAGTTGCCGCTGATGCCTGATTGGACGGTGATATTAAAGCCTAAATATTTGTTTATCAGCATTTTACAACCATTCATTAAAGTCATTTGCCCATGGTATCAACCCGTCAAAGGCTTAGATAGTTCATAAAGGGGTGGGGGACTGATAATGGAATAAAAAATACACTAAGTAAAAATCAATTTCAATTAATTAATTAATAATAAATAAATCAACAAACAATGTCAACAATAACAAATATTCGTAGAATAATCGCTATTTTAAATATAGCCAAACTAAAAAAAATCAACGATTTCATCAATAAAACGAAATCAATAGTGCAAGATATTGGCAACAATGCCACTATTTTCGTAACGCCAGTGCCTACACTATCGAGTGTAACGGGGCATATCACGGCATTAGAAACGGCACAAACCAATGTAGCCAGCAAAGTGCCTGATGCGGTGAATGCTCGTAAGCCCAAATACGATGCGGTGATGACTGATATGAGGGCTTTGCTGATGTATGTACAAGGCTTAGCCGATGCAGCCGCAACGCCCGATTTGGCAGTCAGTATTATCACTACGGCTGGGTTTGATGTTAAAAACACGGGCAGTTTCAATAAGCCTACTTTAACGGCTATTTTTAATAGTAACACGGGTAAAGTAACTTTACGAGCTAAAGCTATTGGGATAAGGGCTTCGTATAACTGGCAATACAGCACCGATGGGGGCACCACTTGGATAGCGATGCCTAGTACACTGCAAGCCAAAACTACTATTGGTGGCTTGATACTAAGCAACAAGTTGGTGTTTTGTGTGATGCCTGTAACCAAAGATGGCGAAAATATTTGGAGCGACCCAGTGTCAATTCATTAATAGAAGTCCAACAATGTTAGCCACCGAAAGCTACCCCCCAAAAAATCCATCGTTTTTAAAAAAGCGGTGGATTTTTGTTTTCAGCCAATAGCGATGAGCGAATAGCTGATAGCGAATAGCTGATAGCGAATAGCCAATAGCCATTAGTGAATAGCGAATAGCGAATAGCCAATAGCGAATAGCCATTAGTGAATAGCGAATAGCCATTAGTGAATAGCAATAGCCAATACAGCCCAATTGAAACCCTTTCGCCGAGGTTCGTGTCCCCAGGTAACTACATACCTGTTAGACCACGAAAAGATATTGATAAATTCGTTAATGTGGACTAACACCAACAACTACAACTCCATAGTAGTTTAATCACGAAAACAATTAAATAATATCAATATGTCGAACTTGAAAACAGTAAGCGGAAAACAAAATAAATCTAAAGAAAATCGGTTATCGAAATACGAACCAATTAAGCCTTACAGCAAGACACAATTAAAACAGATTCAACTTGCACAGCAGCAGTTTCATAAAGAAGAGCAGGAGGTATTTTCCAAAATGATTGAATTTTCAGCAAAACACAGTAGCGTTATTAATGGCGCAACCGTTTTAATGGTAGATGGCGTTTGGAGAATGCACTTTAATTATGATATTGGATTTCATAATGGTTCTTACTTTGCTAATACCTTAAAATCAGGCTCTTTAAAATAAGACAAAGGAACTGTTAGCGATTGCTTTATTGGAGATTGGTTAAGTGGGTCATCCCAAATAAGAGCAACTAAAACATGGTATCCTTCATCCAATAACGGATTGTTATTTTTAGGATGGGCATCGGCTCTGTGGAAATGGTATGTTCTGTTTATTGGGCGATAAAGTATTCTTTTGCCTTTTAATTGCGCTGTTGTTTCGCTTGCTTGTAATATCGCTTCTTCTTTTGTCATGCTATGGTTGTTTTTGTGGTAGCGTTTTTAAAATCTTTAAATGTAGCAAATAACAAAGCAATAGAAGCCAAGATAAACACCCCATTCATCAAAGAGATAGGCTGCATTGGCAAACCCAATAACAAGCCGCTAAACAACTGAAAAACGGTTAGGCAGAAGATGTAAGCAGAAAACACAAACGCCAAGCTATCCTTGCTGATTTTTAGCAGAAATATTGGCATTACAGCCAACAATCTTGCTGCG
This sequence comes from uncultured bacterium, assembly GCA_903857255.1. Lineage (GTDB taxonomy): Bacteria > Bacteroidota > Bacteroidia > Chitinophagales > CAIODY01 > CAIODY01. The sequence goes on from CAIODY010000107.1 coordinate 2,565, forward strand.
AACATAGTAAAGTTGTTGCCATGCGAAAGTTCTAAATTAGGTAAGATGAAAAGCATTATTGCTTCGGCAGCAATTGCCAATACATTCATTTTGTCGGAGAGGATTTTTTTCATAAAGTTATTGTTTGATTGAAGTTTAGTTGTTTGCTACAAGTCTTTGGCTCAAAGCCTTTTCGATAGCTACACCATAAAAGTTGAACCAATTGCCGCCAGTTGTTTCTTTTTCAATGATGTCTATTGATGTTGTGCTTTTGGGCAATGCAGGGAAATAAAGTGTATAACACAAAAACGCAGTTGTGCTGTTATAATGGTGCTTTTCGGGGGCATAAGGAATACCGAAAGCATCTACCAACGTTAGTTTATGGTTTGACCCATTTGGACGAATAAAAGTATCTCTATCTATCTGTACCCAACCACCTTTGTGATATATTGGGTCGGCGTAATGAATGAAATCAATTTGTGTAAACCTATCGTTGGAAGTTATTCTATGAATAGTTAAATGCTCCGATGTTTGATGAACAACAAATGGTGAGTGAATTACTTTTTCAATCTCTTTTGTTTTTGGGATTTCGATTGTTGGCATAACAAAGTGGTTTGAGCCAACAAAAGTAGAAGGTCGCAAAATGGATTTATTTGGTTAAACGCAAACCATTTGTTAATCGTTGTTATCGAATGTTAAATGCCGTATCTTTGCGGCGGTCTTAGGGTTAGATGGCTCGTGAATCCCTTTGTACACATCATTGTTCTCTGAACCATCTTCGGGGGCTTTGAGTGGTAGAAAAAGGTTTTTGAAACACAATTTCAAGAACCTTTTTTATTTTATCACCAACTCCACCAATTTAATTTCAAAGTCGGCAGCATCAAAATATTTTTTGGCGTGCAAATCGCCAATTTTCCCCCATTTTAAAATATTGGAATGAATGTAATTGGCATCTGCAATGGTGGCAATGTGTGGATGCTCGGCAACGTGCAAATCCATTTCATCTTCGCTTTGAATGAACAAATCTTTGGTCTTATGTTTTAATAGGTAATGCCCTGCTTTGGACGTTGAATGTGGCTGCATGATATTCAGTTCTACCAACTTAACTTCAAAGCTATTGGGCTTATATTTCTTGTCCCCAAATAAATCGTAAAGATTTTCCGTTTTTAAAACAGAAGCATGAAGACTATGAGCATTTTCGCTATTCGTAATAAATGGACTTTTCGATGTTACGTCATAGTCGTTATCAATAAACAAATCTTTGCTCTTGTGCTTCAAAAGATAATGCTCAATTTTGGGGGTTGAATTTTTAGTAGCCATTGATTAGGAATTTTACTGCAAAGTTATTAAACCGATGCCATGCCATCAATCCCATTTGTTAAACGCAATTCAATTTGTGTTAAGTGGTTTTAAACACTGTTGCTATTTGGTTGAAGCCTTTACCAATTCTATTTCTTCGGGTGATAAATCATAAAGTCTATAAACTTCTTCATCTATTTTATCTTCTATCGTTTGCGTTGGTTTGCCTGCTTTTTTCAAAGCAATTATTTCATCTACGCAGTCAATGAATTTCTTTTGTTCTTTCAAAGAAATCTTTTTGATTGGTAGTTGTGCTAAATGAACAGGCTTTACTTCATACTCATTAAATACTACATTAAAATAGTAATCCATTAATGAACTGTTTAAAAGTGCATGAACGTATTTTAGTGAATAGTCTTTGCTTGTTGAAACAATATTTGAAATCCGATTAAGGTTATAATATTTTTCTGTGTCATAATAGCAAACAAGTTTTCTTTTCAAACCTCTCCTTGTTCTTTGAACAAGGATTTTTTCTTTCGTAAAAATATATTCAGGAGGGAGCGACCTGCCTTTTTCTTTAAAGCCATCCACAAATTCTTTATCGTACTTAATCCATTCTCCTTTCCAGTTACAAGAGTTGATACCAATATCCCTTCCGCTTAACATCTTGTGATACGTTTTATCAATTTTTGTTTTTGATGTTAACTCGTCTTTTATGTAGCCCGTGTTGATTCCGACTGTACAGTAAGCGACTTCAATTAGCTTAATTGTACCCTTTCTTATTTTTTTTACAAAAGAATTGGTTTGAGTGTTTAAATAAATATTGAACGAGTTTTCTAAATTAAAAATGTCTTGCAGATTTAAAGTGTATTCATTTTCTAACACCTCAAAATTGCCATCTCTGCTTCGTTGGATTTTTATTGCTGTGTTTTCTGACTTCCCTTTTATTTTGTGTACTAAAAGAATTACATTCTCGACTGTAATTCCCTCAAAAACATTTTCTCCTAAATCAAAAATTTCTAACACAATTGAATTGCTCAACAAAAAGGCTCTTAGCTTGCTATATGATTTTGCTGTTAAGAAAGTGTTTGGGATAATCAATGTTGAATAGCAATTTCCCTTCGTTAATAAAACAGATTTCTCAACGAAAAATCTATACAAATCAAAATTGCCTTCTGTGGAATAATATTGTTCCGCAAAATATTTTTTCAAACCTTCGTACTCGTAATTCCTATAAACGTAAGGGGGGTTTTCTATAATCAAATCAAACCCTTCAAAATCACCATTATCATTTAGCACTTCAGGAAATTCAAAACGCCATTCAAAAGCATTTTTGTAAACAGCATTGTTTTTTATTTCTTCAATTTCTTTTTCGGCTTTTTCGATTTCTTTTTCTAACCCTATTTGATGCTGTTTTCTCTGCTTTTTCTGTTCGGCATCCTCTTTAAATAATTTGTCTTGGGTTAGGTTATAAAGTTGCCCATTTAATTTTTGCAGACGAATTATTTTCGGGTCTCTTTTGTAAATTTCAGTTTTGAAATCATTTTTAATGTTGTCAATTATTTTCTGCAAGCCTTTTTTCACCTCACGGCTTTTCTCGTTTTTATAATCGTTTACAAAGCCTCTGTATG
>CAIODY010000108.1 GCA_903857255.1 uncultured bacterium
AAATTTTGTGCTTTACTAAATCAATGGTAATGGTGTGATTTTTACAAACCAATTCTAGCTGACGTTTTACATCACGGCGGAAATAATTCAACGTGACATTCACTGCAAATTCTTTGTAATCCAATTGATAATTGGCATAATCAATCGCATTAATTTCTAAAGAGGAATTGCTCTTTAGTAATTTGTGTGATGAAGTTGGTTTGCCGAATAAATAATAACAATAATCCAACTCATGAATCAAATCTAAATGAGCGCCACCGCCCATTTTAGCATTAGCACTGTATATTTTATGGAAATCTTTTCCTGGTCGCCAATCGGGTAAATAGCTTCCGCAATACACATTTACTTCATTCACTTTTCCTAATAATCGTAAATTGTTTTTCAACCAAACTATACATGGATGAAAGCGCAGATTGCAGGCTACATAAGTGATTGGCGTTTTAAAATCAATTTCTTCGAGTTGATGAAACAAAGGTTTTTCAATAAATAACGGAATGTTTTTTTCTGCAAATTCTTTGATAGTTTCGTAATGTTGAGCAGTTGGATTGCTGATAATGATAAAATTCAAATCATTCGGAATCTGATTTTTTGAAGTGATAGAATGTACACCTTTCACTTCTTCAAATTTATCAGAAGACCGCAGCGCAAAGATTTCAATTGCTGCATCAATCTGATGCAAAGCTGCAACATGTTTCTTTCCTATTGACCCCAAACCGATGATTAATACTTTCATAACTCAAACCCCAACTTTTTATTTTCTATCAAATATTCCATAAATAAAAAATCAACTGGTTCATCTAAATCAAAACACAAATGTGGCATCAAATAAATCAATGATTTTGGTGAGATAGCTGTTTTACAATCGCCATCAAAAAAACTTCTTTTATAAAAATAAAACGAAGCATTCATGTCGTAAACCTTAGGCGCAGCCTGACGTGTAAGCACTCCATCGGGTATTTTTTTCACTAAGGAAAAATAACCAGTTTCATTTTGTTCTACCATATTAAAATACGGATTTCGATGCGCAGGATTCACTGAAAATAAATTCAGAGCATTTTCATCTTGTTGCAAAATTTGAAATGCTTTCTCTAAATCTTCAACAGTTCGCAACGGACTTGTTATATCTAAATCCAACAAATAATCGAAGCGAATATTTCTTTGCTGTTCTTCCCAATTCAATACATCAATTAATACAGGGAGCTTGCCAGCCGCATCAGTAGCCATTTCAGCCGGACGAACATAGTTTGTTTGCAATCCATATTGAGCAGCTACATTTTTTATTTCTTCTGAATCAGTTGATAAAGTCAAGGTGCCATTATATTTCTCCGCAAATTTCTTTGCTGTTTCAATAGAGTAAGCAATCAAAGGTTTGTCGCCAATGTTGCAAATATTTTTTCCTGGAATTCCTTTACTGCCGCCTCTTCCGCAAATAGTGATGAGTAAATTCATTTATTGAACAATAATTTTTTTAGTGAAATTTTCTTTGCCATTATTCATGCTCAACAAATACACACCACTTGAAAGACTTAATACATCAATAGTTTCAGAGTTTTTCCCAAAAGAATATTTTTTCTGTTCATCAAAAATAATTTTTCCACTTAAATCATACAAAGTGAAATGAATGGTTTGCTCCGAAATATTTTGCCATTGCACATTTACTTTTTCATGTGTTGGATTTGGATAAACATTAATGTCAGTTGCAGCATTGGCAATATTTCCAACGCCAACATTCCACCCATAATGTTTGGTGTAAATGCCGCTTCCATGCGTTGCTACTGCCACCATTTGGTCAACAGCTCTGCAAAAAATATGAGGAACAATCGTGTTGCCGAATTCTTGCAAACCTTCTTGCGTCCATTGTGTGCCTGGGTTTGTAGCATCATGCGTTACTAATGAATCAGCACTAAACAAACCAATGCTTGTTCCACAAAAATATTTATTGTGCCCTTGATATGGCATAATTGAAATCCAGCGAATGCTCGGCGCATTGCCACTTCCGCTCAAATTCTTTTCTAAATTTCCTGCAACTTTTGTCCACGATAATCCTGCATTTTCACTGTAAAAAATACTATAAATATTATAGTTAGAATAAACAGCCACCACCTTTGTTTCATCATTCGGGTCAACAGCTAAGCAGCTTACAAATGAGCCATTAGTGCCATAAGGAAAAATTGTTGAAGTGATGTCGTGTAGGTGTGGTGTACCTGTGTTAGCAGAATCAATTCGATAAATTTTTCGTTGATCAGTACCTACGTAAAGGGTGTGATTTTTTGTGCCACATACAATGGCTGTGAAATGTGCATTGCTTGCAGATGTAAGCGTATCAGGGAATTGAACCCAATTAGTTGCAATTGAATCAGTGTTATTGGCAAATGGAATAACACTCAAATCATCATTGCGGAATAATTTTCTTCCTGCTGTTTGATACATGATTTTATCATCCGCTTTATCAATTACAAATTGATTCACGAATTGATAATCACTTCTGTTGTGAATGTAAGATGGGTCAATTCTTGCGAATGATGTGATTGCACCTGTATTATCTAAATGCGCTTTAATCACTTTTCCTTCTTGAATGGATAGATAATAAGTTTGCCCATCATTACTAACGTCTAACCAACTTCCATCGCCATTGTACGACATTTTCCATGGCGAAGTAACATTGCTTGAATTGGTAAAAAATATTCCATTGTCTTGCAATCCGCCCAACACAATATCGTTGGTGTAATCAGGCGAAAGTTGTGCTGTGTAAAATTGTGTAGTAAAATACCCTTTATCTAATTTTTGCCAATGCACTGAACCCGGATTCATACAGCTATCAGTTTTGTAAACACCGCCATCACAGCCACTTAACATGATGTTTGGATTAGAAGGTAGAAATAAAATTTCATGTTGGTCAGGATGATGATTGGCATACAACTGAAAATTTATTAAGTGCGTCCCAACTGCGTAACCACCAATTTGTGTAGTGTGATTCGGCGTTGTAAAACCATCCGTTGAGCGATAAATATTTGTGCCGCCAATGAAAATTGTATTCGATAAAGTTGGATGAACTTTAATCACAACATTGTAACCACCTTGTGAATGGTAACCATCAAATGATAATGGCGCACCTTGTGGTAAATTAGCAGAAAGATTTGTCCAAGTTCCACCAGAGCCACTTCCATTGCCGCTTACGTATGTATATTTCCATAAAGCTGTATATTCTTTTACACCCCAAACATCCGTACTTAAACTTCCTGTGGTGTCAGTATTTGAAACTAAAAAGTAAACTTCATTATGATTTTGCGGATTGATTCCAACTTTTGTGTAACCATAAGTTGTATTGAAATTTGATGGTAAAATATTTGTCCAAGTTGTTCCATCAGTGCTTCTAAAAATTCCTTTTCCACTTCCATCTGAACTAAAAGTGCAATACAAAATTCCGGCTGTATCTATTGCTACATCTGCATAATACGAACCTGATGAACTTTTTACCGCAGTCCAACTTGCGCCACCATTTGCACTTCTATACAAGGTATTGTAAGCCGTAAAATAAACTACATCATTTATCAAATCACGTGGGTCTGTTATCAAGTTCCAACTAATTTGATAGTTTTGAGTAAATGAATTTGGAGTGCCGCCAGCCGTTGATGGAATTGAATCCCAAGTCAAACCACCATCAGTTGATTTGTATAATCCATCCCCTAAATAAAATGAATTTCCGCCGCTTGCCGATGTGCCTGTTCCTTCGCCGCTGCTGTAATACCAAGTGTTGGTGTGTCCTGCTCGTGTATCTTGTGCAATGCTTACAACATCAGGGTCGTAGTGTTTATTGGTAACTCTTGTCCATGAATTTCCTCTATCCGTGCTGCGCCATAATCCACCAGAAACACCACCTGCTAACAAGATGGAATCATTCGTTGCATCAATTGCAAATGCACGAGTTCTGCCACCTACATTCCACGGTCCTCTTAATGTCCAAGGTTGCATTTGTTTTGATTTTGCCATAGCATCATGCATTGCAAATTCACGAGCAAATTCCATTTCAGCATGATGAATACCAGCCGGAATTTCGCCTGTAGCAGGGTCTGCCAGCATTCGTTCCTCCCATTCTCTCACTTCTTGTCGCTCGTCAGATTCATTGACACCAGCTAACATTTGCAACTTTGCTTGTGCATCGTTTTTATGATTTTTGAAACCAAAAAATAAAATCACAACACTTAAAATTGCTGCAAAAAAGATGGAAATAAAATTCTTGTTCATAAAAATAAATTGATTGACGAAGTTAGTTGTTGGGCTTTGATTTTTTTGAAATAATTAAACGGCTTGTGTTTGAATAATTTTTCCATTTTCAATACCGATTATTTCAAATTCTTTTTGAGCAAATCGTAATAATTTTTCTAAACGATTTCTGTCGGTATCTGAAATAAATATTTGTGCATCATTGGGCAAAAGCTGCATCAATGCTAATGCTCGGCTTTCGTCTAATCTATCAAAAAAATCGTCAATTAAAAGAAATGGATTTTTTTGCAAAGCTTGTTGAATGTATTTCCATTGTGCCAATTTCAACGAAAGAATAAAACTTTTTTGTTGCCCTTGCGAACCAAATTTTTTAATTGCATTGCCATTCATCAAAAAACTCCAATCATCTTTTTGAATGCCAGCATTGGTTCGTTGTGTTATCAAATCCTTTTCCAGCGTTTGTTTCAGCAAAGTTGCAAAATCGAATTTCAATAAATCTGATTCATAATCAATCGCAATTTTTTCTTTGCCATCACTTAATTGAGCATAATTTTCAGCGCACCATTTTATGAGTTCGGGCAACGATTTTTTTCGCTTTTCAAAAATGTAAGGAGCTAATGCAATCAGCTGTTCATCATAGGTTTGCAACAAAATCAAATTTCGTTTGCCTTCTTTTGCAAATTGCTTGAGTAATGAATTTCGTTGCAATATCAACTTGTTGTATTGCATCAATTTGTTCAGATATTCATGGTCGGTTTGCGAAATAATATTGTCGAAAAATTTCCGCCGAACTTCACCGCCATCATTGATTAATTCTACATCATAAGGCGTAATCATCACTACTGGCATTTTGCCAATGTGTTCACTTGTTTTTTCGTAAATAGTATTGTTGAATAAAAATTCTTTCTTGCCAAATTGAGGCTGCTTGCAAGTTACATCTACCTTTTCATTTTCCAAATTAACTTTTGCCTGCAACCTGAAAAAATCAAAATCGTGTTGAATATTCTGTAAATCGCTGCTGCTGAAATAACTTTTGGTGATACACAAAGTGTAAATGGCATCTAAAATATTAGTTTTGCCAGCACCATTTAAACCCGTAAAACACACGACGGGCTTAGAAAATTTGAAATTGCTAAGTTGATGATTTTTAAACTGTACGATTTGAAGTTGTTGGAATTGCACAAGGCAAATAAAATACAAAATGTGCAAAACCCCCGTGAAAATGTGTGTGAAACGTTGATAACCTTGTTTAAAAAAAATATTGACCTAAAGTGTTTTAAATCTAAGTTAATTTTTTCTTCTTTGCACTACGAACAAATGAAAACACAGATGAATAGTGCATTTGAATAAGTTTTACTGCATTTGTTTGGAAAGAAAAGGAGTAGTGGACGGTTGATTTTGAAATTGAACCATTTATAAGCTTGTTTCAGTTTCCAATAATTTAGTCAGCATTTTTTTACAACATATTTTCGTTTTTCAAAAAAAAACTATTTTTTTGAATGGGATTGTTTTCGCTTTAATCGAAAGCAAAAATTGTATGCTTTATTTAAAAATGATGAACAGCTGTGCATAACTCCGCTATTGAATTCACACTTTAACCATTTAATTTTAAGAACCTATCATGGCTGATTTACACAACGAAATAAAAAATGCAACTAACAAGTTTCGGAATAACAAACCGCAAGCTGACCTGTCGCAATTTGTTTTCGGTAAAGTGCCTCCGCAAGCTCGTGATTTAGAAGAAGCCGTATTGGGTGCAGTGATGCTGGAAAAAGATGCATTGCCTGCCATTGTTGATTTTTTAAAGCCCGAAGGCTTTTATGTAGAAGCCAATCAAATTATTTACAAAGCCATCGTTAAGTTATTTAATGATTCGCAGCCGATTGATATTTTAACTGTTGCCGAAGCATTGCGTAAAAGTGGTGAATTGGATTTAGTGGGTGGTTCGTATTATATCACCGAGCTTACCAATCGTGTAGCTACAGCGGCTAACGTAGAGTATCATGCAAGAATTATTGCTCAAAAATATATTCAACGTGAGTTGATTCGCACTTCTACAGAAATTGTGAAAGAAGCATTTGAAGACACAACGGATGTGTTTGAATTGTTGGATAAAAGCGAAAAGAATTTATTTGAAATTACCGACCAAAACATGCGCCGCAACTATGCCGACTTAGGCTCGTTGATGGTGCAAGCAACCAAAGATATTCGTCATGCTGCCGAACACCAAGATAAATTAACGGGTGTGGCTTCGGGCTTTATTAAATTAGATAGAATGACTGGCGGTTGGCAAAAAAGTGATTTGATTATTATTGCCGCCCGACCTGGTATGGGTAAAACATCATTCGTTTTAAGCATTGCTCGAAATGCTGCCGTAACTGCCAACAAGCCAGCAGCTTTGTTTTCATTAGAAATGAGTTCATTGCAATTAACTACCCGTTTGATGGCAAGCGAAGCAGAATTATCAATGGAAAAATTACGTAAAGGCGCTTTGGCAAATTATGAATTGGCTCAATTAGAAGCTAAAGTAAAAGAGTTGAGCGATGCGCCGATATTTATTGATGATACTCCTGCTTTGAATATTTTTGAATTACGAGCAAAGGCAAGAAGATTAAAACAACAACATAATATCTCTATCATCATCATTGATTATTTGCAATTGATGAGTGGCGGCGGCGATAACCGTGGAAACAGAGAACAAGAGATTAGTCAGATTTCACGTTCGTTGAAAAATTTAGCTAAAGAATTAAACGTGCCAGTGATTGCACTTTCGCAATTGAGTCGTGCTGTTGAAACCCGTGGTGGTACTAAACGCCCTCAATTGAGTGATTTACGTGAATCGGGTGCGATTGAACAAGATGCGGATATGGTGATATTCTTGTATCGTCCTGATTATTACGGTCAAGAAGTGGATGAAAACAATCAATCAGTAAAAGGAAAAACAGAAGTGATTATTGCTAAGCACAGGAATGGTGCATTGGATACAGTGCCGATTAAATTCATTCACCACTTGGCTAAATTTGAAGAGTGGGAAGAAGAGGGTGTGCCTACTGGCTATACGCAAATTGACAGAGGAAGTTTTACTACTGTGTCATCAAAAATGAATGAACTGGATGGCAATATTGGCAACACTGGCGAACCAAAAATTGATTACGATTTGGGTGATGAACCACCGTTTTAGAATAAACAACAAATACATTTTACCACATAGCAACATAGTTTTCATAGCCATACAAGTTTTGAAAGACAAGTACACAGAGGTTTGCAAGCAAACAAAATACATTTTGCACACAAAGGCGCAAAGCCACAAAGTTTTTTCTTTCCCGACTGTTTTTACTCTTTCACAAATTTTGCATCGCTCACCTTCCCGTTGGTACCTGCCTTATCAAATAATAAAGTTTTGATTTAAAAATGACGTTTAAAATAGGTTTCACTACCGCCCAAACCGTTTGGGCGGCAGTGAAAAACTATTCCAATGAGCCGTGCTCAACAATAAATAAAACTACAAGGTTTATCATGGTATAATAAAAAAGCGTCCGCTACTTTCAGTAACGGACGCTTTGTATTTTCATCAGCCAATTAGCACATTATTCAGCAGCAGGTGTTTCAGTAGCTTCATCAGCCGCAGGAGCTTCAGGAGCAGCTTTCTTAGCGCCACCAGCTCTACGAGTACGTTTAGCAGCAGGTTTAGCAGTTGCAGCAGCACTTTTTTTATTGCCAGTGCCTTTGTAAGTTTCATTGAAATCAACCAACTCAATCATAGCAATTTCAGCACTATCACCTGGGCGAAAACCCATTTTAATAATACGCGTATAACCACCTGGACGGGTTGCAATTTTTTCAGAAACTGCACCAAACAATTCTTTGATGGATTCTTTGTTTTGCAAATAACTGAATACAATACGACGATTGTGTGTGCTATCAGTTTTAGCACGAGTTAATAAAGGTTCAATAAAACCTCTTAAAGCTTTTGCTTTAGCAACTGTCGTAACAATGCGTTTATGTTTAATCAACGAATCAGCCATATTTCCCATTAAAGCATCGCGGTGTGCTTTTGTTCTACTCAACTGATTTACTTTTCTACCGTGTCTCATCTTTTTTTGAATTAGGAATTAAGAATGAGGAATTATGCGTTCCAAAATACTTAATTCAATTATTGTTTATTTTTTGTCTTTTCTTAATACTTTGTACCAAATACTTGATACAAGTTTAGTTAGTCTTCTATTTTATATTTTACCAAGTCCATTCCAAAATGCAATCCTTTATCGATTACCATTTGTTCAATTTCAGTCAAAGATTTTTTACCAAAGTTGCGGAATTTCAACAAATCATTCATATCGTATTTCACCAATTCGCTCAAGCTATTGATTTTAGCAGTTTTCAAACAGTTGTATGCACGTACACTCAAATCCAAATCTTCTAATGGTGTTTTCAACAATTTACGCATGTGTAAAACTTCATCGTCAACCACTTCGTGGTGTTCATCTGATGTATCATCAAATGTAATTCTTTCATCGCTGATTAACATTAAATGTTGAATCATGATTCTTGCAGCTTCTTTCACCGCTTCTTCCGGATGAATTGTACCGTCAGTTTTCACATCCATGATTAATTTTTCATAATCAGTACGTTGTTCAACACGTGTATTTTCGATAGCGTATTTAACGTTTTTGATGGGCGTATGGATAGAATCAATGGCAATTGTTCCTAATGGAGCATCTTTAGTTTTGTTATCTTCAGCAGGCACATATCCTCTACCTTTTGAAATAGTAAATTCAAAAGTTAAATTCACTGATGATTCCATTCTACAAATCAATTGTTCTGGATTAGTAATTTTGAAAGTAGTGGTATGTTTTTCAATAGTTTCAGCCAATAATTCTTCTTTTCCTTTAAATGCTAAAACGATTTTTTCCGAACTAACATCAGTATCTACTACCTTTTTGAAACGAATTTGTTTCAAATTTAAAACAATTTCAGTAACATCTTCCATTACACCTTTAATAGTGCTGAATTCGTGGTCAACGCCTGAAATTTTCACAGCAGTAATTGCATATCCTTCTAAAGATGATAACAAAATACGGCGCAATGAATTACCGATAGTAACACCAAAACCAGGCTCTAAAGGACGGAATTCGAAAGTGCCTTCAAAATCAGTTGCTTTATTTAAAACTATTTTATCTGGTTTTACAAAATTTAAAACTGCCATTTTTATTATTTAGTTTGTTTAATTAAAATTAATGAGTCGAAAAGTATCAGTCAATTTCACAATTGACCATTCACCATTCACTTATTTAGAGTACAATTCTACAATCAATTGTTCTTTAATGTTTTCAGGAATTGCTTCACGTTCAGGCATTGCTAAAAATTTACCTTGCATAGTATCTGTGTTCCATTCTAACCAAGTAAATGATTTACCTTTACCAGCAATTGAATTTTTAATCACTTCCATTCCTTTTGCATTATCAGCCACACCAATCGTATCACCTGGTTTCAAAGTATAGGATGCCGAGTTAGTAATATGTCCATTCACTGTGATGTGCTTGTGTCCCACCAACTGACGAGCAGCACGGCGTGTAGGCGCAATGCCCAAACGGAATACTGTATTATCTAAACGAGCTTCTAACAATTTCAATAAGTTTTCACCAGTTACCCCGTGCAAACGAACAGCTTCAACAAAAATTTTGCGGAACTGGCGTTCTAAAATACCATAAGTATATTTAGCTTTTTGTTTTTCTTTCAACTGAATTGAAAACTCACTTGGTTGTTTTTTCTTACGAGTTTGACCATGCATTCCACTTGGATAGCCTTTTCTGTCAAACGCTTTATCGGGACCGAAAATTGGTTCACCGAAATTTCTTGCAATCTTTGAACTTGGACCTGTATAACGAGCCATTGTTTGTTTCTATTTTTTGTTTAAAAATTTGATTATTATTATTTTAAATTTAGCAAGCATAATCACACCTGAAAAATTATATTTTTTTAATTATACTCTTCTTGCTTTTGGCGGACGGCAACCGTTGTGAGGCATTGGTGTAATATCACGAATGATAGTTACTTCGATGCCTGATTGACTGATGGCTCTGATAGCACTTTCTCTTCCAGCGCCTGGTCCTTTCACCATCACTTCACATTTACGCATGCCTGCATCAAAAGCCACTTTAGCACAATCCGATGCTGCCATTTGAGCTGCGTAAGGAGTATTTTTCTTTGACCCTTTGAATCCCATTTTACCTGCTGAAGACCATGAAATAACTTGTCCAGCTTTATTGGTTAATGAAACAATGATATTGTTGAAAGAAGCCTGAATGTGAGCTACACCTTCTGGTTCAGCTTTAACATTTTTCTTTTTTACAACTTTTTTTCCGGCTCCTGCGCCTGCTGATTGCTTTGCCATTTTATCTTTTGTTATTTGTTAATTGTTAATCGTTTTAAGAAAATGGTATTTAGAATTATGATTTGTATTTCCTAATAACTAATAACCATTAACTATTAACTTTTATTTAGTTGGTGTTTTCTTTTTACCAGCAACTGTTTTACGTTTACCTTTACGTGTACGGCTGTTAGTACGAGTACGTTGACCACGGATAGGTAATCCCTTACGATGACGAACACCGCGGTATGAACCAATATCCATCAAACGTTTAATGTTCAATTGAATTTCAGAACGCAATGCACCTTCTACTTTCCATTCGTTGGTGATGATGGTACGGATTTTATTCAAATCTTCATCGTCCCAATCTTTTACTTTCTTTTGCGTATCAATACCAGCTTGATTTAAGATTTTTTTTGCGCCGCTTCTGCCTACGCCAAATAAATATCCTAAACCAACTTCGCCGATTTTATTTTTTGGTAAATCTACACCTGCTATACGAGCCATGTTTTATGTTTAATTTTTTACTTTTTGTTTATTAATTCAATTATCCTTGACGTTGTTTAAAACGAGGATTTTTTTTGTTGATGATATACAACTTTCCTTTGCGACGAACGATTTTGCAATCTTCGCTTCTTTTCTTAATTGATGCTCTTACTCTCATTTTTATTATTTTTATTTATACCTAAAAATTATTCTTCCTCTTGTTAAATCATACGGCGACATTTCTATTTGAACTCTATCACCCGGAAGGATGCGAATATAATGCATTCTCATCTTTCCTGAAATAGTTGCCAATACTTGATGACCATTTTCTAAACGAACTCTGAACATGGCGTTGCTATTCGCATCTTCAATTACACCATCTTGTTTTATTACGTCTTGTTTTGCCATTTATTTTTAATAGTAACTACTATTCAAATTTTTATTTGCCTTTTCTGCTTGTTCAATTCTTTCAAATGAACTCAAAATTTCTGCTCCATTTTTTCTCACCACCAATGTATGTTCGTAATGTGCCGAAGGTAATCCATCTTTAGTGGCATACGTCCATTTATCTTCCAACACTTTTACATCTTTTTTTCCTCTGTTAATCATCGGTTCAATAGCGATGACTAAACCTTCTAATATTTTTTTTCCGCTTCCTTTTCTTCCTACATTCGGAACTTGCGGTTCTTCGTGCAATTCTCTGCCTAAACCATGTCCAACCAATTCTGTTACAATTCCATATCCTCGTGATTGACAATATTCCTGCACTGCAAAGCTAATATCTCCAATTCTATTATTCACTTTTGCAGCTTCAATTCCTTTGTAGAGGCTTTCTTTAGTCACCTTCATCAGTTTTAAAGTTTCTGCATCAACATCTCCAATGGCAAATGTATAAGCCGAATCGCCAATGAATTCATTCATCAAAACACCTACATCCACCGAAATAATATCGCCATTTTTCAAAACTCTTTTTCCAGGTAATCCATGAACCACTTCTTCATTCACACTCAAACAAGCCGAAGCTGGAAAACCTTCGTAGCCTTTGAACACAGGATAACCACCTTTACTGGTAATGTAATCTTCAATTACGTTATCAATTTCAGCAGTTGTAATTCCTTCTTTCAAAATAGAAGCTACATGAGCCAATGTATCCGATACAAGCAAAGAACTTTTTTTGATTAATTCAATCTCCTCGTTAGTCTTATAAATTATCTTCTCACTCATGCTACAATATTACCCTTGAGGTGTTGCTATTGCTGCATTACCAGTTTGTCTTCCTTTAATTCTACCTGTTTTCATCAAGCCATCATAATGACGCATCAACAAATGACTTTCTACTTGTTGCAAAGTATCTAAAATAGTTCCAACCATGATTAGGATAGAAGTTCCACCAAAGAAACTTGCAAACTGACTATTGATTTTCAGAATACCTGCAAATGCTGGCAAAATAGCTACTATAGCCAAGAAAATAGAACCTGGCAATGTAATACGACTCATAATAGTATCGATATAATGAGCTGTACTTTTTCCTGGTTTTACACCTGGAATAAATCCGCCATTCTTTTTCATTTCATCAGCCATCATCATTGGGTTAACAATTAATGCGGTGTAAAAATAAGTAAAAATCACAACCAACAGGCCAAACATAATGCTGTGAGTTACCGAAGTATATTGCGCCAAGTTGTATAAAAATCCGCTATCAGTTTTTGGAAAAGCTTGTAACAACAAAGCAGGAACAAACATAATGGCTTGTGCAAAAATGATTGGCATTACACCTGCAGCATTTACTTTCAATGGTAAATATTGACGAACACCACCATATTGTTTGTTGCCGATAATTCTTTTTGCATATTGAATTGGAATTTTACGAGTTCCTTGAACTAATAATACAATGAAAAATACAATTGAAATCAAAAACAACATTTCAATTAAGAACATAATCATACCACCGCCACCAGCTGCAATTCTTCCTTGGAATTCAGCAACAATAGCACCAGGGAACCGAGCCATGATACCAATCATGATGATTAAACTCACACCATTTCCAATCCCTTTATCCGTAATTTTTTCGCCCATCCACAAGCAGAACATGGTACCTGCTGTCAAAATTACCATAGTTGAAATTCTGAATAATGTTTGATTAATCATGATTCCACCTTCAGGCAATTGCGAATTCAAATAAGTTACATAAGCAATCCCTTGAAACGCTGTAATGATGATAGTGAAAATACGAGTATACTGATTAATTTTTCTACGACCACTTTCACCTTCACGTTGCATTTTTTGAAACGATGGAATAGCCATGCTCAACAATTGTACTGCGATGGATGCAGAAATGTAAGGCATAATTCCCAATGCAAAAATAGATGCACGAGCAAATGAACCACCTACAAACAAATTGAACAATCCTAATAATCCGCTGCTACCTTTTTCGCTAAATTTGCTTAATGCAGCAGGGTTAATACCAGGCAATACTACATAAGTTCCAAAGCGGAAAATCAACACCAACAAAATTGTGGTGATGATTCTGCCTCGAAGTTCTTCGATAGCCCAAATATTTTTTATGGTTTCTAAAAATCGTTTCATTTAATTTTTTTGGTTTTCCTAAATGTTATTAAGCAGTAGCTTTTGCTGGTTTAGCTTCAATAGTTGTAACTTTTCCGCCTTTAGCTTCAATTGCTTCTTTTGCTTTTGCACTGTAAGAATGAGCAGTAACATTCACTGCTGATTTCAATTCGCCATTAGCTAAGATTTTAATTTTATCAT
Source organism: uncultured bacterium (assembly GCA_903857255.1). Taxonomy (GTDB): domain Bacteria; phylum Bacteroidota; class Bacteroidia; order Chitinophagales; family CAIODY01; genus CAIODY01. The sequence continues at coordinate 13,847 of CAIODY010000108.1, forward strand.
TTTTGCTTGCCAAATGATTTTTAACCAAGAAATCCAAAGTGATTTCATTTGAACCATATTTTGCAGCAATTTCAGTCAATGAACTCAAGTTGAAAACACGGAATTCAATACGGAAAATATTTTTAAATCCACGTTTTGGTAAACGGCGTTGAATTGGCGTTTGACCACCTTCATGACCACGGCGTTCGTTATGACCAGCACGAGATTGCTGACCTTTATGACCTTTTGTTGATGTGCCACCTTTTCCACTACCTTGACCACGACCTAATCTTTTGCCTTCTCTTTTTACCGAACCTTTCGCAGGTTTTAATGTATGTAAATTCATTTTGTAAATTTCTTTTCTGTTTTAATCAAAAATTAATTGTTGGTTACTGAAACCAAATGTTGAATTTTTTTCACCATTCCTAATATTTGAGGAGTAGCTTCATGTTCAACAGTACGATGCATTTTGTTAATACCCAAAGCTTTCAATGTAGCTTTTTGGTCATACTTTCTGTCAATCGAACTTTTAATTTGTGTTATTTGAATCTTTGCCATTTTGTTTTGTTGTTGAATTTAAAACTTAGAATTTTAAAATTATCCGTTGAAAACACTTTTCATCGAAATATTTCTGTGATTAGCCACTGTTAATGGGTCACGAAGTTTTGCTAATGCATCAACTGTTGCTTTAACAACGTTATGCGGATTAGATGAACCTAATGATTTTGCCAACACATCTGTAATACCAGCACTTTCCAATACTGCTCTCATTGCACCACCAGCGATAACGCCTGTACCATGAGAAGCTGGAGCAATCCGAATTTTACCTGCACCAAACTTTCCTAATTGTTCGTGAGGAATAGTGCCGTGCAAAATTGGAACTTTTACCAAATTCTTTTTTGCATCTTCAGTTGCTTTAGTAATAGCTTCGCTTACTTCACGAGCTTTTCCTAAACCATGACCTACAATACCATTGCCATCACCTACCACAACTAAGGCAGAGAAAGTGAATGTACGACCACCTTTTGTTACTTTCGTAACACGACCTACATTGACCAATTTTTCTTTTAATTCTAATTCGCTTGTTCTAACGCGTTGAATATTTGCTGACATTCTTTTTGAATTTCTTTTGTTGATTAATTAAAATTGTAAACCTGCTTCACGAGCTGCATCAGCCAAAGCTTTGATACGACCATGATACAAAAAACCATTGCGGTCAAATACTACTGATTTCACTCCCATTGCAACTGCTTTTTCAGCAATTGTTTTTCCAACTAATTTGCTCATTTCAGTTTTTGTAACCTTTGAAGCTTGCAAAGCTTTATCCATTGATGATGCACCAGTCAAAGTTGCATTAGTAGCATCATCAATTAATTGAGCATAAATACCAGCATTGCTGCGAAATACACATAAACGTGGACGTTCTTTTGTGCCTTCTACTTTACTGCGGCTACTCAATTTAATTCTTTCTCTTCTTGTTTTGTTATGACTAACTTTCATTTTCTATTTTATGTTTTGCCGTTGTTCCAAATTTTAAACAACGATTTTATTTTTTTGAAATTATTTACCAGCAGTTTTACCAGCTTTACGGCGTAATTGTTCACCAACAAATTTGATACCTTTTCCTTTGTATGGCTCTGGCTTACGGAAGCTTCTAATTTTTGCAGCCATTGCACCCAACAATTCTTTATCAAAACTTTCCATAGTTACAATTGGATTGCTACCTTTTTCAGTTACAGCCGAAACTTTAATTTCTTTTGGTAATTGAATAATGATATTGTGCGAATAACCAACTGACAAATCTAAATTTTGACCTGTTGCAGCAGCTTTAAAACCCACACCCACCAATTCCATTTTTGTAGTGAAGCCATCAGTAACACCTTTCACCATGTTAGCCATCAAAGCACGATATAAACCATGCATTGCTTTATGACGTTTTTGGTCAGTCGGACGTTCTACTAATAATTCAGCACCGCTAACTTTAATAGCAATATCCGAATCAACTTTACGTTTAATTTCACCTTTTGGTCCTTTTACTGTAACCTCATTGTTTGCAGCTACTGTAACAGTAACTCCTTTTGGTAATACAACGGGTTGTTTTCCTATTCTTGACATTTTCTTGTTTGTTTATTTTTTTACCACATAGACACATAGTTCTTTAGCATTGAACTCAGACTTGTATTCTATGTTTGAAAATTTATTTTCCTATTTTTTCTTTTAAAAAGTTTTCAGATTGAATAGATAACAATAGAAAGCTTCGCTTTATTTTCTACCACATTTATATTTCTATCTTTTCTATGAGCCTATGTGGTTAAATGTATTCTTAG
>CAIODY010000109.1 GCA_903857255.1 uncultured bacterium
AAATTGCTTTCGACATTTTAAATATTGGTCGTTTGAAATTATGTGCTGCAACATTAGGTGGCGCAAAACGCTCAATGAATATAGCTTTGGGCTATGCTCAAACTCGTCAGCAATTTAATTTACCGTTGGTAAAATTTGGAGCTATTCGTCATAAATTGGCTGAAATGTCCATCAAAACATTTGCATCAGAAACAGCTTTGTATCGCACTGCCAACATGATTGATGAAATGGAAAAAGAATTGCAAGCTGGAGGAATGGATGTTTCGAGTGCCTTACTAAAAGCATCAGAAGAGTTTGCAGTAGAATGTGCAATTTTAAAAGTGTTTGGTAGCGAAGCTTTAGATTATGTGGTTGATGAAGGTGTGCAAATATTTGGTGGTTATGGTTTTAGCGAAGAATATCCATTAGCTCGTGCTTATCGCGATTCAAGAATTAATAGAATTTTTGAAGGCACAAATGAAATCAATCGTTTGCTGTCAGTTGATATGTTGTTGAAACGAGCCATGAAAGGTGAATTAGATTTATTAACACCTGCAACTGCTGTTCAAAAAGAATTGATGAGCATTCCTGATTTTAATGAAAGTAATGAAGGCTTATTAGCGGCTGAGAAAAAAGTGATTGCCAATTTGAAAAAAGCCATCTTATTAACTGCTGGTGCTGCGGTGCAAAAGCTGATGATGAAAATTAGTACCGAGCAAGAAATTTTGATGGATTGTGCTGATATGATGATTGAATTATTTGTCAGCGAATCATTATTATTACGTGTTGAAAAAATGATTAAGGCTAATGGCGAATCTGCTTCGGCTGTGTATTTGGATATTTTAAGAACCTACATGAGTGATGCTTGTGAAAGAGTTTATGTGAGCGGTAAACATGCTGTAACATCATTTACCGAAGGCGATGAACAACGCATGTTATTGCTCGGAATTAAACGATTTACAAAAATGGATTCGTTCAATACCAAAGATGCCAGAAGAAGGATTGCTGCAAAAATGTTAGAACAAAACAGTGGCATTTTTTAACCTTACATTTTTCATTTAAACAAAAAGAATTAGTTTTGTGAATATTAATTTCACACAAGCGAAAAATTAAAACCATACTATGCAGAAAAATATTTTTTACTTTTTGCTCTTAATAGCTGCACCGCTTGTTTTTGCACAATGCACGGATAAAATGTATCAAACAAAAACGGATGAAAAAGGTGGAACAGTATATGTTGGAAAAGGTGACCAGCAAGTGTTTTACGACCATGATGATTTATATTGGTTTCGTTCGGGGTTTGAAGATTACAAACCCAACAACGATACTATTAAGGAATTGAAGAAATGGAAAAACGATATTTATTTTGTAGTGTTTGCAGGCACTTGGTGCGATGATACCAAAGATTTAGTTCCAAAATTTTATAAGGCTGCCAGCGAAGCAGAATTTACCACCAAAGAAGTTACATTATATTTAGTAGATAGAGATAAAAAAAGTGCTGATGGTACAGCGCAATTATTACACATTGATAAAGTGCCTACCATTGTTGTATTCCGCAGCGGTCGCATGATTGGGCGTATTGAAGAAACTGTTTCAAAACCTATTGAACAAGTGATTTTAGATTTAGTGAAAACTACCTGGTAAAAATTTGTAGTAGCTATTTTAAAGTAAGACTTCAATTGTTCTTTACCTCAACAATCTGATTTCAAGTTACGCTATATATTTTAGAACAGTACATAAAATTGCTTTGGTGTTTTGTGAGATATAATCTATCCTTTTGTTTTTTTATCGATTTTTTAGTACACAAAAAAAACATTCAATTGCTTATAACAAATCTGCATTAATAAAAATACAACCCATGATTTGGAAGTACAAATTTGATAGCGAAACAGTAAACCTACTTTTTTTCAAAGACAATATGATTGGTTTATTAGGAATAAAATGCGTTGAAGTAGGTAATGATTTCTTAAAAGCCTCCATGCCCGTTGATGAACGTACAAAGCAGTCTGCTGGCTTATTACATGGTGGTGCAAATGTTACTTTAGCCGAAAGCATTGGCAGCATTGCCGCTAATTTATGTGTTGACCAAGATAAATATTATGCGGTTGGTTTGGAAATTAATGCCAATCATATTCGCACCAAACACGAAGGTTTTGTGATAGGCATTGCAAAGCCCATTCACATTGGGCAAATGACACAAATTTGGGAAATTAAAATTGAAGATGAAACTGGTAAACTGTTGTGCATGGTAAGGCACACGGTAGCTGTGTTACCAAAAAGTGCTGCACAAAAAATGCACTTTAATTTACCAAAAACCAATTAATTGCTTAGCGTTTTTTCTTCCAATTCAACACTGGTTTTTCGATAAAATGATACGACAAAATTGCAACAGCTAATGAAAGAAATAACGATAATCCAATCATTTGATAAATACCAATATTACCTTTTGTTAGTTGAATAATGATTTGCTGAATGGGAAATCCAAACACATAAATGCCATAAGAATAATCGCCAGTTGCAGTTATTTTTTTGAAAATATTGATAGGTAAAAAAGCAAACCAAATTACTAATATCGGAATTGCAATTACCGAAATGATAGCGCAATAAACGGTATGAAAAGTAAGTACCCAAATCATAAAAACAACCAACGCTGTCAGGTGATTGATGTTGATTTTATCCTTCAATAAAAACAACCAACTACCCATCATAAACAAACTATACAAATGCACTATGATAACGCTTTTAATGCCCAAGAAAGAAATGGTAGTGAGTGATGGATGCACATCTAAATACACCATCAAGCCAATGATTAAACCATGTAAAATCAGATTGATTTTGGTAGGTTTCAAAAACCCTATTTTTCCAAAAAAGAATAGTAAAGCATACATCGTCCATTCATACGATAATGACCAAATAGAACCATTCACTGAAGAGGTATGATGAAAATTTTCAGTAAAAACTTGTGGTAAATTAAATTGCAACTTAAATAAACTCAAGCCAACAAAATACCGCCATGTGTAAGCATTGGTAAAATAATCTTGCCATGATAATTGTGTAAAAATTGCTCCAACAACCAACACTATTAATAACATCGAAACCATCAACGCAGGAAAAATTCGCAACACTCTTCCTTTAAAAAATTCAATACAAGTTGGTCGCCTACAATAACTTTGAGTGATTAAAAAACCACTCATCACAAAAAAAACATCCAAGCAAATCGAACCGCTGCTGCAATGACCTGTCAGGTTAAAAAGCCAATCATGATAATAGTTAGCATACAACAACGGATAAGAATGATACACCACTACCATCATGGCTGCCATCAATCGAAGGAAGTCGAAATTATTTTGATGTTGGCGCAATTGCATGGCAGTAAATGTAGAATTTATCTCGAAATATTTTTGAACCGAAAAATATTTTTTACCTTTGCAAATGGCAACAAAAAATTCTTTCCAGCACAAATTCGCTACACAAGGTTTAACTTTTGACGATGTATTATTAATGCCTGCTTATTCAGAGGTATTACCACGTGAAGTAGATACTTCATCGTTTCTAACAAAAAATTTACGATTAAGCATTCCCATCATTTCAGCAGCGATGGACACAGTTACTGAAAGTGCTTTAGCTATTGCTATTGCTCGAGCAGGCGGCATGGGTATTTTGCATAAAAACATGAGCATTGCAGCACAAGCCGAAGAAGTACGCAAAGTGAAACGAGCTGAAAGCGGAATGATTTTAGACCCTGTTACGCTATTAGCTGATGCTACGATTGCCGATGCTTTGCGATTGATGAAAGAAAACAAAATTGGTGGCATACCAGTAGTGAATAAAAACAACGAATTGGTAGGCATCATCACCAATCGTGATTTGCGTTTTGAAAGAAATTACAAACGCAGCGTAACTGAAGTGATGACCAAAACTAATCTCATCACTGCACCCGAAGGTACTGATTTTAAAGCAGCCGAAAAGATTTTAGAGAAATATAAAATCGAAAAATTACCTGTAGTCAACAAGCAAAAAAAATTAGTTGGCTTAATCACTTATAAAGATATTCAAAAACTCACCAACAACCCCAACGCCAGCAAAGATAAACATGGTAGATTGTTAGTAGGCGCAGCAGTAGGCATCACTAAAGATACTTTAGAACGTGTTGCAGCATTGGTAAATGTTGGTGCTGATGCTATTACTATTGATACAGCACATGGGCATTCAAAAGGCGTGTTAGAAATGGTAAAACAAGTGCGTAAAAATTTTCCTAAACTAAATATTATTGCTGGCAATATTGCCACAGGTGCAGGAGCAAAAGCTTTAGCTGATGCAGGTGTTGATGCGGTGAAAGTAGGTGTTGGTCCAGGTTCTATTTGCACCACTAGAATAGTTACAGGAGCAGGCGTACCGCAATTGACTGCTATTTATGAAGCTAAAATGACTTTAAAAAATTCAGCGGTAAAAATTATTGCCGATGGTGGAATTCGCTATACAGGTGATGTGGTGAAAGCTATTGCCGCAGGTGCTGATATTGTGATGGCAGGAAGTGTTTTTGCAGGAACAGAAGAATCACCTGGCGAAACAATTATTTTTGAAGGAAGAAAATTCAAATCGTACCGAGGCATGGGTTCGGTGGAAGCTATGCAAGATGGCAGTAAAGACCGTTATTTTCAGGATGTAGAAGAAGATGTGAAGAAATTAGTGCCCGAAGGAATTGTTGGCAGAGTGCCATTCAAAGGCACTTTAGGCGAAGTGATGGTACAATTTATTGGTGGATTAAGAGCTGGTATGGGTTATTGCGGTGCAAAAAACATTGCAACTTTGCAACAAGCACAATTCGTACACATCAGCGGTGCAGGTATTCGCGAAAGCCATGCACACGATGTGGTGATTACGAAAGAAGCACCTAATTATAGTCGATGATTTGAAACATTAGTTATGCAAGCAACAAAAAAATCCATCGCTTTGAAAAAAACGATGGATTTTTTTTCTTTATAAACTTTCAACTTGAAGGACTTTACTAACTGATTTATTCCTTCACCACTTTACCCCTCCAAACATTACCCTGTTGTTGCACTTCAATAAAATAAATTCCTGACGGTTGAGCTGATAAATCAATACTGAATTGATTGCCCGATTGATTGGTTTTGGTTAAAACTGTTTCACCTAACAGATTGATAAGTTGGATAGTCGCATTATTAACAGCATGCTGCAAACTGATGACAGTTGAATGATTGGTTGGGTTAGGAAATAAATTTAGGAAATTGTTGGTGGTAACCTTCTCAATTCCTGTTGAAATATTTAACCACCTGCATTGTGAAGTATCTATGCAACTCGAATTGACTTTCCAAGTCAGAATCACAGCATAATTTCCAGAAATTGATGGAGTAAATTTAAAGCTATCAGCACCAGCAACTATTTTATTACTGTCGCAATCAAACCAATTAAAATTATATCCAACAGTGGTATTTGAAAACAAAGTATCGCCGATTTGAGTTATTGAAGTATCTGGATGAGCAACCAATAAACTGAGTGTTATAATCGAATCACAACCATGATAATTTTGCAGCGTATCAGTATAAATTCCTGATACACCAATTGATTGATTATTGAACATATAATGTTCATTTTTACAAATAAATTTCGATAGACTGTGAAAAGAAGTTTGTCCTACACTTAAATGCAAAGTAATAATTGAATCACAACCCATATAATTCGGTAGTGTATCCTGATAAGTGCCAGCAACAATTAAGTTGTGATTGTTGAATACATAAGCATGACCGCTACAAATAGTTGCATTAATAACAGCAAAACTATTGTTGCAGTTTTTAGTTCGGGTGGTGTTGGTAACCACAGCACTATTGTAATCGAAATAAATATCGGCGGTGTTTTTTATTACTGTGCCTAATGGTAAGTTGGGTAGGTGTTTTATTTTAAACTGCACAAAACCCTTACTGTTAGGTATGCTTTGGTTGCTATCGGGCAGATTGATATTGGCAAAAATAAACCGAGCTACATTGCCTACTGTTTGCATAATGGTTGGATGACTACTATTCAACAAAGTGATAGTGCCAGGTTCTAAATTACTATCCAAAGTATCTAACACATTAATGTTGTGCGCTGTGGCTGTGCCTGTGTTTTGAAAGTGAATAGTATAGGTTAACCAATCTTGTTTGAATGCAGCAGTGCCAATAGGTGAAGCTTCTTTATAATTAGGGTCGTGTGAAGTTGTTACCACAAAACATTGCGAAGCCTTGTTGTTCAATGAATCCATATCGCCTGAAGTTGGTGTAACATTAATATTGAAACAAACCATATCACCTGCATTAGCAGTAGAATCTGTTTTGCAATTGATGATAAATGAATTGTACAAATCAGCTCCCATAGCCACATTTGCCCAATACAATGAATCATTATTAGCAGAAATAAAAGTAGGCGCAATTAATCCTGCATTGGTTTGATAATGACTTTTGCCAGTTATCTTTACCGCTACATTAAATACAGCATCGCTGCAACCGCTTACCCCAAAGCGTTTAAACAAATTACCAGCGGCAATATTTAATGTGGTATTGTGCGTAGGGTTAAAATCTGTATTGGCATAAATGCTTTGAACACCTACATCAAAACCATTAGGGCAATTAAAGGCAAAGTTTTTATTGGCAGCAATAGAATCAATGGTGGTAATATTTGCCTGCAAAGTATCAGCAACAGGGCAAGTGATGATAATCATTAATCATTGCTTTTCCGATAAATTTACACCAAACAATTTTGAATAAAATCGAAAATCAGATTCGTTAGTAATCATTTGCAGTATTCATATATTTTAGTTAACATTTTGGTAATTTAGCTTTTTTTTCTTTGCAGCCAAATCATGAAAAAAAATTCATTACTCATCGTTTGTGCGTTGCTTATTCAGTCTGCTTCGCTTTTTGCAACTAATATTAAAGGTAAAGTGCTCGACAATTCAACTCATGAACAGTTGATTGGTGCTACCGTTACCGTTAAAGGTACAGCACAAGGTGCTATCACCAATTTGGATGGAAGTTATTTTATCAACAACATCGCCAATGGTGCTTACACTTTAGTTTGTTCTTATGTAGGTTTTGAAACACAAGAAATCAATGTTACTGTTGATGGAACAACTAATCTTGTACAAGATTTTCTTTTAACCGCTAAATCCCATTCACTGCAAGAGATTAGCATCAAAGCTAACAATAAAGAAAGCGATAATGCTGCTCGGAAAGCCGAACAAGCTGCCGACCATTTAATGAATGTGGTTTCAGCTAACACCATTGATTTATCACCTGATTTAACTGTAGGGAGTGTGTTGCGAAGAGTGTCGGGTGTGTCTATTCAAGCAACCAGCACTGGTCATGCACAATATGCCATTGTGAGAGGTATGGATAAACGATACAATTACACTTTATTAAATGGTATTAAAGTACCTAGCCCTGATAGTAAAAACAGATATGTGCCTATGGATTTATTTCCATCTGATTTGTTGCAGAAATTGGAAGTCATTAAATCGTTAACACCCAATATGGAAGCCGATGCGATTGGTGGTGTAATGAATTTGGTGATGAAAGAAGCGCCAGATGAATTTTCATTGAAAGCCAACGTGGGTGGCGGTTACAGCGATATTTGGGGCGAACGTGCTTTCTCTCAGTTTAACCCAAACAACATGAATAGATTGTCGCCTATTGAACGTAATAGCCCAAGTTATTCGCCTATGTTAAGTGATTTCCCTTTGAATGTGTACGATAACAAAAATGTAGGCGCACCTATCAACTCGTTAGCTAATTTTGTTGTCGGCAATCGTTTTTTAAACAAAAAATTAGGGGTGTTGGTAGCTGGTAGTTACAACAATTCTTACACAGGTACTAATTCAACTTTCTTTGTACAGAATTCGCAACCAGCGCCAGGCAATGTGCCTTTGTTCAGCGATTTATATTTACGCCAATATTCGGTTAACCAAGATAGAAAAGGCGCACATGCTTTAGTGGATTATGAATTTAACAGAAAAAATAAAATTACGTTAACGGCAACGGGTGTTAATTTAACTGAACAACAAACCCGTTATTACACGGATAGTGTTTTGGCTATTCAGCGTACAGGTCCTGGTTCGGGCAATGTAGAACAACATTATCGTAACCGATTAACCATTCAAACTATTGCCAATGCTACTTTAAGAGGCGAACATCAAGTATTACCTTTCTTAAAAGCTAATTGGGCTGCGGCTTACAGCGAAGCCGACCAACACATGCCTGATATGGAAACTTATTCTACTGCCCATTCGGTGTATTTAGACTCAAACCATGTAGAACATGTCACACCAACTACTTTGGGTAGTATGGGACGTACTTGGCAACACAATAGTGATAAAGATAAAACAGCTAAATTGGATTTAACTGCAAAGAAATTGGTAGCAGGTTTTCCAGTTGAAGTGCAAGTGGGTGGCTTAGTTCGGGAAAAGGATAGAAGTAATTTTTATGAAGATTACTCCATCAAATCTTTAACATCGGGTGGCAACCCACAATATTTTTCAAGTATTGATAATGCACATTACGACCCTAACCAAATTATTGCAAATTTGAATACTGATGCTGTGAACAGTTATACGAATACTGAAAATATTTGGGCAGTTTATTGGCAAGCAAAAGTGAATGTAACTAAACAATTAGAAGTATTAGCTGGTGCCAGAACTGAAAACACCAAAGAACAATTTACTACCCAGATGCCATTAACGGAAGATGGTGGTTCGGGTACTATCACTTACCAAGATTGGTTGCCTAGTTTGCATTTGAAATATGCTATTAATAAAAAGCAAAATTTAAGAGCCAGCTATTTTAAGAGTTTAACTCGACCAGGTTTTTTTGAAATCATTCCTTATTCTATTCCGGGTGATAACTACACTGAAGTGGGTAACTCAAATTTGAAACACACAACTGCCGATAATTATGATTTGCGCTACGAATGGTTTCCGAAAGGAGTTGACCAACTATTGGCTGGTGTTTTTATGAAAAACATTTACAACCCAATTGAATACACCTTCATTAGAACAGGCGTAAGTGCCGAAGCCTTGCAACCTCAAAACTTTGGCAATGCTCAAAACTATGGCTTTGAATTTTCGGTAGCTAAATATATCCAACGATTAGGAATAGTGGCTAATTATACTTTTACCAACTCAAGCATTACCACACCTAAAGTATCGTATTATAGAGATGTTAACGGCAACCTTACTAGTGAAACCCTTAATCAAACTCGTCCAATACAAGGGCAATCGAAGCATATTGCTAATATTAGTTTGGTGTATAAAGATACTAAACATGGTTTTGATGCACAATTGGCATGGGTTTATACAGGTAGAAAAATCGAGCAGGTATCGGCGTATTATAACTTAGATTATTGGGCAAGAGCTACCAATTATTTAGATTTTTCTGCTGAAAAGAAAATCAACAAACACTTTTCAATCTACGCCAAAGTTCATAATATCTTAAACACTAAAACTATTGTGGAGGTATTACAAAGCAATCCTTACGTGAATAGTCAACTTGTTCCTTTGCAAACTGAATCTGATAGAATTTTGGTTCAAAAAGATTATTCGAAACAAAGTTTCTATTTAGGCATCAAATACAAATTCTAAAATAAAAAGCATGAAAAATATTTTTACCAATCGCATTATTGGATTAACCATAATAGCAGCTTCATTTATTATGAGTTGCACTAAGCCCGATTTAATAAATCTCTACAAAGCTCCAGTGGCAAAAGGTGTAGATGTGGGCGATTTAACCAACTTATCGGGAACAATTAAAGGCACATTAAAAACAGGAAGAAGTTATAATATTGTGGGCAATATTATTGTCAACTTTGGTGATACTTTATGGTTGCAAAATGGAGTACATATTAATGTTGCTGGCAGATATGGTTTCTACTTGCATGGTGCCATGATTTCTTTGGGGACAAAGTTAAGCCCGAACACCATTACAGTTGATGGCGTTACAAAAACAGATAACGCAACGCAGAATCCATCGACAGATGTTGCTTTTAAAGGTACTTGGGTGGGCATAAGTTGTGATACAATTTGCCCATTATTGATTTTAAAATGGACACATATCGAGTTTGCAGGTGCTTTACACAATACACCACCATCGTTCTATAATGTAACCAACAATGGAACATCGTATCCAATATTATTTCAAAATCCTAACGGCTTTTTTATTATGGAAGATTCATGGTTATATGGTTCGGTAGATGATGCAATAAGAACTTACGGCGGAAAAATTCATATTATGCGTAATACATTTGAAAAGTGTGGATTAACTGGTGGGGAAGGCTTAAATATGAAAGTAGGTACGGTGGGCAATATTGCTTTCAATGTGTTTATGGGTATAGCTACTAACGGACCTAAGGCATCTAATAAAGGAGTTGGTACTGTTCAAACCAATGTTGCTATTTACAACAACACTATTGTTAATTCGGGATACAGAAGAAGTTCAACTGGCAGGGGTGGAAGTATCAATTACGAAGAAGGTTCGAAAGGCTATTCTTACAACGATTTAATTGTGAATTGTAAATATGGTTTCCGTGTGGTTCCTAACCCTCCAGCAGATACTTTGAATTTAACTTACGGCAATCATTATTATTATGGTGATTCTTTAAGTGTTGTGAATCAGTTTTATCCAACTGCTTATGTAACACATCCTGAATTAAGCGATTTCCCTTTATACACCAGCTATTTGCCTACTAATTATATCGAAGGTGCAGTTTACAATGCACCAAGTTTGGTAAGTGCGAATGACCCTCAGTTTGTTAATTTTCCATTGCCAATGTTTAATTTCAAATCGGTATGTTATATGGGCAGTTATGACTTTCATTTGCAAGGCTCATCACCAGCTATTGGTAAAGGGAACACTGCTTTTTCACCGTTAATCAATGGCGTGATTTTAAATGCTCGATATGGGGCAGATGAAATAACTTTGCCTGGTGCAGATATGGGTGCATATCAATCAAATGGCAAAGGCAATCAACATTAATTTTTTATGACGAAAAGAAATTTGTTTTTTGGTGTAGTAATTTTTCTTGCTGCCATACAGTTTTCATTTGCACAAACAAAAAGCAATGAAAAACTATTATATTCCTTTGTAGCTACAGGTTGCAACCGAGTTGACAAGGATGATGTAAGTGATGCTA
>CAIODY010000110.1 GCA_903857255.1 uncultured bacterium
GAATCAGAAAATGTTTCGGGTTTTTTTTGTTGGAGCTAGGAAGCACCGCCATTCAAAATTGCTCCTAATATTTTGATTCTTATTGTTTATTTATAAAAAATATTTCTGCACACAAGCAACCCTTTTAGGCATTTTGTTCGTCAATGTATTTAATTAAACCAACCAAATCATGAAAAAGCATTTTGTTATTTCCGTTGCAGTAGTAATGATATTCATTCCATGCTGCTTTGCTCAAACTCTTTCTATCAGTGTTAATTCTACCATCGAAAAAGTAACGGTGTATGTAAGTAGTGCGCAGGTTTACAGAAAAGCTACAGTGAATTTATCAAAAGGGAAAAATGAAATTGAATTCAAAAATCTTTCGCCCTACATTGATAAACAAAGCATAGTAGTAGGTTGTAAAGAAAAGGCAACCGTATTGGCTGTAACAAGTCAGTTAAAAAGCAATGAGCCAGCTAATAAAAACAGCGACATTAAAAAACTGGAAGAAGAAAAAGCAGATTGGTTAGATAAAATGAAACTCAATCAGAACATGATGAAGGTGTTTCAAACCGAAGAAAATATTTTATTAAAAAATCAGCAAGTAGGCAACGAACACACCATCCTGAAAGCAGTGGACTTAAAAGACATGGCTGATTTTCAAAGGAACCGATTGACTGAAATTTATTTAAAACAAATTGATATTAGCAAAACTATAGATGGGGTTGATTCGGCATTGCAACGAATAGACCGACAAATTTTTGCATTGAAAAATAAAACAGAGAAAAGCAGTGGTGAAATAAAAGTGATATTGAATGCGGAAGAATCAACTTCAGCCGAAATCAGTTTCACTTACATAGTGCCCAATGCTGGCTGGTATGCTAATTACGATTTAAGAGTGAAAGATGTAAACAGCCCAATTGATTTAAAATTTAAAGCCAATGTTTTTCAGCAAACCGGCGAAGACTGGAAAGATGTAAAATTACAATTGAGCAATAGTAACCCATCTGAAAACAGCATTGCACCTTATTTGCCAACTTGGTTAGTGAATCAATCAAGTGCTTATACGGTGTCAAAACCCATCAATAATTATGTGCTCAACAATCATGTAACCGAAGTGAAGGGAAGAGTATATGATAACCGAGCTTACCAACCTATTGCTTATGCCAATGTATTAATCGAAGGTTCAACCATGGGAACTATCACCGATGAAAATGGTAATTTTAGTATTAAAGTAACCCCCTTGGCTGAAAAACTGATTATCAAAAGTATTGGTTACGACGATTTTCAGTGGCTAATAAATTTAAACGAAGCACAATTTCCAATGCAGGCAACTGGCAATAAATTGCAGCAAGTTGTTGTGAGTTATAAGAAACCACTTCGTGATGAAAATTATGTAAAGGATGTTCAGGTAGTGAGTAGAAGAGCATTAATATCTGAAGAAATAAAAAGTGCTCCAGTCCGTGAATTAAATTCTTTGGTTTCAGTTGGTACTGCAGGTGTTTATCAAAGCAATGATTTAGCCATTCGTGGTGAAAGAGGAAATGGAACAAGAGTGTATGTAGATGGCATTCAAGTGAGAAGCGATGCTACTTTGCCCAATAATATCAATCAACAATTGGTGTATAATGACATTGAAATGGATGTGTTGTTTGATATTGCAATGCCTTATTCTATCCCAACCGATGGTAAAAGTTATCAGGTAGATATAAAAACGATTAGCATGCCTGCTTATTATGAATACTATGCTATTCCTAAATTAGATAAGAGTGTATATCTAACAGCACATGTGCCCAACTGGCAAGATTTTAAATTGTTAGATGGCGAATTGAATTTGTTTTTAGAGGGAAAATTTATTGGCAAATCAGTTATTCAAACTCATTTTGCTGCCGATACTTTAAGCATTTCGATGGGGAAAGACAATGGGATTTTTATTGAAAGAAAAAGAGTGAAAGATTTTTCAAAAAATCAAATATTAGGCGACAATAAAATAGACTTTTGCTCAATGGATATAGTAGTTAAAAACAACAAACCATATCCTATTCATTTAAAAATGGAAGACCAATTTCCATTGTCAACAGAGAAAAAAATTGTGGTAGATGAAATTGCATACACCGCAGGTAAATTAGATAAAGACACCAGAAAAATATTGTGGGATTTTGATTTAGGCAACAAAGAAGAAAAACATTTTGAGTTGAAATATTCAGTAAAACATCCCAGAAATGCTTATTTAAGATTAGAGTAAATTTTTCCAGTAAAAATAATCCCGAATCATTCTTAATGGTGGTTGGGATTATTTGGTTTTAAAGTTGTAAAATTTATGGCATTTTAACTTATTTTTAGAAAGACTTCTTTGGGAGCAGTCAAAATTTTATTTCTTAACAAAAAAACGAAGTTATTTTTTGTAATTCGGAATAAAGTTTTACCTTCGCAGTCCGAATTTTTTACCCTCGTAATAAAATAATCAAATGGAAGCAGTTAAATTAGAAGGTATTTTACGTACCGATAAAAGCAGACAAGCATTAAGAGAAGCTCGTGAAAAGGGTTTGATAGCTTGTGTAATGTATGGCGGCGAAAAAGAAACTCACTTTTTCGTATCAGCAAAAAGCGTTAAATCGTTGGTGTATACGCCTGATTTCAAAAAAGCTGAAATTGCTCTTGATGGAAAAACTCACATTGCCATTGTGCAAGATTTACAATTTTCGCCAGTAGAAGATAAATTAGTTCATATTGATTTCTTAGAATTAATTGGCGATAAAAAAGTAACTGTTGATTTACCTGTAAAATTCATCGGCATTGCTAAAGGCGTTCGTGCTGGCGGAAAATTATTACCCCGTTTGCGTAAATTAAAAGTAAAATCAGCTCCAAATTTTTTAAGAACGACATTAGATATTAATGTAGAAGAATTAGAATTGGGCAAACATATTCGTGTTCGTGATGTGGCTTTTGAAGGCATGGAAATTATCACCGCTAAAAACAACCCGATTGTGAGTGCATTTGTTCCACGTCAGTTGAAACAAGAAGAAGCTGCTGCTAAACCAGCTGCTGGTGCTGCTCCTGCCGCTGCTGCAACTCCGGCTGCTGCCGCTGCTAAGCCTGCTGCAAAAAAATAAATTAAGCATTGACCAATATTGAAAAAATCCTGCAAAGTAAATTTGTGGGATTTTTTTTTTGAACAAATATTTTCATGATAAAAACACCTAACGAACAATTAACTCGGCTTAACAACGAGCAGTTTAAACAAGCTGATAAAACACCGCTGCTGATTATTTTAGATAATATTCGCAGTCATCACAATGTTGGTTCGGTGTTTCGTACGGCTGATGCTTTTTTAGTAGAAGCCATTTATTTATGTGGCTATACACCACAGCCGCCGCATCGCGATATTCAGAAAACTGCTTTAGGCGCAACTGATACCGTTGCTTGGAAATATTTTGCGACTACTTTAGAAGCCATTGAATTTGCCAAACAACAAGGCTACAAAGTAGCAGCCATTGAACAAGTAGAGCCTAAAATTGAATTGCAAAATTTTATACCTTATGCCAAAACCGCTGTGGTATTCGGTTCGGAAGTAGGTGGTGTAGATGAAGAAGTTTTAAAACAAGCAGATGCTTGCATCGAAATTCCGCAATTTGGCACCAAACATTCATTAAATATTTCAGTTTGTGCTGGTGTGGTATTGTGGGATTTGTTTTCAAAATTAAATTTCAGAAAGTAAGCGAAAACTAAAATTAATGTTCCTTGTTTAAGAACATAACTTTTATCATAACTATTTAATGAAGCAAAAGATTATTTTTGCCTTTCGATTTTAAAAACAAATAAAAAATAAAAAATAACATGTCAGTATTAACAGGAAAAAAAGCTCCAGCATTTGTAGCGAAAGCTGTGGTGAACGGTAATGAAATTGTTGACGATTTTTCGTTGCAACAATATTTAGGAAAAAAGTACGTGGTGTTTTTCTTTTACCCAAAAGATTTCACGTTTGTATGCCCAACCGAGTTGCATGCGTTTCAAGAAAAATTAGCCGAGTTTGAAAAACGCGATTGCGCTGTGGTGGCTTGCTCAACCGATAGCGAACAATCGCATTGGGGTTGGTTACAATTAACCAAAAATCAAGGTGGTATCAAAGGTGTTACTTATCCAATTGTAGCTGATACCAACAAAATTATTTCGCATCATTTTGATGTGTTAGACGGCGAATATTTTGTAGATGAAAACAATAATTTTTCAGCAACTGCCGAATTGGTGGCTTATCGTGGCTTGTTTTTAATTGATAAAGAAGGTGTCATTCAACATCAATTAGTCAACAATATGCCATTAGGACGCAATGTAGATGAGACTTTACGCATGGTTGATGCCTTAACTTTTTTTGAAGAAAACGGTGAAGTTTGTCCTGCGAATTGGGTAGCTGGTAAAGAAGGTTTGAAAGATACACACGAAGGTATTGCTTCGTATTTAACCAAACACTAAAATAGTTTTAGCAAAATAAAAACCTTCGTTACTCTGTAAAGTGGCGAAGGTTTTTTTGTTTTTATGATTTGCAAAATAGAAATCAAAAATCAATTTTCATAAATTGCAAATAGCCTCGGTTTTCGCTAGGGATAATGGCTTCGTATAATGAAACCTGACTTGCTTTTTTCGGAATCAAAAATAAATTTTTCTGATGCGAACCATAAATGCTGTTACGAATAGTTGCACCATTTTGTTTGATAGAATAAGAGGCTAAATTCGATTGCTCTTCAATAGATTCGTTGTAAAATAATTTGATAGAATTTTTCCCTTTCACAATGCCGAATGAACTATAAGCACTACCATCATTTTCGGTAGTTTGTTTTTTGTGCAATAGTTGATGCCACTCTGCCAAGCCACTTGCATCAAAACTTTGAATAAAAATATCGTCTTTATGAAAATAAGTATAGGTGCGAACGGTTGGAAAAGCTGGCGAATAATAATTGGGTATCTCAACAGTTTGTTGAGTGATGTAAGTGTTTTCAGCCACCAACACCATGCCGCCATCAAAACGAAGAATGATATCTTCTATTTCAAAATTACCAATTTCAGTTTCGGGTGTTAAAGTCATTTCTTTCACCATTTCGTTGGTGAAAGTTTCCAATTGATTGACAGCCAACGAATCCTTATCCAGCAACCATTTTGATACATTAAAACCTGGAATATTTTTTTCCGAACTTTTTTCTTTTGCAATACCAGCTAAAATAAAACAACGATTGATGTTATCAATTTTTGCAAAAACGCTATTGAATCTTTTGGTGTCATTACTTAAAAAATGAACTGCTGAAATGGCTTCATTTTTTTTGAGTGTATAAAATCGGGGCTTCGTAAAAATTGCTTTCGAGCCAAAGCCACTGCGGTCTTGGTTGGCAACAAAAAAATAAAAATTGCCGTTGTTATCTAATAATTCATCAGCCATATTTTTTTTTGGCTCGGCAACTGTAATAGTTTTTCGGGAAATGATTTTCAATTTATCATCCAACAAAATGGTTTGAATGGCAGTGCTGTTGATGGTTTCCTGCTTCACATAATAAGCCATGTAAAAGCGTTTGTCTTCACTGTGTTTCACAAACCAATCTACATCGCCTGCGCTCCGTTCGGTTAGGAACGAATCTAACGAAACATTTTTCCCTTCGCTATTCAATCCCGCCGAAAACCTTTGTGCAGCAAGGATTACATTGCCATCGCGTTTATAACTAAAAAAAGTATAGAGCTTGTTGTTATGAACTGATATGTGTTCGATGGTGTTGGTTTTAGAATCCATTTCAGCATTTTTACTCCATTTCAAATTCATCGAAACATCGTAGCATTCTACTAAGCTTTCGTATTTGTTGTATTTGTATAACAAAATTCCTTCGGTAGTTTTTCCTAAAACTGCGTAATCATAATTTTTACTATTTTTTATCGGCAACGAAAAATTAGCAGTTTGCGCCCATGAAAAATGTGCAGCAACAAAAATGAAAATAAAAAGTGAAAATGATTTCATTGAAATAAAAATCTACAACGAAAGTAAGGTAGAAAAAATTGTAACAATTAAGCCGATGAAAAAAAAATCTACAAATAAAAAACTCCTTTGCTTCAGCAATTACCGAAACAAAAGAGTTTTTAAATTTGAGATTACAATTACTTCTTTTCCTGAATCATTTTTAATTTGTAAGGTGCGCCTTTCATCCTAACATTAGGCTTGGGTGCGGTTTCTACGCCGATAAACTCTACTTTCATGCCATCCTTTTTAAACCGATTGTCAAGCGTTTCAACCCATAATCTTTTGCTGGGTTCGCCATCAGGAATGATGACATAACTTTCCGAGCCTTTCGGAAAATTGACAACTGTGCCAGTGTAAGGTAATTTTTTAGTGGTCATTTTTCTTTTGCTCATAGCCATCATTGGCAATGTGGCAATAAAAAATAAAATAAAAACGGAGATAAGAATTTTTTTCATGGTTGTTATATTTTTTCTTGTTAGAAAATTACAACCACTCTGAATAAATGTTAAAAATCAGTAGTTAAAGAAAAATACACTTGCTTGTTCACAACACTATTATTATCGACACCTCGAGCAAAATCAATCCGTATAAAGTAGCCTAATAAAGTTGTTCGCATACCCCAGCCATAGCCAAAAATAATCGGGTTGCGATAATAATTTACTTGAACAGTTATTGGCGGTGTATTGATGACATCGGTGAAAGAAACTTTTGCTTGCGTACTTAATGGCGATGGACCAACCCATGCGCTGCCCATATCAAAGAAAGTGATAAGTTGGAAATTTTTTATAAAATCGCTACCAATTGGTTTGTTGGTAAAAAACGGATACAAAGCCCAACGTAGCTCACTGTTCAACACAAAATAACTATTGCCATTTCGGGCATTTTGTTGAAAGCCTCTCATATTGGTTGCCAAACTTTGGTAAGCATAATCACTCGGATTTGCAACAGGATTGCTGTGGTCGAATTTTGCACCTAACCAACTATCAACACCACCTAAATAGTAAATCATTTTCTGTTGCCCAAAAGATGTAGCACCTGAAAAACTATTTGCCCAAACTAATGTGCGATAGATTTTTGAATAACGTCTGAAATCCCAACCAGCGATATTCATGGATGCACCGCCATTATCGAGTAATTTATACTTTTCAAAAAACAGTTTGTATCTGAATCCGTTTAAAATATTCACCACTTTATTTCGTGTGTTATCGTGAACATATTCTAATCTGAAAATTCCCCAATGCTCTTTGTAAACGGGCACTTGCAAAGAGTTTTGGTCAGTTGCAAGAATGTCATAATTATTTTGTCGAATCGCAAAATCAGTACGAATGCATCTGAATTCATTAAACGGATAAGTGAATCTTGATTCCAAATAATTTGTCTTCATCCGCAATTTTACTGGTGTTTGCAATCCCGAAATAGTTACGCCATCGGTCTCTGTATTTCGATAAAAAGTATATTGCTTATCAATTCTTTTTTTGAAATTTTGATAACGAATAAAATAAGCCAACCCGTTAAATGCAGATGGCACGTTGATTCCAGCCTGCCAGCGATAATCTTCCATAATGTCTTTCACATCAGCCCTTAACCAAGCACTTAATGCTGGATTGATGTACCCAGCATCAGCACCATAAAATGGTTGATATTGTTTCATGATTGAACCTTGGTCTAACTGCGTATAAATTGACGAAGTGTAAGTGTGCAACCGATAAGGCGTTACACGATTTACTTTGAAAATTGGTTCGTTAATGAAAACAGTTTCAGTGTCGCCATAAATAAAAGTTTCGGTATCCCACGGCATCACAAATTCATTTTGAAAAACTGAATGAAAGGGATTTATTTTTCGTTGCAAGGAATCATTGCCAAACTTCAAAGGCTCATCATCATTGGTTTTGGCGGTAATTGTTTCATCAGCATCTTCGTTGTCAATTTCTTTTACTGTTTTTTTATCACTCTCTAATTTTGGCTTCATCATCGTTTTTATTCGATAAGAAGTATTCACCAATACAGCAGCACTTTTTGCTGAAACACTATCACGAACTGGAATTTTGAAGTAGCTCATTTTATTGCCATTTCTAAAACTCTCTACCATATATTTTGCTTTGTAAGGCACTTCCATAGCGGTAATGCTGGTGTTGTAATTGCTGGATGGAAAAACTTTAAAAGTATCTTTATACACATCCACCAATTGCAAACTATCAATCCATTTATTCGGAATGTTTTGATACCAAGTTCTATCCACATTTTGCGGATTAGTTAAGGTAGAATCTTTGAAATAAACTATTGTATCTGTTCTGTCGAAAACGCTATCTGGTCGGGCATAGAAGCGATTGCTAATGCCGTTTTGGTCAGAGGTAAAAACCAATAATTGCTTGTTGTATTGCTGCGGAAAACTTTCGTTGAATTTTTTTGTATGGCTAATTCTTGTGAGTTTTTTATTTTGCAAATTGTAAAAGAAAACATCAAAATTTAAAGTTTGCAAAAGTGTATCCTGCGGCTGTTTGTATAAGGAATCTTTCACACGGTTTGATGCAAACACAATTCCTTTTCGGTTGTTGATTTTTACAAAATGCGGATTTTTTTCATCCCAATAATCATTGGTAATAGCTGTTGTTTTTCCGTTGGTGAAGTTGTAAATGTAAATGTCAGAATTGGCTGTGGCTCTGGCATTCAGTAAGATTGTGTTTTTATCGGGTCCAAAATTTATTTCATAAATTTTATTGAATCCAGCAAACATTCTAATCTCACGTTTTTTGGTTTCAATATCGTACTGCAAAAAATAAAGCTGTTTTCTTTTCATGAAAAAAGCCAACAATTTTTTACCTGTAATATCAAAAGTGAAAACAGGATTTTGTTCATCAGTTGGCAACATTGCATTTCGTAAACCATACCGATAAATGGCACGAGGCAATAATTCGTCTTCTTTTTTTAACATCAATTTCACTCTGCCCATATCATTCACCACATAAGCAATGCAGCTTCCATCCTCATTTATTTTGGCAGTTGAATTGGAATTATTTTTTTTCAAAGGCACATTTACCAAATATTTTTCGGCAGGATTTTTTCTTTCTTGCGCTTCTTTTTCATAACGCTCCTTATAAAATTCAAACCATTCGTTGTAGGCTTCTTTAATGCCTTTGTTCAACACAAAATTAAATCCAGCTTCCATGCTTCGGTTAATTCGAGTCATGTACAACAAATTCGAAAGTGTACCTTTGTCAAATTTTTCATCCACATAATTCCAAAATGATTCACCTGCAAAAGTGTTGTCAACGCCAGTAAACTGATTGAAACTTTTCACCAAATTGTGATTGAAAAAATCTCTCAATCTATCATCTTTATCAACGCTCCAAGGCTCGGCTAAATAAGCCACCAAACCATCGGTGTACCAGCTTGGAAGGCTCAACAATACTGCGTTTTGCAATATTTCTTGCACATTAGTTCCGAACAACATATTGTCCATCAACACTTTTGCAATGCCTTGCCTGATTTGTACATTCAAATGATTGTGGTCGCCATCGAAATACACAAAAATTTTATTGCCCAATACTTTTGTTGTGCCGCCAATATTATAACTTTCTTGTGCTGGTTCAAAACCAATATTGCTTTGATTATAATCACTGATGTCGCCAAAAACAAGCAACTCAATTTTGTTGCCGTAACTAAATTCCATTTTCTGTTTGATGTCTTCCAAGTTTTTTTCAGCGCATAAAACAGTGAACTTTTCCATCTCAATTCCACCAGTATGAAAGTAAGTGGTGAAATTGGCTGATTCATAAAAAAACCAATCGGCTGGCACATATTGCACACGATTTTTGCCAAACTCTACTTGCGTAGTTTGAGCAGAAACGCTTTGCCACAGGGCAATTGAAAGCAACAATAAAAATATTTTTTTCAGGAACTTCATTTTTGCAGAAACGTAAAAATAAATAAAATTCATTTAGCTAAGCGATTGTATTTTTGTTAAATGATTCGCATTCACACTTTCACTTTTAATCCTTTTCAGGAGAATACTTATGTTTTGTATAACGAGCAAAAGCATTGCATCATTGTTGATGCTGGCTGTTATTTTGAAGAAGAAAAAAATCAGTTATTCAATTTCATTCAGCAAAATAATTTGCAACCCATTTTATTGCTCAATACGCATGCACATTTAGACCATGTTTTTGGCTTAAAATTTTTGAAAGAAAAATTTCCAAACGTGCCATTCACCTTGCATGAACGTGAATTGCCAGTTTTACATTCAGCACCTGTTGTAAGTGCAAAATACGGCGTTCCATGCGATGTTCCGCCTACTCCAGATTATTTTATTGATGAAAAAAGTGAAGTAAAGTTGGGCGATGAAAAAATAAAAATCTTATTCACTCCCGGGCATTCACCAGGTAGTTTGAGTTTTTATTTTGAAGAAGAAAAATTTGTTTTAAGTGGCGATGCCTTATTTCAACAAAGCATTGGTAGGACTGATTTACCAGGCGGCGATTTTTCTACTTTAGTGCAAAGTATTCACGATAAATTATTTTCATTACCCGATGAAACGCAGGTGTATAGCGGACATGGAAGCGTTACAACCATAGGCGAAGAAAAAAACTTCAACCCGTTTGTTGGAAAAAATGCTTAACGAAGTTGGCTTCGATATAGCTCTAAATATTTTGCTGCATTCATTTCCCACTGAAATTTATTAGCATGAGCAATAATTTCTTGATTGAAATTTTGATGCAAATTCAACCATTGTAATTTCTCCTGAATCAAATTTGCCATTTGCTGCGATTCAAAATTATCCAAGTAAAACCCTTTATCGGCAGCTATTTCGGGCAATGATGTGAGCCGACTAACAAACACAGCTTTACCACAACTCATCGCTTCAACAACTGGCAAACCAAATCCTTCTAACAAAGACGGGAACAAAAATGCGGTGCAATTTTGCATCAAATAATTCTTTTCTTCGGCAGCAATTTTTCCTGTAATAATTACGTTTGAAATATTTTCATCGGTAATTTTCTTTTTCATTTCAGTAGCATAATTATCGGCATCATTGCCAGCAATAATTAATTGAAATTGCGGCAACAATTTCATCATTGGCAACAGCACATGAAAATTCTTTTTTGCAGTTAAATTACCAATGGTGGATAAAAATTGGTTTTCATTTTTTAAAAATGAAGGTTTTACAGAAGCACTATGCAGTAATGATTCTACGCCATTATATATCACTTCAACCTTTTTATTTTTTAATTGCAAATGTCTTTCTATTTCTGATTTTGAAAAATTTGAAATAGAAACAACGGCATTTGCACGATTCACTTTTTGCTGCAAAACTGCTAATCGTTTTTTTGCTTTCGTTTGATTTTTTTCGGTTAAAAAATTCAAATCGTGAATAGTTAAAACAAACTTCGATTTAGATGAAGGCATAAAATCACTGTCCTGATGAATGGAATGCCACAAATCGAAACCAGAATTTAGAAACGAATAATGTCGTTTGAAAAAGTTGGGTGTTTGGTATTTTACATCGTTACCAAAATAGTCAACAAATTTTTCAGGCACTAAAAAAGTAAATTCCATTTTATCTTTCACTTCCAAAGCCTTAGCTGCAATGGCTTTGCCATAATGCAACGAAACTTGCCCCAAACCAACATACAGGTTGTTGAGCTTGAGCAAATCAATGAGTATTTGTTTGGGCTTTTGCAATAAATCAACTTTTATTTTGTCCTTCTTTTCTGATTTCGTCAATATATTTTTTAAGGCTTGCCATGAATTGATTAAAGACAGGTTTCAAATTTTCAATTGAAGGATAACTTTTCCAAGTTGACTTTATTTCTGAGTTACATTGAATATTTAATATTCTTGCGGTTTCTTCAGCAAATTTATAACTAATCTCAACAGGTATCTGAAGCTTCTTAAATGCAACTTCAGAGGGTCGTAAATAAAACCATCCAACTTTATCAAAAACAATTATACTGATTTTCACTCCGCTACCTTGAGGGTCAGGAAATTTTATGCTAAAACTCAACGAATTCCATTCAACAACAAGCCCAATCTCTTCACTTTCTTTTATTATCTGACGAACAAAATCAAGCATTTCGACATCATACTTTTTTGCAAGTAAAGCAAAAAAATCATCCATAGAAATTACTGTTGATAGCTGTCGTAAATTTTGTTTTTGCTTAGTTGATTCTGTGTTTAAATCAGTTTCAATATTTACTTTTATATCAGAGGAATAATTCCCCTCAATTTTTACAACCGCCCTAATTACTTCTCTTGTTCGAGTTACGAGCTGTGGAATTACAATCAGTGAGTTATCGCTTTGAAATTTATAAACCTGCAATTCTATTAGTGCTAATGTGAAATAAAGTTGTGGTGTTTGGGTCAAGTAATCAACCATTTCCTCAACACTTTCCCGAATGCCATCTCCGACAATTAAAAGTAAAAATCTCCCACGTTTTAAGTTTTTATTGACGTTGTCAATAAAATATTGTTCCTCTGTTTCTTCAAGGTCAGTATGTTTTCTAACTGTAGCTAAAAGTCCATCATTGTTATTGTTGTACAGACTATTGAATTGTTTTACACTATTATCAAGGTTAGTAAAAGTCCATTTATTCAATTCTTTTGCATAATCAAGAATTTGCCCGACAACTTCCCTTCTTGCTTCAGGGTTTCGCCATAGTTTTGTTTCAATTATTGTTAAATAACCATCAGGCGAAATAAACAGGTTATCAATATATCCTGCTGCCGTTGATACTTCTCGACCAATTGCAATTGCAGGCGCAAAGCCAGTTTCAAGTTCATTGATTGGTAGAATGTCAGGATTATTGTAAATTAATTTTTGAATCCAATCTTCATTAAATGCTTTAGCGTCTAATGGAATTCGTTGAAGTCCTTTTGCAATATCGTCTTTTATAAAAATGGGTTGCCCATTACGTCTATTTCCTTTAGCAGTCATTATTTTGAATTTATTTTTACTAAAAACCAGTAACAAGAAACTAAAAACTATTTTCACTCATCACCCCAAACCTTAGTTCCATCGCTGCAATTGGAGCAGATGTCTATATTTTTTCGGGAAATGGAAATTTGCTTTCTGAAATTTTTATACGCTTCGTTGTGCCAAATTTCTTTGAAACTTTTGTTTTTCAAATCACCCAAATGATGTGTGGCATCTTTATCAAAACAACAAGGCACAACCAAACCATCCCAACTGATAACGCAGCTGTGTTGCAGCTTCCAGCAATGGTTGGCTAATTTATTTTTGATTTTATAAGTGCCATCATTTTGCAAAGCATAACGAGAATATTTATCAATGGTTGGAATCAGCGCATTGCCATTTTCAAAATCATAAATTTGCGCTGTTTTAAACTTCACATCATCCACACCAATTTCAGCGGCTAATTTTTTTACGTCTTCAATTTGATGCTCGTTAGGTTTCACCACCAAAAACTGAAAAAAGATGTAAGGCGTTTTACTATTCAATTCTTTTTTCCATTTCACAATATTTTTTGCGCCTTGCAAAACTTTTTCCAAATTTCCACCCACACGATATTGCTCATACACACCTTGTGTAGTGCCATCCAACGAAATGATTAACCTGTCCAATCCGCTTTCAACAGTACGTTTGGCGTTGTCATCAGTTAAATAATGTGCGTTGGTGGAAGTGGCAGTGTAGATTTTTTTTGAGTTGGCATATTTTACCATTTCCAAAAAATCGGGATTCAAATAGGGTTCGCCTTGAAAGTAAAAAATCAAGTACAATAACTCTTTGTGCAAATCATCAATCGTTGTTTTAAAAAAATCTTTTTGCAACATGCCTGTTGGTCGGGTGAATGCTCGTAAACCGCTTGGGCATTCGGGACAGCGTAAATTGCAACTTGTTGTTGGTTCAAATGAAATAGTAATCGGCAGACCCCATTGAACGGGTTTACCTGTCCATTTAGAAATGTAAAAACTACTCAACACTTTTGCGGCGTTGAAAGCCCTTTGTGGTGTGAGTTTGCGGAGCAGATTAAAAGTGTCGGTGAAATTTATCATTATGCCATCACTTCATTTTGCAATGATAAAAGTTGTTGTTCCTGAATTTTTACATCCACAATTTGATTGATTTTATTTTCATCAAATGGCAAACTGATACGCAAATAATTATCTGAATAACCTTCCATCATGCCGTTTTTATTTTCTGATTCAAACAAAACTTTTCGAATTGTGTTTTCAAATTGGTTGCGAAAATGATGCATTAATTTTGAACTTAAATTTCGCAACATTTGATTGCGTTGCTTGCGAATGTGCATCGGCACTGCATTTGGAAGCGTTGTTGCTAAAGTATTTAATCGTTCGCTATAAGTGAAAACATGCAAATAACTAATCGGCAACGAATGAATAAAATCGAAAGTAGTTTTAAAATCCTCTTCGGTTTCGCCTGGAAAACCAACAATCACATCAGCACCAATGCAAGCATCTGGCATCACCGACTTTATTTTTTCTACTCTGCTTTTGTATAAATCCGTTAAATATCTGCGGCGCATCAACTTCAAAATTTTATCGCTTCCGCTTTGTAATGGAATGTGAAAATGCGGCATAAATTTCTTTGAAATGCTTACCCAATCAATGATTTCATCGGTTAGCAAATTTGGTTCGATGCTGCTGATGCGGTAACGCTCGATGCCTTCCACTTCATCCAATGCTTTTATTAAATCGAAAAAAACTTCTTCGCCATTTTTAAAATCCCCCAAATTAATTCCTGTCAATACAATTTCTTTTGTGCCTAATGCGGCAATTTCTTTTGCTTTATTCACCGCTCCAAACACAGTATCACTGCGGCTTGCACCACGAGCCAACGGAATAGTGCAAAACGAACAACTGTAATCGCAGCCATCTTGCACTTTTAAAAACGAACGAGTTCTATCTCCATAAGAAAATGAAGAGTGAAAAATATTTACATCATCAATGTCGCAACTGTACACCTGTGGCTGTGTTTGAGGTTGTAAGGTTTTGATGTGATGCACCAAATTAAATTTTTCAGCAGCACCCAACACCATATCAACACCTTCAATTTCTGAAATTTCTTTTGGCTTTAATTGAGCATAACAACCTGTTATCACAACGCCTGCATCGGGGCTTCGGCGGCGGATTTGACGCACCAACTGTTTACATTCTTTATCCGCATTTTCGGTTACGCTGCAAGTATTGATGACATACACATCCGCATCATTCGTGAAATCAACTTTTTTCATGCCTTCGTTTTCTATCAAACGACTCAATGTTGATGTTTCGGAATAATTTAATTTGCAACCTAAAGTGTGAAACGCTACTGTTTTCATGGGCTGCAAAAATAGCTAAGTAGATTGGGATTTTTGAAAGAATGGAATTTGAAATTGATTTTGAATTCAATAATTTTTCTGAATTACAAAATTACCAATTTTTGAATGGTGCTTTGTGATAATCCGCTTCCATTGCGGATGCTTAACTTATAAATATAAACGCCCCGAGCTAATTTATCACCAAAATCGTCCGTACCGTCCCAAGTTACATCATCTCTGCTGATATAACCTTCAGTTGAAATTTGCTGACGAATTGTTTTTACAGCTTTGCCACTTACTGTGAAAATAGTGATGTGTACATCAATCAATTGCCCAGGCATATTATGTTCAAAGAAAAATGTAGTGTGTGTGGTAAATGGGTTTGGGTAGTTCATCACATGCGTTAAAGCCAATTGTTTTTGCGATGTTACCGTGAATTGAATTTCACTTTCATTCGAGTTATTAAACACATCCCATGCTTTCACTTTTAAAGTATGCGTGCCAGCAGTTAAATTTTTCAACGGATAAGTAACACTCCCTTTTTGATAATTATCTAAATCACTTTCGTAATAATCATTCATGGTTTGTTTATCCTTTTCATCATTATCAAAAGTGGCTGTAATATCATGCCCAATGCCATTTCCAGCCGTGTTGATGCCGCTTTGGTCTTGCAATTTTACAATCATTATTGGGTTGGGGTCGGTAGTTCCACCATTGGCAAATTTCAAATCGTTCATGTAAATTTTAATGGTTGGTCCCACTTTATCACGAATGGTTGAATCAGCAATTGCACCTACATTTACAGTGCCATCATAACCCATTGCGTCGCTTGAATTATCATTAGCATAATAACTGAATTTGCCTTTGCCCACTGCATACGAAATATCTTTTGGACAAATAAAAGTGTAATGAAATAAACCATTTTTCACTGTTGCTTTTCCTTTGAAGATGGCATTTTGTTGCAATGAAAAGCTTCGAACAGGGCTTGCAGTGGTATTTCCAAGCGTTAATTGATTTACTGCTTTGTCATAAATTGTTGGATAAACAACACCACTAAAATTGTTCAATAAATTTCCAGCGTTATCGGTTACCTGCCCCGAAATAGTGTATTTACCATAGGCTTTGAGCGTATCGTTATTAATGTTATGATTGTTGATTTGTAAATTATTCACTTTAGTTTCAGGGAAATTCAGTGTCAATGCTGGGTCGCCGAGCAAAGCAAATTTTCGATTGTTCACATCTAATGAAGTTGCATTTTTTCCTAAACGAAATATCTCACCAATCGTTAGGTGATTTCCAGCTCCATCCTTATTGAAAAAATAATTGTAGATATTGCTGTTCATTTGTTCGTTGCCGCCTGTATAAACCAATCGTGCAGTGGTCATCAATGATACTGCTCCACCATTTTCATTCAACAATAAATGTTCGCCAGCTGTTACAATATCAGGTTGGTCATACATACTAAATTCGCAAGTAGCTGTGATGAACAAAGGCAATTTATTCAAATTGTCTAACACTTCAATGTCAGGTGTTTCAAACACTCTTTCATGCGACCAACCAATTACGCTACCATGACCTGTATAATTCATCACCATTGTACCACCTTCTAATCGGCGAACAATCGCATCGTGTGCATCAGGATAACGTGCGCCTGAAGAAGATTGCACTTGTTTGTAAGCATCAAAATAAATTTTATCAATGTTGATTTCAGGATGTGTTGCAGCAATGGTTGCAGCGTAGCTATCTGCTTGATTGATGTGCGTATCTTGGTCACCATCATCGGCTACAAAAGTCATGAGGTTGCGCCAATTGCCATAAGAATTAATCGATTTGTAATTTATGATTTTATTTACCACAGCATTCGCTTGCGCCAAAGTTTGCACAGTAAATCGTCCAACACTCACATCTAATAATTGGCTACCATCTTCAATTTCGCTGCCATCGCCATCGCTCAACAAACCATAAAAATCATCGGATGTAAATGAGCTGGCTAAATCAATACTGCTGCTGCCTTCATAAGTAGGAATAAATAAAGTATTGCCGCTGATGATATTTCTATTATCATACGAACCATCGCCCATCAACAAAACATATTTTGGCATTTTTGAAGTATCATTTCCAGCAGCTTTATAAAATGCTCTTAGCATATCTCTTATTGCACCTGCATCGGGTTTACCACCGCCAAACTCTTGATAAACCTGCGTTGTAGGAATTACTAAAGTTTTTTGGCGATAATTATTTTGATGAAAATTTGCCAACGTATTGGCAGCACTCAAAAAATCAGGATGAGAAACAATAATGAATTCAGGTGCATTCGCAATTTGCCCATGAATATCCTGATTGGCAATTGTGCCAACATAATTGGGTGTTAAATATCCACCATTAAATGCAATGAACCGATGTAAAGTATCTGTTGGAATAATAAATGAAAATTGTGTTCCACTCTGCGAACCTTGCTGCGATGAAGGTTGCAGCGGATTAGTAATATCCCAAATTGTTTCGCTAGCATAATTATTCAAAATAAAATTGGAAATATTTCCAGCAGCTACACTTTTTGAATCCATGAATTGCATCTGGTTACCAACCATAGTCAAGCTTCTTCGGGCTTGTAAAACCAAATAATCCATCCAAGCATTAGCAGCAATGCCTAGGTTTGGATTTTGAAAATTCATTTGCACCGAAATATTATTCGACGATGAAATGAAATTAGTTGCTGTTTGTGCAGTTGAACCAATTGGCAAATCGTATTCGGGTGTGTATGGGCCCAAAGATAAATTTGCAACAGTGTTGCCATTGGCTAAAACATTGATAGATACTGTGTTTGAAATAGTTTGAGCTGCTGCAAAAATTTTTAAAACTACATTTTGCGAAGTAACTAAATTTGGAAAATTGAAATTGTAAACGTGCAATGGATTGCTTTCAAAATCGTTGGCATCAAACCATTGCCTGCCTGTGTGCCCTAAATTAATTCCATCATTATCTACATATTCATAATCATCAAATGAATTAATGGTGGTGTTTGCAGTTCCGCTACCAGCTTGATTTACAACACGTTTACCAGTACCTAAATCAACTGTTAAAAAATAAAAAGATTGATTGGTGTACAAATTTTTTTCGTGATGAAAATTACTATTCCCATCATAAAAAAGTTTGTCAGCTTTTTGTCCGTAAAATAAAACATAGTCGCCAACATCAAAGTGGTGGTCGCTTTCGCCAACAACTGTAATTGCAATTTCTTCTAAATCATCAGGTCGAGCGATGGAATTTGATTCAGGAATATTTCCATTTCCCATGCTGAACAACCTAATGTTTTGTGGGTCGAATGAAGAAATATCCAAGCCCATTTGTTTAAATAAATTCGCATCAATTTTATGAATACCATCAGCTGATGTACTCAGCTGAAACCAATGACCTGACGCCAATACCGAGTGTGCTGCAATTTTTTTTCGAGCTTGATTGGCATTGAAATTTTTATTAGGTGAAGTAGGTGAAAAAGCTAAATTAAAGTGCGTTAGTTTTTCTAATTGCCCTGCTGAATTTTTACGAATTGGAATAATGGTAGCCAATAAAAAATATTTCCCTCGTTCTTCACTTACGTTAACATCCACCTTAAAATCTTCGTCCACAGCGGTTTTGGGGTAAATGTTTTCGGTGGTTGTAATTTGTTGGTTGATGATTTTTGCTGCATAATTAAAATCGCCTCTCACTTCTTTTTTTAAAAAATATTGCGGTAACATTCGCATATATTCACCCACCATTTTTGCGCCATCAAAGGTGATGTATTGCTGTGTTAAACCACCCGAAGTTTCTGTTTTTATAGGCGCATCTTTCCATTTCAAAACAATCTCACTCGATTGAATATTTTGTGAAATAGCCCTGCTACTGCACAAAATAAGACCAATAAAAATCAAAAATCGCGTCCGCATATTTTCAAAGTAAATGAATATTTCAGAATTGTTCAAATTCGTTAGTAATCATTAAACGATTATTTTCAATTAATATTGCAACACTTTTTTAGTAGATGCGAATTTTTATAAACGGATTTATGGGCAGCGGCAAATCAACCATTGGTAAGCAATTAGCCGAACGACTGAATTATTATTTTGTTGATTTAGATAATTTTATTGAAGAAAAAACTTTCAGTAAAATTAATCTGTTGTTTCGCCAATTTGGTGAAGAAGAATTTAGGAAAATCGAAAAAGAATATTTGCTCGATTTGGCTGTGTATGACAATATGGTGGTGGCTTGTGGTGGTGGAACAATCACCAACCTAGCTAATGAAAAATGGATGAATGAAAATGGATTAACTGTTTTACTCGATGAAAATTTTGAAACTATTTTCAAGCGTTTGAATCAAGAAAAAGAAATTGAAAAGCGTCCGTTGTTAAAAGCAATTGCAGGAAAAAATTTCAAAAAAAGTTTACAATTATTATTTGAAAAAAGAGCAAACGCTTATCAAAATTGTAAGATAAAAATCAAGTCTGAAAAGGATTTAACAAATACTATAGAAAAAATTGAAGAGGAAATTCAACGAATAAAATTGAAATAATTTACTTGACCAGCTAACGCAAAAAAACTTAGCTAAAAATGATGTGAGTTGGGGGTGGTAAGAAAATGTTAAAAAAAAATCCCGAAACATTTTTTCATGCTTCGAGATTTTTTTATCATAAGTCAGTTAGTGTACCAAACATTTATTCTTATTCATCACTAAAATTTGTAAGAAAATTTGATGCCACTCAATCGGCTGCCCGATTGTTGCTTTTCTTTTACATTAATTCCAAATTCATTCACTCTCATAAAACCAAATAAATCTTCCATCGAAAGGGTGTTCATTATCTTGCCAGTTTCATCCACTTGTTGCGCTTGAGCACCTGGCACAAAATAGGTTTGCAAACATCTTTCGGAAAAAGCAAAACGAGTATCATAATCAATATCACCGTTTGGAATTGATTTCAAATATTCATCAAAATTTTTTGGGTAGGGCTTAGAAGCCTTGATGAACCTTGCTTCCGAAGTATTGTACGAAACGTAATAATTCGATGGTTTAGCAACTGCTGCTACTTCATTCGGGTTAGTTTTGTATTTATAAGTAGGATATTCTTTTGATGAAGATGCTTGCCCAGCAGGAATGGTGTATGAATTATCGGTATGATAAACCGCATAATCATCATTCTTTTTTGTGAATTTACTTTTTGAAACTATTGCATTTTTTGATGAAGTAATTTTTGATGAAGTTGATTTTTCAGCTTTCACATTTTCAGATGAAGCAATCGTATTGTTAGAACTACTTTTTGTTTCTACTTCTTTTTTAACAGTTGGTTCAACTGCTTGTTTTTTTGCTGAAACTGTTGATGCAGAATAACTTTCAGCTATCATTTTTTTGCTAACAATTTTTGTAACCGATTTTTCTACGCTTGTTTTTGTTGCAGCCGCAACTTTTTGTTCTACTGCTTTTGTTTCTTTTTGAGCAATTGAAGTTGTTTCTTTTTTTGCTGAATCAGCTTGTGCCACTGCATTTTTTGAAGTAGTATCAGTTGCAACATGCAATGTATCCATGGCTGCCATACCTGTGGTATCAAATGTAGAAGAGGAAGCCAAAGTGCTTGAATCTACTGTGTTACTCTTTTTGAAATGCGGTACAAAAGAAGATAATGCTGACAATTTTGTCGAATTAAAATTATATAAAACTGTCAATGTGATATACCCAGCCACCAACACACCAGCCAACACAATCATCCATTTGTTTGATTTTTTCTTTGATGCATCTTTTTTCAATCCATCAGCAATCGGCGTTGCTTCAGGGTTTGTTGGTGTAGTAGGTTGTTGCAAATTGTCTTTAATGTTATTGTCCATTTTTTCTTTTTAAATATTCTACAAAAAAAACTAAAATTAGGTTGATTTCAAAACAAATTTCTACTCATCATTCAGCAAAATGTCTATTCTTCAGGTAAATGAAATGTGTGCATGAAGCGATGTACGGCTGGTGCTAACAACACCCCAACGCTTGTGATAAACAACACTCCACTGATGATAGCATAAACCGAAGCAAATACTTTCCCCAAATTATTATCAATCGGATTGGTTGGTCCCATGCCCGATAATATCATCGAAGCATTGAGCAGCGAATCATAAAAATCGTAATGACAAGTGATATGATAACCCCAAATGCCAAAAACTAACCAAGAAATTAAAATCAAAAAAGTGATAAATGCACTTTTTGCAAGCCGGCGATAAAAAACATTTTTATGCGCTACTTTTTCATGTCGTTTTTCAAACATCAATTAGCTTTTATCACGTTTACGATGTTGTGCATCAACGGCTGCAATCGTAACCATATTCACTATTTCACGAACACTGCTTCCTAAATGCAACACATGCACAGGTTTATTTAATCCTAAAACTAATGGTCCAATTGACTCCATTGATTGACCTAATTTTGAAACCAAATTGTAAGCAATATTTCCAGCTGCTAAATTTGGAAAGATTAAAACATTTGGTGCACCACCAGTTGCTAAATCGCTGAATGGATAATTGTCTTGTAATATCTCTTTATCAAAAGCTACATTGCCTTGCATTTCACCATCTACAACCATTTCAGGATGTTTCTCTTTTAAAATAGCAACGGCTTTGCTCATTTTTTCAGCATCTTCCCCTTTTGCACTTCCAAAATTACTGTAACTTAAAAATGCAATTCGTGGCGTGATATTAAATGCACGAACTGCGGCTGAAGTCAACTCGGTAATTTCAACTAAATCATCAACAGATGGATTTGAATTTACAGTTGTATCAGCAAAAAATATCGGTCCTTTTTTCGTAATTAAAATATACATGCCTGCAATTTTTTTCACTTTCGGATGAGTACCAATAATTTGTAACGCTGGTTTTATCGCATCTGAATAACGCCTTGTAATGCCCGTTATCAGTGCATCGGCTTCGCCTATTTCTACCATCATCGCTCCGAAATGTGTTCGGTCTTTCATCATTTTTCGAGCTTCGTACAAGTTCACACCTTTGCGTTTTCTTTTCTCAAAAAACAAATCACCAAACTGCTGACGTTTCTTTTCTAAAACATTTTCAAACGTATCAACAATTTCAATTTGCTTGCTCAATTGAAAACTATTTTCTTTTAAAATGGAATGAATTTTTTGTTTGTTGCCCAATAAAATTGGTGTGGCAATGCCTTCATCAAAAACAATTTGAGCAGCACGAAGTATTTTAAAATTGTCAGCATCAGCCATCACAATGCGTTGCTTATTTCGTTTTGCTTTGTTGGCTATCATCCGCATCAGTTGGTCGTTTTGACCTAATCTTGCAGAAAGTTGAGCTTCATAAGCAGCAAAATCTTTGATTGGATTTTTTGCAACACCACTTTTCATTGCTGCCTTTGCTACCGCTGGAGCCACTGTTGACAACAATCTTGGGTCAACTGGTTTTGGAATGATATAATTTTTTCCGAACGAAATATTTTTTTCGTTGTATGCAACATTCACAATATCAGGCACTGGTTGTTTTGCTAATTCCGCTAAAGCCTTTACAGCGGCTAATTTCATGGCTTCATTAATTTCAGTTGCTCTTACATCTAATGCGCCACGGAAAATATAAGGGAAGCCTAAAACGTTATTTACTTGATTGTTGTAATCACTTCTGCCTGTCGCCATAATCACATCTGGTCGGGCTTTTAAGGCTTCTTCGTAAGTAATTTCAGGGTCAGGATTTGCTAATGCAAACACGATTGGATTTTTTGCCATCGCCTTCAAATGCTTGCCAGTAATAGTGTTACCTTTTGACAAACCCAGCATCATGTCGGCATTTTTCAACGCCTCTTCTATTGATTTTATTTTTCGTGTAGTAGCAAACTGACGTTTGTATTGGTCTAAATCTTTTCTATCAGCAGTGATTGCACCTTTGCTATCAAACATCACAATGTTCTCTTTTTTCGCTCCCAAAGCCACATACAGTTTGGTGCAACTAATGGCCGAAGCACCTGCACCTAACACTACAATTTTTACTTCGTTGATTTTTTTACCCACCACTTCCAATGCGTTCAACAAACCAGCTGATGAAATAATAGCTGTGCCATGTTGGTCATCGTGCATCACAGGAATATTCAATTCCTTTTTCAATCGGGTTTCAATTTCAAAACATTCGGGTGCTTTGATGTCTTCCAAATTCACACCACCAAAAGTTGGTTCTAAAATTTTTACAGTCCGAACAAATTCATCCACATTTTTGGTGTCAAGCTCAATATCAAATACATCAATATCTGCGAAAATTTTGAACAACAATCCCTTGCCTTCCATTACAGGTTTGCCTGCTAATGCACCAATATCACCCAATCCTAAAACGGCAGTGCCATTGCTGATAACCGCTACCAGATTGCCTTTGGCGGTGTATTTATAGGCATCATCCGGATTTTTTGCAATCTCTTTGCAAGGTTCAGCTACACCAGGCGAATAAGCCAATGATAAATCGCGTTGTGTTTTATACTCTTTTGAAGGAATGACTTCAATCTTCCCAGGTCTTCCTTTTTGATGATAATCTAAGGCGTCTTGTTTTTTTCTGTCTTGCAACTTTTGCTTTGCCATATTTTTTTAAAAAATGAGAGAAACAAATGTAAGCGTATTTGATTGAACGGGCAACGAAAGATTTTTTTTGATTAAACTATTTTCAGAAAAAACAGTCTATTTAACTCACAAAAATTATTTTAGCATGAAATCAAAAATTTATTTTCTATCCATCGTTTGTATCCTATTCGTTGCTGCATTTTCATCGTGTACAAAAACTGGTCCCGCCGGACCACAAGGTACACAAGGCGTTCAAGGACCTTCGTACACAGGTACAATTTCAGGTTTCGTAACCTTGTACGACCAATTTGGAACTAAAGTAACTACCAATTTATCTACTATTAAAGTGAGTATTGATGGCACTTCTATTTCTGCAAAAACAGATGCAACAGGCAAATACACCATTAATAATTTAAACACAGGAAACTATACATTAACCGTTACCGATACGGCTGGCGTTTATGCTGGAACGAAATTGCAAGAGATACAATTGGTAAGTGGAACAGTAGAACACGATGTGAAATTAAGTGCTGTACCAACATTTACCATTCAAAATTTTGTGGCAAAAGACACTACAATTAATAGCGTCAATTACATCAAACTAACAGTTTATCCAACAAGTACCGACCCACAAGCAAGAACAGTTGCAGCTTGGTTCAATAACTCATCGGCTGTAACATCAAGCCCTGAAAGCTCTTTGGGTGTTTATGCAGTTACAATAAAAGCCAATGCAGCTACAGGCACTTTATTGATTTTTCAATCTGATTTTACAGATGCAGGCTTTACAAGTGGCTCTACTGCCTATTTTATGGCGTATGCAGCCGCTTCTAATTTTACTTCATCATCCGATTATGAAGATTTCAATAACGGCAGAGCTTACTTAAATGCAGTAGCAGTAAATGGTTTGGCGGCTAATGCAGCTATTCAATAATTGATTTTAACCTTTTTAAAAGCCGATGTAATTAATTTAATTTCATCGGCTTTTTGTTTTTAAACTTCTTCCTAAATACACTATCTATGTGTTTGATAAAAAATTTTCATTGAACGAAATTGAATTCATACAAAACCTGCAACAGGGCAACCAGCAAGCATTTGCCGAGTTGGTAGAATTGTACAAGAATAAAATTTTCAACACAGCTATTGGCATTTTACAAAATGAACACGACGCCGAAGAAATTACGCAAGAAGTTTTTATCGAAGTTTTTCGTTCGATAAAAAACTTTAAAAATGAGGCTACTCTTTCCACTTGGATTTACAGAATTGCCGTCAACAAATCGTTAGATTTTATTCGCAAAAGCAAACGCAACAAGCGATTTGGCATTGTTGTCAACTTATTTAAAGAAGAAACCAACGAGCCGATCGTGCATCCCAAAAACTTTTTTCATCCAGGAATTGCGTTGGAAAAAAAAGAAAAATCAACGATTTTATTTGCAGCGATTGAACAATTAAACGAGCGACAAAAAACTTGTTTTGTGTTAAAACATGTAGAAGGATTAAGCCAACGAGAAATTTCAGAAGTGATGCAATGTGCCGAAGGTGCAGTAGAATCAATGCTTTCAAGAGCAAAAGAAAATTTAAGAAAAATATTGGGCGATTATTTTGATAAAAATTATTGAACCGAATTGATTTTGCAAATTCAAAAATCCCTCTCCTTTTGGAGAGGTTAGGTGAGGTAAAAAAAGAAAATTTGCAAAATCAATCGAAGGATTTATTTTAAAACAACATCTAAAAAAATATGCAAAAGGAAAAATGGATAGATGAAATATTGGAAAGCATTGACGGAATAAAAGCAACCGATACAAAAAATATTTCGTGGCAAACTATTCAGCAACGCATGAATGCACAACCACAAAATTATTTTTTTGAAACAAAAATAAAATGGGTGGCTGCGGCTGCAATGATAGTGTTCATCAATGTTTCGGTGTTGTGGTATATTAATCAACAACACACACAACCAACAAATAATTTGGCTGTTGAAAACATGGCAAAGGAAATGGGAATTGAAAATTCGTATAATTACTAAGCGATGCAAAACGATAGCAATATCAAATTTTGGAAACTTTCAGTGGCTGGTTTAATTATTTTAAACTTGCTTATTTTGACGTTCATATTTATTAGCCATCAACACCAAATTCGCCATCACGAAAGGTTTAAGCAAATGCCACCACCCATGCAAGGTGGTGAAACACCTGGCGAATTTTTGTGTCGTGAATTAAAATTTACCGAAAAACAAAAAGCTGATTTTGAAATTTTACGCAACCAACATCACGAAGCAATGGATTCGTTGGAAGAGCAAAGCAGAGATTTGCACCACGATTATTTTGATTTACTAAACAACGAAAACCCTGATGAACAAAAAGTTACAGCTTTGGCAAATGAAATTGGGCAAAATCAAAAAGCAAGAGATTTAATTACCTTTCATCATTTTGAAACAGTACGAAAATTGTGCAATGACGAACAGAAAAAGTATTTTGACGACATTATTCACGAAGTGTTGCATCGCATTCATGGTGGGCAAAATCAGCCACCGCCGCCGCATCCATAAATTTTAGTAGATAGTTTTTTGTTAAAAAATCAGCGTTTGAAAATTTTTATTTTTTCTTGGTTTGCAATTTTGAATTGGTTTAGCAACAATTCAGCGCAGCATAATTTGCAAATAAATTTTCAGCCTGTTGTAAAAAATATTGTGCTACAACTCAATACCAAAGCGTATTTCATCCATTCGCAAGATTCTATTTTTATCACTACATTTAAAATGTACGTTGGAAAAATAATTTTGAATGATGAGGAATTGAAGGAACAATTTGTGGATGAAAATTATCATTTGCTGAATGTTGAAAATGTAGAATCATTCAAAATCGATTTAAAAAATTTGACGTTAAAGAAAATTTCTTCGATAGATTTTTTTGTTGGTGTAGATAGTATCGAAAACATGAAAGGCGCATTGGATGGCGATTTGGATGTGAGCAATGCGATGTATTGGA
Source organism: uncultured bacterium (assembly GCA_903857255.1). Classification (GTDB taxonomy): domain Bacteria; phylum Bacteroidota; class Bacteroidia; order Chitinophagales; family CAIODY01; genus CAIODY01. The sequence continues at coordinate 26,798 of CAIODY010000110.1, forward strand.
CATGGAATTCGGGCTTTATTAATTTCAAATTAGAAGGTCATTCGCCCATTTGCAAAAGCATTCATCATGTATTTGAATTTCACATTGGCGGGTTTAAACATCCGAATAATTCGTTGCGAAAAGTCCATTTGCAATTAAAAACTCCGATGGATTTAATTTCAAAAAATAATCTCATCATAAAAATAGATTTGGCTGAAGCATTGAATAATATTGAGTTGGCGACCAACAACAGCATTGTTGAACCCAGCACCGAAGCGTTGAAAATGGCTGATAATTTTGCAAAAATGTTTTCCATTTCCGAATGAAAAAAAATCAAAAAATAGTTTTCGTTTTTTTTGTATCGACAATTTTTTCTGTTGTTTTTTTTTCGTTTAAAAAAGATAAAATTGAGTTTATTCAGCCCAAAGGTTTTCCAAAACCGTTGTATGATTTTTCTAAAAATCCTTTAACTGATGCAGGTTTCAAGTTGGGCAGAAAATTATTTTACGACCCAATTTTATCAAAAGACAGTTCCACTTCTTGCAATAGTTGTCATTTACAATTTTCAGGTTTTACGCATGTTGACCATGCGCTAAGCCATGGTATTCATGGCTTGAAGGGCAATCGCAATTCGCCAGTGTTGGTGAATTTGGCTTGGCAGAAATTTTTTATGCTGGATGGTGGTGTTACAAATTTAGAATTGCAACCACTTGCGCCGCTCACCAATCCTGTGGAAATGGATGAGAATATGGCGCATGTGGTGATGAAATTAAATCGGTCGCATTATTACAGAAGCCATTTCCAGCAAGCATTTGGCGATAGTTTGATAACTGGGCAACATGTGTTGAAAGCGTTGACACAGTTTTTGGTAATGTTGGAATCGTACCATTCAAAATTTGACAAAGTGATGAATGGCGAAGAAAAATTTTCGGTTGAAGAAGAAAATGGTTTTCGATTTTTTAAAAAGAATTGCGCCGCTTGTCATATCAATCAAACCTTTACGGATGGCGCATTTCACAACATCGGTTTGCCTTATGATGCGGAATTAAAAGATGTGGGTAGAATGAAAATCACGAAAGACAAACGTGATTCGTTGAAATTTAAAACGCCTACACTCCGCAATGTGGCTGCATCTTATCCTTACATGCACGATGGTAGATTTAAAAATTTGGATGAAGTAATTGATTTTTATGCAACGGATAAAAGCAATAATTTAGCAGTTGATAAATTGCTTCGGCGAAAAATTATTTTTAAAAACAACGATAAAAAAGATTTGCTAGCATTCCTCAAAACGTTGACTGATAAAGAGTTTCTGAATGATTTAAAATTTAGAGATTGGGTGAATGAATGAAAACCAATTTGAAAATTTGAAGATGAGAAAATTTGAAAATTGAAATGCAATAGCACACGGATTGAACGGATGAGAAGGATTTTGACAGATTTTAAAAAAGGCTTAACGCAAAATTCGCAAAGAGAATACAGCGCAAAGAACGCAGCGTAAAATAGATAACGAGAAGGTCGAAATAAAAAATGAAGCGGCAGGGATAGTAGCGGAAATCCTTTTGCAGCATAGGTTTTGAGCGTTGAGCAAAAGATTGTAGCGAATAGCCCGTGTGCCGCACGAAAATATTTTCAGAAAAAATCGAAGGAAAAAAATTGAAACAACATCTAAACTAAATAACAAACACAATTAATCATGAGAAAATTATTTTTACCACTACTTTTTATTGCCATGAGCTACAACGCTTTATTGGCGCAGGTTACAGACCCTACAATTACTTCATGGATTCAAAACACAACGGCAACGGGCTATGCTGGCATTGTTTCTAATTGTCAATTGGTGCAATATGCCACCAACAATGTGTATGTAAGTTGCACTTGCATTCCGGGTTATTCGATTGGTCCTTGGAATAATCCGAATGTTGCCAGTAATCAAAATTTTGTTTACAAAATTACTCGTCATCCGCAACCAGAAACAGGTACGCAAACGGCTGTGGGCATGGGACACATCGGAGTTTTAATCAACGGTGTTTCGTTGTTTAATGTGTATGATGGTTATTGGTGGGATACAACAACGAATAATTGGAATAGCACACCAAGCATGACCACACACCTTTGGAACAGAAATGCGTTGAAATATGAATACCCAAGTTTTGATAATTGCATTGGGCATCCGCAGCAACAAGGCGAATATCATCATCATGTGAGCCCAAAATGTTTGTATGACCAAACGGATAGCACACATCACTCACCATTGATTGGATATGCGTTTGACGGTTATCCAATTTATGGTGCCTACGGCTATGCCACTGCCAACAACGCTTCCAGCGGAATTAAAAGAATGAAAAGCAGTTATGTATTGCAATCAGCATCAACTCGATATCTTGGACCGCCAGTAAATTCAACTTATCCTTTGGGTAATTTGTGTGAAGATTATGTGTACACACAAGGCGCTGGAGATTTAGATGCCAGCAATGGTAGATTGTGCGTTACGCCTGAATATCCGAATGGTACTTATGCCTATTTTATGACGCTGGATGCTTCGTTGAATCCAACATTTCCTTACACTTTTTATGGGAATTATTATGGCGTAGTGCCAACAGGAAATATCGGACCTAACTCGGGTCATCAAACTGTTGCCAGCACTGATACGGTGCAAACCTATACGCCATCAACAACTGGCGTTGAAGAATTGAAAAATCAAACATTGGATTTTTTGGTTTTTCCAAATCCAACCAACACGATGTTGCACATTTTTATTCAACCAATTTATTCAAATGATTTCACCGTTGAATTGTATGACATGATGGGAAGAAAAATTATTTCAAAAAATAATGTGCACCCAACTATTACCGAAAGCCTTGATGTAAGCCAAGTTGCGGCAGGTAATTATGTTTTGAAAATTTTCAATAGTCAATTTAGCAGCACCAAAAAAATTACAATAGGCGAATAATATTTTCTGAATTTTAATTCCAAAAACCTCTGCTGTGCAAATACAGCAGAGGTTTTTTTATGGCTTGCGCTTAACTAATCTTATCTTCGCCATTCAAAAAAAATAAATGACAACAGATAATTTGAAAGCCCTCCGGGAGCGTTCCGCTGCTTTAAAGCGGTTTCTTTGACGTAGATACCCGAATTGAAAAACACAGACAGGAAGAGGCTTTAACGCTTGCACCCAATTTTTGGGACGACCCCAAACGGGCTGAAACCGTGATGAAATCTATCAAAACGGAATTGTTTTGGATAAATGCATTCAAGCAAACAAATGATGCGGTGGAAGATTGTGGTGTGTTGCAAGAGTTTTTAGAAGTTGGCGAATCTACCGAAAATGATGTAGAAGCCGCTTACCAAAAGGCTTTGCAGGAAGTGGAAGATTTAGAATTTAAAGCCACCCTCAACAAACCCGAAGATAGTTTTGGTGCGGTGCTTACCATCAACGCAGGTGCAGGTGGTACTGAAAGCTGCGACTGGGCTGGCATGCTGGTACGTATGTATTTGCGTTATGCCGAAAAACAAGGTTATAAAATTACTGAAATGGATTTGCAACAAGGCGATGTAGCAGGTATAAAATCGGCTACCTATGAATTTGAAGGCGAATTTGCTTATGGTTTTTTAAAGGCTGAAACTGGCGTCCATCGCTTGGTTCGCATTTCGCCGTTTGATAGCAATGCACGAAGACATACTTCTTTTGCCAGCGTTTCGGTTTACCCGATGGTGGACGATACGATTGAAATTGAAATAAAACCGGCTGACATTGAAATGCAAACATCACGAAGTGGTGGTGCTGGTGGACAGAATGTAAATAAAGTGGAAACAAAAGTTCAACTCACTCACATTCCAACAGGCATCGTGGTGGTGTGTCAGGCTGACCGTTCGCAATTGGGCAACAAAGAGTTAGCAATGAAAATGTTGAAGAGCAAATTGTATGAATTGGAATTGCAAAAGCGCAATGAAGAACGCGATAAACTGAACGCCACAAAAAAGAAAATTGAATGGGGTAGCCAGATTCGCAGTTATGTTTTGCATCCTTATAAATTGATTAAAGACCACAGAACTGATTATGAAGTAGGCAACGTACAACCTGTGTTGGATGGGGAATTAGACGGATTCATCAAAGCATTTTTGATGTTGGAAGCAGAGAATAATTAGTAAATTAGTGGGTGAGAAAATTTGAAAATTATTTTTGATTTTGAATTTATAATTTTGAATTAACATGAAACACATAGCCCTTTTTACAAGTGGTGGCGATGCACCAGGCATGAATGCAGCCATCAGAGCAGTGGTAAGAACCGCTATTAGCAAAGGTTTGCAGGTGAGTGGCATTAAACATGGTTATGAAGGAATGATAAATGATGAGTTTGTGAAAATGAATTTGGATAGTGTTTCCAATATTATTCAAACTGGTGGTACTATCTTAAAAACCAGTCGTAGTGAGCGTTTTAAAACTCTTGAAGGAAGAAAAATTGCTTTTGAAAATTTACAAAAACATAAAATTGATGGCTTGATTGCCATTGGTGGCGATGGTACTTTTACGGGTGCAAATGTTTTCAAAAATGAATACAATGTGCCATGTGTGGGCATTCCGGGCACTATTGATAAAGATTTGAGCGGCACCGATTTCACCATTGGATTTGACACAGCAGTGAACACAGCCATGTATGCCATTGATAAAATCAGAGACACTGCCGATGCACATGATAGAATATTTTTTGTGGAAGTGATGGGTAGAGATGCAGGCTACATCGCACTCAATGCTGGTATTGCAACAGGCGCAGAAGAAATTTTAATTCCCGAAACGCCCACTTATTTAGAAGATTTGTACAAACATTTGGCAGATGATTTTCGGCGAAAAAAAATGTGTCACATCATTATTGTTGCCGAAGGCGACGATGCAGGCCATGCGATAACGATTGCTGAAAAAGTGAAACAAAAATTTCCAAACATCGATGCTCGAACAACCGTGTTGGGGCATATTCAACGTGGAGGTTCGCCTACTTATTTTGACAGAGTGCTTGCCAGCCGATTAGGTTTTGCAGCCGTAGAAGCCTTGCTGGATAATAATTTTCAGGTGATGGCAGGATTGGTGAATGATGAAATTGTGTTCACGAAATTTGAAAATGTAATTAAACAACACCCACCCATCGACAAAGAAATTTTGAAAATGGTGAAGATTTTGGCTTCGTAAAAAATGAATGCAACTATTTACCATAAATTGCAACTAAAAAAAACAGAAACATTTTCTAACTAAATTTTTATTTCGTCTTATTATTTATTTATTTTTTTAACATAATGCCATGAAAAAAAAAATTCCCTTTTTGGTATTCATAC
>CAIODY010000111.1 GCA_903857255.1 uncultured bacterium
TCCTTTTTCTTTCGGTCATAAATAACTCTTAAATAAAAGGGGGCTTTCCCGTTTTTGGCTGTTTTGCTGATGTTTAGATAGATTTTGAATGTTGGTTTCATTTGCATATCATTTGAATTAGATTGCAAAGAAAAATTAGTAAGGGTTATTTTTCTACGACAGATTTATTGAAATTTATCAGTACGAAGTAATTTTTAAAATTAGTCAGTACCCTATTTAAAATTTATGATGTTTCAAAGCGTCATAAATTTCACTATTGGTATGATATTGTTTAAGATTTCCTTCATCTAAAGTGTTTTTTAGAAATCGACCTACAATAACTGTGGCTTTATATGTATGGTTAAGAAATGTAGTTTTATTCTTAAGGTAATTCGATGCAATTTTTAAAAGTTCTGTTCTATGTTCTATTTCAAAATTATAGTCATTTTCTAATTTTATTTTAAACCATTTATTACCAATTAAATTGATTAATTCACTTAAAGAAGCAGGTTGGAATGTACTATATGATATAGTCAATTCATCTATGTCGTCAGTAATTAATTGTATTGGCTTTTGAGGTCTTTTATGTTTATTTAAGTTATCTTTCCAGTTGTAGTCTCTAATGGGTTTGTTTTTATTGGAAATAAAATATTCAATAGTCTTTCCAATATTAATCTTTAATTCCTTTCTTAATGCAGTTTCTTTTGGATGTATGGTTCGAGGAGCAAACCAACTTATTTTCTCTAATAATGATTTAAGTTTGTTTGCAGGAATTGCTTGTTTTAATTCTAACTTTTGCAAAACAAACTCAACAAGTTCATCGAATTCTATATCATTCTTTGGGATATACAATTCAAATTTATGTTCTTCGTTATCGTTCATTTTTTGAATGTAATGTTGTGTTAAGATACTCTTCCAATTTTGATTTTGCAACCAATAATCTTGATTCAGTTACATTGAAATAAACAGCATCAATATCTCCGTTAAATGAATGTCCCATCATTCGTTTAATTGTCCCCATTTCTTCTATGTTTGCTTCTGACAATAATTGCCTAAAAGTGTGCCTTGCAGTGTGGCAAGTTAAATTAAAACCAATTTCTGCTTTTACCGCAATAAATTTTAGAATCAAATTCATTTCCTTATTACTTCGATTTGGAATTATTTTTTGAGTGCCTGAAACTTGCGGATGACAACTATATTTTTCAATTAGCTGTATCACCTGCCTAACTAAAAATTGTTCTGTTACAATATCTGTTTTTTGCCGTTGTGATTTTAATTTTACTTCATTGTTGGGTCTGAATTCTAAATTCATATTTCTGGATAAGCACATCGTGTCCTTATAAGATAATCCAGTGAAACAGAAAAACAAAAAAATATCTCGGTACAAATCTAAAGAAGGAGATTCAGATAAATCTAGCGATTTTATTTTACAAATTTGATGAATTGAAAGATGAGGCTTCTTAATAAATTTGTTTGAAATTTTAACAGCACTAAAAGGATTTTTCTCAATCAATTCTAATGAAGTTGCTCTATTAAAAATTGCTCTTAAAACTTTAATAATCGAAGCTGAAGATACTGATGTCAATGCCTTTTCGCCAGAAGAAATGATTTCCATAAACTCTTGTGCATGTTTTATTGAAAAATCTTTCAACGAAATTTTTGTTAGTTTTTTTCTTTCTAAAAAACGCTGCAAATGATTGATGCTTTTACGATAATTTTTCTTCGTGCCTTGCGCAAGATTTTTATTTGGTAAAACTGACTTTGAAAAATATTCTTCAAGAAATGTACTCATTAAAATTGTTGGCTCACTTCCTCTAATTTTCCCTAATGATTTTTCTAAAATAAATTTTGGCGGCATCTTTTCAACTTCAGAAATATTTGTTGCAACAAACCTATTAATTGCTGCATTTACATTGTCTATTTGAAGGTTGATGGAAGAATTATTTTCTTTTAAGCGCATGAAATCATAATTCCATTTTGACAATTCATTTGCCGAAAGCTCGATAGGCATTCTCATTTCTGCTTTCTTTCTTTTAAACAATAAGGTTACATAAATTGGTGTAGATGATGTACACTTTCTTGCTTTGTCTTTTCGAGGTTTGAATTGGATGGTAATTTTGCTCATAATCGCTGATTTTAAAGGTTGCCAACAGGTGAAACAATTTTTCAGTTGGGTGAAACATTTTCAGCTAATTAGCGAAGAGAAATGAAGAGTAATGAAACAAAAAATCCTTTCAAATAAGGCATTTGAAAGGATTTGATAGGATAATGAAGACTTAATCGTGGCTCCGATTGGATTCGAACCAATGACCCCCAGCTTAGAAGGCTGATGCTCTATCCAACTGAGCTACGGAACCAAGCTATTTTTTTAGCGGTGCAAAAGTAAAATATTTTTTCTGATTTCAGTAGCGCAATTACATTTGTTGTAAATTTATTTTTCAAAAGAATATGGACGTAAAAATTGAACCCACCTGGAAAGCTGCATTGCAAGCCGAATTTAACCAACCTTATTTTGTTGAAATAGTAAGTTTTATTAAAGAAGAAAAAGTAAATGGCGCAATTGTTTATCCGCCAGGTTCATTACTTTTTAATGCGTTTGAAAAAACTCCTTTCGATAAAGTGAAAGTTGTCATCCTTGGTCAAGACCCTTATCATGGCGCATCGCAAGCACATGGTTTATGTTTTAGTGTGCCAATGGGAATTAAACCACCGCCATCTTTGGTGAATATTTTCAAAGAAATAAAAAATGAATTTCCGGATTTTAAAATTCCTGAACATGGCAATTTAGAAAAATGGGCTTCGCAAGGAATTTTTTTATTGAATGCTATTTTAACCGTAAGAGCTAATCAGCCTGCATCGCACAGCCAGATTGGCTGGCAGAAGTTTACTGATGCCGTTATCAAAAAAATATCAACAGAAAAAAGTGGAATTATTTTTTTGTTGTGGGGCAAATTTGCACAAGAAAAAGCTGCTTTGATTGATGCCTCAAAACATCATATTCTCAAAGCAGCCCACCCTTCGCCCTTTTCAGCTTATGCTGGATTTTTTGGGTGCAATCATTTTTACAAAACCAATGAGCTATTGATTCAACAAGGCTTACAGCCCATTGATTGGAGTTTATGAATGTTTGTTTGATTTTATTTCCAGCGGCACACTCAATTTCAAACTAATGTTTCTGCCCATGTTGTAAATGCCGCTTCTGCCCGTAAAATTCACAGGATAATTATCCATGTATTTCAATCGGCTCATGTTCGATTGATAATCCACATCGCCCAAATTAGTGCCGAAGATGCTGATGTTAAAAATTGGTTCGCCTTTTTTATTGGTGTAGGTGGCGCCAAAACCTGCATCTAGCAAGGTGTAGCCAGCAGTTTTAGTTTCGGTGTTGTAAGCCAAAAATGCACGATTTTGTGCTGCATAAATTTGCACACCCACCTTTGCAAAAATGTTTTTGAAGTGTGTAAATTTCTTTTTGAATTCAGCTCGAAGTTCGCTATTGGTGTGGATTGGCGGAATAAACGGTAAATATTTGTTGCTGTCATTTATCACCGCACCATTGCCACCTTGGTTGATAGCATACACAATAGAAATGCTGTTTTCAAAATGCAACCAATCGAGCGGATGAGGATGAATATCTACATCCATTTCGCCACCATACAAATGCGCTTTTGTTTGCTCAAATTTAAAAACAGGAAAAGTATTGCTTCCCTGAATCACACTGCTGTCGCCGCCTTTCGAGCGTTGCAATTTTTCGTCAAAAATATAATTGCTGATTTCATTGTTGAAAATTTCGACACTTGCCGAGATGTGATGGTTCTGAAAAAACAAGCCCAAATCTTCTTGCAAACTAAATTCGGGCACAAAATTTCCATTGCCCAATTGGTCGAAACCTGTGCCTGGATGAATGCCATTGGCAGAAATTTCGGCAATGTTCGGTGCTCTAAAACCACGAGCAACATTGGCTTTTAAACAAAAATTGCGATTAATATTATATGCCATACCCACACTTCCACTAAAGCCCGAAAAAGTGTGTTTGTAATAATTAAATTGATGCGAAGCCCCAGCAGCAGAGGTGTCTGCACCTATTACTAATTTATCAAAACCAGTTGTTGGGTTGGTGTTGGTGTACATCGATTCGTTTTGAAATGCACGAACATCAAACCTTGCACCACCTGAAAAATCAAGCTTTTTCAACGATTTTTTCAAATAAGCAAACGGACCAAAATCGAAAGTGTGATAATCTGGAATCACAAATTCGGTAGCATTATCGGTGCTGTTCAGTTGATACATACCATTCACACCCAACATACTTTCCCAACCATTTTTTTCGGGCAACGAAAATTTTATATCGTAAGTGGCAGTTTGCATTTGCAGATACAACCCAGCAATGTCGGGCATTTGCGGATGTGAAAATTCCTGACGAATACTTTTTGCAAAACCCAAATTCACCGCCAATCGACTTTGCCCAATGATAAAATTATTTTGTAAAAATGCTCGATAGTATTGCACATGCTGATGCAATGGTGTGATTTTATAAGAATTTAATTCAGAATTGCTCACAATTTGTCGCACCGAATCCGCTTCCGTAATTTGTTTGGTAAATTTTCGAGAAGCCGAATCGCGGCTTCCATCAGGGATTTCCTGCAAATCATTAAACATGCTCAAGGTTAAATGCGAATAGCCCCACGATTTATTTACACCCACATTTCCACTCACATCAGTTTCGTTAAATGCAGTGTTGTAAACCCTTCCATCATATTTATCTTGATAATTGGTTGCCTGTTTGTGTGATACTCGAACATTAAAAATGTAATCGTTTAAATTCCCAGCCACATTCGCCGAGCTGCCATACAAGCCATTATTGCTCTGATAATTGGTTTCTACATTTCCTTTTATCGTGCCTTTTGCCACAGGATTTTGTGGCAATAAATTTACCACACCTGCCAACGCATCGCTGCCGTAAATCAAGCTGGCTGGACCTTTCACCACTTCAATTCTGTCAATTAAATTTTCATCAATTTCAATTCCATGTTCATCGCCCCATTGTTGTCCTTCTTGTCGTTGCCCGTCATACAGCGTCAACACTCGATTGTAGCCCAAACCATGAATAAAAGGTTTTGATACATTTGGTCCGGTAGTAACTGCATTTACGCCGGGAATTTTTGCAATCGCATCAATAATATTGGTCGAATTATTTTGCGCTAAATATTGTTGCGAAACCACAGCCATCGGCACTGGGTTTCGAGCCAACTCGGTGGCGTGCGATGAGCCAGTAATCACTACTTCCCTCATTTCTTTCACCGATTCTTCCAACACAAAATCATGTGTTTTTGTTTGTGTTAAATCAATGGTTTCGATGATAGTTTTGTAACCAATAAATCGCACTTGCACTACCACTTTTGTATTGGGCAAATTGTCGATTTTATAAAAGCCGCTGTCATTAGAATTAACCCCAACATACAAATCAGGGAAGTTGACAGCCACAAATGAAACTGGCTTGCCTGTTGCTTTGTCGGTGATTCGCCCACTCAAAGTTATCTTATTATTCGCAGCATTAGTGATGCTGTTAAATAATAAAACGAGAAAGAAAATTGAAAATATTTTTTTCATTAAAAATGTTTTTGTTGTTAGAAAATAAAAATGAAATCAACATCAACAGTTGACATCATTTTAGAAAATCAATAAAGAAAAATTGAAGAAAAATTTTCTAACAAACTGGCGGACCACGTGCTGGATGAGGTTTTGCAGATTCTATTTCAACGAAATCGTTTTTGAAAAGAGAAAAAGAAAATGGTTGGTGAAATATTTTTGTGGCTGAAAATGCTTTTGCAGCCTGCATTTCGGAAGTAATCGTGTAATCGCACAAAAAACAATGATGTTCTTTTTCGTGAAAATGTTTTTCGCCAACTACGTTGCAATGCTTATCGTTGCTGTGTTTGTAAGCATGAATAGTTTGCTCTGCGGTTGGTAACAAAAACAACACGAGCAAAAAAACAGCCGAAATATTTTTGATTATTTTATTCAAAATCAATTTCAAAAAGAAAAACGAAAATACAATTTGTAGCTTTGCCATCTGTTATGAATACCCAAAAATCTTTTTACTTTTTTGTTAAACGTTGCATTGATATTTTGCTTTCGTTAATGGTGATTTTAGTTTTTGCGCCGCTTTTAATTCCTATTATTATCGCCCTGAAACTCACTGCCGAAGGCAAAATTTTGTATGGACAGGAACGTGTTGGTTATAAAAACAAGCGATTTAAAATTTGGAAATTTGCCACCATGTTGCAAAATTCGCCCAACATTGGCACGGGCGATATTACGCTTCGCAACGACCCACGAGTAACGCCTGTGGGCAAGTATTTGCGCATGACAAAGCTCAATGAATTACCACAAGTGTTCAATGTTTTGTTTGGCGATATGAGTTTGGTTGGACCCCGACCATTGATGCCTGTGAGTTTTGAATATTATCCGCAACAAGTGCAACATGTTGTTTACAACAGCGTTCCTGGCATTACTGGCATTGGTTCTTTGGTATTTCGTGATGAAGAAAAGTTGGTGAGTGAACAAACTGAAATGAGTCACAGAGATTTTTATCGTTATCGAATTTATCCTTACAAAGGCGAATTGGAAATGTGGTATCAACAGCACAAAAATTTGTGGACAGATGTTGTAATTATTTTTTTAACGGCTTATTCTATCCTTTTCAAAAAAAACAATTTGGTGTATAAAGTTTTTAATGACTTGCCAGTAAACCCTTTCAATTGATTTTGTTGGAGTTGCTTAGAAGCATTATATTTGTGACTTTCAAAAAAAACGAGGTTTGAATATTTTAGAAAATTTAGAGTCTTTTGGTTTCGCAATGCCTTTGTTAGCATTTGTGTTTTCATTCTTTATTTCTTACTTGTCAATCCCATCCATTATTCAAGTGGCCCAATTGAAGCATCTTTTTGATGAGCCTGATAAACGGAAATTGCATAAAACTAAAATTCCAACATTGGGTGGTTTAGCTATTTTTGCAGGTATGACCGTTTCAACTTTGTTGTTCACAAATATTTCTAAAACACCTGAATTGCAATATGTTTTAGCAGCAATTTTGATTTTGTTTTTTATTGGAATAAAAGATGACATTATAATACTTTCGGCACTTTCAAAATTTTTGGGACAAATATTGGCGACTATAATAATTGTTTGGTTTGGTAATATTCGTATTGAATCTTTTGGTGGAATTTTTGGCATTCATAATTTGCCTTATTTAGCTAGTATATCATTTTCAATGCTAACCTTATTGGTAATTATTAATTCACTAAATTTAATTGATGGCATTGATGGATTAGCTGGCACTATAAGTTTTATTGTTATTTCAGCCTATGCAGCTTGGTTTTACAAAGCTGGTTTTAATGAAGAATTAATTTTTTCGTTGGCAGCAATGGGGGCTTTGTTAGCATTTTTGCGTTACAATATTACGCCGGCAAAAATTTTTATGGGTGATACTGGTTCGTTGTTAATGGGGACAATTATTGGCGTACTCACTATTAAATTTGTTGCACTCAATCGCCATACAATTGAAGAACACAAATTTCATTCGGCTCCAGTTTTAGCAATTAGTATTTTGATAATTCCATTGTTCGATTTAGCAAGAGTTTTTTTTGTGAGAATATTAAATGGTAAATCACCATTCAACCCTGACAAAATTCATGTGCATCACAAATTACTTGATTTAGGATTAAATCATTTACAAGCTACATTTTTGTTGAGTACAGTAAATGTAATGTTCATTTGTTTTGTTTTCGTTTTTCAAAAATACAATATTACCTATCTCTTTTTGAGCATAATAATTATAGCAGTGTTTTTAATGCTGCTGCTAGAATATTTTTTACGAAGGAAAATAAATCAGGATGCAAAAAAATAAATTTACTGTAATTGGTTTAGGGCATATTGGAAAACGCCACGCCGAAATGATTCGCAAAAATGAAAATTGTGAATTAGTGGCTGCTATTGATGTAGATGAAAATTTGAAAAATTTTGTTGAATCGGAATATAAAATTCCGTTTTTTAAAACTGTAGATGATTTTTTTAGTTCGTCTATAAAAGCTGATGTGGTGAATGTTTGTACGCCCAACGGATTTCATTCGGCTCACGCTATTAAAGCATTAGAAAACAATTGTCATGTAGTTGTTGAAAAACCAATGGGATTAACCAAAATGGAATGTGAGCAAGTGATTTACAAATCGTTGCAAGCACACAAGCAAGTGTTTTGCGTGATGCAAAATCGTTACAGTCCACCATCAGCTTGGCTGAAGCAAATCATCAACGAAAATCGTTTAGGAAAAATATTCATGGTGCAAATCAATTGCTATTGGAATAGAGATGAACGCTACTATAAAAAAGGCGGTTGGAAAGGAACTAAAGATTTGGATGGCGGTCCGTTGTTTACGCAATTCAGCCATTTTATCGACATCATGTATTGGGTTTTTGGTGATATCAAAAATGTAAATGCCCGATTCAATAATTTCAATCATGCTTATACTCCATTTGAAGATTCGGGCTCGGTGAGTTTTGATTTTATTAGTGGTGGAATGGGCGTTTTGAATTATTCAACCAGTATGTGGGACAAAAATTTAGAAAGTAGCATGACAGTGATTGGAGAATTTGGAAGTATAAAAATTGGCGGTCAGTATATGGACCAAGTTGAATATTGTCATGTGAAAGATTATGTGATGCCTACGTTGCCGCCATGCAATCCGCCAAATGACTATGGTCCTTATAAAGGCAGTGCTGCTAATCATCATTTTGTTATTGAAAATGTTGTTGAAACCTTGACGGGGAAATCGACTGCAACAACTAATGCTTTAGAAGGCTTAAAAGTTGTAGAGATTATTGAACGCATTTATTCTTTGAAGTAGAATTTTCGTCTAAAAAATCAAATTTCATTTCATTACATTTGCCAGATAATAGTTCTAAAATTATCTCAAATAAAACAAAATGAAATCCATCATTCGAATTACTCTTGTTTCAATTTTTTTATTAGTTCAATCTTGGACTTTATTTGCTAGCACTCCACCTAATGCTGTTTTTAGTTATTCGCCAACGCCAGTTTGTACCAATTCGCCAATTACTTTTGTTGACCAATCAACAGGTGTAAACAAGATTACTACTTGGGTTTGGAGTTTTGGAAGTGGCGCAACTGTTACCAGCTTTAATGGCAAAACGCCACCAGCAGTAAGTTACACAACAATTGGAACAAAATCAGTTACATTAACTGTTACCGATACCCTGGGAAATTCGGCTTCATCTACTCAAATATTTAACGTTCAAAATGCTTATGCTAATGCAGGTGCAAATGTGAGTATTTGTTCAACATCTTCTATCAGAATTGGCTCGAGCCCAGTTAGTGGCTATACTTACAATTGGAGTCCGACCAACAATTTAAGTTCAACTTCTATTGCCGACCCGATTGCCAATCCATCAACAACTACAACTTATACCTTAACTACAGTTGCGTCGAATGGTTGTATTGCAACAAGCCAAGTGGTGGTTACTAATATTGGCGTTTTAACTGCTAATGCAGGTGCTGACCAAACAATTTGTGCTGGCGATTTAACCACCATCGGAACTATTGGAAATGTGAATTACAATTATTCATGGGCACCAACTGCTGGGCTTTCAGCAACCAATTTATCTCATACGAATGCTTCGCCAACATCAACAACCTCCTATGTTCTGACAGTTACAACTGCTGGATGTGTGGCAAAAGACACGGTTGTTGTAAATGTAAATCAGCTGCCTATTTTGAGCAATAATGACACACTTCAAAAATGTTCGAGTACAACAATTGCAATTGGTTCAAATCCTGTTGGTGGTTTAACTTATCGTTGGTCGCCGTCATCGGGTTTATCATCAGCAAACATTGCAAACCCAACATCATCAACCACTGCAAGCATTTTGTATACTTTAACAGCTACCAACAATTCAACTTTGTGTAGTTCTTCAAAAACAGTTTATGTAGATGTCTTTGCTGCCATTAAAGCATTTGGAGGATTAAATCAAAATGTATGTTTGGGCAATAGCATCATTTTAGGAGGCTCGCCGATAGTAGCTTCTGGTGGTTCTGGAAATTATATTTACAGCTGGCATCCATCATCAACATTAAGTGCTACAAATGTTCCGCATCCAACAGCTACACCAACCAATACAACTACTTATTACTTAACAGTAAGTGATGCAGCAGGCGGTTCATGTGGCAGCGCAAATGATACAGTGATTCTTACTATTTCACCATTACCTCATCCTGTCATTGGTATGCCGACAGAATTTTGCAACTATTCATTACCAACAGCATTGACTGGAACTCCAGCTGGTGGCTATTTTAGTGGTATTGGCATCAGTGGAAATACTTTTTACCCTAACGACCCTTATGTTGTTTTAGGAAATCCTTTCCCAATTAATTATTCTTACACCAGTAATGGTTGCACTTATGATACAACTATTTCTGTAGTAGTATATCCAAAGCCAAATGCAAATGCTGGCTTGCCGCAATTGCTTTGCACCAACCAAAATCAAACATCTGTTGCATTAAATGCAACGGGTGGAACTTCTTACGCTTGGACACCAACTTCCACTTTATCTAACGCAACAATTTTCAACCCAATTGCTTCGCCAACAGCTACTACGACTTATTTTGTTGATGTAACTTTAAATGGTTGCACCAACAGAGATTCAGTTGTTATTACTGTTTCAAGTACTTGTGGTGTCGATTCTATTTTAATTGCCAATCCTGATTTTGTAAGAGTGCCAACTGGAAAAACTTCTACCATCAATTATGTGGCTAATGATAATTTATTAAATGGTAGTTTATCATACACAGCAAGTATTTTTGCTTTGCCTAATCATGGTACTGCAACCATTGTTCCCCACAATGTAATGCATTACACACCCAATCGAAATTTCATTGGCATTGATACTTTTGTTTACTTATTGTTAGATACTACAGTTGGTGCATTCCATAATGGACCAGTGTTTGACACTGCTCATGTAATTGTTTATGTTACACCAGTAGCTAATGATGATTACTATTTTGTGCATTGCAATGATTCCATTCAAAAAATTGTAACGGCTAATGATAGCTTTGGTAATGGTGTTTATCCAGTATCGATTTCAACTGTTGGTGCGCCACAAAATGGAACAATAAGTTGGAGTAATAATACTTTTAAGTACATTCCGAATAGTAATTTCGTTGGGCAAGATTCATTCAGTTACGCACTTTGTGTAAATGGTGTTTGTGATACTGGTATGGTTCATTTAACTGTTAGTTGTATCAATCCGCCGATTGCTGTGAATGATTATTTAGATGCTGGTAATAATGAAATAACTTCTACCAATGAATTATCAAACGATACTTATGATAACTCTGCACCAATAAGTGTAACTATTATCAATGGACCTTCGCATGGCACTGCTACTATCAATAACAATAATATTTCTTACACATCTGCCAATGGATATGTAGGCATTGATTCTATCGAATATGTATTGTGCAATGCTTACGGCTGCGATACGGCTTGGATTGTTTTAAAAGTATTTGATAATTCGCCTTGCCAAATACCAAATGGCTTCTCACCAAATGGCGATGGAACAAACGATAATTTTGTCATCAATTGTGCACCACTTTACGACCATAATCGTTTAACAATTTTCAATCGTTGGGGCAATGAAATCTTTAGTAAAATCGGATACAACAATGAATGGGATGGTAATTACAAAGGTTCTCCAGTACCCGATGGCACTTACTTCTATGTATTCGACCCAAATGATGGAATACAAAAAGCAAAAACTGGTTTCATCGAAATCAAACGATAATTTTTTCACTTTTTAGCTAACACTTTTAATAAAGTTTATGAGAAAAATAATTTTAAGTTTTGGATTAATGGTATCGGGTATCGCAGCATTTGCTCAACAAGACCCTCAGTATACGATGTATATGTTCAATCAGATGGCTGTAAACCCAGCTTATGCAGGCAGCAGAGAGTGTTTGAGTGCGACAGCGCACTACCGAACGCAGTGGACGGGGATAGATGGCGCACCCCAAACCTTGAGTTTTGGCATCCACAGTCCGATAGGCAACGAACGCATTGCCGTAGGCTTACAAGTAGTAAACGATAGATTGGGCGTAACGAACAGCACCAATGTATCAGGCATAGTAGCTTATCGCCTGCCAGTCACCAAAAAAAGCAAACTGTCCA
>CAIODY010000112.1 GCA_903857255.1 uncultured bacterium
GTCGTTACACCGAATCGAAATTAATTGTAAAAGGCAGACAAATTGTGTTGATGATGACCAACAATGCGTACTTCACCACACCTAACCCCACCTTAGCCAGTATCACTACGGCTATTAGTAACTTTGAAACGGCATTGGGCAATGCAGCCGAAGGCAGCAAAGCCGATACCGAAATTAAAAACCAACTTCGGGCAACTTTAGAAGGTTTATTAAAAACTTTGGGTGCTTATGTTGAAACCACCAGCAACAACGATAAAGCCAAAGCAAAAAGTAGTGGTTTTGATATTTATAAAGACCCTGAAAAAAGTCAGTTACCCACTACAGCTGTGATAAAAAAAATTACCAACGGTAGTTTTGTTGGTAGCATTGTGGTTGAATGTGTGAAACAAGCTGATGCCGATACTTTTCAAAGTAGGTATAGTTTGGATAATGGCACTACTTGGACTATGTTGCTAGCTTCAAAAAAACGCAAACAAACTATCAGCAATTTGCCACATGGCAAAGATGTGTTGGTGGAAGTATGTGCTATCAATAGCGTTGGCAACAGCGATTGGAGTAGTAGGGTTCAAAAATTGGTAGATTAAATGTCAGATTAGTTGGGTTGCGAAATCTTAAAAAAATTATTGCTGAATAAAAAAAGCCTATCCCTAACACATCAATCGCTTTTCAAATAGTAAAGTGAGTGGGCAAATAAGTTGTAAAGTTTATGAGCATTTTGAGTGGCTGAAAAAGATTTACCTTTGTGAAAAAAATAGTCATGGGCTTAACAAATAAATAAATGCACACAATACTACTCATAGGCGCAGGGAATATCGGGCGAAGACATTTGCAAGGCATTTTATTAGCCCAGCATAGTTTGCAAATTCATATAATTGAACCTTTTGAACCCAATCGAAATTTAATTGAACAGGCTGTAACTGAAGCAGGAGGCTTAAGGCAGCACACCCTGCAAATATTTTCATCGCTCGATGAAATAGAACATCAGCATTTTGAAATTGTCATCATTGCCACCAGCGCCGATGTGCGCAAAAATGTTTTATTAGATTTTTTATCGAAAAAAACGGTTACTTATTTGGTGTTAGAAAAAGTTTTGTTTCAAAATTTAGATGATTACAAAACAGTTGGAAAGCTGCTCTACGAAAAGAAAATTAGCACTTTTGTAAACTGCACTCGAAGATATTTTCCTCATTATCAGCAAATAAAAAAAGAAATTGCATCCAGCATTTTTATGGAAATGAAAGTGAGCGGAAGCAACTGGGGCTTGGCTTGCAACGCCATTCATTTGTTAGATTTGTTCAACTATTTTAATGATAACACCGATTATCATTTTGAAATTGATGGCATTGACAAACAAGTTCACTCCGCCAAACGCAAAGGATTTATTGAATTGACAGGAACAATTAAAACAGCAGAAAAAGATTTGTTTCAATTTTCTGCTGCATCTCACAACTCAAGTGCAGAGCCACTTTTGATTCAATTAAAAACTAATCGAGCCGAATTTATTATCAACGAAACAGA
>CAIODY010000113.1 GCA_903857255.1 uncultured bacterium
GATAGAATTGCTTTCTGAATTGGACGATAATTTAAAATACGCCAACAACCCTCAAAAATATTTCTCAATGCACTTGAGTAAAACAGTGAAATATGGAATTGTGAAAAAGGAAAGGACAATCGGAAAAACAGCAGCCAAATATTTTTTGAGCTAAATTAAAATTACCCCATTTCGATATTGACATTAAGTTTTATTATCCGTTATATTTACATTTCAAATTGGAAAACGAAAAACATACGAGGCAAAATATTATTGACCAGCGACTAAAAACCGCAGGATGGAATGTGGCTGATAAGACCCAAGTAATTGAAGAGTTTGCAGTACCAACCACAGCGTTTAACGAGCCTAACATACCATACGGCAAAGTCAATTTTAGCGACTATGTTTTATTAGGAAAAGACGGCAAACCTTTAGCAGTTGTTGAAGCAAAGAAATCTTCTGTTGATGCAGCTATTGGCAGAGAACAAGCCAAACAATATTGCTACAATATTCAAGCAAAAAATGGTGGCGAATTACCATTTTGTTTTTATACCAACGGACACGATATTTATTTTTGGGACATCGAAAACTATCCACCTAAAAAAGTACATAGCTTTCCAACTATTGATGACCTTGAACGATTTTCTTACATTCGCAAAAGACGAAAAAGTTTAGCTGGCGAACTCATCAATACAAAAATTGCAGGACGTGATTATCAAATCCGTTCCATTCGTGCAGTCATGGAAGCCATCGAAAAAAAGAAACGAAAATTTCTTTTAGTAATGGCAACAGGCACAGGTAAAACACGAACCTGTATTGCATTAGTGGATGCTTTAATGAAAGCAGGTTGGGCAGAACGTGTTTTGTTTTTAGTAGATAGAATTGCGTTGAAAGACCAAACACTTGAAGCCTTTAAAGAACATTTGCCCAACGAACCACGATGGCCAAAACAAGAAGAAACTGAAATTACAACCGACCGAAGAATTTATGTTTCAACTTACCCAACCATGTTGAACATTATTCGTGATGAAAAAAATCCATTAAGTTCTCATTTCTTCGATTTGATTGTGGTAGATGAAAGCCACCGTAGCATCTACAATACTTACCAAGAAATTTTAGACTATTTCAATGCCATTACTTTGGGTTTAACAGCAACCCCAACCGAAGTAATTGACCACAACACTTTTCAAGTATTTGAAACCGAAGATGGAATTCCAACATTTGCCTATTCTTATGAAGAAGCTGTAACACATATTCCGCCTTACTTGTGCAATTTTCAAGTAATGAAAATAAAAACGAAGTTTCAGGCAGAAGGCATCAGCAAACGAACTATTTCTTTGGAAGACCAAAAGCAATTAATGCTCGAAGGAAAAGAAGTGGCTGAAATAAATTACGAAGGCACAGAGATAGAAAAGAAAGTGATAAACGATGGCACTAATGCTTTAATCGTTCGTGAGTTTATGGAAGAAGCTATTAAAGATGCCAACGGCGTATTGCCAGGCAAAACAATTTTCTTCTGCATTAGTAAACAACATGCAAGGCGAATGGAAGAAATTTTCAACGCCCTTTATCCAGAATATAATGGTGAATTGGCAAGAGTTTTAGTAAGTGAAGATAGCCGTGTACACGGCAAGGGTGGCTTACTCGACCAATTTAAAAACAACGATATGCCACGAGTGGCGTTGAGTGTAGATATGTTAGATACTGGCATTGATGTTAGAGAAATTACCAACCTTGTTTTTGCAAAACCAATTTTTAGTTACACTAAGTTTTGGCAAATGATTGGCAGAGGCACACGTTTGTTAGAACCCGAAAAAATAAAACCTTGGTGTACCGAAAAAGATTCGTTTCTCATTTTGGATTGTTGGGACAACTTTGAATATTTCAAAATCAATCCAAGAGGAAAAGATTTAAAACCTCAAATCCCTTTGCCTGTGCGTTTGTTTGGCATTCGATTGGAAAAAATAAAAAAGGCAATTGAAAAAAATGAAACAATTATTGCAGAAAATGAAATTGTAAAACTCAAACAGCAAATACAATCGTTGCCGCAAAATTCAATTGTGATTAAAGAAGCTAAAAACGATTTGCTGCAAATTGAAGATGAAAATTATTGGAGCAATCTTTCGCAAAGCAAAATTGAATTTTTAGAAACCATTGTAAAACCTTTGTTCAAAACTCTTGCTGATGTTGACTTTAAAGCCATGCGGTTTGAAAAAGATATGGTGGAAGTTTCATTGGCGCATTTAGCCAACGAAAAAGAAAAGTTTGAAGCATTGAAAGAAAGTATCAAAGCTGAAATTGCCGAATTGCCTTTAAGCATTAACACGGTTGCCAAACATTCAACATTGATTCATCAAGCACAATCGAATAATTATTGGACGAATATCACCGAACAAAAGTTTGATGAATTGATTGTTCAACTTTCGCCATTGATGAAATTTCGTGAACGCATTACAACTGGTGAAACTGCCAAGTTCAATTTCAACGATGTGCTTTTTAAAAAAGAAATGGTGGAGTTTGGTCCGCAACATGAAGCATTAAGTATAGCCAAGTATAAAGAGTTGGTGGAGCAGAAAGTAAATTTTTTAGTGCTGGCAAATCCGATTTTAAAAAAACTAAAAGACGGCATCGAAATTACAACAGCCGAAGCCACACAGTTGGCGGAAGAACTGCACAACGAGCATCCACACATCACCATTGATTTATTGCGAAAGGTTTACAATCACCGCAAGGCGGCGTTTGTTCAATTCATCAAACATATTTTGGGCATCGAAGTTTTACATTCTTTTCCCGAAACTGTTTCATTAGCTTTTGATGAATTTCTTGCAGCACATTCCTACCTTACCAGCCGACAGTTAAGGTTTTTAGAATTGTTGCGTACATACATTATCGAGCATGGCGAACTTACAAAACGCAACCTTATCGAATCACCTTTTACAATGCTACATCCCGAAGGAATAAGAGGTGTTTTTAATCCAAACGAAATTGACGAAATTTTAAAATTCACTCAAAAAGTATTAGCTGCATAATGAACTTTAAATTACTTGCCAACAACATTCAAAAAGTGCATGAAGCATTGCAGCAATCGGCTGTGAATGCAGTGAACCGACACATCACTTTGCGTAATTGGTTGTTTGGTTACTACATCGTAAACTTTGAGCAAAACGGCGAAGACAAAGCTGTTTACGGCGATAAACTACTGGAAAAATTAGCTGCTAAATTAGTGAAGCTAAAACTGAAAGGCGTTACTGCTGCCGAACTTTCAAGGTATCGAAAATTCTATTTAACCTACCCGTCAATTCTTGGGACAGTGTCCCAAAAATTGATGATTGAAAACAGCGAATTGCAAATTCCTGGGACAGTGTCCCAAGAATTGAAAACACTTGAAAGCCTTAATCAGAAAGCAATTGCAGGGTTTTCTAAAAAGGAAAAAACAGAGCATTTAACACAATTATTTGCACAAACATCGTTTTCGCATTTTGCCGAATTGATAAAAATTGACGAAGAATACAAACGATTGTATTATGAAATGCTGATGATAAAAACCAATCCATCGGTAAGAGAATTGCGCCGAGCCATTGCTACTTTATCCTACGAACGAACTGGTTTATCAAAAAATAAAAAATTATCGCTGCAACAAATTGAACAGAAAATAAAACCAGCACAAGCGGCTGATGCTGTAAAGGATTTTTATTTCTTCGATTTTTTAGATTTGCCATTGCCCGAAACTGTGGATGAAAAAGATTTAGAAACTGCGCTGCTCAATCATCTTGAAAAATTTATTTTAGAATTAGGAAATGGATTTTGTTTTGAAGCTCGACAAAAACGAATTTTAATTGGCGATGAATATTTTTTTATCGACATGGTTTTTTATCATCGCCTATTGCATTGCCATGTGTTGGTGGAATTGAAAGTAGATAAATTTGATACCGCTTATGCTTCGCAGCTAAAAACCTATTTAAACTATTTCGATAAAAAAATAAGAGGTAAACATGATAATCCGCCAATTGGTATTTTGTTGGTAACAGACAAAAACAAAGCACTGGTTGAATATGCTGGCGCAGGCATCAGCGATAAAATGTTTGTATCAAAATATGCGGTGGCGTTGCCAAGCAAAAAACAATTAGAAAACTTTATTAAACGAGAACTCAAAAATTTATAAATGCTTCAATCCAACCCAAAACTTAAAGCCCTCATTCTTTCTCTTTGGAATAGTTTCTGGAGCAGCGGTATTGCCAATCCACTAACCGCCATCGAGCAAATTACCTATCTCATTTTCATGAAACGATTGGATGAGTTAGAAACAAAACGTGAACGAGATGCCGAGTTCACAGGCGAACCATACACTTCACGATTTAGTGGCAAATACAAATTGCCCAATTCAAAAGATGAAGATGGCATTGATAAAAGCGAATTGCGATGGAGCAATTTCAAACACAAACCAGCCGATGAAATTTTATCGCACATTCAAATGTATGTGTTTCCGTTTTTAAAAGAATTAAACAGCAACACCAGTTCGCCATTTGCCAAACACATGGCTAATGCGGTGTTCATAATGCCCAGCGGCAGGTTGTTGGTAGAAGCCATCAACATCATCGAAAATATTTTTAAAGAAATTGAAATTGATGCAGCCGAAGGCGGACAAGCATTTCAAGATATACAAGGCGATGTGTATGAAATGCTGTTGAGCGAAATTGCTACGGCTGGCAAAAACGGACAATTTCGTACGCCAAGGCACATCATTAAATTGATGACCGAATTGGTTGAACCGCAATGGGGGCAACAGATTGCCGACCCAGCCTGTGGCACAGCAGGATTTTTATTGGGTGCTTATCAATATATGCTCACACAATTGGTGATGCAACAAAAGCCCGATGAAGTGCATCCTGATGAAGATGGATTTTACAGAGCTTCTATTTCAGCCATGCTAAATGATAAACTGAAAACGATGGTAGAGCAATCGTTGTATGGCTTTGATATTGATACCACGATGGTTCGCTTGGGCTTAATGAACTTGATGATGCACGGCATTGACGAACCAAAAATTAATTACAAAGATACGCTTAGCAAAAGCTACAACGAAGATAGCCAGTTTGATATAGTGATGGCAAACCCACCATTCACGGGCAATATTGATAAAGGCGATATTAACGAAGGCTTAAAATTGCCCACCACAAAAACCGAATTATTATTTGTTGAACGCATTTTTACCATGCTAAAATTAGGTGGCACAGCCGCCGTAATTGTGCCCAGTGGTGTGATACAAAACAGCGGCAAAGCATTTGAAGCACTGCGAAAAATGTTGGTAGAAAAAGCCGAACTAAAAGCGGTAATTGCCTTGCCCAGCGGTGTGTTTAAGCCTTATGCAGGTGTAAGCACAGCCATTTTGATATTTACAAAAGGTGGCGAAACCAACAACGTATGGTTTTACAACATGGAAGCCGATGGTTATACCTTAGATGATAAACGCAATAAAATTGCCACCACCGATTTACCCGATATTGTGAAACAATATAAAAGCAGAAATGCAAAAAATGACAACGATAGAAAAGCCAAATATTTTTTCATTCCTAAAAAAGAGATTGTAAGCAACAACTACGATTTGAATTTAAGCACCTACAAAGAAGAAGTGTATGAAGAAATAACTTACGAAAAACCAAAAGTCATTTTTGAAAAATTGGAAACCATTGAAGAAAATATTCAATCGGGTTTGAGTGAATTAAAACCAATGGTGCAATGAAGTTTGAACGATTAGGAAATATTTGCACAGTTAGAAACGGTTATGCTTTTAAAAGCGAACAGTTTGTTGAAGATGGAGTTCCGATAATTCGCATCTCTGATATAAAAGGAAATTTTGTAAAGAGTGAAAAGGCAGTAAGAATAAAATACAATTCTTCTTTTGAAAATTTTAAAATAACAAATGGAGATTTGCTTATCGCAATGTCAGGAGCTACGACTGGAAAGTATGGTATTTATAATTCTGATGAAATTGGATTTCAAAATCAACGAGTAGGTTGTTTTGTTATTAAGGATAAAGAAAAACTTAGCAATGATTATTTACTTCAAGCACTAAGATTTTTAAAACCAGTAATTGAAAGAAAAGCACACGGAAGCGGACAGCCAAATATTTCAGGAAAGGATATTGAAGAACTTGAAATTCCTCTTCCCTCTCTCTCCGACCAAATCCAAATAGCCAACATACTAAGCAAAGCCGAAACCCTCATAGAGCAACGCAAAGAAAGCATTGCCTTGTTGGATGAATTTTTGAAAAGTACATTTTTGGAAATGTTTGGCGATCCGATTAAGAATGACAAAGGTTGGGAAGAAAAAACAATAGAATCATTTGTAAAAAAAGAAAAGTATTCTCTTAAAAGAGGACCATTTGGAGGTGCATTAAAGAAAGAAATTTTTGTTCCAAGTGGTTATTTGGTTTACGAACAGTATCATGCTTTGAACAATGATTTCACTTTCGCAAGATATTTTATTGATGAAACTAAATTTCAGGAGTTAAAAGCATTTGAGGTTTCAGCGGGAGATATTATTATTAGTTGTTCAGGTGTTTACTTAGGTAAACTTGCAATTATTCCACAAGGAGCAAAGAGAGGAATCATTAATCAAGCACTATTAAAAATATCGCTTGACGAAAAAATAATTAACAATCAATTTTTTATTTTCTTGTTTTCTCATCCAAGTTTTAAAACTAAATTTTATGGAAATATTGTAGGCACGGGAATTCCCAACTTTCCATCAATGGCTGATTTTAAAAAATTCAATTTTATCTATCCCCCAATAGAACTCCAAACCCAATTCGCCACCATCGTAAACAAAACTGAAACGCTGAAAGCCCAATACCAACAAAGCTTGCAGCAGTTGGAAAATTTGTATGGTTCGTTAAGTCAAAAAGCATTTAAAGGCGAATTGGAAATGGCAACCACAGCATAGTTTTAAACCGCCATATTTTAACTAAAGAATTTTTGCAGCAGCCTGCTGCAAAATTGAAGGAGTCAAGTTCAATTTTATTTCAAAAAATATTTTAGGAAAGCAATTATCGCAAACCGAAAATATTTTACACATCCATCAAATTCAAGAAGATAATCAAAAGTCACTTTATGGTTCAGGCGAAGAATTATTGGAGGATATTTTGAAAAACAAAAAATTTAAGCATCACAAACAACTCCATTTTTTATCACAGTTGCATGATAGGAATACATTGAAAATCCGTTTTGTATTAAGCCCTTTTTCTTTTGTTTTTCTATTAACTGGCGAAGAGCAATATCATATTGTATTGGAAACATTAGATACAGAGGAAGCAACTTATTTGTGGAATTTTTCAAAAGAAAAACCCATACTTAAAATGAAGTTGAAAGAGATAGACCAATCTCTTAACTTCATTAGAAACAATGGTAGGCAAGCATTTATAGATACTCAACCCAACAATTTTAGCAGAATTTTACATGACTATTCTGATGAAAGAAAAGGATTTGTTCTTTGGAAAAATTTGTTGGAGGAAAGGATTGTGTGAGTATAAATTTATGAGCAAATAAAAATTGGAATCCTACCATCATTAACGGGTAAACTGCAATACAAAAGGCTATCAAGCTAACTGTTTAACAACAAGTATAATTAATTGTTCCAAATCCTTTAAAAATTGGTTCGAAATGTTGAACTTTGAGCCCGCAAATAATAAAAAAAGCCGCTTAAGTAGCGGCTTTTTTATTTTAAACATTTTTCGATATGCTTTATCTTATCCCTACACATCTTGGCAATGCTGATTTGCAGCTACTTCCACAACAAATTAAAAATGTATTAGAAGAATGTGAAGTGCTATTTGCCGAAAATTTAAAAACAGCTCGACATTTTTTAAAAGCCTTGGGTGTTCAAAAAAAAATTGATGATTTTGAATGGCATGAACTGACAAAAGATACTGCTGACAATGAATTGCAATTGTTTACAAAAATTATTCAACAAAAAAAATGTGGCATCGTAAGTGAAGCTGGAGTGCCTGCTGTGGCTGACCCTGGCGCAGCATTGGTAAAAATTGCTCATCAAAAAAATGTGAAAGTATTTCCATTGATTGGACCAAGCTCAATATTGATGGCATTAATGGCAAGTGGAATGAACGGGCAATCATTTTGTTTTCATGGCTATTTGCCGATTGATAAAATGGAGCGAATAAAAAAAATAAAATCATTAGAAACGGTTGCTCAAAAAAATAATCAAGCGCAAATTTTTATCGAGACTCCTTATCGGAACAATCATTTATTAAATGATATTTTACAAAACTGCTTGAGTGATACTTTGCTTTGCATTGCAGCCGACATTACACTTTCAACTGAATTAATTCAAACAAAAAAAGTGAACGATTGGAAAAAACAAATGCCTGATTTAAACAAACGACCAACCGTTTTTGTGTTAGGATAAATCAGTTGTTGCCAATTTTTTTTAACTCAATATTTCTTATCAATTTATTTTTATTGCCGTTCAAAGCGATGTACAGCATGGCTTTTGCTAATTGCGCTGAACTGATAACAAAGTTTGGCATTAGCAATTCAAACAAAGGGAAAAATGGAATCATTAGTTTATTACTGAAAGCAGTTTTCGGATTTTTGTTGATGGGTTTTATGCCAGCAGGACGGACGATAAACAATTTTTTCAATTGCATTTTGTTCAATTCATTTTCTGCTTTTCCTTTTACTCGAGCAAAAATAGTTTTACTTTGTTCAGTATTATCAGCTCCTTCGCCACTTAAAAAAATAAATGTACAATCCGGATTAAATTGCTGAACTGCTTTAGCAGCAGCGATTGTATAATCATAAGTGATGATTTCGTATTGCTCTTTGCTCACTTGTGTTTGTGAAATTCCTAAACACCAAAGTACAGCATCAGCAGTTTTTATTTCTTGTTGCAATGCATCATAATTCAAAAAATCTTGGTGCTGAATTACTTTTAATTTTGGATGTTGCAAATTGAGTGGACTGCGAACAATGGCCGTAATAGCTGTTATTGCAGGATTTTTAATGGCTTCTCTCACTACTTCGGCACCAACTAAACCAGTTGCGCCTATTACAATAATTTTCATGAAAGCAAAAGTGAGGAAAAATTATTCGGTTATTAAATTTTTCTTTCCGTCTTTAAAATAAAAAAGCAATGCATCTTTAAAGCCAGCTTTCTTTAATTTATTTTCAGCTTCCATAGCTTCTTCTTTAGTAAAATATTTTGAAGAAAAATAAATGTACTTGCCTTTGTCATCTTGTGCAATGGTAAATCCTTTGGCTTGTTGCAACCTATCATCACCTATGCCCAATGGCTCGAATGCTGAATAAAATTGCACTTTATAAAATTCTGTTGGCGATGCAGTCGCAGGTTTTATGGTGTCATTTTTTATTGTGCCATCTTGTTTTTTTGCTGGTGATTTTACTGATTCTACTTCTGTTTTATAATCACTGAAACCATTAAAGATAGATTGTGCAATGGTTTGCGAACCTTCTTCGCTATTCAAATAACGTTCTTCGTTTGGGTTAGTAATGAAGCCTGTTTCCACCAATATGCTCGGCATTTTGGTGTAAACCAATACGACAAAACCAGCTTGTTTTACGCCTCTGTCAAATCTGCCATTTGAACCTAAATAACCTTGAATTTTCCCAGCTAAATCAACGCTTTGGTCAATATTAGCATTTTGCACCATCGACAACATAATGTAACTGGCTGGGTCGTTTGGGTCGAAACCTTGGTACTTTGTTTTGTAATCATCTTCTAACAAGATTACACTGTTTTCTCTTTTTGCCACATTCAAATTATCATCGCTGCGATATAATCCCATGGTGTAAGTTTCGCAACCATAAGCTGAATGATTTTTGCCTGCCGAATTACAATGCACACAAATAAATAAATCAGCATTGCATTTATTTGCCATCACGGCTCGCTCATATAAATCAACAAACTGGTCGGTGGTTCGGGCATACACCACTTTTACATCAGGATAATTTTTGGTAATCAAATCACCCAATTTTAAGGAGATTTTTAAAGCCACATCAGCTTCATGCGAATACGCACCTAATGAACCAGGGTCGCTTCCGCCATGACCTGGGTCGATAAAAACTGTACGCATTTTAAACTTTGCCGCAGGTTTTGATTGTGCCATCAAATGCTGTTGCAACGAAAAAATAAATGCCAATAATAAAACTATTTTGAAACTCATGCTCAATAAACTATTCAAATACATTGCCAATAATTGCTAAATAAAATCTAAAAATATTTTCGTTTGAAAATGATTGTGCAACTTTGTTTTTTTATTCAACTAAACCATTTGCAGCCGTTTTATTCAAACAGCACAAAATTAATTTGATTCAACTGTTCTGATACGATTTACAACCATATTAACTATTTTAGTTTCCACACTTTTGTTGTTTACTGTCCCAATAGCTTTGGCGCAGCAAACAAAAACCGTTGATTCTATTCTTGCTGCAAAAAAATCTTATCGCTTAATTGATTCTTTTTTTTCAAAAACAGATACGCTGAAAAAAGATTCAGTAACGATAGTAAAAAACAATGCAGATGAATTTCCTATTTCGAAAGATGCGCCTGATTCTTCTATTCATTACACAGCAAAAGACTCTTTAATTTTTGATACCAAAACTAATACTGTCAGGTTATTAGGCGATGCCACTATTGATTATAAAGATTTAAATTTAAAAGCCTACCAAATTGATGTAGATTGGACGAATCATTTGATGAAAGCCAACGGAAAAACCGATTCGGTAAAGCATAAAACCTTTGGTAATCCTGTGTTTAAGGAAAGTGATAAAACTTACGAATCGAAACGAATGGTGTATAATTATGAAACGCAAAAAGGAAAAATCTTCGATTTAGTAACCGCCGAAAGTGAAGGATTTATTCATAGTGATGTGATAAAAAAATCAGCCGAAAAAGAATATTTGGGTTATCAATCTTTATTCACCACTTGCAATGATGAGCATCCGCATTTTGGTTTTAGAGCAAAGCGAATAAAAGTAATTCCGGATAAATTAATCATCACCGGACCAGCACAATTAATTATTGAAAACATCCCAACGCCTTTGTTTGTGCCCTTTGCCATCTTCCCCATTAAAAAAGGACAAGCCAGTGGTTTGTTGATTCCGCAATTTGCCAACGATTATACCAAAGGAATTGGATTGCAAAATGGCGGTTACTATTTCGGCTTAGGAAAACATCACGACTTATCATTGACAGGAGATTTTTATTCGCATGGCAGCTATGCCACACGAGCAACAACGAGTTACAATTACAAATACAGATTCACTGGCAGTTTGTTTGTGGCCTATACCAGCACTCGAATTGGCGACCCACAAGAACCAAGTTTTAAAGTATCAAAAGATTTTCACATCACTTGGCGACATCAAAAAGACCCACGGTCAGACCCTTACAATTTGTTTTCAGCCAGTGTAGATGCAGGCACCAGCCGATACACACACAATAACGAGTACGATGCTAATGCGTTTACAACGAACACTTATTCATCGTCAATCAGCTACCAGCGCATATTTCCGAACTTGCCCATTAATTTAACGATTAATGCTAATCACAATCAAAACAATAACACCCACGATATTAGTTTTAATGTGCCTACTATTAATTTCAATGTCAATCGCATCACTCCATTTGCTCGAAAAAATGCAACAGGCGATAAAAAATGGTATGAAAATATTGGGTTCACTTATTCGATGAATGCCTTGAATCAGTTGCAAACAAAGGATACTTTGCTGGGGCAAGTGAAATTGAAAGATTTTAAAAACGGTGTAAGTCATACCATTCCAATTTCTACCAACTTCAAAATCTTTAAATATTTTACACTTTCGCCTTCGGCAACTTACAATGAAAGATGGTTTGCTTACACCTCATCACAAGATTTTACTGATTCAATTTTAACCCACAATAAAGTTTCGGGTTTTAAAACTGAAAGAGATTTTTTAACGAGTGTGGCATTAACCACCAAAATATTTGGAATGAAACAATTCAAGCATGGCAAAATAAAAGCGATTCGCCATGTCATCACACCATCCATCAGCGGACAATGGCATCCTGATTATGGTTCATCATTTTGGGGTTATTATAAAACCTCACCAGCCGATAATAAAACACCTTATTCTATTTTTGAACAAAGCATCGTTGGCGGACCACCATCGCCCGGAAAGTATGGTGGAATAGGCATTTCAGTAACCAATGATTTGGAAATGAAAGTGTATGACAAAAAAGATACGGTGAATAATCACACTCGAAAAATTACCATTTTACGAAGTTTAGCCTTCAGCACTTTTTACAATTTCGCTGCTGATTCTTTGAACTTATCACCCATTAATATCAGCACAACTACTTCATTGTACAAACAAAAAATCAATGCGAATTTTAGCATGACCGTTGACCCTTACGAAAAAAATTCTTTAGGCACTGACATCAATCGCTTTGCTTATGAAGATGGAAAATTGGGAAGAATCACTCGTGCCAATGTTTCTATCGGCAGCAATTTTGCTACTGCACAAACTTTGACAAATTTTGCAAAACCACAAAAAGGAAGTACAATTCCAAACGCTACAACTGGCGCCAATCAAAGCAATGCCAGTTTGCAAAATCCGAATAATGCTTTAATCAATTTTAATAAATGGCATATTCCGCTGACGTTTAACGCTAATTATATGTTGAGTGTAACACCAACCACAATCAATTATCACGATACAGTTATTTATACGCAATCAGCAAATTGGCAAATGGCATTTGGGCTCACACCAAAATGGAATGTAACTTTTAATAGTGGTTACGATTTCAGAACCAAAACTTTAAGCTATACCGACATTGTAGTTTTGAGAGATTTGCATTGTTGGCAAATGCGGATACAAATTGCACCAGGAAGATTTTATGCTATACAAATCAATGCCAAAGCCAACATTTTGAATGATATGGAATTGAAGAAAAGGAAAACTTATAGTTCGTATTATTTCTGATGAATGTGTCGTCAATAGCATTGCCGATGTTTCTCCTCCGATAATTGCGATGGTTTGTTTTGACGTGCTGAAGTTCAAATTTGATGCTGCAAATTACATAAAACCAATTCATGCTGTTGAAGATTTTATTGCACCGATTCAATGATGTAAACTTGTTCGTTCAGTTGAATTTGTTCACCAACCTTTAACCCCAATAAATTTTTACCCAATGGCGAAAGTGCTGATAATGCAATGATTTGAATGTCTTCAACAAGAGCCTTGCCTAAAGCAACACTTACATAAAAATATCCTCTGTTGGTTTTTACTAAACTCCCATTCGTGATTTTTTTAGTGATGATTTTTGAATCCAACTTCTGCAAAAAAGTGAGTTGTGCTAATGCTTCTTCTAATTGCTTACGAATGTTGGCTTGCTCAATTTGCACCATTGCCAAAGCAGTTTCATGCTTATCGCCGGAGGTGCTTTTAGTTTCGTTAGCCCCACTTTCTTTTAAATCATTCAAACGATTTTGCAGCAACTGAACTTTGCCATTTGCTATTTGAAGAAAGTGAGAATGGATTTTTTGTTTCAAGGGATAGATTATGAAGTTTGCTTTTGAAGTAGACTAGCAATGTTCTTTTTCTCCAGTCTAAAAGTGTGAAGGTTGCAAAGTAAATATTTTCTTTCTTCCCATAAGCCATGAAAATGATTACATGAACTACAATCTAAATCAATGTTAGCATAATATTTATCCTTGTATTTTCTTTTGTTTAGTTTACAATTATGAACCTCAAAAACAGGATAGTGATTGTCTGTAATTCTTTTCACAATTTCTTTATAGTTTTGTTTGTACCAAATTTTTCTATCGAAATCAACTTTGATGGTAAGTTGTTTTTGAGCTTCTTCAAAAGATTTTTTATTGTATAGCCACTTTTTGTTTTCGGTTTCTTCTACAAGAATTCTTTTCAATTCTTCAAAATTAAAATCATTTTGAACTGAACTCAAATCTATCTCAATGGCAGAAATATCAGAATCAATAATATCCTTTATTTTCTTTCTTCCTACAAAATGTGTAACTGCAATTTCAACGATTAGCCTCTTTTCTTTTCCTGTATTTTTATCAAGAGAAAATACAACAACATCAGGGATATATTTGTGTAATCGTTTTTCTAAAATAACCCGGTCAATATTTATTTTCTTACATGGTGAAATTTCTCTAAAAAAACCATGGGAAATAAATTGCCCATCAATCAATTCAATTCCTGTGGGAATAAATATTTTTACTTCAGGAATTGTTATTTCTTTCGTTAACTCAAATACTTTTTTTGCAGCTAAATGAATTGCTGTCTGAAAACCGTATTTGCATTCTTTATTCTCAAAATGATGGAATGTCTTTAATCTATTGCTACTGCCTCCATTATGTGCAACTAATTCCTTCTTACAAGCAGGACAAATACAATCACATTTTTTGCCATTAACGGCATCTAAAATATGAATTAACTCACCATCTTTTAATCCATGAAACAGATGACGATTGTGATTTGTCTGCTCATTTATCATGTTCAAAAATATAATTTTACCTCACCAATTCCCTCACCACACTTTGCACTTCATCTGAATTCCACTTCTCAAAAACATTTTCGATGTTGGCTAATTTATCTAAATGAACGCCATGTCTTTGTCCTTCATTATATGCAGTATGGTAGCTGATTTGCGGACTGAATGTTACTTGTGCATACATGCTTAAAAAGTTAG
Source organism: uncultured bacterium (assembly GCA_903857255.1). Classification (GTDB taxonomy): domain Bacteria; phylum Bacteroidota; class Bacteroidia; order Chitinophagales; family CAIODY01; genus CAIODY01. The sequence goes on from CAIODY010000113.1 coordinate 14,707, forward strand.
GATGCTCAGTTGCAATTCGGGCTTCAATTTTTTTGCGTAACAAAAATTTCGGGTCAGCAGTTTTGTCTCTCATCTCAATGAAATTATCCAAAGCCAACTGCGCCACCGCATCACCATTCGGTTTGCGAAGCGTTTGATATTCTTCAAACAATGCTTTCCAATTGTCGCCATGCTTTTCCATCATTTCATCAAACACCACACAGTCTTCAAACCCACAGTTCATGCCTTGTCCGAAGAACGGCACAATCGCATGTGCAGCATCGCCCACCAAACAAGCTTTGTCTTCAAAGCTCCAAGGAAAGCAGCGAACAGTTACTAAAGTGGATGTTGGATTGTTGAAAAAATCATGTTGCAAAGTGGGCATTAATTCAATGGCATCAGCAAAATAGTTGCGCATGAAATTCATTTGTGAAGCCTCATCCTTCAAGGTTTCAAAAGATTCTTCGCCTTTTAATTGCAAGAACAAAGTGCAAGTAAAACTGCCATCAATATTAGGCAATGCAATCATCATAAAACTTTTTCGTGGCCAGATGTGCAACGCATTTTTCTCCATTCTGAAACTACCATCAGCATTTGCAGGAATCACCAACTCTTTGTAAGCATGTTCCAGATAAGTTTGTGAGTAATTAAACATATCGGTTGAAGTCTGCAATGCCAATCGCACTGGGCTAAATGCGCCATCCGTTCCTAAAACAATATCCGATTGAATGGTTGAATTTTCACCCGTTTTTTCATCATGAAATTTTGCTGTTGCTTTTCGCAAATCAACATCGGTGCAGCGTTGGTCGAATTTTATTTTTACATTTTCAAATTTTTCAGCCAGACTCATCAATGCCATATTAATACCACCACGACTCACAGAATAAATCGCCTGATTTTCTTTTCCATAAGGTTGAAAAGTTTGTGTTCCGTCCTGATGATGAATTTGTCTGCCATACATCGGGATGGCAATTTGCATGATGTCATCGTCTATGCCAGCGGCTTTCAAGCCTCTGATGCCTCTGTCACTCAATGCTAAATTGATACTTCGTCCGGCAGAAATTTTTGTAGAACGCATATCTGGTCGGCGTTCGAACATGGTAACATTGTGACCACGTTTTGCTAAATAAACAGACAACAGGCTACCAACAAGCCCTGAACCAACTATTGAGATATTTTTTTTCATTTTTATTTTGTTTGATAGCACAGAGATTGAAAAGATGAAAAAAGATTTTATAGGATTTAATCCGTTGTAATCTTTTTAATCATAAAAAATCCGTGTGCTATTTTTTATTTATTTTTTTGAATTCGTTGTCAAATATTTTTCTTTTGAATTGGGGTGTTTTTCCGAAATTCAATAATAATCCAACTTCTAATTCTGTTGCTTTTAAATAATTGATGAGTTGCAATTCATGCTCTTCAACTAATCCCTCTGCGGCTTTCAGCTCAATGATAACTAAATCATTTACTAAAATATCAGCAAAGTATTTTCCAATTTCAATATTGTCATACACCACTTTTATTGGTGCTTGTTGCACAGGATTTAATCCCAATTTTTTCAATTCAATCATCATTGCATTCTCATAAACTTTTTCTAAAAATCCAAAACCTAATTTATTAAACACGTTGTAATACGCTTTAATTATTAAGTCAGTAATTTCAGAATGCTTTGTATTCATCTTAATCAATCATAAAAAATCTGTTCAAATCCGTGTGCTATCTTCTTAAAATAAATTTACAAACTGCCAAACATCTTCAAACGAATTATACAAAGGCACTGGCGCAACACGAATTACACCTGGCTCTCTCCAATCGGCTATCACACCTGCTTTGGTGAGTTTATCAAAAATTTGTTTTCCATTTTCTTTAAATGACAAACTGATTTGGCAACCACGTTCCTTTTCATTAGATGGTGTTAAAATATCGAACTGTAAATTTTTCTCTTTTCTTTTTTCAATCAATAAATATTCTAAGAAAGCTGTAAGCTGCAAACTTTTCTTACGCATGTTGTCAATGCCAGCTTCGTCGATAATTTCCAAAGAAGCTTTATGAATTGCCATTGCAAATACAGGCGCATTGCTCATTTGCCAAGCTTCGGCGGTGTGCATACTTTCAAATTTATTTTCCATTTTGAAGCGAACACTTTCGTTGTGTCCCCACCAACCGTTGAATCGTGGAAGTGCATCATTGTTGTGATGTTTTTCATGCACAAAAATTCCAGCTACACCACCCGGACCGCTATTCAAATATTTATAACTGCACCAACAAGCGAAGTCAACATTCCAATCATGCAATTGCATCGGTATGTTTCCCATTGCATGCGCTAAGTCAAAACCACAATTTGCACCAGCGTTGTGAGCCGCTTCAGTAATGGTTTTCATGTCGAATAACTGACCTGTATAAAAATGAACGCCGCCAAAAATCACCAATGCTAATTCATTTTTGTGTTCTTCAATTTTTGCTAAAATATCTTCTGTACGCAAAGTATGTTCACCATCACGAGCTTGCATTTCAATAATTGCATCATCACTAAAACCATGAAATTTTGCTTGAGAAGTAACAGCATATTGGTCGCTTGGGAACGGACGATTTTCAATCAGGATTTTATAACGCTCTTTTGTCGGGCGATAAAATGAAACCATCAACAAATGCAAATTGTTAGTGAGCGAACCCATTGCCACTACTTCATTTTTGTTGACACCTACTAATTTTGCCAAAGCATCTTGTGTGAAGTGATGATAATACAACCAAGGATTTTTTCCGTGCAAATGCCCTTCCACACCGAGTTTTGCCCAATCATCCAATTCCACATCAATATGCTCCATTGCCGATTTGGGTTGCAAGCCTAAAGAATTTCCGCATAGATAAATGGAATCTTTACCATTCACTTTCGGTATAAAAAATCTGTCACGAAAATGTGAAAGTGAATCTTGTTTATCTAATTGTTGAGCAAAAGCCAACGAGTTTTCGAATTGCATGTTGAAGTGAAAATTGAAGCGCAAAAGTAAAAAGAAGAAAATGGATTCTACTGATTTTAATCATGCAATTATTAGATGCTTTTAAATCTTAGAAATCAATCTTCCAACAACTGAAATAACGAAGCACCATCGCCAGCCAGCCAAATTAAATTAGGCGATTGAATATAAATTTTGCGAATGGTTTGCGAACTGAAATAATCAGATTTTTTCCAGTGATTGCCGCCATCAGTAGTTTTCAATAACAGACCATTAGCACCAGCAATATAGCCAACTGTTTCGGATGAAAAAGCTATATCAGTAAATTGCCATGAAGCGTTGAAAGGACTGTTGCCATTACGTTTGGTGTTCCACGAATTGCCACCATCAGTGGTTTCTAACAATGTACCATTGTAACCAATTACAAAACCATGCTGCTCATTTAAAAAATGCAAAGCAGTAAAATTATCGCCCGTTGCTGATTCTAAATTCCAAGTTGCTCCGCCATCAGTGGTTTTAAAAACTGCACCAAACCCAGCAATATAGCCCATTTTGGAGTTTATCATTTGAATACTGTTTGCGATTCGAGAAATTTTGACCAGATTATCACTCCATGAATTGCCTTGAAATTTTTGAATTGCTCCGCTTGATGTGCCAATGCCACCAACTGCAAAACCTAAGGAATCATTGACTAAAATAATTTTTTGATAATCGTTACTATGTCCCCACTCCTGTGCTGTATCCCACTTTGCGCCTGCATTGGCAGAAGTTAAAACTCTTCCAACAATGCCAGTAGTAAACAATTTATGTTTTGAATTAGCCACAATGCTGTATAAAATCCAAGGGCTTACAGCATCTTTCAAATGCCAAGTTGCGCCACCATCAAAGGTTGATAAAACTAATCCATCAGCATATCGATTTCCGCCTACAATAAAACCTGTGTCTTTATTGATGAATACAACATCTTCTAGGTTTCGACTAGTTAAAGTATCCACCACAATTTCGTGAATATTCAATTGAATTGTTTTGCGGCAACTATTCAAAAAAATAATTCCGAAGCAACCTATCAGTAAAAAATATTTCAACAATTTCATTTAACTATTTCATCTAAAGATTGCAAAATTACATCAATCGCTTGATTCAATTCCTTTTGAGTAATAATTAATGGTGGCGCAATTCGCAAACAATTATCAGCAAACAAAAACCAATCAGTCAGCACACCTTTTTCTTTGCATTTATCCATTGCTAATTTCATGGTTTTAAAATCTTCCAACTCAATTGCAGCTATCAAGCCAAAACTCCTGAAACGCTTTATTAATGGATGTTTCAATCGATTAATCATCAAATCTTCACGATGACAAACATTCATCAACTCATTATTTTCTAATAAAAATTTTAAACCGGCAAAAGCCGCTGCACAGCAAACTGGGTTGCCACCAAATGTGGTAATATGCCCCAAAACTGGCTCGTAGCTTAATGTTTGCATAATTTTTTTATCGGCAATAAAAGCTGCCAATGGCAATCCTGCGCCGAAAGCTTTTCCGAGCAACAACACATCAGGTACTATATCAAAACGCTCGAAACAAAATAATTTTCCTGTTCTACCCATGCCAGTTTGAATTTCATCTAACACCAGCAAAGTGCCAGTTTTGAAGCACCTTTCACGAAGTGCTAATACAAAATTTTTATCAGCTAATAATACACCATTTTCAGCTTTTACCAATTCAAAAAAAACTGCGGCGGTTGATTCAGTAATCCAATTCAAATCATCCAAATTATTGAATCGGATAAATTTAACATCTGGTAATAATGGTTGAAATGCATCAGTAAAATATTTGTTGTTCATCAAACTCAATGCACCTTGTGTTGAGCCGTGGTAGCTATTTTCAAAAGCAATAAATTCTTTTCTGCCAGTAAATCGTTTTGCCAATTTCATTGCACCTTCTGTGGCTTCTGCGCCAGAATTAGTAAAATAAATGCTGTTCAGATTTTCAGGCAAAACTGATGAAAGCAAAGCTGCTAATGCTACTTGCGGCTGTTGAATGTGTTCACCATACACCATCGTGTGCATGTATTGCTGTGCTTGTTGTTGAATGGCTTTGACCACCGCTGGATGACAATGCCCCAAACTACTTACCCCAATTCCGGAAATCAAATCAAGATAAACTTTGCCCGAAACATCAGAAATATAGATGCCTGTAGCGTTTTTCACTTCTAAAGCCAAAGGCATGTCGCTGGTTTGAGCAACGTGTTGAAGAAATAAATTTCGGAGGGTCATTGGAAAAATTGAGTAGCAAATTTCTGCATTTCAAATTTAATCAACGAATTGTTTTTATTATTTTGCAAAAGAAATTTATGAAAAAACATTTTACCTTTTGGTTTTTACTCAGTATTTTTTGTGTGGCTTGTTCGCACAATAAAAATGGCGAAAAGCCTGTGGCTCGTGTATTTGACAAATATCTTTATCCATCTGATTTTGCTGGAATTATTCCTAACGGCACATCAAAAAATGATAGTGTTTTTTTTGTGAAAAACTATATTAATGATTGGATGCAACGGCAAGTATTGTTAGCCAGTGCCGATGAAAATGTGGATGTAGATAAAAAAGATTTGGAGAAAAAAATCAATGATTATCGCGAAAGCATTTTGATTTATGAATACGAAAATGAATTGGTTCGGGAAAAATTAGATACGAATATTACTGAAAAACAAGTGAATGATTTTTATGAAATTCACAAAGAAGATTTTGTGTTACACAATGATATTATTCGAGCAACTTTTGTAAAGCTGACGAACAATAATTCAGATTTGGTGAATATCAAACGAATGATGAACGACCCGTCAGTAAACAATTTACAGCTAAATGATGTTTGCAAAAAAATATCTTCGCAATTTTCTTTTGACGAAAATAAATGGATTTCAGCCGAAAAATTTCCTGCTTCACTGCAAGCATTTTTCCCCAAAACAAAAGGCTATTTAGAACAAAAAGATTCGTTGTTTACTTATTTAATTCAACTTAAAGATTTTTTACCGAAAGAAAATACAGCACCTTTAATTTATGTGAGAGAGCAAATTGTGAAAACAATTTTGAATCAACGCAAAGTGATGATGATTAAAAAAACGCATGATGATTTAATTAAAGAAACTATTCAAAAAGGCGAATTTGAAATTTTGAATTAAGATTCATTTCTCTTTCAAATAATTCATTTCGCTTGCTTACATTTGCGCTTCATTTTTTCACAATTAAACAAAAATAAAAGAAGAAACATGCCTTATTTATTTACATCCGAATCAGTTTCGGAAGGACATCCAGATAAAGTTGCCGACCAAATTAGTGATGCGATTTTAGATGCTATGTTGGCGCAAGACCCACACAGTCGGGTTGCTTGCGAAACATTGGTAACTACTGGTCAAGTGGTGGTTGCTGGCGAAATCACAACAAAAGCAAACATTGATTATCAAGAAGTAATTAGGAACACGATTCAAAAAATTGGCTATACCAAAGCTGAATATAAATTTGATGCTGAAAGTTGCGGCATTTTAGTAGCTGTGCATCAGCAATCACCCGATATTGCACAAGGTGTTGATTCGGATAAAGGATTGCACAAAGAACAAGGGGCAGGCGACCAAGGCATGATGTTTGGTTATGCCAACAGAGATACTGACACTTATATGCCTTTGCCATTAGCACTTTCGCATTTATTGTTAGAAGAATTAGCAAAAATTAGAAAAGAAGGTAAGCAAATGAAATATTTGCGCCCTGATGCAAAATCACAAGTAACCATTGAATATAATGACAACAATCAGCCGATGCGAATTGACACGATTGTTATTTCTACACAACATGATGATTTTGGCGCAGAGAAAAAAATGTTGGAGCAAATCAAAAAAGATATGATTTCGATTTTGATTCCTCGAGTGATGAAACAATTGCCTAAAAAAGTTCAGGCATTATTTAATAATAAAATTGTTTACCACATCAATCCAACTGGAAAGTTTGTAATCGGCGGTCCACACGGTGATACAGGCTTAACTGGCAGAAAAATCATTGTTGATACTTTCGGTGGAAAAGGTGCTCATGGTGGCGGTGCATTTAGCGGAAAAGACCCATCAAAAGTGGATAGAAGTGCTGCTTATGCTGCTCGTCACATTGCTAAAAACTTAGTTGCTGCTGGTGTTGCAGATGAAATGTTGGTGCAAGTTGCTTATGCAATTGGTGTGGCAAAACCTGTTGGTTTGTATGTAAATACTTATGGCACTTCAAAAGTGAAAATGGCAGATGGTGAAATTGCTAAAAAAGCTGGCGAATTGTTTGATATGCGCCCAGCAGCAATTTTAGAAAGATTAAAATTAAAAAATCCTATTTACAGCGAAACCGCTTCATACGGGCACATGGGGCGTACGCCAGGCAAAAAAACTGTGAATGGAAAATCGTATGAAACTTTTACTTGGGAAAAATTAGATTTTGTTCCGCAAGTGAAAAAAGTTTTTGGATTGAAATAATTTTTTGTAAAAACAAAAATCAAGGAAGAGTCAAACAGACATGTTTGGCTCTTTTTTTTGCAAAAATTAGCGATTAAAATACCAATTGTGTAGTTGAATCAAAGCCCAAATACGGTTGTAATAATGACTGAATTGTGGCTGATGCAAATATTTGTTTTTCAACTCTTCTACCATTTTATATTCTACTAAACCAGCTTCGTTTATTTTTTCTACACTTAAAAACTCATCTATCAAATAGCGCAAATCATTTTTCAACCATTTTGCCAAAGGCACACTGAATCCCCATTTCGGGCGATTGAAATTTTTTTTCGGAACAAAATCGTATAAAATTTCTTTGAGTAAATATTTCTGAATGCCATTTTTGTTTTTCAAATTCTCATCAATATTCAAGCAATATTCTACTACATTAAAATCTAAAAATGGTGTACGAGTTTCTAATGAAAATTGCATACTAGCTCTATCTACTTTCACCAGCAAATCATCTTTCAAATAATATTTTATATCGAATAAAGCTTGCTTTTCGGCGGCACTTAATTTTCGTTTTGTATTGAAATGATATTGGAAATCAAAATCAGATTGCCATTCTTTTTTTACCAAATTTTTTATTTCAGCTCTTGAAAACAAATATTGTTCTTGCGAAAAAATATGACCATGAATTAAATTTTCATCTTCGTAATTCAACACATCAGCAATGCGTTTATATTTTGAAGACAACAACTGTAAAAGCTGTGAAGTTGGTTTACGAAAAGCTTTCACGGCTGGATTATTCAATCGCTTTGCCCAATTATACATACCATAACCATGCATCAATTCATCACCACCATCGCCGCTCAATGTCATGGTAACATATTGTTTTGCCAATTTTGAAACCAACATCGTAGGCAATGCTGATGAATCAGCATAAGGTTCATCATAAGCAAATGCAATTTTCGGAATCAAATCAAAAACATCTTTTTCACTCACTATAAATTCATGATGATTAGTTTCCAAATGCGTTGAAACCTGCTTCGCATAGGCACTTTCATTGTGTGTTGCTTCTTTAAAACCGATGGAAAACGTATTAATTGGCGATGAAGAATTTTGTTGCGCCAATGCAGTGATTAGACTTGAATCAATACCGCCGCTTAAAAATGTACCAAATGGCACATCGCTAATCATCCGATATTTTACCGATTGCAGCAGCAAATTTTGAAGTTGATTTTTCGCTTCGCTAAAATCTGTAACGGGTTTTTCTAAAATTTTTTCTTCGGCTTTCCAATAATATTTTATTTGAAAATCGTTGTGTTTTAACTCGGCAAAAGCACCAGCAGGAAATTTATGTATTTGGCTGTAAATGCTCATTGGTTCAGTAATGTAGCCAATATGCAAATATTGATTGACAGCTTCAGCATTAATTTTCAATTTGCTTTTTATCAAAGAAAAATTACTCACTGCTTTCAATTCAGAACCGAAAACAAATAAGCCATTTTCAAAAAAATAGTACAATGGTTTTACGCCTAATCTATCGCGGAAAACAAAAAGTTGGTGTTCAGTTTTATCATAAATTACAATAGTGAACATACCATTTAATTTTTCAACAAATTCATTTCCCCAAAATGAAAATGCTTCTAAAATCACTTCTGAATCGGAATGTGTTTTGAATTGCAAATGCTGATTATTTTTTTGCAAAAATTTGTTTTGCAACTGCACTGCAATTTCTTGGTAATTAAAAATTTCGCCATTAAAAACCATCGCAAATCGGTTGTTGTGGCTCATCATAGGCTGATTAGCGGCTGAGCTTAAATCAATAATGCTTAATCGCCGATGTCCTAATCCGCAGGTTTGATTTTTGTTTAAAAAAAAACCAGCAGCATCGGGTCCACGATGCGGCATGGTGTTGGTGATTTTTTCCAACTCACTTTTTTCGAAAGATTGATTAAATGAAAAATAGCCTGCTATACCACACATAATTTATTTCCTCAAGAATAAATACATGATTAAAACCAACCAAGAATATTCTTTTTTGTAGCTTTTATTAAGAATGTGATGTGTTTTCATCCACTGCGTAGCTTCGCTCATGATGGGCTTGATGGTTGGCGATTTTAGCCAATCAATTTGCGGTGCTTGAAATCCTAATTTATCTTTTCGCCAAGTAATTTCTTTGGGCAAATACGACTCCATTGATTTGCGTAAAATATATTTTGTCCATCCGTCATGAATTAAAAATTCAGGTGGCAATGAATGTGCAAACTCAACTAAATTGTGATTTAAAAATGGTAATCGAACTTCGATGGAATGCGCCATGGAGCTTCTATCAGCGAAGCGAAGCAATTTGTGTAATCCATACTCGGTAGTGAATGAATTGGTGGCTTCTTTCAAACTTAAAAAATTGTGAAACGGATTTTGCCTTTCTTGATATTGATGCAAAAAATCGAAATGAAAAAATTTATCTTTTTCGCTACCGAGTGTGGTAGTTTTAAATTGTTGCAAGCTCTTAAAAGTATTGGAAAAAATTGTTTGAAAATAAAATGAACTACCTAATGAAAAACTGGGATTTACATTCTGTTTCAATGCTCGTAATTCTTGATGAAATTTATTTTTGTCATGTAAAAAAAGCTCTTTGAAATAGGTGTTATAAAAATGTGTGTAGCCAGCTAAATATTCATCAGAGCCTTGCCCATCAATCAATACTTTTACGCCATTGTCGGCTGCTAATTTCATCACTTCCCATTGTGCTACAATACTTGCACTTGAAAAAGGTTCTTCTTGGTAATACAATATTTTTTCAACAGCATCTAAAAATGAATCTTCGTCAGGCGTGATTTGAATATTTTCAACTTGTGTATGGTCAACCATCATTTTAATGTATTTTCCTTCATCCAATGATGGGTCTTTGAATCGGGCTGAAAAAGCTTTTAATGGTCCTTTGTAATGTTCACGAGTTGCACATAAAATCGAACTCGAATCTAAACCACCAGAGAGTGATGTGCCAAACGGAACATCAGCCTGCAAACGGGTTTTCACCGAATCTAAAAATAATTCTCTGAATTGTTCAACCGCATCTTTTTCGGAAATAGTAGTGTTGGTTGTGTTTTTCAATTCCCAATATCTTCCTTTTTGCAATCTACCCGTTCCATCAATTATTAGATAATGCGCCGCTTCTAAACGAGATACATTTTCATAAAAAGTTTCTTCAAAATTAAATGGATTTTCAGCCATTTCGTTCGCCATAAAATGGTACACCATTCTGAAATTAAATTCTTTAGGAACAATGTTGGAAGCAAACAAAGTTTTTATTTCGGAAGCAAAAACAAAATTACCTTGTGGTGCTGAATAGTAATAGTGAAAGGGCTTTTCACCGAATCTATCTCTGGCACAAAACAGCCGTTGATTTTTTTCATCCCAAATACCAAAAGCAAACATGCCGTCAAATTGTTGCAAACATTCAACACCATATTCGGCATACATGGCTAATATTACTTCGGTATCTGATTGGCTATTAAATTTGTAGCCTTTTTGTTGTAATTTTTCTTTTAATGGTTTGTAATTGTATAATTCACCATTGTATGTAATTGTGTACAAGCCCTCATAAGTCATGGGTTGTGAGGCGGCTAATGATAAATCAATAATTCGCAAACGATTATGCCCAAACCCAATTTTTTTTTCAGGGTGAATCCATGTTTTTGAATCATCTGGTCCTCGATGAGTTTGAATACTCACCATTTTATGCAAATCAGACTCCTCCACATCGTTACTATAAAATTTATAAAACCCAGCGATACCACACATTTTTTTCTAACAAATTTTAGAACTGCAAAGTAATGCAGATTCATTTCTTTTAATAATGATTTTAATAAGATTAATCAGGAAATAATGAGAGAAGAATTGCGAAGATAATCTATCAATTAGTTTTTACAATTTTTTTTACTACTGATTGCGAAGTGGATGAAATTTTGACCAAATAAATTCCTGCTGTTTCGGTTGATAAATTAACGGATTGCGTTAAACCTTGAATATTGCGATAATTTTTCTGCCACACATTTCTTCCTAATAAATCAGTGATAAAAATAGAAACATCATCATAGCCATTCATGTCTAAATCAATGATAAAATTTCCATTGTTTGGGTTTGGAAAAACATTGCTGCTAATGCTGGTTGGTGCTGTTAGAACTGTTGTTCCTGTTGCATATTGAGGGTTTCCGACTTTAAAATTAATGCCCGTTTGCGAACCAAAATCAGCATTGAAATTGGTAACAGTTGCACCGCTCAAATTCAAAATTTTTGCTGAACCAGTGCCTTGTGTAGTATTGAAATAATTGTACAAACCATCTCCGCCTGTATCGTACACAGTGAAATTATAACAACCATCAGCAAAAGCAATCGTATCTCTGTAAGTATGATTGGCATTGAGGTTTGCGCCATTCCGCTGCAATAAAATGTTGCCAAAAATATCTTTTACTACATAGTTTGTTTCGGTTGGGTTTTGATTGGTTTGAACTACAAAAATCATTTTATTGTTGTACACTGTTGGCAATTGAACCGCAGTGGTGTAGCTATTATCGTAAGGATAATCATCAGCTAAATTATTCACTTGCGTAATGGTTACATTAAATTGAAGTGATGATGAATCAGCAATCAGCAAATTATTCAATGCAATTTGAGTGGTTTGTTGTGGCAATAAAAAACCATTCCAATTATAAGTTAATTGCTGTCCGCCAATCATTCCATATTGAAAAGTAAGTGTTGTAATCGTATCACTCCCATTATTTTTTATGGTTAAAGTTGGATTGCCACAAATTGGATTAATTCTGTTGTATTCAGGCTGTAAACTTGGATTGATAAGGCTTTCGATAGATGCATCATTTTTATTCACAGGTTTTTTGTATTGAAAAAATTGCGAACCAAAAACATAATTAGCACTTCCATTAGCAACAAAACTTTGCATATCAATATCAACTGTATGCAAGCTATTTGCAGTTGTTTTGAAATCATAAGAATAAGGAAACACCATACTTCCAGGGCACCAATTGCCTCTGTCATACACCCACGAGCCAGCTTGCGGATACAAACCATTAAAACCGCAAAGTCGCCAAACCTGCTGTGAATCAACCTTTACGCTATCCCATTTCAGCAAACGATACTTGTTGCAAAATTCTGAACAGCCATCATTATTTTCATTACCGTGTCCAGTTTGTAATAATCTTACACGTCCAATTGTTGCATTGGTATCCATCGCAATGCCCATTGGTACTAAATGATTTTCGATTGGATTGTTAGTGTTTCCATAAGTAAACGAACCATTCCAAAGCTGTGAAAAGCTAGTTTGTTGCATGGCTGGCGTTCCTTCAATCATAATAAAATCTAGTGTGAATTTATAACCACTCACTCCTGATGTTGTACCATCGCCACCTGTAAAATTATAATCAACTTCTAATGAATCATTCATCAATGGTGCAAAATCAGTTACATCTACAAACCAAGTGTAGCTCCATGTTGAGCTAAATGAGTTGCCATAAGGTGTGATTATTCTTGCAATTTCTAAATTTTGTGATGGGTTATTTACACTGCCATGACGAAGGATTTTTACATAATTCAAATAATCCCATTGTCCGCATTGCAAGCCATTTCCAGGTGCTTTAAAAGTTACTTGCAAAATCGCTTTGCGCCACGATTTATTCGGAAATCGTGTCCAAGTAGTATAATGATAATTGCCCGATGTAGTGATGTAATGATGCAGCACATCGTTGTGCGTTAATACATGCGTTGTATCGCCAATGCTGGCAAACAAATTTAAACTACAAAAAATTAAAATGGCGGTAAAAATATTTTTTATCATAAAAAAAGAATTGCTGCAAATGTAGCAGATTGAAATTATCACAACATCACAAAAAATAGTTAATCCCAAATTATTGAATTGTATTACTTTGTTCCAATGAGTAATACGCCCAATCAATTAATAAAAGAAACCAGTCCGTATTTATTACAACATGCTTACAACCCAGTACAGTGGCATGCTTGGAATGATGAAGCATTGCAAAAAGCAAGAGATTTAAAATGCCCAATTTTGTTGAGCATTGGTTATAGCAGTTGTCATTGGTGTCATGTGATGGAACATGAAAGTTTTGAAAACGAACAAACCGCTGCGTTGATGAATGAACATTTCATCAACATAAAAGTGGATAGAGAAGAACGCCCCGACCTCGACCACATTTACATGAATGCCATTCAAATTCTTACTGGTAGCGGTGGATGGCCATTGAATGTTTTTTTGACGCCTGATTTAAAACCATTTTATGGCGGCACTTATTTTCCACCCAAACCAATTCATAATCGCCCATCATGGAATGATTTGTTGTGGTATATAGCTGATGCTTTTAAAAATAAAAAAACAGAAGTGGAACAACAAGCCAATCAATTAATGGATTACATCAATAATGATGTGGTGAGTGTGTTGAAGAAAAAAAATATTGATGTGCCGAATGAAAATGAAGAAAATATTTTTTCAGAAAATGATTTTGAAAAAATGTTTCAAGCCATGCAAATGCAATTTGATAGTATGGATGGCGGCTTTGGAGCTGCTCCCAAATTTTTAGGTACGATGAATATAGAATGGCTGCTGCATCATTTTCATTTTGCAAAAAACGAAAAAGCACTAGCCCACGTTGAATGGAGTTTGTTGAAAATGTTAAACGGTGGAATTTACGACCAACTCGGTGGCGGCATTTCGCGATATAGCACCGATGCAAAATGGTTTGCACCTCACTTTGAAAAAATGTTGTACGATAATGCGTTGTTATTAAAAGTGATGGCACAAACATTTTCAATCACCAAAAATAATTTGTTGAAAGAAAAAGCCAAACAGATTTTGATTTGGCTGCAAAGAGAAATGCAAGATTTGAATGGCGGCTTCTATTCCGCTTTGGATGCAGACTCAGAAGGTGTTGAAGGGAAGTTTTATGTTTGGACTTATGAAGAATTGAAAACAATTTTAACCGAACAAGAATTTAAAATCGTAGAAAAAACTTACAACATTTTACCTGAAGGAAATTGGGAACACGGGTTCAATATTTTGCATCAAGTCGAAAATAATTCGAGTGAAATTTTAACATCAGCACATAAAAGACTATTTGCAGCTCGTGAAAAAAGAATTCGTCCGCAATTAGACAATAAACAACTGTTGGCTTGGAATGCTTTGCTCATCAGTGGTTTGAGCCAATGTTACAAATCTTTTGGTGATGAAGCATTTAAAAATGCAGCGTTGCAAAGTCTAAATTTTATTGAAGAAAAATTATTTCCAGAAAAAAATCCTACTAAGATTTTTCATCAATGCACACTCGGAAAGCCGCAACAGCAAGCGTTTTTAGATGATTATGCATATTTGATGCAAGCGTATTTGAGTGCTTATGAAATTTGTTTTGATGAAAATTATTTGCATTCAGCTTATTCACTTTCTCAATTTGTGCTTTCAAATTTTATAAATGAAAATCCTCCATTTTTCTATTACACACAAAAAAATCAAACTGATGTGATTAGCCGTACGATTGAATTGTACGATGGTGCAGTGCCTTCACCCAATTCAGTTTTGTGTCGTGCATTTTTGAAATTGAGCGTAATTTTTGAAGATGAAAAATTATTTGAGATTGCAAAAAATCAATTACAAGATGTGAAAAATGCAATGGTTCAACATCCAACATCATTTGCTAATTGGGCTTGTGCTGCCTATGAATTTAAAAATGGAATTATAGAAATAATTTGTTGTGGAAATGATGCAGATGAATTCACAAATGAGATTCAGCAACATTTTTTACCTGCAACAATTTTGATGCAAAAGAAAAACTCAACAGGCATAAATGTTTTGAAGGAATATTCAACAACTGAAAATCAAATTTTTCTGTGTAAAAACAAGACTTGTTCTATGCCTCAAAAATCAACAGAAAAAATTTTACTGCTATTGTACAATTGATTTTCATTTCTAAAAAAAAAGTGTTTAATTTTGAGAAAATATAAACGCATGCAAAAACTTTTTTTAAGTTCGTTATTTGCTATGCTTATTGTGTCAGAAATAAGCTTTGCACAAAGTAAAGCATTGCTTTTACAGAATAATTTTGATGGAAAGAACTTTGTTATTTCAGAAGGGAAAATGATAAAAATTTTCACAAAAAACCATTTAACTTTCGAAGGAAATTTTTCAATTATCAATGATTCAATAATTGAGTTGGATAATTTTAGAATAAATATTTCGACAATCAGTACAATTCAATGTCATAAATATTCAAAGGCTCAAACTATTGCTGGTGGTGTATTCGTAATTGGTGGCGGATTAATGGGAATAGCCTCTGTTAGCTTCTTTACATTAGCAACCAACCCTTCAAATTATTATGTGAATGATGTTACACCAGCAGCGAATTGCCTTGCTGGAATTGGTTGCTGCTTGGGTTCGATAGGTGCCATTGCATTTGGAGCACCTTTTTTAATTGCTCAAATTTTCAGAAATGAAAAATTTAATGTTGCAAGTGATTATAGATTGAGCGTTATCTACAAAAAAAATATTTAGCTTTAACAATCTTTTTATAACCTCTAATAAATTCTCAAATTGACAAAAACCTTCTTCTTTTTATTTTCCATTTTCTTTACAAGCATTACGCTTATATCGGCTCAAAACGTAGCATTGGTGCTACAAAGTAGAAATCATGAAAATGATTTTGCTATAAGAGAAAATACAAAAATTACAGTTTATTTAAGCAATCATTTAAAAATAAGTGGAAGGCTTTTTATCAAAAATGATTCTACAATTATTGTTGATGATACGGCATTTTCAATTCGCACTATTGATTATATTTCTGCCAATAAAGTAAATCATGCACGAATTGCTACAGGAACAACTTTATTAATTAGTGGTGCAGTAGGCATTGGAGTTGGAGCTTTGATTGCCAATGCGCCAACAACTTATTCATCTAATTCTGTATCAAGTACTTCATTAACTGAAGCTACTTGCTCATTTGCATTTTGCACTGCAGGCTGTGTTGCTGGTGTTACAGGGATTGTAATGTTGGTTTCACAACTCTTTAATCAAAAAGAATTTGATTTGAAAAGTGGCTATTGGAGCGCATTTGTAGCGCACGAAAAATAAATCAATTCATTCGGAATGGTGCCATCATCAAAAATTCGGGCACTACTATTTTCATTATTTTATTATCGGCATGTCGCAACATGGTATAGCTTCCACTCATTCTGCCAATGTCGCTTCGCAAATTGCAAAACGAAGTGTATTGATGAAATTCATGCGGCTGAATCACAGGCTGCTCGCCCACTACGCCTTCGCCATCCACTTCTCTTATTTGCCCATTGCTATCAAAAATTTCCCAATGGCGGCGCATTAATTGAATGGTATAATCAGAATAATTTTCGATGGTAATTCGGTAAGCAAAAATATGTTCGTTGGCTGGATTATTTTGTTGAATTGGCTTGTAAAATGTTTCTACAACAACTCTCACATCATTTGTAATGGCAGAAATCATATTGAATTAAAGGTATTGTTGATGGTTAATTTTTATCGAAATTAAAACAAAAAATTAGTGTTTGCAAATTATTTTTCAACAGCGTCAATTGTGGCAAAATATTTACACCATTGTTGTAAGCCACAATCATTGCACTTTGGCGAACGAGCCAAACAAACATATCTGCCATGTAAAATCAACCAATGATGAGCAATGTGAACTTTTTCTTTTGGAATAAATTTCATCAATTGTTGTTCAGTTTGCAATGGCGTTTTTGCATTGGTTACTAATCCTAATCGTGCTGAAACACGGAATACATGCGTATCTACAGCCATTGTTGGTTGATTGAATATTACGCTAGCAATGACGTTTGCTGTTTTTCTGCCAACACCTGGCAAGGTTTGTAAATCATCGATATCGCTGGGCACTTCGCCATTGAAATTGGTTTCTAATTTTTGCGCCATACCAATTAAATGTTTGGCTTTATTATTAGGGTAACTAATGCTTTTTATCAACGGAAATACATCGTCAAATTCTGCTTTTGCTAATTTTTTTGATGTTGGAAATTTTTTAAAAAATGCTGGTGTGGTAAGGTTTACACGTTTATCAGTACATTGCGCTGAAAGAATTACAGCCACTAAAAGTTCGTATGGATTTTCGTAATACAATTCGGTTTCGGCATCAGGATTATGTTGCTCGAAATATTGTAAAATGTGTTTGTAACGTTCAGTTTTTGTCATAGAATTTTAAGATTCAAAAACAAAACTAACAAACTATTTTGCAGATGGTTGTAACTTCTTGCTGTAATTTAAAATAAAATCTTCCGCTGATTTTTTTGGTAAACATTGTGGCGCAGTTAATTGCGAATAGCCTTTTAGCAAATCAAGATATTCGTTTTTGAAATTTTCGTCAGTATCCAATTGCTGGCGGATTTCAGCCGATTCGTTGGTTAATGTTTCATGGTAAATGAAACGTACTAAATCATTTTGAGTGTAATTTTTTGTCATAAGCAAAATTGTGTTGAGTTGATTATTTAACGCCGTTGTTTTGAAAATATTTTATCGAAATAAAATTTTCTTTTACAACCATTTCAGTAACGCCAACGCAACAAAATTATTTTGCTACAACACCAATTCTTTTTCTTCAATCATTTTGCGAAGATTGATTAAGGCGTATCGCATTCTGCCCAAAACAGTGTTTAAGTTGCTATCCGTTTCTTCGGCAATTTCATTGAATTTTAAACCATAATAATGGCGCATAATCACCACTTCTTTTTGCTCATCGGGCAATTGGTCAACTAATTCTTTTATCTGCGAACAACTTTGCGATTCCATAATATTTTCTTCGCTGGTAGTGATTTCAGAAGGAATAGTTTTGAAATAATCTTTCGTGTCGGTATTGTGCACAATGCCAATACGCTTGTTGCTTCGATACTCATCAATGCAGTAGTTTCGGGCAATTCGCATCACCCAAGGTAAAAATTTTCCATCATCATTGTATCTGCCATTTTGCAGGCGGTCAATTACTTTGATAAACACTTCTTGAAAAATGTCATCGGCTTGGTCGTGGTCACGTACGAACAAATAAATGGAAGTGTAAATTTTTTGTTTGTGGCGGCTGAATAAAACTTCAAATGCCGCTGAATCGCCTTTGATGTAAGCTGCTATAAGCTCTTTATCACTTAATTGATGCATGATTAATTGTTTTAGAATTAAATAATTATTTGCAAAAAGTTGAAGTGTAAAGTTTCTACTCGATAGGCTTATGCGATTATGTTTTTGTTTTGAGTTGCCAAAGGTTGAAATTTAATTTTAAAACACAAAATAAAAAATCTCTTTTTTTTGTTGTTGGTTTAGAATGAAATTTCTAACTTTGATAGTTATAAAACTATAGACATCATTTTTAAAACAAAAGTTGCATCTAACCTTAAATAAAATATTCAATAGCATGAAAAAAAAATTATCACTACTCATTTTTTTAACCATTGCATTTATCAAAGTAAATGGTCAAACAAATGTATCAACACCTTATTGCTTCCCTAATACACCTGGTAGTTCGGGCGATTATGTGGATGGCGTTCAATTGGGTTCAATCAATAATGTTGGCACTGGATTAACTACTTTTTCTGGAAACTATGTGAATTATTCCAACATGTCAACCAACCTCATTAAAGGTGTTACTTACCATATTACTGTATACTGCGGTTCATATTGTTGCAACAATAATATTGGTGTTTGGATTGATTATAATCAGAATAATCTTTTTGACCCTGGTGAATTAATTGGCTCGTCTATGGGGATGCCACTTTCCTCATTTTCTATTCTTACATTTACAGTACCTACTACAGCACATTCAGGAACAACAAGAATGAGGGTAAGAGAATGTTATAATCTAAACAACAATGGTGGTGTATGGGACCCTTGTACAAATAACACCACTTTTATTGATGGAGAAACCGAAGATTATACCATTAATATTATTCCTACTACATCAAATGATATTTCTACAATTGCAGTTCTTTCGCCCACTACAGGTTGTAGTTTAACTAATAGCGAATATATAACTGCTACTTTTTTTAATTCAGGAACGGATACTATATTTAGCTTCACTGCTGCATTCAATGTATTAACCAGTTCTTCAACTGGTTCTCAATTGGTGAATAATACAATACTGCCTCATCATTCACTTAACTATACTTTTACTATTCCTGCTAATTTTTCAACACCAGGATTAAATAATTTTCAAGTATTTGCTCGATTGCCAAATGATACTATCTATCTTGATGATACTATAAATACTTCGGTTGCAAATTACAGTTCGGTCAATACTTTTCCATTTATTGAAAATTGTAATGGGGCAAATTTATCAGCAGCAGCTCGTGTAACAATAGCATCAAATGCACAAGCTTTTTTATCTCCAATAGCTTTAAACACTGGTTCTGGAGGTTTTTTAATGACAGGTAGTTCCACTTATTCTTCACCTTATTATTCACAACCAACTTATGGTACAGAATGGACAACAAATGCTGCGTATGATTCTAAAATTGATTATTGTGTTGATGCCCGTAATTTAACAAGTGGTTGTGGCTTGCAATTGAAATTTGACATGAAGCAAACTGCAAACGCATACTTCTACAATAGTACTGATATTTTTAACAGTAGTTTTAGGGTGCTAATCAATGGCGTACAAATTTCACCCACTTATCATCCTTCAGTTGCAAATTTATATTCGAGCAATGACCCTTACATCACCTACACATTTAACCTGCAATCATATATAGGGACTGGCTTCAATATTACGTTTGAAGGCAGGTGTCGTTTTGACTCAACCTACTACGGCTCTTCCCCAGGAGATAATGTTTATTTAGATAATATCAAAATCATCCCACACCCTCCAGTTGATATGTCTATCATGAAAATTATTGAGCCCATTAGTAGTTGTGGACATACATCTGCCGATTCAGTAAAAGCTAAATTTCAAAATTTAGGATGTAATACCATTGCTCAAGGTACTTCCATTCCGCTTAGCTATAAATTTGGAACTAATTCTATAATTACAGAAAACTATATTGTTCCACATCCAATTGCATTATATGATTCTTTTGTTTACACGTTTAGTCATACTATTAATGATGCAGCACCCAATTTGTATTCATTGAAAGTATTTACAAGTATGCCTGCGGATAGCGACTATAGTGATGATACACTAGTAGATAAATATTTATCAGTGCCTACTATAACTTCTTATCCATGGACTGATGGATTTGAATCAACGATTTTTTGGCAAAGTCAGCCCATTAATGGTGCATCCAATTGGACTATCTTGACCAATAGTGTAGCAATGGTTTCGCCTGCTATTAGTGCTCATGGCGGTGCAAATTTAGCTTACTATCCGTATGCAAATGGCAACAATGCACAGGCAGATTTGATTAGCCCATGTTTTGATTTTAGTCATTTAAATCAACCAATAATCAGGTTTTATCTAGGGCAATACAATTCTGCCTATGCAAGTGTTTGGCTGAAATTATATGGGTCAATTAATGGTGGTGCTACTTATAACTACATTGATTCTTTCACTCTAATAAATGCAGGTAGTGGATTTGGATGGCCAGGAGGTTGGCAGGCAATTCAAGAATGTTTAAATAGCTATGCCCATCAAAGCAATGTTAAATTTAAATTTAGAAGCCACGGTCATCAATATACTGATATTGGTATAGATGATGTATCTGTTTTTGAAGGATTGGATACGACGAGATTGACCATATCGAAAGATACGCTTTGTACTGGTCAAAACATCTCTATCACTATGGCAAGCAGTGTTTATGGTAGAAATTATTTTATTGTTGATAAAAATAACAATGCGATGGGTAATTCGATGATAGGAACAGGTGGTTCGCTTATATTTAATTCAGTGGTTTTAACACAAGATACTTTGCTGCAAATTTCTTATTCCGATAGTATTCCTTATACCTATTGCCCATCTTATTTAGCAACAAAATTCAATGTAAAAGTTTATCCTTATACACACGCCAACGCAGGTGTTGATACCTTTTATTGTTCTGGTTTAGTTGCTCATTTACATGGTTCTGGTGGAACCACCTATCAATGGTTCCCTAATTTAGATTTATCTCCAAATCCTTATGTATCCAACCCAACTGCTAATCCGCTTTCTACAACAACCTATGTCCTATTAGCAGATAACCCAGGACATTGTTCATCAACTGATACCATGGTGCTTTCTGTTCATCAAGGACCATCAGCAAATGCAGGTCCAAACCAATTAATTTGCTTATCAGCTGCCTCAAGTATTCAAATTGGTGGTTCGCCAACTGCATCGGGGGGGTCGGGTACTTACAATTTTTCATGGGTGCCTACCAATGGTATCATTCCAACTATTGCCAATCCAACTGCAAGCCCGTCTGTTACAACAACCTATACAATAAGAGTAAATGATTTTAATGGTTGTTGGGATACTTCATCCATGACTGTTTTTGTTGACCCAATTATAACAACAACATTAACAACGAATAATATTTCTTGTAATGGGGTAAATGATGGCTTTGCTTCCATCAGCATTGCTGGCGGTTCTACACCATATTACATTTCATGGACGGTAGGCAGTATCCAAACGGGTACATCAGTATCCAATCTTTCACCAAATACTTATAATGTGTATGTTACAGATAATTTGGGTTGCTCTAAAACTGATAATTTCACTATCACACAACCCTCTCCATTAAATTTATTAATGAACACATTTACAACTACCTGTGGTCAATGCAATGGAATGGTTGTGCCAATTATCATTGGTGGAACAACACCTTACAACTATTCATGGTCAAATGGCTCAACTAATGATTCTTTGTTGAATGCTTGTAATCAAAAATATCATTTGCAAGTTTCCGATGCACATGGTTGCACCATCAAAGATTCGGCAACAGTTACTGGTCCAGCTGGAACAACAACATTTATAGCCAATGCAGGTTCTAATTTGCAAATGTGTGTGGGCGATATGGCATTGCTTGGCGGTGCACCAACATTGTATGGTGGCACTTTGCCTTACACTTTTGCATGGACACCCAACACTGCTTTAAACAATGCTATGGCAAGCAATCCAATTGCTAATCCTACCACTACAACCACTTATCATGTTACTGCAACTGATAATAATGGTTGTACAAAATCTGATTCTATTGTTGTGATTGTACATCCAAACCCTATTGCTAATGCAGGTTCTGATTTAACCTATTGCAAATTGGCACATGCTACTTTAGGAACAACTGCTTTATCGGGTTATACTTATCAATGGTCACCATCAACAGGGCTTACACAAAATAACATTGCCAACCCAACAGTTGATATAACTGCTACAATCACCTATACACTTGCAGTTACTAACTCGTATGGATGCCATGATACTGACAATGTGGTAGTTACTGTAAATGCCGAACCATTGATAAACGCTGGTTCGGATGTAATTATTTATGCTGGCAATTCAACTAACTTAACTGCAACAGGCGCAGCCAGCTATACATGGGCACCGCCAACAGGCTTAAACTCAACGATTGGCGCAAGTGTAATGGCTAACCCGAATACAACAACTACTTATGTTGTTACTGGTACTAACGCTTTGGGTTGTACATCAACTGATACAGTGGTGGTGTATGTTATTTCTTCAACAGGAATTGATGAAATTTCTAACAAAATTGATTTGAAAATTTATCCGAATCCTTTTGCTCAAAATGTTACTATTGATTATTCGCTTCCACTATCAGAAACTTTAGATGTACTGTTATTCAATATTTCGGGCAGGTTAGAAAAAACAATTTTAAGCGGCAAGCAAGAAATAGGCAATCACAGAATATCATTGAATGCCGAAGACTTAAGCAGTGGAAATTATTTGCTCTACATCAAAACTGATGATGGCATTGTGGTTAAAAAAATTATCAAACAGCAATAATTGCTGTTTGATAATTTTTCTTCTCTCATCCCAAAAACAATCTTATGAACTCCATTCCTGTTGTTGATTTAGCATTATTTACTAATGGTAGTGACGATGAACGAATAAAATTTGTTCACGATTTAGGCACAGCATTTACCGAAATTGGTTTTGTTGGCGTAACCAATCATGGCATTAGCGATGAAATTATCGCGAAGCTTTACGAAGAAACCAAACGTTTTTTTGCACTCGATTTAGCCACAAAAAAGAAATTTGAAATCGAAGGTTTAGCTGGGCAACGAGGTTATACATCATTTGGAAAAGAAAAAGCCAAACAAAGCACTGTGGCTGATTTGAAAGAGTTTTATCAATTCGGTCAAACTGTTGAAGATGGTGATGACATCAAAAAAGAATACCCCGATAATGTAGTAGGAGAGGAAATAAAAAAATTGAATCAATCTTTTTTTTCGGCTTATCGAGCATTTGAAAAAAGTGGAAATTATTTGTTGAATGCTATCGCACTTTATGTAGGATTAGACGAAAAATATTTCGAGCCGCATGTACACAATGGCAACAGTATTCTTCGAGCCATTCATTATCCTCCAATTTTAAACGAACCGCAAAGTGCGATTAGAGCTGAGCAACATGAAGACATTAATTTGATTACTTTGTTAGTTGGCGCATCAGCCGATGGCTTAGAAGTTTTGAATCAAAAAAATGAATGGGTGGCTGTAAAATCATCGCCCAATCAGATTGTGGTGAATGTGGGTGATATGTTACAACGCTTGACCAATAACCGT
Organism: uncultured bacterium; assembly: GCA_903857255.1. Classification (GTDB taxonomy): domain Bacteria; phylum Bacteroidota; class Bacteroidia; order Chitinophagales; family CAIODY01; genus CAIODY01. The sequence goes on from CAIODY010000113.1 coordinate 38,857, forward strand.
TTGCGAAGCACCACACATCGGGTTGTAAATCCGCCACGAGATTTGTGGCACACTTCACGTTTCTCAATGCCTTTCTTTTTACATCCACGAAGTGAAATGAAATTAGATTGTTTGGCTTCGTGCATTGCTGCTGAAAATCCAATTCATTATTCGCCCATCACGGCTGGTGAATATTTGGATGAACGCTTAATTGAAATTGGCTTAAAAAAATAAAGTTGTTGTTAAGATGAAAAGACATTTTCATTTTTTAATGCAGGTCTTTTTACACAGCATCACTGCTTTCGGTGGTCCGCAAAATCATTTGCTGCAAATGCAAAAACGATTTTGTGAGCGGCACAATTATTTAAGCAAAGAAGAATTATTTGAGCTCAATGCTTTTTGCAATATTCTTCCAGGCCCAACCTCTACACAGGTTTTATCAGCCATTGGTTTTAAACGTGGCAAACTGTTATTAGCCATTCTCACATTAATTATCTGGATTTTACCTGCTTCCATATTCTTTCTGGGCATTGTGTTATTGATGAATTATTTCACCAACAGAAATATTTCATTACATTTTTTACACTTCATGCAACCCATGGCATTGGGCTTTTTAGCGTTTGCAGGGTATAAAATGATTCGTAATGTCATTACCACAGGCAATGCCATTGCTATCATGCTGATTGCTTTTGTGGTTACTATTTTTGTGAAATCGGCTTTTACTTTTCCGAGCATTTTTTTGGCAAGCGTCATCATTTCAAATTTTAGGCACGATGATTTGCCGCCTTATCAATTTAAGTTGAAATTGAAATGGGGAAATATTGTTGCCTTTTTTGGCATTGAGCTGGCAGTCGCATTGGCTGGTGATTTCACCACTCGGCATTATATCAATTGGCACAAACCATTTGTGTTGTTTGAAAATTTTTATCGTTTTGGTGCACTCACTTTTGGTGGTGGACAATTATTGGTACCAGTTATGTTTGAGCAATTTGTTTTGCACAAAAATTATTTCGATGCCCCCGAATATTTAACTGGTGTAGGTTTGGTGCAAGCGTTGCCTGGTCCTGTATTTTCTATTGCCACATTTTCGGGCGGTATGGCAATGCACGAAATGGGAAAAATGTATGAAGCACTCGGTTGCCTAATTGGTATGGTGGGGATTTTCTTACCTGGTTTTTTATTGCTGATTTTTTTATTTCCAGTTTGGAATGAATTACGTCAGTATCCTTTTATCAAACGTGGCTTGGCTGGCATCAATGCTGCCACAGTGGGTTTCATCATAGCGGCATCCTTCATCATGTTTAAAGCGATGCCTTTTGATGTAAGAAATATTGCGGTGATGACAGCCACATTTGCCTTGTTATTAATCGAAAAAATACCGACCCCATTTATTGCGATTGGTTGCCTATTGGCTGGATTTTTTATTCAGTGAAATTGAAATCTCAAAAAGCGTTTTTTGATTTTACCGTAACAATAAAAAATCCCGAAACACTGATTTGCGTTTCGAGATTTTTTTTCGTTCAAACTTTCGAAGTTTTTAAAACTTGGAAAGTTTATAGCTTGCCTCCTCACTGCTTTTTTTCTACACACTCACCACAGCCAAATCACTTTGCAAACCTACTTCATCATCGCCGATGACATAGAAAGCATAATATTGGGTATTGTTATCTACCGCTGCATTATCAATATAAGGTGATGACGTATCACGGGCTATAAATGTGAAAGCAGCCGCAGTGCTTAATTTTTTATAAATATTCACCCCATCAAAATGCCCTTGCAGGTTAAATTCAATGCGCCAGCCGTGAGGGTCTTTATGCAGTTTCAATTCGGGTTTGCTGTTGGCTTCATCCACCGTGTGGTCTTCGCCAATGATGCCTAATAATTTGCCAATATCTTCGGTATAACCTGCATTGGCTTTGATGCGTTTTACATAAGCCCTGATGTTCGATTCATCGGCGGCTACTCTTGCTACTTTTTTAGCGGTTGACTGCTTGGCGGCTTGTTGCGC
>CAIODY010000114.1 GCA_903857255.1 uncultured bacterium
CGGAATTGATTTTAAAGCATTTTCTTTTTTACTTTTTAGTATTTGACACAGAAAAGATTTTCAATAATAAACAAGGCGGAACAATGTTTCATATCACAAAAGGCGACATGGAAAAAAGAAAAATAAATCTTCCATCCATTGAAGAACAAATAAAAATCGCTCAAGTACTACAAGCCGCCGATAAAGAAATAGAATTACTAAAAACCAAAACTGAAAAACTAAAAGCGCAAAAAAAAGGCTTAATGCAGCAATTGCTCACAGGAAAAATTAGGGTGAAAATATAAAACAGAAAAAATAATATGGACTTTGAAATTTACTGCGATGAAAGTGGGTTAGAAGCACTCACCCGAAAAGATGCACATCTTTATACAGCCATTGGCGGTATTTGGATTCCGAGTGAAAACAGAACTAATTTAAAAGAAGGTATTTTAGCCATCAAAGCCAAGCATGGCATCAAAGGTGAATTGAAGTGGCAAAAATTTTCGCCAGCTTATTACCAATTATATAAAGAGCTGATTGATTTTTTCTTTGCTTCCGAATATATTCGGTTTCGAGTAGTATTAATCGAAGCCGAAAAAGTGAACAACATTATTTTTAATAGTGAAGATGCCGAACTTGGATTTTATAAATTTTATTACCAACTATTACACCATTGGATTTTTGATTTTAATGCCTATGATATTTTTCTTGATTTAAAAGTAAACAGAAACAAAGGCAGATTACTAGAGTTAAAAAAAGTATTAGATAATTCAAATCTTACCTCTGATATAAAGCAAGTTCAGGGTTTGCCATCCGAACAATCATTGGGTATTCAATTGGCTGATGTATTAACAGGCATGGTTGCTGCAAAATTTAATAATGAAATTAAGAGTTCAGCGAAGTTAGGTTTGATAAGTTATATAGAAGATACCTACTTAAAAAAGACAATTGCACCAACATCAAAGTGGGATGAAAAGTTGAACATTTTCAAAATCAACTTAAAAGGAGGATGGTGATGGAATACAAAAAGATTAAACCACAAAAATTAGTTGAGTTAACAGAAAGTGATTTTAGAAAAATCTGGGATGATGAATATTGCACACAACAAATTTTAACTTTTGATGCTATTCAAGTAAAGTTTTACTCAGAAATGTTTGACCATTGTTTTTTTGAAAGTGCTGATAGAAAAGCAAAAGATAAATCCATTTTATCATTAAACAGGTTGGAAAAAATATATTGGATTAAGGATACTTTACAAGACCCTACTTCACTTTTAAAACAAGGATGGGATAACAAGAATAAGGCACATGATAATGCCAGAAGAGTAGCTATGGTAAAAGGCAATTATGTAGTAGTAATTTCAATTTATGCCGAAAAAAAAGCAAGATTTATAACTGCTTTTCAGATTGAAAATGAAGACAACCTTAAAAATTTTATTAACGGACCGAATTGGCTAAAATAAAAAAAACGCTGATTAACTGGTTCAGCGTTTAAGACCTTTGTAGATTCCAAACCAAGGGTAAAGAACGGTGTAAAGGTAATCGCAATTTGGTAATTGTCAAGCGTCAAGCAATAAAAGTTTGTTAATGAAATAAACAGGAAAGAAAAAATTGTCTAATGCAGCCAACCATTTTCCTGACGTCAAGAAAATGGTTGCAATAAAAAAATGGAAATGGAAACACCCTCATTTAAAGAAGACCATATCAGCCAAATACCAGCTTTGCAGTTGTTGCAAAAGTTGGGTTATACTTATTTAAGTCAGGAAGAAGCCATGCAACTTCGTGGCAATAAAACCACTAATGTATTGTTGGAAGATGTGTTGCGTAAGCAATTGAAAAGCATCAACAGCATTAAAGTAAGCTCCACCAAAACAGCCATTTTTACTGATGCCAATATTGAAAACGGTATTCAGGCATTGAAAGATTTGCCCATGAATGAAGGCTATATTTCGGCTGCTGAATCGGCTTATAATCTTATCACATTAGGCAAAGCATTGGAGCAAAGTATTGATGGTGATAAAAAAAGTTTTACGTTGCAATATATTGATTGGAAAAATATTGAGAACAATGTATTTCATGTAACCGAAGAATACAGCGTAATGCGAAGCACCAGCAAAGAGCATTATCGCCCCGATATAGTTTTGTTTGTAAATGGCATTCCTCTTTGCATCATCGAATGCAAACGCCCCGACATGAAAGAACCTTTGCAGCAAGCTATTTCGCAGCACTTACGGAATCAACAAGAAGATGGAATTAGAAGCTTGTATGTGTATGCACAAATAATATTGAGTATTTCAACTAATGGTGGAAGCTATGCCACCAATGGCACTGCCGAAAAATTTTGGGCGCATTGGGAAGAAAAATTTAGCACCGTTGAAGAAGAAAAAAATTACAAAGCTGAATTACTGGCATTAAAAAATAGTGCATTATCGAATGAGCAAAAAACAAAATTATTTGGCGATAGATTTAAGTACGTAAGAAATTATTTCGATGCAATTGAACAACAACAAATATTGCCTACGCAGCAAGATGAATATTTGTTTGGCTTGTGCAGCCTATCAAGGTTGTTAGATTTTACTTACAATTTTGTTTTGTTTGATGATGGTGAAAAAAAAGTAGCTCGTTATCAGCAGTTTTTCGCTATCAAAAAAGCGATGCAGCGAATTAGCCCTATAGAAGGAGGCAAGAGAAAAGGTGGTGTAATTTGGCATACACAAGGCAGTGGTAAATCATTGACAATGGTCATGCTGGCTCAAGCCATTGCTTTGGATAAAACTATTCTGAACCCCAAAATTATTTTGGTAACAGATAGAACTGATTTAGATGAACAAATTACAGGCACATTTCGCAAATGCGGAATGATTGTAGAAAATGCTTCAACAGGTCAGCGATTAGCTGATTTATTGTTGAGCAAAAGCGATGCAGTAGTTACAACGATTATCAATAAATTTGAAACAGCAGTCAAACGTGTTGGCAAATTAGAGAACCCCAATATTTTTGTTTTGGTGGACGAAGGGCATAGAACACAACACGGCACTTTCAATATTGAAATGCAAAAAACATTGCCCAATGCCTGTTTCATTGCATTTACAGGAACACCACTATTTAAAAAAGACAAAAAAACATCTGATATTTTTGGTGGTGAAATTGATAGATACACAGTTGATAAAGCTGTTCAAGACAAAGCTGTTGTTCCATTATTGTATGAAGGCAGACATGCTTTTCAGCATGTAAATGAAAAGCCATTAGATACTTTTTTTAATTTGGTTTCAGAACCATTAAACGATTATCAAAAAGCGGATTTAAAGAAAAAATTCAGCAGAGCAGACCAATTAAATATTGCCGAGCAAAAAATTTACGCAATATGTTGGGACATTAGTCAGCACTACCGTGATAATTTTCAAGGTACACCGTTCAAAGGACAATTGGTAACTCAAACTAAAGAAGCAGCCATCAAATACAAAACATTTTTGGATGAAATAAATATGGTTTCAACCGAAGTAGTTATTTCTGCACCTGATGAAAGAGAAGGTGAGGATAGTGCTTACGGTGAAACATCAGATAAGTTGAAATTAATTTGGAAAAAAATGATGGACGAACATGGTACTTCAAAACGCTATGATAAAAATATTATCAGTCGTTTTAAAAATCAAAAAGACCCTGAAATAATTATAGTAGTAGATAAATTATTAACTGGCTTTGATGTACCGCAAAACACAGTTTTATATTTGACACGTAAGTTGCAAGGTCATACATTACTACAAGCTATTGCTCGTGTAAACAGAATTTATCCTGACAAAGATTATGGTTATGTAATTGATTATTATGGTGTAATTGAAGAGCTGGATGCAGCCTTGGAACTGTATTCATCATTTGATGAGTTTGATACCAATGATTTGGAAGGAACATTGACAACCATTACCGAAGAAATAAAAAAGTTGCCCCAGCGACATGCCGAATTGTGGGATGTATTCAAAACCATCACCAATAAAAAAGATGCTGAAGCCTATCAGCAGTTATTAAAAGATGAAGCAATTAGAGTTGTATTCTATGATAAATTATCTGCCTTTGCACGAATATTAAAACTGGCATTGTCATCTATAAAATTTCATAAAGAAACAGATGAGAAGACTATAAATAGATACAAGGAAGATTTAGCTTTTTTCATGAAACTGCGAAGTGCTGTATTGCAACGTTATTCGGATGCCATTGACTACAAGCAATATGAAGGGCAAATTCAAAAACTAATTGATACGCATATCACAACCGAAAAAGTAGAAACCATTACCGAATTAGTAAACATTTTCGATAAGGAAAAATTCCAAACAGAAGTAGAAAAAACTATGGGCGAAGCTGCTAAAGCTGATAAAATAGCATCAAGAACAGCAAAGCATATTTCAGAGAAAATGGATGAAGACCCTGCATTTTACAAAAAGTTTTCAGACCTATTGAAGGAAACCATCAAGGCACATGAAGAAGGTAGAATAAATGATGCTCAAAAACTTAAAAAGGTAAAAGAGATTATGGAATCTGTTTTATTGAGAACCGATACTGATATTCCATCAGCGTTGAAAGAAAAAGAAATTGCTAAGGCGTTTTATGGCATTTCAAAAGAAGGTTTGGAAACAAAATTTAAAGATGCAACGACCTTAAATTCAATTGCTACGCAAGTTGCTTTAGCTGCCGATGAAATTATTCATCAATTAATAAAAGTAGATTGGCATACCCCAAACAACATTGATATTCAGAAGAAAATGATTCACTTAATTGGGGATTATTTAATTGATGAAGTAAGAGATAAATACCAAATCAATATATCATTTGAAGAAATAGATACCATTGCAGAAAGAATAGTTGATGTAGCTAAAATCAGATACAAATAATGGCAACTGAATTCATTCAATTTGGTTCGAAGCGAATTGATTTTCATTTAATTTATTCAGATAAAAAATCTTTAGGAATTACAATTACACCTGACATGGATGTAGTTGTAAAAGCACCATTAAATGCTGAAATACAAAAAATAAAAGAGAAGCTGAAAAAGAAAGCTCCTTGGATAATTAAACAACAAAGTTATTTCCTTGCATTTCATCCCAAAGCCCCACAAAAAAAATATGTTAGTGGTGAAACACACTTTTATTTTGGAAGACAATTCATGCTTCATGTTTCAAAAGGAAAAAAGAATGAAGTAAAATACAAAGGGCGAAGCATCGAAGTAATTACTAAAGAAAAAAGTAAGACAAAGCAAATTCTAAAACAATGGTATAGAGAACGGGCAAAAGAAAAGTTTGCAACTATTGCTGAACCAATTATTCAGAGATTTAAAAAGTACAGTGTTGAACCAAACGGAATATTTATTCAAGAGATGCCAACACGTTGGGGAAGTTGTACCTCAAATAGAAAGATAATTTTAAATCCAGCATTGGTTATGGCTTCTAAACATTGCATTGAATATGTTATTGTGCATGAACTTTGTCATTTAGTACATAGGAATCATACCCAAAAATTCTTTGCACTCCAAGCTAAAGAAATGCCTGATTGGGAAAAGTGGAAAACGAAATTAGAACAATTAGAATTTTAGATTAATCAAAAAATCTTTTTGCAGACAAGGTTAACTTTTCTTTATTGACTTCGCTTAACAGCTCATCATTACTCTCAACAAATGGGTCGTACCAATCTGCTTTTTTCATGCCCAATTTAACCAATTATCCAAGTTCATAAAAACTAATAACATGCTTAAATATTAAGGGATTATCTAGTCATAATTCAATGAGTATTTGGCTGCTGTTTTTCCGATTGTCCTTTCCTTTTTCACAATTCCATATTTCACTGTTTTACTCAAGTGCATTGAGAAATATTTTTGAGGGTTGTTGGCGTATTTTAAATTATCGTCCAATTCAGAAAGCAATTCTATC
>CAIODY010000115.1 GCA_903857255.1 uncultured bacterium
AAGTTGGGCAATGAGTTTTTCTGAAATAATTTTTTCAGAAAAGCCATTGAAAATAAAAATGCTTGTTATCCAAATCAAACCCCAATGCAGTACATCAAAAATGGCTTCGGATTTATTGTAAGAAAAAAAAATACCGATGCTTTTCACCACAATAAAAGCAAGCGCAATTAAAAATAAAAATGGAATTTTGAAATCAGCAATTTGTTTTTTTTGAAAAAAACAACCCAACAAACAAAGTGCTGAAACGCTTGAAAACACAAACATTTTCAGTGAATTTTCTGGTTCAATAAGTTGATTGAGAAAAATATTTGGCAACAAAATAAAAAATGCCATTAACCATATTGCGCTAATATTTTTCAATAAAATTTAGGATTTTATTTTTCCAAATAATAGCAAGTGAATGTAATCTTTATTCGTTTTGTAAAAAACGGCTCCGAATAAAAATACTGCAAACACTCCTAAATAAACATAGAGGCAGATAACTGTAAATCCAAGAAAATCGTAACCCAAATTCACATCAGGAATAGCTTTGGTAAGCACAGTTACAGCGTTTAAATCCATTTGTTTTTCATTGGATAGAATGAATTTATAGGCTTCTATTTGATGAATGTTACCTTCGTTGATTCCTTTTAAAGTTGATAATGTGTTTGTTACGAATTTTTGAATATCCACTAATCGCATATCTGCGGGGCTAACTTTTTGCACCAATTCAAATTCTAATTTTTGAATGGAAGAATTTTGTTTTGATAGTGTATCAATCAGCGTTTGATATTTTAATACTTTAGTTTTTAGATTTTTTAACATTAAATCTCGAGCAACAACATTGATGAATTGTGGAATTTGGTTGGCAATATCAGCAGCCATAGTTCGCTCTTTATCTCTCACATAAATTTTGTAAATGTTGTTATCTACTTTAGTGAGGGAGATTAAATTTGCCATTTTTCGCAAAACTTTTTCATAGCGAAATGCAGATGTTTTGCGGATGTTGTAATGATTTATCAAATCCATTCGATAAAGCAACGAATCGTGAATAGCATTGGAGTTGAAGATATACATCAACCTATTGTCAGACGATGAAGCTGGCATTTGGTTATCGGTCATTACACTGTAATTGGTTGCACCAAAATTAATAACGTCTTGGTTGACAATAATGGTGCACTCTGATTTGTAATAGTGATAGTTACTGTACTGAAAAGCAAAATAGCCCAGCATTATAATTGTTCCAATCAACAAAAGCCACTTAAAATTCTTTCTTATTAAAAAGATATACGCTTCAACTTCGTTATTCACTATTAGGTGTGTGTTAATTTTGACAAATAAATTTCTTCGTTCCAAAATAAGCGATTATTTTTGAGACAATAAAACAAAAAACATGATTAAAAAATTACTCACACTTATTTTGCTTACATCATTTTTTGCAAGCACCAATGCCGCTAACACTATTCATGCAGGCAAACCGACTCGTTTAACTTCTGTGGGTTCAAACCAAAGGAGCAGTTATAACGAAAGTTCTCCTATTGGAATCATTGATGTGATGAACAATCAAAATGCTGTAAAGATTTTTCCAAATCCAACGCACGATGTCATCAACATTTCATTTGACAACGCAGTTGAATCAAACAACACACTTGTGATTTTTGATGTTTCAGGTAAAAAAGTGATGGAACAAAATATCAATAAACAAGTAAATTCAATTAATATTAGCAACTTGAATAGTGGTGTATTTATCTACACTATTTTAAATACTGATGGTAAAACTGTTACCAATGGCAAGTTTGAAGTTGTAAAATAATTTTTCTAAACTTACTAAAAGCGATGATGTGCGATGTACATCATCGCTTTTTTATTTTTAAAAATCGTCAATGAAAATATTGATTTGCGCCATCAGCAAAGAGACTTTTGATTACTACGAAAAAGCAATTAATGAGTTTGAAAAACGAATTAAACACTATTGCAAATTTGAGTGTGTGTTGATTCAACCGAAAACCAACAACGCTTTATCAGTAGATGAAACAAAGAGAATTGAAACAACTTTTTTGCTAAAAAAAATTCCACTCAAAGAATCATTTTTATTTTTTTTAGATGAAAATGGCGAACAATTTACTACGATGGGATTTACCAATTTCATTCAACGGAAATTACAAAGTGGTACAAAAAATTTGTGTTTTTGTATCGGTGGTAGATATGGCTGGGATGCAGAACAGATAAAGGATTACAACAAAATTCGATTGTCTGATTTTGTATTACCACATCAATTGGCTCGATTAGTTTTAACCGAGCAATTGTATCGTGTTTTTACTATCATTCAACACGAAAATTATCATCATTAACGAAAATAAAAAATCCCGAAATCAAAAATTTGTTTTCGGGATTTTTTATTAAAATTTAATTTTACAAATCAAATTTTATTCCTTGCGCCAATGGCAATTGATTGCCATAGTTAATGGTGTTGGTTTGTCGGCGCATATACGCTTTCCAGCTATCAGAGCCACTTTCACGACCACCACCTGTTTCTTTTTCACCACCAAATGCACCGCCAATTTCTGCACCGCTGGTACCAATATTTACATTCGCAATGCCACAATCACTTCCATTATTGCTTAAAAACAATTCTGCTTCTTTCAAACTGTTGGTGAACACAGCACTCGAAAGCCCTTGTGGTACGCCATTTTGCAGCGTAATGGCTTCTTCCATTGTTTTATATTTCATGATGTAAAGTATGGGCGCAAAAGTTTCATGCTGCACAATTTTAAAATGATTTTCTGCTTCGATGATACAAGGTTTAACATAGCAACCGCTTTCAAATCCACTGCCAGTCAATACTCCACCTTCCACAATAATTTTTCCGCCTTCTTTTTTGGCAGCATCAATGGCTTGCAAATAACCATCCACAGCCATTTTATCAATCAACGGACCAACATGATTTGTTTCATCCAAAGGGTTTCCAATTTTCAATTGCGAATAAGCTTTTGCCAAAACTTCTTTTGTTTTTTCATAAATAGTTTCATAAACAATTAATCTTCGAGTGGTGGTACAACGCTGACCAGCAGTGCCACAAGCGCCAAACACCACACCTGTTAAAACCATTTTCAAATCAGCATGTTCAGAAACAATGATGGCATTATTGCCACCCAACTCCAACAAACTTTTTCCTAAACGAGCACCAACAGCAGCACCTACGGCTTTACCCATTCGTGTTGAACCTGTTGCACTCACCAACGGCACACGAACATCTGCCGACATTTTTTCGCCGATATTTCTTTCACCAATTATTAAACATGAAACGCCTTCGGGCACATTGTTTTTCTTCAACACTTCAGCAAGAATATTTTGACAAGCAATGGCACTCAAAGGTGTTTTTTCACTTGGTTTCCAAACACACACATCGCCGCAAACCCAAGCCAACATAGCATTCCAACTCCATACTGCCACAGGAAAATTAAACGCTGAAATTATTCCAACAATTCCAATTGGATGCCATTGCTCATACATTCTGTGATTCGGGCGTTCGCTGTGCATCGTCAATCCATACAACTGACGACTCAAACCCACTGCAAAATCGCAAATGTCAATCATTTCTTGCACTTCGCCTAATCCTTCTTGATAGCTTTTTCCCATTTCGTAACTCACCAAAGCACCTAAATTATTTTTTTGAATTCGCAACGCATCGCCCATTTGGCGTACTATTTCGCCACGTTTGGGTGATGGCATATTTCGCCAAACTTTGTAAGCCTCTTGTGCCGATGCAATTACTTTTTCGTAGTCAGCATCCGATGCAGATGTTGTTGCTGCAATTAATTTTCCATCAACAGGCGAATAAGAATTGATGATAGCTGCATCGCCTTTCATCCAGTTTAATCCTGTAGAAACGCCGCTGTTGTTGGTTTTTATGCCAAGTTCGGCTAATATTTTTTGAATGTCCATTTTTTAGTTTTGATATTTTTTGATTTAGAAAATATAATTTCTGTAAAACAAAAAATGCAGTTTCATCAAAATTGAATCACTGCATTTTTATTTTTATTTACGAAGTAAAATTTAGCTAACCGCTTTTTTTACCAATGCTGCTGCTTCTTCTAACTGAATGGCTGATTCAACTTTCAACCCAGATTTTTCAATTAAATCTTTCGCAGCTTCTGCATTCGTGCCTTGCAAGCGAACAATGATTGGAATATTTATTTCGCCAATATTTTTATAAGCATCCACAACGCCTTGTGCAACACGGTCGCAACGAACAATACCGCCGAAAATGTTTACCAATATAGCTTTCACATTTTTATCACGAAGAATAATTCTGAAACCAGCTTCAACAGTAGTTGCATTAGCAGTACCACCCACATCTAAAAAGTTAGCAGGTTCACCACCACTCAATTTAATCATATCCATTGTTGCCATTGCTAAGCCAGCACCATTCACCATGCAACCTACATTTCCATCTAATTTTACAAAATTCAAATTGAATTTTCCTGCTTCCACTTCGGTTGCATCTTCTTCAGCAAAATCTCTTAATGCTTCCACATCAGGATGACGCATCAATGCGCTGTCATCAATATTCATTTTGCAATCAACCGCAATTATTTTGTCATCAGCAGTTTTGAATAATGGATTTATTTCCAACATCGCACAATCTAAATCAACATAAGCTTTGTATAAATTGCTTACAAATTTTACACACGATTTAAACGCATCACCGCTCAAACCTAAGTTGAATGCAATTTTACGAGCTTGAAATGCTGCCAATGGCGCACCTGGCTGAACCCATTCTTTAAATATTTTTTCAGGTGTATTGTGTGCTACTTCTTCAATATCCATTCCACCTTCGGTGCTGTACATCACTACATTTTCACCTTTAGCTCTATCTAATAAAATGGATAAATAAAATTCTTTGGTTTCGCTTGGTCCGCTGTAATAAGCATCTTTGGCTACAAAAATTTTATTCACCACTTTTCCGTGTTCGCCAGTTTGAATAGTAATCAATGTGCCACCCAATAAATTGGTAGCAATTGTTTTTACATCATCGGCACTTTTTGCCACCTGCACACCACGTTGTTCAGTACCTTTTATTTTTCCCTTGCCTCTGCCACCAGCATGTATTTGCGCTTTCACAACTGCAAATTTCGAGTTGGTTGCTTTGCTGATTTCATAATAAGCATTTACTGCTTCTTCAACAGTTGTACATGCAACGCCTTCTTGAACAGGCACATCAAATTTTTGTAACAACGCTTTGGCTTGGTATTCGTGTAAATTCATTTTGTTTTTTTTGAGTGGACAAACATACTGCTTGTAAGCGGAAATCGCAAGTTGAATATATTAACATGTAAGCGCCGATTGATGAAAAATTTATTGGTACGAAAAATGCTTCTATCGAATGCCAATTGATTAAATTTGCAAAGCATTATGAGAAAAATATTATCCCTTCTTGTGTTCACTTTCGCCATTGTTTTTATTGCATTTTCGTTTCAAGGAAATCACAGTAGAAAAAACAATCTCAAAAAAATCAATGTTGAAGTTGATGATACTTTGCCACATACTGACATTACAAAATGGGTAGGTAAAAAAATAATTTTCTTACGTGAATTTAATTCGAAAATTGATTACGATTATGTTTCGTTTACAGGTGGTAGTGGTTACAAAGGCAGACCAATTTATTCTGATTGCTACGACCACGAAGCCCTTGTAGAATCAGTAATTCCAGATAGTTTGGGTGAATATAATGTGAAAGTAAAAATGCTCGATAAATCGAAAAAAGAGTATGTTGGTCATACTACAAATGGTTCGTTATCACGAGTTGCTTTGGTAGAAGATGTTGAAAAAGCTGAACGATTTTTGATTGGAAAAATTTACTGGATGAAAGTTGATTATTGGTATTTTTTAGATGAAGATAAAGAACAAATGATTTTAAAATATGGACATCGTTTTAAGAAAGTGAGAGTTACCAGATTCACCGTTAGCATGGATGATAATGCACTTTATGAAATTACATTGACTGATGAAATGGGAGAAACTGGCGTATTAAATGTGAATTTGAATAACAATAATGTTGAACGAAGCATGTTGAACAATAGCCTACTTAGTAAGTATTTTTTCAAGAACGATATTCACAAAATGTACAATTGGGAAAATGAAATTTGGAGAGATGTAATGAACAAACAAATTTATAAAGGCATGACGCAAGAGCAAGCCATATTAAGTTGGGGCGACCCTGATGAAATAATGGATTTACAAAATGGGGTTAAGAAATTCAAATACAATTCAGGCGGCAGTTTCACCATTAAAGATGGAAAAGTGTTGGATGTACGCCAATAATTTTTTTCAATAAAAACTATTTTTTCTTTGGCTGCATAATCACTTTGCCAGCATTATTAGAGGTTTCATCAACTTTTGTGGCATCTATTCGCTTTTGTTCATCCGTCCGCAATTTGATGATTTTAAATTCAATTCTTCGGTTCAAGGCATATTGCTCATCACTGCATTTTACACCGTCGTGGCAATTGTTCACTGGTCTGCTTTCGCCATAACCTTTGCCTGCTAATCTATCTTTTGATATGCCACGTTTGATTAAATAGTTGACGGTTGATTGTGCACGGCGTTCGCTTAACCATTTATTGAATCGAGCTGAACCGCGGCTATCAGTATGTGCGCCAATTTCAATATCAATATTGGTTTCGGCTCTTAATTTTTTTGCCAATGTATCTAATGTTTTTGATGATTCGCTGCTGATAGCAAAACTACCAAACGCAAAATAAATATTTCTTACCAACACATTGCTACCAATGGTTTCCAAAGAAAAATTCACAGCATAACCTTTTCTGCGTTTTTCTTTTTTCGTTTTGATAATGGCTCGGCTCACTTTGTATTTTTCTTTACCAGCTTTTACTGTATAACTTGAGCGACACATTAATTTATCGTAATAAAATTTACCACTTTCATCAGTAGCAATAGTCATTTTAGAACCATCACCATCATTAATAATTTCAACACGAGAATTCACGATAGGCTTGTGTGTGTTTCTATCCGTTACAGTTCCTTGCAAAAATAAAATTGGGTCATGACGTGTCCATTCATAAATTCTTTCGTGTCCACTTTTGTTCGATGAAACCCAGCCTGCCGCTTCTTTGCTGGGGTCAGTTGTGAAGCAATAATCATCATGTGAGGTGTTGATTGGAATGTTTAAATTTTCAGCATTTGAAAAATTACTCCCGTCCCATTCCGATTCAAAAACATCCAAACCACCCAATGTAAATCTGCCATCAGTAGAGAAATACAACATACTATCTTTTGATACAAACGGGAAAACTTCATTACCAGCCGAGTTGATGTTGGCACCTAAATTATGCGGTTCGCCCCATTCGTTATTGGCGTTCATGCTTACTATGTATAAATCTGAACCGCCCATTCCGCCAGGCTTATCTGATGCGAAAATCATAGTTTTCCCATCAGGCATTAATGCTGGATTCATTACTGAATATTCATCGCTGCAAAATGGCAATGGTTGAGGGTTTACCCAATTTTCATCCGCTTTTTGAACCGAATAAATTTTCAAAACATTTTCAGCTTTTACCACTTCTTTTGTCTTTGCGTCAATTCTTTCTACAACAGTTGAACGACTGAAATACATCGTGTTTCCGTCGTTTGAAATAGTGCATGGACCTTCATGTGCAGGTGAATTTACTTCGCCTTTTAATCGTTGTGGTTTGATATATTCATTGGTGCCAGCCACTGCATCTTTTTCAGTATAAAACAAATCTAAATTACCTGGTCCTAACCACGGAAATCGTTGTTTGGCATTTTGATCAATAGATTGAATTTCGCTGCAAATAATAATTCCATTGCCACTTGGTGTTGCGCCAAAACGCTCACCCACACCACGGATTACAGCTTCATTCGCTTCATACATGGCGGTATCTTGATGAAACATGGAAACTGAATCGCATGATAACATCATGTATTTTGCTAAATCACTTTTGAATTCCATCAAACTATCGTATTGATGAAAAACTTGCTTAGCATCAGCATAATTTTCATCTGCCATCAACATTTTTCCGTAGTTCAAATAATCTTCAGGAGTTGCGCTCTTAGCGGTTTTGCTGCCTTTTATCAATTTAGCATAAACGTATTCAGCCTTACGAGTTTGATTGGTTAGGCGATAGCCATCAGCCAACATTCGCAGGGTTTTTGCATCATCTTTTTTTTCATCCAATGCCTTTTTTAAAAAGTAGTTTGATTTATCGTATTGCATTTGGTTATAAGCCTGTGTGCCTTTCTGCAAATTGTTCATACAACTTGCCGCCAACATCGCCACAGCAACCAAAAGGAATAAGAGTTTAGTAGGTTTCATTCAACTGAAAAATTATTATAAAATGCCCAAAAAAATTTCAGCAAATTTAAGATTATAAACGATTAATTCTAACTAATAATCCACAAAATTCCACAATGAATTTTAAAACGTATAGCAATATAGATTGCTGCACTATTGTGAAGTAGATTTTTTTGAAAAAATGCGAAGAGAAAAATTATTCGTCTTGCAAATGTTTTTCTGCATGATAAGAGGAACGAACCAACGGACCACTTTCTACACATTTGAAACCGATTTCTTTCGCTATCATTTTATATTCAGCAAAAATGGTAGGATGCACAAAATCAGCCACAGGCAAGTGTTCACGGGTTGGTTGCAAATATTGCCCAATAGTTAAAACATGACAACCATGTGCTTTTAAATCTTTAATAGTTTGAATTACTTCCTCTTTTGTTTCGCCTAAACCCAGCATCAATCCTGATTTTGTGCGCATACCTTTTTCACTCAAATATTTTATCACATCCAAACTGCGTTGATATTTTGCTTGAATTCTAACTTGTTTTGTCAATCGCTCAACCGTTTCGATATTGTGTGAAACCACTTCTGGATGTGCTTCAATGATTAAATCCAAACTTTCTTCTTTGCCCATGAAATCTGGAATCAAAGTTTCCATGGTAGTTGTTGGATTTAATTGTCGCACCTCATTAATAGTTGCCGCCCAAATGCTTGCACCGCCATCTTTTAATTCATCACGATTAACAGAAGTAATCACAGCATGTTTTACTTTCATTAAATGAATGGCTTCGGCAACACGTTTCGGTTCATCCCAATCCAATTCAGTTGGTCTGCCAGTATTTACATTGCAAAAACCACAACTTCGGGTACAAATATTTCCAAGTATCATGAAGGTAGCTGTGCCTGCACCCCAACATTCACCCATGTTTGGACAATTTCCGCTTTCGCAAATGGTATGTAATTTATTTTTGTCAACCAAATTTCTAACGTGCAAATAATTAGCTCCAATGGGCAATTTTACTCTTAACCAATCTGGTTTTTTGGTGCGCTGCGTTGTTATTTCTTCCGACATATTTTTGTTTCGATGGTGGCAAAGGTAAATGAAACGAATAGGGTGTGCAATTTTATTCTGTTCAACAAAAAAAAATTGAAAAATGTTTTTTAGATAAAATAAAAAAAAGCGACACAAAATTTCGTGTCGCTTTTTTATTTGTCATTCAAAAAATATTTTTATTTCGATTTACGTCCGTACATGTGGTGTGCATTTGCCAATTTGCGATGAATAAACATTTGCACCAAACTATAAATTACTGGCAAAATCAACAGCGTTAAAATGGTGGAAGTAACCAATCCGCCAATTACCACAATGGCTAAAGGTTTTTGTGTTTCGCTGCCAATGCCCGTACTCACGGCGGCTGGCAACAAACCAATCATCGCCATCAAAGCCGTCATCACCACTGGGCGAACACGACTTAAAACACCATGACGAATGGCTTCGTGCAAACTCATTTTGGCATCCAAATTTTTTCGGAATACCGAAATAATAATTACACCATTTTGAATACAAACGCCAAACAGCGCAATGAAGCCTATTCCAGCAGAAATACTAAAATTCATTTTGGTAATGTGCAACGCCAAGATGCCGCCAATCAAGGCAAATGGCACATTTAGAATAACAAGTGTTGCATCTTTTACATTGCCAAAAGTGATGAATAAAATCAAGAAAATAACGAGCAAACAAATGGGAACAACTCGTGCTAAAGTGTTCGTAGCTCGAATTTGATTTTCAAATTCACCATTCCATGTAATGCTGTAACCTGTGCCAATATTCACTTTTGCAGCCACTTTCTCTTGCGCTTCTTTTATTGTACTTCCTAAATCTCTATCACGAACAGAAAATTTTACAGCAATGTAACGCATGTTATTATCACGATAAATAAATGCAGGTCCAGTGATAGTTTTGATGTCGGCAATTTCTTTTATCGGAATTTTTGAACCATCATTTGCAGGTATCATCAGGTTCATAATTTTGTCGTAGCTATCTCTAAAATCTTTTTGATAGCGAATACGAATATCAAAATGTTTTTCTTCCTGATACAGTTCTGTAGCAGCTTTGCCACCAATTGCCATTTCAATTACGGCTTGTGCATCAGCAGTAGTTACACCATACAGCGCCATTTTTTGTTGGTCTAATTCGATGCGAAACTCGGGCTGACCAAGGTTTCGCAAAATTCCTAAATCGGTTGCGCCTCTCACGGTTTTTAAAATGTCCATTATCGAGTCAGCTTTTTTATCCAACACTTTAAAATTTGGACCAAAAATTTTCACCGCCATTGAAGCTGGAACGCCTGCCACCGCTTCTTCTACATTATCTCTAATCGGTTGAGAATAGTTTAAAATGCAACCCGGAATTTTGCTCAATTGCGAATCCATCGAAGCAATTAAAGCATCAGTGGTTAAACCACTTCGCCATTCTTTTTTGGGCTTTAAATCAACTGCAATTTCAACATTGTAAAATCCTTTGGGGTCAGTACCATCATTGGTTCTGCCCACTTGTGCTAACGTGTGTTTTACCTCTGGAAATTTGCGAATAATGTTCGTCATTTTTTCCGAGTATTTTAACGATTGACTTAATGATGTACTCATCGGATATTGCGATTTTACCCACAATGCGCCTTCATCTAATTGTGGTAGAAATTCGGAGCCCAACCATTTGGCAGAAATAAAAGTGAGTATCATAAATGCTATCGCAATTCCTAAACTTAATTTTTTGTAGCGATAAGTTTTATCAAACATTTTCATGGTTGAATTGGTGATGAATTCAACAAAGAAATTGTGTTTCTCTTTTACATTTTTTCGCAACAAAATCGAGCTTAATGCAGGCACTAAAGTGAGTGTATAAATCAATGCGCCCAACAACGCAAAACCCAGTGTGTAAGCCAGTGGAGCAAACATTTTGCCTTCCACTTTTTGAAATGCAAAAATCGGAATCAAGCAAGTGATGATAATTAATTTTGAAAAGAAAATCGACTTGCCCATTTCGGTGCCAATGCTTTTAAACAAACCCAATTTTGCCAAGTTGTTAAACTTCTCCATGCCTACTTCTTTTGCTTTATGGTCGAGCACCACAAAAATGCCCTCGACCATTACGACCGCTCCGTCAATAATAATCCCAAAGTCGATAGCGCCCATGGATAGTAGGTTTGCGGTCATTCCTTTTATTCGCATCAACATAAATGCAAACAACAATGCCAGCGGAATTACAATGGATACGACAATTGTCGTACGCCAGTCCGCCATAAAAATCAACACAATAAATGTTACCAGCAAAATGCCTTCAATCAAATTGTGAATCACCGTTTCGGTGCAAAAATCCATCAAATTTGTTCGGTCATAAAAGGTTTCAATTTTTACACCTTGTGGCAAAATTCTTTCGTTCAAATCTTTTACTTTCTCTCTTATTTTTTCCAACACTTCGCTTGGGTTTTCACCTTTTCGCATCACAATAATTCCTTCCACTACATCGTGCAAAGTGTCTTTGCTGGCTTGTCCTAGCCTTGGCAAACCACTTTCTTTTACATCAGCCACGTTGCTCACTTTTATCGGCACACCTTTGATGTTGGTTACAATTACATTTTCGATGTCGGAAATATCATTCAACAAACCGATGCCTCGAACCACATACGCCTGTCCATTTTTTTCAATCACATCACCACCCACATTGATGTTGCTTTTTGAAACAGCATTATACACATCCAATGAGGTAAGATTGTATTTGGCAAGCATTTGCGGATTCACCGCTATCTCGTATGATTTTTCTTCGCCACCAAAACTGTTTACATCTGCCACACCTTGAATGCGCTTGAATTCTTTATCCAAAGTCCATTCTTGAATGGTTGTTAAATCATGAATGGAAGCAGTTTTACTTTTTAAAGTGTAACGAAAAACTTCGCCCGTAGGTCCGTAAGGAGGCTCTACTTCTGGTCTTACGCCATCTGGTAAATCGGCATTTACAATTCTACTCATCACTTGTTGTCGTGCAAATGCATCTTCTGTTACATCATCATCAAAAATTATTCGGATGTAAGAAAGCCCGAAAGAGCTTGTTGTACGCAGGTTTGCTTTTTTCTGAACCGTATTTAAAACCGTTTCTAAAGGAATGGTTACAAACTTTTCCATCTCTTCGGCACTGCGACCTTGCCATTGTGTGATGATGATAATTTGTGTGTTTGTAACATCCGGAAATGTTTCAATCGGCGTATTCAAATAGCTCACAACGCCGATGACTGCAAGGATTCCAGTCATGAAGAAAACAAAATAGCGATGGCGCAAGGAGAAATGAATGATGGCTTTGATAAACTTGTTCATGAGTTGTTGTTCGTTAATTTAATTTTGAAAATGTCATTCGATAATGACCATTTTAATTTTGTGTCAATTGATTATAAACCAACAATTGCCCAGCCGATAATAATTTATCGCCCGGCTGAATGCCGCTTCGTACATAGGTTTTGCCATCTACCTCTTTAATAATATCAATTTGCGAAACGCTTAAATCGCAATTACCATTGTATTTTATAACGAAGTTTTTGCCAAATTCAAAAATGATAGCAGCACTCGGAATCACAGTAGCAGCAAGCCTTTCCTTGTTGGTTACAATCACTTGAGCAAACATATCGGGCTTCAACAACAAGCCTTCATTCGGAATGCGAACACGAACTTTCATCACTTTATTATCAGGGTCAAGCACTTCACTTACCTTTTCGATTTTGCCTTTAAAAACTTTGTCTTTATAAGCCAAAGTAGTGATGCTGGCTTCATAGCCTTCTTTCACTTTTTCAATATCACTTTCAAAAACATTTGCCATCACCCACACATCTTTCAAATCAGAAATGGTAAATAAATTATCACCAGCATCTGTTCGCACCGTCATGCCTGTTGAGATTTTTTTCTCCACCACATAACCATTAATCGGTGCTTTAATCACATAATCGCTGCCCGTTCCATTGCTGCCATAAATCGAACCCACACTTTGATTTTTGGTGTAAGCCGACACTGCTTTTTCATAATTTTGTTTCGCTTCTAAATATTCTTTTTCGCTGCTGATGCCGCTTTTGTAAAGCTGTTCAGCCTGCTCCATTGTTTTTTTAGAAATTTCTACATCCGCTTTTGACGAAGCCAAATCGCTGTTTGTTCCAGCAATTTCAACGCTTTTCATCACCGCCAAAATTTGCCCAGCATGCACATAATCGCCCAAGCCCACTTTCACATCCAACACTTGTCCGCTGGCGTAAGGATAAATTTTCACCACCTTATCTTGGTTGTATGTTATTTGCCCAGTCAGCGTTAATTCGTCTTTAATATTTTCCGAAGTTGCTTCGCTGATTTGCACCAAATGTTGCATGCTATCACTCAAACAATATTTGCCATCGCCGCTGTTTGTGGCTTCTGTTTTTTTAGAATGACAAGCCTGCAAAGCCAATGCTGTGGCTGTAATTGCAACGATTTGTTTTAAATATTTCATCTTGTGTTTTTGTTTTTTTATCTAAATTTTATTCGCAAAACTTGCGATTGTGTTTTTGTTTTTTTGTGGGCGGCACACTGGCTTTTCGTTTCAATCTTTTTTGCGCCAATGCTCAAAGCTCTGCTTCGCAAAAAAGGATTTTCACTTCAATCCCTGCCGCAAATCCAACTGCACTTTTCACCACTTTTTTCTTTGTCAATCAGTCAATTTTATTTCTAAAATCGTACTCAACAACTTTATCAAACATTGAGTTATTGAGTCATTAAGCTATTGAGCAATTATACTTTTTCCCACCGAAAAATTCACTTCTTCAATGGCATTATGCGTATCGTTTATCAACTGCAAAGCCTTTAGTTTAGTGTCTTTATAAGTGTCGAAAAAATCCATCAACTCTAACAAACTCAAATTTCTTTGGCGATAATTCAACAACATATTGTTCAACATCTCATCATATTTTTTACCTAAATTTTCACTTACATTTTCATTCAAAGTTGCCGAGCTTTTTAATTTCTGAACAGCCGATGTAACATCAGTTGCCACATTTTTTTCCAACTGCATTTGTTGCTCTTGCGATTGCGATAAAAAACTTTTTGCAGCCTTCACATTTTTGCGGTTGGTGTTCAAAATCGGCAATGGCATTGAGATGGCAAGCCCCCAATAATCGGTGATGTAATTACTATTGTGGTCAAATTCGGGTCCTAAAGTTAAATCGGGTACTTCGCCAGCACGTTGCAAATCAACATTATGTTGTTGTTGTTGAGTTTGCATTTGTTGAATTTTAAAATCGCTTCGGTTGTCTTTTGCAATCAAAAACAAACTGCCTGCATCCAACTTTTCAACCGCAGCTGATGATATAGAATCACTCACCATTGGCATCACATAAGCGTTTTCGGGCAACATTAATAATTGACGCAATTCAGCTTCTACATCAATCAATTGTTTTTGATTTTGCAATCGGTCATTTTTGGTGCTGAATAAATCTGCTTGTACTCGTAGCAAATCCTTTGCCGCTGCGTTACCTACTTTCACTTGTTCGCCAATGGCGTTGGCTAATTTTTCCAATTCGGTGGTTTCATCGGCAAATAATTTATCGGCTTCTATAAAGTTTTTAGCATTGAATAAATCTGAATGCAGCGTTAATCGTAGGTTTCGCAACAAATCATCCAATTGCAATTTGGCAATTTCATAATTGTCTTTTGCAATCGCAACCGATGCTTTGCGCTTTCCGCCCAACTTAATTAATTGCTGCACTTGCACATAAGTTTGCCCAGTGCTGGTGTTGTCGAAATATTTTTTGGTGTATTGATTGTAAATATTCTCATCAATATTCAACGTTGGGTTATCCCATTTTTTTGCTTGGCTCACCAAAGCCAAATAGGCATCAATATTATATTTCGCCGCCAAAATGGATAAATTTTTATCCATAAATATTTTTTCGGCTTGCTGAATATTTAATTTCAGTGTGTCGTTATTAGTGGTTTGCGCTGTTGCAAAATTTGCTATAGCAGCCAAACATAGGAACAACATAAAATAGATGTGCTTGAACATTTTTAGAAATAAATTTTAGTAAATTATTTTGATTTGAATCGCGTTGACGAAAACGAATCATATCAAAAACACACCCAAAGTTGGGCATGAATGTAAGAATGGCAAAACATTACATGCGAAAATATTCGTCAATACAATGTTAGCTGTTGTATTTTCTTTGAAAAAAAAGTTGAAATTATTGCAATAAGTAGTTGTATGATTTTCTTGATTGCTTTCCGAAACATCATCATCGTCATCGCACAAATAAGAATACTCAGTCAATATCACCGCTGATTTATGTGCCGATGAAAATTTTGCAGAATGACCATGGGCAAGCTGTTGAACCGATTTAGCAAATAAATTATTTCCACAAAAAGAAAACACGAATCCAATCAATAGAATGGATGAAATTTTAAAGAAAATATTTAAGCTGTTTGTTTTCAAGCGAATTAATAGACTGCAAAAATATTAATAGTTTAATCACTTAAATCAGCCAATCAAATCCTTAACTTGATTTTAACATTCAAAAATTACATGGCATCGCGTAAATATCTTCCGCTCAAAGCACTGATGCCACCAACGATTGCGCCGATGAGTGAATTAACAACTACCAACAACCAAACCCATTCGTGTTTAAAAAATAATTGGCTGATGCGTTTTGCCAAAATGAAATTGTTTTGAAAACTAATCATTGAAATCATGATTGCCCACAAAAAAAACACAGCAAAAAATCCAACCAAAAATGCAGCGAATGGTTTTCGTTTTGCACCTAAAAAACCAATGGCAAAAGTTGGAACAGCTAAAGTGTACCAAGGTAAAAAATATTGAAAAGCCGCTACTAATAAGGCTGTTAAGATGATTAAAAGAATGTTTTTCATTGAAATGATTTTTGGTTAATGAAGTTTGGCGAACTTTTAAAGTTCGCCAAACTTTCGTGATTTTTATTTTGGTAAAAATTATTTGTAGTGAAATTTACAATGAATAATTTCAATAAAATCGTTGGTAACACGATAAACCAAACGATGCTCGTCAGTAATTCTTCGGCTCCAATAGCCTTTCAATTCATGCTTTAACGGTTCGGGTTTACCTTTTCCTGTAAATGGTGTTCTTGAAATTTCTTTAATCAAATCAACTAATCGTTGATGTACTTTTTTATCTTCAATCAGCCATTGATTATATTCTTCAAAAGCATTTTGAGTGAACTGAATATTTTTCATTTCAAATCGTCTAAATTCATTGAAATTGTTTTTCCGTTTTTTGCCTGTTCAATTGATTCCATCAGGCGTTGTTTGTTAGCTGGATTAGAAAGCAAATATTCGGTGTCATCATCCAATTCAGATGAAATGGTGATAGTAACTTTTTTATGTTTGAAAAGCTCTTTTATTTTTTGCAAAAATGAATTGTCTAATTCATCTATGTTGGCTTGCAATGTTGTGTACATGGCGTTTTTGTTTTTACAAAGGTAAATAAAAATTTAGCGAAAATATTTGGTGAATGAAGTTTGGCGAACTTTTAAAGTTCGCCAAACTTTTATGATTTTTATTTTGGTGAAAAAACAATTTTGTGATTTGCTTTTGCATTTGATTGCAACACTTCAATTTTATTGTAATCACCTTTTTCCCAAAGTTTGGTAAAGTTGTCGTAATAAATGCTGCCTGGGTTTCCACTTTGACCGCCAGGGTAAATTCCATAAGCTTCGGTTTGCGGCGTTAACGAAACTACCATACGCCATGATGGGCCGTGGTCTGTACCTACTGCGTTTACGGAATTTCTTTCACCATCACCAAAAGTATAATTGTTGAATGCTGGAATTTTTGCCAAATGCTCAATGAAAGTGGCACGATAATCTGCCCAGTTTGATTTGCCTTTTTGTTGCAAAATTTTGAATTGATGATAAGCTGTATCAAAAGAAGTTACCAACAAATCTTTCAACGTTTCTTTTTTATTTTTTGTGTTGATATTATCCCAGAAAATGAAATTGGAATCGTTTTTCATGATGTCAATAAAAACATCACGATTTGGTTTTTCTAAATGATAAGGATATTGCTGAAACTCATCGTTGAAAGTGGCATCAGTTAAGGCATCGTACCAGAGATTAAAGAAAGTGGTTCTTGTATTTTTAGCTCGATTTCTTTTATTCCAATAAAAACAACTGTCAACAAATTTTGAATCGTTTACTTGACTTCTAAATACATCATAAACTTTTTCGGCTTCTATTTGGGCATTAAAAATCCTCATTCTAATATCATCACGACCTTTTTTTGCAGCTTCTAAAATTTCGATTTGTTTACTCTTTGTTAGCTCTTTTAAAATTGTTTCGTGGAAATCTTCCACCCACAAGTTGTAATTATCATTTTGCAAATTTTTCATCGCCTGTGCATCTGTACTGGTGGCTCGTTCCAGCACATCATTAATTCTCAAACTTCTGTATTCATAATAATCGCCGTAATAATTGTAAGGATAAGTTTTGTCGGTAGGTTGTTGATTGGCGCTACTTACAAAGCCACGTTCGGGATTTAAAATATGCGGATTTTGTTCGTGTGGAATGAATTGATGTTGTGCCAATTTTGAATTGTTGCCTTCTAAAATAAATTTACCTTCATCGGGCTGCAACACAGCAAATCTACCTTGTTCCCAAATTGCGATGTCTTTATTTTTACAAGCAAAAACAAAATTTTGCCCTGGCGATTGAAAATAACTTATCGCTTTATCATACTCCGAAAAATTGTTGGCTCGGTTCAATAAATAAATGGTCATCAATTCATTGCTTGAATAATGTCCTATCCAGTTCATCGCCAGATTTTCAATTTTATTATTTAGCTTCATTCCTCTATCATATTGCACTGGTCCGAAAACCGTGTAGAATACTGTATCTTGGACAATTCCCTTTCCACGAACCTGAATATTTTCAATTTTCATTTCTGATTTTACCCAATGATTATCCAACCAATATTCTTGTTGCGATGCATCTTTGAATTTGATGTGGTAAAAGTTTTTCACATCACGTTCGGCATTGGTCATGCTCCAAGCACATGAATCATTGAAGCCAATAATCACACCTGGCGCACCAGGCATCGAAGCACCATTCACCGATTTTCCATTGCAAGTCAATTGAACCTGATACCAAATTGAAGGAAGCGTTAAATGCAAATGTGGGTCACCGCAAAGAATCGGATAACCACTCTGTGTCTTGCTTCCACCAACTGCCCAATTGTTGCTGCCGACTTGATAATTTGGTTTTGGCGCAATGCCAGCGAAACCATTTTTGTTATCGTACAACTCTAATTTTGTGGTATCGGGTTGTATAACATTTTCAAAATTGTATTCTGTTCCTTTGGGAATAATAGGCGAAATGTAATTTTGAAAATCGGGATAGAGTTCATCAAAAACTGATTTTTCAAAAACTCTGTTCGCATTGGTGTAAGCAAAATCGTTGCAATAGCCACTTAAATCATCCGCCATCAACTTCAATAGCAGCGCAGTTTTCAGCGTTGTCCAATGTTCGGGTTTGTAATCCAACAATTTATATTCGAGTGGCAAATTCTTTGCGCTTAATTCATCTACAAAAGCATTTACACCATTGCAATAGGCTTCCGACATCAACTTTGTTTTTTCATCTTTCAACATTTCGTTCAATGATTTTTCAGCAGCCCAAACCATGCCTTTTCGGCGTTGTGTTTTATCAAACTCCAAACCTTTGTTGCCAATGATTTCGCTCACTCTGCCTGCGGCTGCATGGGTTTGCAATTCCATTTGCCACAAGCGGTCTTTGGCTGTGAGATAACCTTGCAAAAAGTATAAATCTTGTTCGTTATCAGCAATGATGTGTGGAATATGATTGTCGTCGAACAACACAGTGCTCTTGCCTTTCAAGCCGATGAGTGAAATATTTTCATTCGGATTTTTCTGTTGAATAGCATCTGCATTTTGCCAGCAACCCATAAATGGATTCAAGAATTTAGCAATCGGCGGCAACACACCAAAGCGATGATTCAACGAAAAACACAAACCAATGGTGAGAATGAAAGTGATGAAGAATTTTGTCCAACGCATTTTTATGAATGGTTTATAATTTGAAGTTCGCCAAACTTTAGTGCAAGATTGATGATTGAAAGCAAAGGTAAAATGTTGGCAGAAAAAAAATTTGGAAGTTTGAAACAAGCGAATGTTAATGGTAGAGTTTGTTTTTCTTCAACTTGAAAGCCAAGCCTATTCTGATTCCGAATTGAATGGTCGGTAAAACAGTATTAATGTTCATTGGCTTTGGAGGATTGTAGTTGGCATAAAAATGTCCACCAATCCCATAGTTTTCGTTCAAAATTTCTAAAGCCCTATGCTTATATCGTAAACCAACACCACAATAAACATCAATAGGTATTTTATCGAAAAGTAAATGCTCATAACCATATAAAAGTTGAAAGCTGTAAACATATTTTCTTTCAATAGCAATCATATGTTTATCATCATCTCTACCGCCATCCACTCCAGGCAATTCACCAGTTTCCAAAATCAAATCACTCACACTATCATTTTTCACCCAATCATAATTTCTGTTTGGATAATACTCGTAACGAAAAAATAATGCAGGTTCTAAATATGCTCCACTTTTTTGATAAAATCGAATTCCAGCTCTTAATGTGTAACCATAAACTGGCTGATAAGGATTGTTAGATTTTATGTATCCACCACCAAATTCAATGCTTTTTTTTGTACAAAATTTGTACTCACAGAGCATACCTAATTCATAGCCAGTTATATCAAACCCATCTGAAAGTAAAATTGGATTTGCTTTAAACATCAATCTCGGAATCGAATCCCAATCTTTTGCAAAAACCGAAATCGGCAACAGCAAAATGAAAATTATTTTTTTCATGGCAACTATTTTTTCAAAGATAAAGATTTGTGAAAATAAAAAAGCGTTCTTCCATTTTTTGAAGAACGCCTTTTGCTATTTTTTTTCTAAAATGTTTTAGTGCTGTGCAACACAGCTTGCTCAATGCGTTGTTGAATTTTTGGAATCGGCAATTTTGTTTTCATTTTTGGTGCATCCATTTCGGGGTCGATGTCGCCGAAATACGAAACCGCTTTTAGCGCAATTAATGGATTCATGTGTGGATATTTTTTGGTAAAAAATTCGAGCATTTGCCGAATTGAAAAATGCTCTAACAAAAAATAAATGTCCACAAAATCTTTTAGCCGCTTGCCCGAATTGAGGATGGCATTGAGTTTCATGGCGGCAATATCTTCGCAAGATAAAAATGTGATGCCTTCTTCGGTGATGGGTGGTTTTACAAATGGATAATTGTGGCGAATGAAATCGGTTTTTATTTTTTGAACCAATGAAATTAAAGTGTTTTTGCGTTGATAAATTAATTCCACTTCTTCAAAATGTTTTTTCATCAATTGCTCAATATCTGCTGCTTCAAATTCTTGAGTGGTGAACAAATCAATATCAATAGAATTACGATGCCCCAATTGCAACGCCAGCGCAGTGCCGCCCACCAAATAAAATTCATTCAATTCCGGCAATGCTTGCAACTGCTGAATCAAACTAAAAGTTTTTGGATGAATAATAAACGAATCTTTATGCAGCATTTAGTAAATCGGAGTTTAAAAAAAATCGACAAAAATCTTTATCGCGTTTATCTAATTGCGCCGACCATTCGATGGTTTCAACAATTTGTTGGGTAGTGTAGTAGCGTTTTATTTCTTTCCATTGTTTCAAATTTCCCATTTGCAAAACTCGTTCGATGGCAATCTTTGCCGACTTATCAAAATTGAAAGTATCGTAATCAAATTCCCACAGCAAATTGGCTGGTATATTAGGTTTGGGCTTGTTTTGCATCTTGAAATTGTTGTAACAAAGCTAAGAAAAATTAGTGAACTATTTTTTGTTTTTACAAATCATAAAATCAATTTTTTCATCGAAAACTTCTACTCATAATTGCCTTTAAAATACGCTTTATTACTGATTGAATTTTGAGTGTTTGAAATTAAATTGCCATTGGTAAATAAATTTTAACTTTGGTAAATTCTTATGCGTTTAATATTTAGCTCACGATTAATTATTATTTTGCTCTTATCGCTTGCTTTGGTGAATGTTACCAATCATTGCGAAGCTCAGCTGCATCCGCAATTTGCGAAGCGATTAAAAAATTATTCGCAACCCAAACAATATTCGTTGTTTGTAAAAGGCGATGTAGAAAAAATAAAATCGGCAATAAAAAAAATAAATGGCACTTTTAAATACGCTTTCGGAAACATAGCATCCATCAATATTCCAGCCAGTGAATACGATAATTTTTTAAAAGCTGATTGGTATGAAAGTCGTCAATTAAGTTATTACAAAGGCGATGTGATGGATGACCAAGCCAACATCAATAACAATGTAAATGCTGTTCACACAGGCACTACGCCGCTGCCACAGGCGTATGACGGCACAGGTGTGATAGTTGGAATTTTAGATTATCAATTAGATTTTAATCATCCTGATTTTAAATTAGCCAACGGACATAGCCGCATAAAATATTTATGGAATCAACACGACACCAGCATTGGCGCACATCCTGCTCCTTATGGTTATGGAAAAGATTGGGATAGTTCGGCAATTAATGCAGGCACCATCACCACCTATCAACCTGATATGGTGTATTATGGTCATGGCACTTTGACAACAGGAACAGCCTGCGGAAATAGTCAGCAACATAGCAATTACAGGGCTATTGCGCCGAATGCTGATATAATTTTTGTGGGCATTGATATGCAAGGCTTAACTGGAAATAGTTTTGAATCGTGTGTGGCTGATGGTGCTGCGTATGTGTTTGCTAAAGCTGCGGCATTGGGCAAGCCATGTGTGATTAATACCAGCATTGGCACGTATGCAGGTTCGCATGATGGAACTGATTTAGCAACACAAGCCATTGAAAATTTGTTGGCAGCACAAGGTGGTCGTTCGTTGGTTGCAGCGGCTGGAAATGCAGGCGGAAAGCCAATTCACTTGGGTTATACCATTCCAACTAATGATTCGGCTTATACATTTTTCAAAACATTTTCTGCTGGCGGAATGCAGGTGATGTATTTTGAATTATTTAGTGATTATGCCAATTGGAACAATGCACAATTTGCTGTGGGAGCTGATTATACAAGTCCCTACACCCATTTGCCTCGAACAAATTTCATGAATGTTTTGACCGATTATCAAATGAGTTCGCAAACTACCTACACCCGATACGATACCATTAAAAATGCAATCGGTCAACGATTGGGTGTGATGGAATCCTACTGTGAAAAACAAAACGGACATTACTTTATGTACTTTGGTGTGATTGCAGATTCGGTTACAAATTATGTTTGGCGATTCATGACCAAAGGTAGCGGAAAGTTAGATGTATGGAGTCATCCAAGTTTTACAGGAACATCGCAAATGTTGAACAGCGGCTTACCTACTGTTGCACAATTGCCCGATATGTCGAAATATATTTTGCCTGATACCGAACAAACTATTGTTGGCGATTGGAATTGTAGCGCAAAAGTTATTTCGGTGGCTAATTATTTAAATCGCAATAATTACACCACTTGGCAAGGGAATAATTTTGTTTGCAGTTCGTCCGCTACAGGCAGCAGAGCTTTATCTAGCAGTAAAGGACCGACACGAACTGGTTTGCAAAAGCCTGATATTGCTGCAACTGGCGATAGGACTTTGGCTGCCGATGATTTTTATTGGATAAACTGGGCGAAGACTGGTAATCCCAATGGTATTTCATCTGATACTTTACACGGACCTCACAATGGTACATCAGCAGCGGCTCCCACGGTGAGTGGTGTGGTGGCTTTGTATTTTCAAAAATATCCAACAGCCAATTGGGCTGATGTGAAAGCATCGGTTACTACCTGTGTGAAGACAGATAATTTTACTGGCAATAATTTACCCGATTATGATTGGGGCTATGGAAAAATTGATGCCTTCAAGGTTTTGAATTGTAAGGGTTGTACCAATCCGAGTTCAACCAATTACAATCCTTATTCTCAAATTAATGATGGCAGCTGCATTTTAAGTTATCCTACCAACACCACCATTCATTCATCAAAAACTTTTATTTGTACTGGCGATACAGTACAGTTCAGCGATTCCATTGGCTCTGCATTTGTTCCCACACAATGGTTTTGGACATTTGGCAGTGGCACATTTCCAGTAGGAAGTACTTTGCCATCACCTAAGGTTGTTTTTAATACTGCTGGTCAACATGTTATTACTTTAGTGATTGCTAATGCAGGTGGTTCGGGTACTTTTACTGATACAGTAACTGTTGTCAGCACACCTTTAAATTCATTTAGTTTGATTTCGCAAATTTGCCAAGGCAGCAATGATATTGTTACTTATACAGGCAACGCAACTGCTGGTGCATCTTATAATTGGACGTTCAATGGTGCATCCATCAACGGTTCGGGGCAAGGACCATATCAAGTTAGTTGGGTAGCAATTGGCAATAAAATTGTGTCATTACAAGTTTCTGAAAATGGTTGTGCATCAACTATAGCTTCACAAAATGTAAATGTTGAAGGACTTCCCATCATTCATTTCACTTATCATTTAATGGGTTCAACAGCAACATTTATTAACAACACATCGGGCGCAACTGCTTATGCTTGGTACTTTGGCGATGGCGGAACAAGTGCTCAAAACAGCCCAAGCCATACTTACACCACTAACAACACATTCATTGTTACTTTAAATGCCAGCAGCGGCTTGTGTTCATCATCTGATACGATGAATGTGAAAATTACTGGCGCATTAGGAATAGAAAATATTGTTGCAACCGAAGATGATTTTTTCGTTTTCAATAATCATAATTCTACTTTAGAAATACAATGGAATAAATTTTCAAAACCCCGAACCATTGAATTAATCAACCTAAACGGGCAAGTGATTTATACTTCAAATTTATTAAAGGAAAATTATTGTAGTGTAGATATTGCCAACCTTCCAGCTACAATTTATTTGGTAAGAAGTATTGATGTGGATGGAAATGTCATCAACAAAAAATGGATTAAAAACTAAATAGTTGCTGGAGAGTTAATTTTTTGGTGTATTCATCTCTGGGCAGCAATATTTTTTACTCGTAAACCCCTTTCCTGAAGTTATTGATATTGAAAAAGTAATTGAAGATAAATTTCTCTAAAATGTGAACGCTTTTATCAGATAGAAATTTTTGGAATTTTGATGATGGTAATATTATTAACAGAGAAAACAAATTTAATCTTCAATGCATAATTTTGGTATTTATAGGAGTCCCCTACGATTTTTGAGTGATAATGTATGACGTTTCGGCTCGTTTGTGGCAAAGCATAGAGCACACAAAACAAAGAAAAGCAACGATTACAAATTTAAAATTCACTTTTAACAATTGACTATTCACCTACTCATCCCCATACAACGCTACATACTCAACGCCTTTGGCATCAATACTTCCGCGGTGCATGCCTTGGGCATTAAATACTAAACTCACATTGCCTTTTGCATCCACACCAATCATTCCGCCTTCGGCATGCATGGCTTTTAGTTTTTCATTCACTACTTTTTGCATCGCATCGTGCAACGATAAATTTTTGTATTCCATCAAACATGAAACATCGTAAGCCGCCACTGCTCTCATAAATAATTCGCCATGCCCTGTGCAACTTATTGCACAAGTTTTATTGTTGGCATACACACCTGCTCCAATAATCGGACTATCACCAATTCTGCCAAATTGTTTGTTAATCATTCCACCTGTACTGGTTGCTGCGGCTACGTTTCCATGTTTATCTAAAGCCACTGCACCAACTGTTCCAAACTTGCGTTCGGGCATTTCTTCGGTAATATGGTCGAGATGATAAAAATCTGTATGACGCACTTTTAACCATTGGTCGTAGCGTTGTTTGGTATAAAAATAATCGTCAGATTCCATTTCAACTTTCATCTTCAAAGCAAAATCATTCGCACCTTTTCCGCTTAACAAAACATGTCCGCTTTTTTCCATCACCGCTCTTGCAAATGAAATTGGGTTTTTCACATTGCGTACGCCAGCCACTGCGCCTGCTTGCAAATTGCTGCCATCCATTATGCTGGCATCCAATTCGTGAATTCCTTTTTTTGTGTACACTGCACCTTTGCCAGCGTTGAACAACGGATTGTCTTCTAAACATTTCACCGCAGCTTCTACTGCGTCAACAGCAGTTCCATTATTTTTTAAAATGCCAGAAGCCTTATGCAAAGCCGCTTTTAAGCCTGCTCTGAATTTCGGGTCTTCTTCTTCCAAAATAGTTTGCTTGGTTACTGCGCCTGCGCCGCCGTGAATTGCAATGGTGTACATGAAGAAAATTTTTTGTAAAGATAGTTTTTCGATTTGCAATTTGAAATTGCTAACACCATTTCACTGCTTCCAATGGAAATATTTTCCCACTTTGTAAATCATTCATAATCGTTCTGATTGAATTTGCTGCCAGCAATTCTTCATCCTTCAATTGGTTGATTTCTTCAATCGAAAGCCATCGATGTGCTTTGATTTCGTGTATCCAATATTTTTTTTGCTCACTAATGATTTTTGCCAGAAAAACAAAACGAATTAAATCGTACTTTTTGTAAGTGACATATTTGTACATGCCCAAAAGTGCTGTCAATTCTACATCGTATCCTGTTTCTTCCAAAGCTTCGCGAATGGCACAGTCAGAAACTGATTCGTGTTTTTCGAATCTTCCTCCTGGTAAATTCCATAAATTTTTGCTTTGAATTTTATTTTCTTGCACCAACATAATTTTATTTTCATGTTGTAAAATAACAGAAGCTGTGGCGGTGATGATGGTGGTGTTTTCTTGCATGATTATTATTACAAAAACAAAAAAGGCGTTCAATAGTTGAACGCCTTTTTTTAGTTTTGGTATCAGTTGAAATTATTTTACTTCAACATCAGCACCAGCTTCTTTCAATTTAGCAACTAAATCGTCAGCAGTAGCTTTATCCACACCTTCTTTTACAGGTTTTGGAGCACCGTCAACTAAATCTTTTGCTTCTTTCAATCCCAAGCCAGTTAAATCTTTTACGATTTTTACTACTGCTAATTTGTTAGCACCACCACTTTTCAAAATTACATCAAAAGATGTTTTTGCAGCAGCAGCTTCGCCACCACCAGCAGCAGGACCTGCAACGGCAACAGCCGCAGCAGCAGGTTCAATACCGTATTCTGATTTCAAAATTTCAGCCAATTCATTAACTTCTTTTACTGTTAAGTTAACTAATGATTCGGCCATTGCTTTTAAGTCTGCCATGATTATTCGTTTTTTGTTTTGTTTAAAAATTTGTTTGTTTTATATGTTGATGCTTGGAAGCCAAATTATTTTGCTCTGCTTTCAAGAGCTTTTACTAATCCTGCAATCTTGTTGCCAGCACTGCTTTTTAAGCCGCCGATAACATTCTTAGCAGGTGATTGCAATAATGCAACGATTTCGCCGATAAGTTCGTGTTTGCTTTTCAATTTGCTTAACGAATCTAATTGGTCATCACCTAAAAATACAGCTGTATCAATATAAGCAGCTTTCAATTTAGGCATAGTACCTTTATCGCCACGAAATTCTTTTAACGTTTTTGCAGCAGCATTACCTACTTCACAAAAGAAAATTGATGATTGCCCTTTCAAAGCACCGATTAACTCAGGGCTTGCTTGACCAGTAGCTTCTAAAGCTTTTTCAATCAAAGAATTTTTTGCTACTTTCATTTCTATTCCTTTGCTGAAGCAAAGCTTACGCAATTTGTTTACTTGCTCAACAGTTAATGAAGTGCTATCAGCAATATAAAAATATTGGCTGCCAGCAAACTTAACTTTTAAGTCTTCTATTAATTGTGTTTTTTCTTGTTTAGTCATTGTTTAATGTTTTATAAATTTTCAAAACTTTTTAGTTTTAAAAATTCGTTTTGTTTAATTAGTACCGACACCAGCATTTAATGCTTTAGTATCAATATTTAACGAAGGGCTCATGGTTGTAGCCATGTAAACACTTTTTAAATAAGTACCTTTAGCAGCAGTTGGTTTCATTTTAACAATGGTATTAATCAACTCCAATGCATTGTCGTGAATTTTTTCAGGTGAAAAAGAAATACGACCAATGGAAGTATGAATGATAGCTTGTTTATCCAATTTGAAAGCAATTTTACCTAATTTAACTTCTTTTACTGCGCCAGCTACATCAGCAGTTACAGTACCAGTTTTAGGATTAGGCATTAAGTTACGTGGTCCTAACACTTTACCCAGTTTACCTAATTTAGGCATAACAGCAGGTGTTGCAATAATCACGTCCATATCTACCCAACCTTTTTCAATTTTTTGGATAAATTCATCTAAACCTACATAATCAGCACCAGCAGCTTTTGCTTCGGCTTCTTTATCAGGTGTACACAATACTAATACTTTTTTGTCTTTACCAGTTCCATGAGGAAGTGTAACCACACCTCTTACAGCCTGGTCAGCTTTCTTTGGATCAACTCCCAAGCGAATATGAAGGTCAACAGACGCATCAAACTTGGTGGTGTTCACCTTTTTGATTAATTCAGCTGCTTGCTTCAAATTGAAGGTTGCATCTTTTTTAACCAAACCGGCTACGCTTTTACGTTTTTTCGTTAATGCCATTTTTGTTTGTTAATTTATTTGTTTTTGAAAATTTTAATTTTTTAGAAAGGGCGAGTTCCTTCAACAGTTAAACCCATTGAACGAGCTGTACCTGCCACCATCATCATTGCTGATTCAACTTTTGAACAGTTTAAATCAGGCATTTTGTCTTCAGCAATGGTTTTCACTTGTTCCCAAGTTACTTTACCAACTTTAATACGGTTGGGTTCTTTTGAACCTGCCGCTACTTTCGATAATTCCATTAATTGCACTGCCGCTGGCGGAGTTTTAATAATGAAATCGAAAGATTTATCGCTGTAAACAGTAATTAAAACAGGCAATACTTTACCAGGTTTATCCTGTGTACGAGCATTGAACTGCTTACAAAATTCCATGATATTGACACCTTTCGAACCCAAAGCAGGTCCAATTGGAGGTGCAGGGTTGGCTTGACCGCCTTTACATTGTAGCTTTACAAAACCTGTTACTTCTTTTGCCATTGTTATTTAATTTGATTGTTTTTGTTTGAAATCCGCATCAGCATTGCATTGGAAGCATGCACTTACTAACGAGTATCCAAAAAATGGAGGGCAAAGGTAATCATTCAATTTGAAATTATCAAATTATTTCAAAGTTATCCCCAACTAAATATGGATTAACTTAAAGATTGGCTAATAAAGTTTGCAACCAATAGTTTAATGATGTTTCTTAAAAGTAGGCCAATTGAAATAACTGCCTGCAACTACCATTGCTTCAACGAAAGCAAAATTTTCTTTGCCTCTATCGGGCATATCTTTACTATTAATTAAAAATGCAGGAAGATTTATCCATCCTAATCTGATTTGCGGACGAATAAAAAAATATTTTCCGAAAACAAATTCCAATCCTTGATAAGTGCTGGCGGCATAACCACACAAGTGAAAATAATTATCGTGACCATAGCCTTCCAATCGCACTTGTGTTCGTGTAACCATGCCAGCCACACCAATTCCACTGTTCAGATTTATTTTGATAAAATGATTTTGAAACAATTTTGAGCGATAATCCATGTCAGCAGAAAGCAAATTCAAACCATTGGTGTGTGTTAAGTATAAAAAATCTTTTGTCAGTTCAATTGGTTTGCTATAATCAAAAGTTTGAGCAGTTGGGTTGGAAAATTTCGGGTCAGCATTCATATAGCCTGATACACGGGCAAACTGACTATTATCCAAAATGTATTTCATGTGGTCAAGCCCAAATGAAAATCCAATTTTTTCATTTAAGCAATAACCTACACGGTAATCGTATTGCGCCACAGTGATGGAATTGGGGTCAACATAATTTTTCAGATTAAACGGATAAGGTTTGTCCCTTGCTTTTACTTGATAAAAGTTCAAATCGTATCCCGTACCTTTTAAATTGATATTACTATTGGAAAAAAATTCACGATTATAACCCCAATAAACAAACCAACGATGTTTATAATTTAGCGAATCGTTTTTGGCTGCAAATACCTGTTGAAACAAAGCAATAGTCAACAAGAGTAGAAATATTTTCTTTAGCATAAAATAAAATTGAAGCGGCAAAGATGTTGAAAATCTGGTCAGTAACTTCTGTTTTTTATCATGTTTTTATGGACGCAATTTCGCAGCCATAATTGTTCTTGTAATAGTATTGCTCGATGAAATTTCGAGTGGATGTGCCATAAACCATTTCATAAATTGGTCATACTTTTTTTTGTTTTTTTCCATCCAATCATTAAAAATTTTCGGGTCGCCTTTGCTCAATAACCAATAATTATAACACTCAAAATAGTCAGCACTAATCACAGTTCGCTGATAATCAAAAATCGGATTTGGGAAATCAATGGGGAAGTTTTTGCTGTACCACAAAGTGATAAATTTGCTACGAAATTTGATTAGATTTTCGGTGGTGAATTTATCTTTAAATTCGGTCATACAACGTTGTGCAATATTGTTGTAAGCCATCGCAAAATTTTTATGAAACAACATCGTATCTTTAAATTCTGCTTCGCTAATGTGTGTTCGTTCATCAGTAAACATCGCATATTTATTTTTTGGCGTTTTGATATAAATGGCTTGCTTATACCAATCATACATTCTGAACAAAATCTCATAAGTTCTGCCCGTATTGGTTTCTAAATTCACAAAAATTTCGCCATAAATAATTGCCCATATTTTTTCGGATGTAGTGCCATAAGCCTGTGCAGCATAATAATAATTAGATGGAAATGTAGGTTCAGCGACTATTCCAAGTTCCCAATATTGAATAGCAGTATTGATGTTTTTATGGTCATACTCAATTTTCCCTAACTGACTGTGAATACTACCACTGCTCGGAAATAATTTTAATCCTTCTAATAAAATGGCTTGCGCTTTTTTATCGTTTCGCATTTCTGAATAACATTCGCCCATCAAATCATAATAACGAACATCAGGCGAAAATTTTTTCATCAAGCCTTTGGTTATTTTAATAGTAGTTTCAAAATTTTTGGAATAGTAGTTTGCCAAGGCTAACTGAAATTGATAATTAGCTTTGCTGCTATCCAAATCCACTGCATCATTCAAGGCTTCTATCGCACCTTTATAATTTTCTTTTTTCATCAGCTCGATGCCATGCTGATAATTTTTTGCAGCATTTTCTGCATCAATTTCACCAGCAGTTTTTACATCTTGTGCAAATGAAAAATTACAAATTGCAAATTGCAAATTGCAAATAACAACCACTAAAAAAAACTTCAAAATATTTTTCTTCATTTTCTAATCAACTAATTTACTAATTATTTCACTCCGTGCATCCATTTTTTCACCAAGGGCGAAATTAAAATCATCACCAATCCCAACACTAACGCATAAATGGCTAATTGCTTATAACCCAAACAATAAAGATTTAGTGCTTCTAAGTTGGATGAATGCGCTGATGAAGATGCAATGTTTGCGCCAAGAATGCCTGCTACATATTGTCCGTAAGCACTGGCTAAAAACCACATGCCCATCATTACACCTTGTAATTTTTGCGGCGAAAGTTTGGTCATCAAACTCATACCGATTGGCGACAAACTTAATTCGCCAAAGGTGATGATAAACCATCCAAATGAAAACCAACTTAATGAAGTGATTCCATTTGCATCAGCCATATTTTTCAACCAGTAAAAAATAAAAAAACCACCAGCTAAAAACAAAAACCCTAAACCGAATTTCACAATAGAATTAGGTTCGGCTTTTCGTTTGTTAAGCCACAACCAAAGCATGCCGAGCAAGCCTGCAAATAAAATTACGACCAACGAATTCATCGAATTGTTGACACCATTTGGGTCGAGATGAAATCCTAAAATGTCGTTCGACAAATTGTGTTGTGCAAACAAACTTAATGAGCCACCGCTTTGTTCAAAAAATGCCCAAAACAAAATCGAGAAAATCACAAAAATCAACGCTGCGCCTAATTTTTGAACTTCAATTTTTGAAAGACTTTTCATTTCATAAATCAGATAAATTAAAGTCAATGGTCCAATCGTGTACATGAAATAATCGGTGTATTCGGTTTTAGAAACCATTTTCATAATGATAGGAATAATGAGCAATGATGCGGCATACGTGAGATACTCGAACCATTTTGTTTTGATAATCGGTTGCAAACCAATAGGTCCTAAAGTTTTTTTGGTGTAAATAAATGTGAGCAAACTAATGGTCATCACAATGGCAGCAAACCCGAAAGCATAGTTCCAGCGCAGGTTTTCAGCAATTACGCTGCTGAATAAATCACCTTTTGCCACAGCCACACATAAATAACCGCCAATCAAAGCACCTAAATTGATACCAGCATAAAACAACGAAAAGCCAGCATCGGTGCGGTGGTCGCCATTTTTGTAGAGTTGCCCAACCATCGAAGAAATATTTGGTTTAAAAAATCCTGTGCCGACAATGGTGAAACTAATGCCGAGATAAAATAAATGACTGGGGTCGAATGCTAAAATGCAACTGCCAATAATCATCAATATGCCGCCCCAAAACAATGACTTTCTGAAACCTAAAATTTTATCGGCAAACAAACCACCTATGAAAGTGAAAGCATATACAAATGCTTGTGTAGAGCCATATTGTTTATTTGCCACAGCATCATCCATGTGCAACCCTACAATTTTATCTACCATAAAAACAACGAGCATTCCCCTCATGCCATAGAAACAAAAGCGTTCCCACATTTCGCTGAAAAACAGATACCACAATTGCTTGGGATATTTTCCTTTAAAATTTTGAATCTCGGACAGTGTTGCTTCAGCCATAATTATTTTTTTGAAGTGGGTGAAGATAAAAGAATTTGAAACAAAAAAATCAATTGGCTTTTTCGTTTTTTGTTCGTTCTTGTTTCCACAGTCTAAATCTTTTCTACAAATAGCAGCAGACAAAAGGGCTGTCCAATTTTTTGAAATTGGTCAATTCGGAGGTTTTGGAATTTATTAATTCCGAAGTGTAAGGTTTTACTTCAGAGCTACAAATTTGTACTTCAGATAATTTTTATCAGCCTAAAAAATTTGGTTGAATGAAGTTTGCGTTTTAATTTGCCCAATCTTTTCATTTTCATTTTTTTTATGAACAAAAAACTACTTTCACTTTCGTTGATTTTGTTGATTTGTTTAGTCAGCCATTTCAATTCTTTTGCTCAAGGATTGATTGGTTATAACATGAGCAATTATAATGGTACTAATGGTGCTTATCTGAACCCTGCATCCATAGCTGATTCGAGAGATAAATTTTACATCAATATTTTATCAACCGATATTTTAGCGTACAACAATTATGAGTATTATGATAATAACATTGGCATTTTAACAGCCGCAAAAGACACCGCATTTAAGTGGAACGACCATTTACTAAAAAATAATGATGGCAAAAAACATGCGTTGAATTTTCAAAACGAAACTCGTGGTCCAGGATTTTTATTTTCATGGAATGAAAAAAATTCCATCTCATTTTCCACCCGATTACGCACCACCATTCAAGCTTTTGATGTGCCAGAGCCATTGATTCAAACTTTAGAAACGGGCTTCCAAAGCGGACAGTTGAATATGTATGATGGTTTGGCAAACGACCATTTTAATGTGAACGTGAATATGTTTTCAGAGTGGGCTTTAACTTATGCCAGAGTAATTTACGATAAGAAACAGCATTTTGTAAAAGTGGGCATAACCTTAAAACACGAACGTGGATTATTTTTATTCCAATTAGCTAATCAACATTTAAAATTTCGTTTTGCAGGTCATGATAGTATTGCTGGATACGATGTTTCAGCCATTATGAATTATACCAGCGAGCAATATTTTGGTGCAAATAATTTTACCAGTATTGATTTTTCAAAACCTGCCGATAGGATAAAACAATGGTTTTTTGGTGGCAATGCTTTAGGTAAAGGTTGGGGCTTTGATTTAGGTGGGCAATATGAATATCGCCCTAAAAGAAAATATTATTACACCATGGATTGTCATCAACAACGCAACCCCGAAGTGAATAAATACAAATTGAAATTAGGTTTTTCATTAACCGATATTGGACACATCTCATATTCAAACAGTGCTGTGATGCAAGTAGTGCTGCATGGTGGCACCACTATTAGTCCTGTTGATACAGTGAAATGGGGAAAAATTGATACCATTAAGCATGTAACTTCAACTGATAATATAGTTCAGATATTAGGTAAGGCTTTGGGAACAACAGCTGTTTCAAAGTCATCGCCATTTATTGCCAAATTACCTACTGCGGCTAATTTCCAGTTAGATTATTTATTACAAGACAGATGGTATGTAAGTGCAGTATATGTTCAAAACATGCGTCAGATGCAAACTTTGAGCGGCTCGGCAACCAGTTCGGTATTGGTTGTTTCACCACGATACGAACACAAATGGTTCGAGTTTTCATTACCATTAGTTGTTCGGCCAGCGTTTAGCACTGTTGAAGTTGGTGCTACTATTAGAATTGGACCAGCTTATTTTGGAACAGATAATTTGAGTGGATTATTGGGCGTTGGGCAATTGAAAGGCATTAATATTTATGGTGGCATGTGTGTGCCCATTTGCAAAAAGAAAAAATCGGATAAGGATAAAGATGGTGTTTCAGATAAAGAAGATAAATGCCCGAAAGACAAAGGTACTTGCGCTACACAAGGCTGTCCCGATAAAGATGGTGATGGCATTGCTGATAAAGATGATAAATGCCCTGATGTACCTGGCGTAATTAAATTTAAAGGATGTGCTGATAGAGATGGTGATGGCATTGAAGATTCATTAGATGCTTGCCCTGATGAACCAGGTTCGAAACGATTGAATGGTTGCCCTGATAAAGATAAAGATGGTGTAGCTGATAAAGATGATGCCTGCCCTGATGTGGCTGGCGATAAAAAATTGAAAGGTTGCCCTGATACCGACCATGATGGAATACCTGATAATGAAGACAGATGCCCCGATAAAGCTGGTCCGAAAGAATTGAAAGGTTGCCCTGATAAAGACAAAGATGGTGTACCTGATATTGATGATTTATGCCCTGATAAGCCTGGAAGTATTGCTACTTATGGTTGCCCTGATACCGATGGTGATAGCATTCCGGATAATTTAGATAAATGTGTAAAAGTGAAAGGACCACGAAGTAACAACGGTTGTCCTGTAAAACAAATTACTGATAAAGAACAAAAAGTGATTGACAATGTATTTACTGATTTAGAATTTGAAACAGCTAAATCAACTATTTTGGAAAAATCATTCCCTGCACTTGATTCATTAGCATCATTGTTGAATCAAAATAAAAAATATCGTTTGATGATTTCGGGTTATACGGATAATGTAGGTTCAACTGAATCGAATAAAAAATTGAGTGATGACCGAGCCGCAGCAGTGAAGAAATATTTGAGCGATAAAGGTGTAGAAGAAAATCGAATGTCAACTTATGGTTATGGCGAAGCAAATCCTTTGGCAGATAATAACACACCAGAAGGCAGAGCTAAAAA
This sequence comes from uncultured bacterium, assembly GCA_903857255.1. GTDB lineage: Bacteria > Bacteroidota > Bacteroidia > Chitinophagales > CAIODY01 > CAIODY01. The sequence goes on from CAIODY010000115.1 coordinate 34,988, forward strand.
CCGAAGAGTGGAGTTTGATATTTTAAAATAAAGGTCGCCTCATTTTTTAGATACTTAAAGCTGTAAAAGTTGATAAAATATTATTGGTAACGTAAAATTTACATTAGCTTTTTTCAAAATCTATTTTAAACAAATAAACAATTTAACAATGAAAAAAATTATTCTTTCTGCAGCGTTAATCGCAACATGTTTTGCAACAAAAGCACAAGGTTTGTATTTTAACTTGTACACAGGTTATGCTATCCCAGCGGCTGGGCAAGCTTGGGAAACTACTAACTCAACTGACAATGCTGGTGTTCAAACGCTAAAAGTTTCTAAAACTTCTTTGGGTGGTGGAGTGCCATTAGGTTTAAGAGTTGGCTACATGGTGGCTGAAAATTGGGGTTTGGAATTAGGTTTCAATTATGGTTTAGTAGGAAACAAAATCACTGATGATTATACTGATAATACAAATAATGAAACAGGCACAACAAAAACAAATGCGAAAGGTTATTTATCATTGCAACCTGCTGTAAAATTTGTTGTAATGCCATCTTCAAGTATGAAACCTTATGTTAGATTAGGGTTGAATTTACCTTTGACTGGTAAAATTATAACTGATGAAAATGGTACTTCCCCAGGTGGAACTTCTGAAACAACTTACGAAACAACTGGAAGTATGAGCATTGGCTTATTAGGTGGCTTTGGTGTTAATTTCCCAATCAATGATAAAATTAATATCATGGCTGAAATTAATTTTTTGAGTCAATCAATTTATTCTAAGAAAACGACAATAACCACTGATAAAGCAGTTATTTGAGGCACTACTACTGATTATTTGAGTACTATGACAGCTCAAGATAAAGAAACTGATTATGTTTCGACTTTAGCAAGCAATGCAAATACGAATACAAGTAGCCCAAGACAAGCACTTATTGAAGCCAAAGCATTCAGCAACATTGGCTTGTGTGTAGGTTTAACTTACAACTTAGGCAAATAATTTTAAACAGAATTTCATCAATAAAAAAAAGCCGCTGCAAAAATTTGTAGCGGCTTTTTTATGGTTCAAGTTGGTGGTAGATTTTCAAAATAAATAAAGGCACAAATTGAATTACAAATTTCAGTTTGTGCCTTTTACATTTGTGAAAAATAAAACGCAATGCAGGCGCAGGTTTTTAAATTTGGTGGGGCATCAATAAAAGATGCAAAGGCAATAAAAAATGTAGGTTCGATTATTCAAAAATTTTCTGCCAATCAGTTGATTGTGGTGGTATCGGCTTTGGGCAAAACCACCAATTTGTTGGAGCAAATATTGCATGCAAAAATTGCCGACAATTCAATTTGGAAAAGAATTTTGAGCGAATTAAAACAAAGTCATTACAATATTTTAGAACAATTAGGATTGGATGAAACATTACTTGATAATTATTTTTATGATTTAGAAAAACAATTTGAAAAAGCAGATAAAGAGCAATACGATTTTCATTATGACCAAACTGTGAGTTATGGCGAAATGCTTTCTAGCACTATCATTTCGGCTTATTTAATGAAAATAAATTTGCCTATTGAATTGTTGGACGCAAGAAAAATCATCAACACCGATGAGCATTATCGCGATGCTAATGTGCAGTTGCATCTCACTCAAAAAAATATTCATGATGCTGTAAAATCACTATTGAATAAAGGTAAAATTGTACTGACACAAGGATTTATTGGTGGTGCAAAAAATGGCGATACTACAACGCTTGGCAGAGAAGGTTCTGATTATACTGCGGCAATTATTAGCCACTGCATTTATGCAGCAAATATGACTATTTGGAAAGATGTAGAAGGTGTGATGAATGCTGACCCCAAGCAATTTGCCAATGCACAAATCATTAAGCAATTGAGTTATTACGAAGCTATTGAAATGACTTATTTTGGTGCAAAAGTGATTCACCCCAAAACAATTAAACCGTTGCAAAATTTGAATATTCCATTAGTGGTTCGTTCGTTTGAAAACTTAGAAAATTGTGGCACTACTATTTCTTCAACACATTTGCCCATTGAATATCCGCCATTGATTGTGTTGAAAGAAAATCAAAGTTTAATCAGTATTCAAACTCGTGATTTTTCATTTATCAGCGAAAAACATTTGCAGCATATTTTCACCGTATTTGCTGATTTTAGAGTTCATCAAAACTTGATGCAAAATGGTGCCATCAGCTTCAGTTGTTGCATTGATAAGAATGATAGAGTGGAAGATGGTTTTATAAAACTGCGGAAAGAATTTAAAATATTGGTGAATGAAAATTTACAATTGCTCACCATCAGGCATTACAACGATGCCATCATTCAGCAATTAACCAAAGGAAAAACAATTTTGTTGGAACAAAAATCAAGAAACACTATTCAATTGGTGCTACAATAATTTTATCGCCCAAAAGGCATGCCTTTCATCATTTTACCAGCACTTTGCAGCTTGTTCATGTTCTTCATCATTTTACGCATTTCATCAAATTGCTTGATAAAGTTATTTACTTCTTGAATTGAATTTCCGCTACCAGCGGCTAAGCGTTTTCTTCTATTGCCATCAATTAGGTCGGGATTTTTTCTTTCGGCTGGCGTCATTGATTGAATGATGGCTTCAATCTTTTTAAAGGCATCATCGCTGATATCAATATCTTTAATCGCTTTGCCTACACCTGGAATCATCGCCATCAAATCTTTGATGTTGCCCATCTTTTTTATTTGATTCAATTGACCCAAAAAATCTTCAAAATCAAATTGATTCTTTCTAATTTTCTGATTTAGTTTTTGTGCTTCTTTTTCATCATATTGTTCTTGGGCTTTTTCCACCAAACTCACAATATCGCCCATGCCCAAAATTCGTTGCGCCATGCGTTCTGGGTAAAACACATCCAATGTTTCTAATTTTTCGCCAGTGCTGACAAATTTAATGGGTTTGTTTACCACACTTCGTATGCTCAAAGCCGCACCACCACGGGTATCGCCATCTAATTTTGTTAAAACAACACCATCAAAATTTATTCGTTCGTTGAATGTTTTTGCTGTGTTCACCGCATCTTGCCCAGTCATGCTATCCACCACAAACAAGGTTTCATCAGGCTTCAATTCAGTTTTCAATTGTGCGATTTCATTCATCATCTCTTCGTCAATCGCAATACGACCAGCCGTATCAATAATCACAGTTTGAAAACCCCGTTCCTTCGCATGTTTCAATGCGTTTTGTGCAATTGATAATGGATTTTTATTTTCCAATTCGATGTAAACTTCAGCACCTATCGAAGTTCCCAACACTCTCAATTGTTCCATCGCCGCTGGGCGATATACGTCAGCAGCAGTTAATAGTACTGATTTATTTTTCTTAGTTTTTAAATAGTTTGCCAACTTAGCACTGAAAGTGGTTTTACCCGAACCTTGCAAACCTGCAATTAAAATGATAGAAGGATTTCCTTTCAAATTGATGTCGGTGCTTTGGCTACCCATCAATTCAGTCAATTCATCCATCACAATTTTGGTAAACAATTGCCCTGGTGATACAGCCGTGAGTACATTCAAACCCAATGCTTTTTCTTTTACACGGTCAGTAAAATCTTTAGCAATTTTATAATTCACATCCGCATCAATCAAGGCTTTTCGGATTTCTTTGATGGTGGCTGCAACATTTATTTCCGAAATTCGTCCTTCGCCTTTCAGGGTTTTGATGGCTTTCTCTAATCTATCTTGTAAACTGGCAAACATGCGTTAAAAAATTTGAGGTGCGAATATCCGAAAAAATAAGGAAACGCTTGTTGAAATTATTAGCATGGAAGTGTTTCTATAGATTAATCAGGTTTTTAGAGAAACGTGTATCAAGGTTTATCTTATTACTGCAAAATTGCCTCGTTGTTCTTTGCCGCTATCTAAATTCTTAACGGAGTATAAGTATAAGCCTTGTACCAAAGCTTGTTTGGCATTGGATAAAATATCATAAGCATGTTCGCCCCCGGGCAAAATCCGTTTGCTATCATCACCACCAAAAGTGTTGTACCAATCAATATCATCGCCCTTATTAGTAGCAGCATCATGATTAAAGGAAGCAACTATTTCACCACTCAAAGTATAAATGGTTACTAAGGCATGCGGTGGAAGATTGTAAAAATAAAGTTTGTGTGTTCGGGCTGTGGTGCCATCCCAAGCTGCATCAATAGCATAAGGGTTGGGATAAACGCCCACCGTAGCTTTATCCGAACTGTCTGCTTTGGTTCCACTCCATACATTAAAAGTATTATTGACCGTTGATGATTCTAACGATTCTAAATTTAATGCAGGATTACCTTTATCAAATGAAGTAATGGTGATGGCATATTTCCAGCCATTCAGCAAACCAGTCATCGAATAATGATACCAATAAGGTGTAGTGTCGCCATCAAAAAACTTCGCTTGATTTAATCGGATAGCTGAAAAACCATTGTTGTAACCAATGCTGTCGCCAATTTTATCCCAAGTGGCAATAGGCACAGTGGTAATACCGTTGGTTAAATTATTATCGGTGCTAATCATGTTTCTATACAGATTATACCCTTCAAAATCTTTTATTTTACTGATGGGGTCAACGCTTCGTTCAGCATTTTCATCCCAGTAAATATCAATGGAATTGTTGTTTGGAATAATTTTCACAATAGGTGTGGCAGGTGGCGATGGCAAAATATATCTATCTAATTTCCCATTGCCATTCAAATCTTCACCGGCATCTAAAACACCATTGTTATTCACATCTTCGCCTTTGTAGGTGCGTTGTGCCCAACTTAAATGTGCAGCCAATTCACTTCTGTTATTAAAATCATCAACCGTGTTGGGCGAATAAGGTCCGCCTTGTTTTGCACAAACAAATCCAATCACATAATTGATAGACTCACCAGGCTGAACACTTCTGTATGGACCAACCGATAGCAATTCAGTTCTGTTATCAGCAGTATTTAAAAAAATATCAGTGGCTAGTGGATTAACACCACTCGACATTCTTACATATCTAGTTACATCATCACCCGGAAACCCACTGATATAAGGTGGTGTAGCCGAAATATCTTTATAACGCCAGAAGTTTAGATTCACTTTTGGTGCTGAATAACCTGCATTGGTAATGGTTGCAGCATTATCAGGATGAAAAAATAAGTTGCGGTATTCACTTCCTAAAAAAAGCATTGCACCGTAAGAATTAGTATAGCCGGGGTCTCCATTAAAATCGTAAGCATACACCGCTTTGAATGAATCTAACCAACCGTTGGCTCCTTTATTGAAAAAAGAAGTTCCGCTAGCAGTGGTAACGCTAATGTTTCTTACAATCAAATCGCTCCAATTGCCTATCCATACCGAATCCCAAGTGTTAGTTGAATTATTGGTGATGGTATAATTTAGTATAACAAAGTAATCTGCAAAGCCATAATCCCAAGCATACGATTCTAAATGTACACCAGCATTCAAAGGAATAGTATGTCCTGAAATGGGCGTAATTGTTCCGGGAACAATGGTATTAGCATCGGTAAAGTCCATCACAAAATCTTGATGCGAAATGGCTGAAGCTGAGTAATAGTTATTGTTGGTTAAAATAGAACGTTGTGTAATTGAATTACCGATGTTAGATGTGAACTCAAAGCCCGAAGCACCAGTTGTATAGCCACTTGTAGCATCAATCGATGCAGTGGAAACGGCTGTTTGCCCATTTACCAAAGCACCAATCCATAAGCCACTTTCAAATAAATGTTCTTTGCCTGACTGTTTGGGATATTGCATGGAGGGTTTATTGGCAGAAGCACTTGCCATCGATGGGTCGCCAATAGTGCCTGCATTGGTTAGCGATAATTGTAAATTACCAACATCCGTAACCACTCGTTGAAAGCTGCTTTGGGCAATGGTTTGTGAGCTGATAAAAAGTAAAACAAGAAATATTTTATAACTGAATTTCATTTTTATTTTTGAAAAAACGAAGAAACAAAAAAAAATTGAATGGTGTGTTATGGGGAAATTAAATTGAAGTACATTTCAAATAAAGAATGGAATAGAGATTATTCTATTTTGTGTACAACAATTTGCATTATACATTTTGCATAATGCAAATTGTTGTATAGATTTGCATCATGACAAATTTATTTGAAACTAATCCATTTCCAGTTAATAATTACTACAATGAAGATTTGTTTTGTGACCGAGTGAGAGAAACAAAACTATTGCAAAGCAATGCTTTGAATGGTATTAACACCATTTTATTAGCGGAACGCCGAATGGGAAAAACAGGGTTGTTGCATCATACTTTTCATACTTTGCCCAAACGATGCAGCGGCATTTATGTAGATATTTTTGCTACTACTAATTTAAAAGATTTTACGAATCTGATTGCATCAGCCATCCTAAAAGCATTTCCTGAAAAAAATTCGATTGGTAAAAAATTCATGTTGTTGTTAAAATCATTTCGACCTGTATTTAGTTTTGATAGCTTCAGTGGTGCACCTGAAGTTAGTTTCGATTTTGCTCAAACCAAACAATATGAAAACAGTTTGGCACAACTTTTAAAATTTTTAGATAATCAAAACCGCCCCATAATTATTGCTATTGACGAGTTTCAGCAAATATTAAATTTCCCTGAAAAGAATGTGGAAGCATATTTAAGAAGCATTATTCAACAACTAAAAAACGTAACATTTATTTTTAGTGGCAGTAGTCAGCATTTATTAGCTGATATGTTTAATAATGTAAAACGACCATTTTTTGCCAGTACGCAATCCATCTATTTACATGAAATTGATAAGAAAATTTACAATGATTTTATCAAACAAAAATTCGCCGAACGTAAACGTACTATAAGCAATGAAGCATTAGAATTTGTTTTAGATTTCACTAAACAACATACCTATTACACTCAAACATTGTGTAATAAAATATTTGGCATGGGCATAAAAAAAATAAATTTAGTTGATGCACAACATGCAGCTTATGAATTGTTAAAGGAAAATGAAACCGTTTATTTTCAGTATCGAACTTTGTTAACTACTAATCAGTGGCAATTATTAAAAGCCATCGCTAAAGAAGATATGGTGTATCAACCATCGGCTAAAAAATTTATTTATGACTACCATTTAGGTACACCAGCTAATGTACAACGCAGCTTGGAGGCTCTTTTAAATAAAGAAATGATTTTTTGCCGAAAAGACGAAAAAGGGAATTATTACAGAGTGTACGATTGCTTTTTAGGGCGTTGGTTAGCGAAGTAAACTATACAACATTTTGCATAATGCGTTTTGTTGTATTTAATTACTTTCTCAAAAATTCATAAAATTCTTTGGCAATAATCTCTCTATCAAATTTTTGTTTTACAAATTTAGTGGCATTTGTTTTTAATGATTGTAGCAAACCAGTATCTTTTTTCAATTCTGCAATTCGCTTTGCTAATTGTTCAGCATTTTCAGGTTCAAAATGCAAAACACATTTTCCTTCTTCCACAAAAATTTCTTTTGCTTCGCCGTCAACACCCATTATTACAGGGCATCCGAGTGCTAAAGGCTCAAATATTTTTGATGGGATTGCTCCTAAAAATAAATCCAATTTTTTTAAAGGAACGATGTAAGCATTGCATGCAGCAACTATTGCTGGAATTTCTTTCTTTGGAGTGTTAGGAATGAACAACACATTTTTCAAGCTCAATTCAGCCACCAACGCTTTTAAATTTTCTTTTTCTGGGCCATCACCAACCAAAACAAATTGCACATCTTGTAAAATATTGGCGGCTTTAATAATTACCTCTAGCCCTTGTGCATAACCAATTACACCAGCATACATCACTACAAATTTTTCTTCGGTTATGTTGTTTGCTTTTCTAAATGACGAAGTTTCAACCGCTAAATATTGACTGAAATCAAAACCATTTCGCCACCAAAATATTTTTTTGTTAGGAAATCTGTCGCTTATATTTTTGCAAATGCCTTGCGTTTGTCCGCTAATAAAATCTGAATTTCTATAACACCAATGTTCTAACCAGGTAGCAGCCGCCAGCATTTTTTTATTAGTTACGATGCCTAATTTTTCTGCACTTTCGGGCCATAAATCAGAAACATTAAAACACAATTTGCTGCCACGAATCCATTTCATCCACACGGCAGTAATGCCTAAAAACAAAGGTGGCGATTCACAAATGATTAAATCAAATTTCTTCAATTTTAAAATTCCAATGAAGAATGAAGTGAAAACAAAAGAAAAATAATTGAGCAATCGTGCAACAATTCCTTTGCTGTTTTTTGCATAAATCCAACTGCGATGAACGGTAATGTTTTCAACCGTTTCTTTACAATAGAATTTGTTTCGGTAACTCTCAAACACCTGCATTTTCGGGTAATTGGGCATGGCAGTTAATACTTCTACTTCATCGCCAAGCTGCACTAAAAATTTGGCTAAACTGCTCAAGCGATTTTGTGGAGCACCAGTTTCGGGTGGATAATATTGTGTAAGAACTAAAATTTTCATTTCAACAATTCGGCAACTATTTGTTTTCCAGCATCGGCATTTCCATATAAATTAATGCTGAAATTATTTTGCTTGTGCAACATGATTTCAAACGCAGAAAGAATTTTTTGTTCATCAGCTCCAGTAATCATATTGAATCCATTTTCTACTAATTCCACCCATTCGGTTTGCTCACGAAGTGTAACACAATTTTTTTGAAAGAAAAATGCTTCCTTCTGTAAGCCGCCACTGTCAGTCATTACAAGGCTACAATTTTTCAACAATTCAATCATATCAAAATAACCAACAGGGTCAATCAATTGAAAATTGGCTTTTAAATTATTTTGACCAATTATTTTTCTGGTTCGTGGATGAATGGGTAAAATGATGGAATGCGTTTCAGCAATTTTATTTAATGCCGAAAAAATGCTTTTTAAATTATTCAAATCATCCGTGTTTTCGGCACGATGCAAAGTGCAAAGCACAAAATCTTTTAGTGGATATTTTTTCAAGACTGTACTTTTTTTTATGGATGTTTTAGCGTAAAACATCGCAGCGTCATACATCACATCGCCTGTCATTACTATCTGGCAATCAATGTTGTCATATCCTTCGTTCTTTAAATTTTTTATGGCTGTCGTTGTCGGGCAAAATAAAATATCCGAAATTCTATCGGTTAAAATTCGATTTACTTCTTCGGGCATTCGCATATTGAAACTACGTAAACCTGCTTCTACATGAGCAACTTTGATGTGAATTTTCTTTGCTGCTAATGCACCTGCCAAAGTAGAATTAGTATCACCATAGACCAAAACATAATCTGGTTTTTCATCTAAACAAATTTTTTCAATGCCCTCCAACATTTGCCCTGTCATAGCGCCATGGCTCAATCCGTTGATGTTTAAATTATAATTTGGTTTTGGAATTTGCATTTCATCAAAGAAAATATCGCTCATATTTTTGTCGAAATGCTGCCCAGTGTGAACAATTATTTCTTGCAAAGAATTGCTTTCTAAAATCGCACGGCTTACCACCGCAGCTTTTACAAACTGTGGTCGGGCACCGATTACTGTGAGAATTTTTTTATTCAATGGATAATTTTTTAGAACTCAACAAATATAGAAAACAATAAAACGCTGCAAAGAAAACTACCCCAGCTTGTGTGTTAAGCATGGATTCAAAAAGAATGTTAATGGAAAATGCCACACCAAATAAAGTGAGTAAAATATTCTTTCTTATCAGTCCATTTATAATTGTGCCGATGGATAATAGTAAAATGAATAAGCTGCCCAAAATGCCCAATTGTAGCGTACTTTCAATGTATTGATTGTGGCAGTTTAAATGTTTGTGAGCAAGTACTTCTAAATTGTTTTTGCTGTATTCCGCTTCTAATTCATCAATCACATCACCAGTTCCAACGCCTAACAACCAGTTTGTTTGAATTAAATGAATAGCAGTTTTTGTAGCATAAATTCTTTGTCCGTTACTACTTTCCGAAGAAGCATTTGGGTCAACATTTTGTGGATGAAAAATTTCAGCAGTCATAGATTTGAATGATTCAAATCGTGGATTTTTTTTCACAACAAAAAATAATACGACCGATAAACAAACAAACAAACCAAGTCCAATCCATCTATGTTTTGATTGCCAAATTTGCTTTGCAAAGAATATTGCAAAGGTTGTTAAATAAGCTATCATACCTGCTTTTGACGAGAGGAAATAGATAGTAAAAGCGAATAGCAAAATAGTTAAAAGGCAAATTAATTTTATTGTCTTTTTATTGCTTTGCTGAAACAATACTAAACAAAAAAACGAAGCAATGTTAAGATACAATGTAAAATAAGCAACATGTAAAAACAAAGAAAATTCGGCGTAAGAAGGTAAGATTCCACCATTTTGCAAGAATTCTTTGTGCAGAAAATATTTGTTTACAATTCCAATTACAATGCAGTAAATGGCTGCAATTGTATTACCAATGATGAAATTTTTAAAGAGTAAATTTTTGTTGGAAATAATTTCAAACCGATTGGCGTAAAATAAAATAGGAAAAATGAGCAATGATAATTTTTGTTGAACATCAAAAATTCCTTCATGAAAATTATTTGTCCAAAGCAAACCAACTACATGCAAAAAATAAAAAAACTGCAACCAAATCAATGGGTTTTTGATAGAAACAAAACCTTTTAAGTTTTTCCATTTCTTAAAGTATAAAAAATCTAAAGCAATAGGAATAATACTCCAAACAACTACTTTGCCGCCAAAGGGAAAACAAAATAAAAATATGCAGAACCACAGTATGGTTGAATGTTTGCTATTCTGTTTTAAGCAATTATACATATAGCAGAAGGTATTCAAATTTTATTTGGTGGATAAATTATTGTAAATTGTCATTATCTTTTTTAAAGTATTGTCAGCGTCTATTTGTTGCTTCCTAAGTTCTTCTCTGCCATTCGAGCGAATATTTTTATTCAACACATCTTCAATTGCAATAGCTAATTCATCGGCATTTTGCAAACAAATTTTATGTGGTGAAGTATTGCTAATTCTTTCTACTACATCGCCCACATCGGTTGATACAATAGGTAAATTACAAGCCATTGCTTCTTTTACAATAGTAGGACTACCTTCTGAATTGCTGCATACCAATAAACAATCTGCAGCATTTAGCATCAAATTAATTTTATCAGGTTCAACTTTTCCATTTAAAATTTCTAACCGAAAATCATTACTTTTTGATGTCAAAATTTTAGCTACGGCATTAGCAATATCTAATCGTTTGATGTTTGGATTGTTAGCATTGAAAAGTATAATTTTTTCTTTTGCATTCCACTGTAGTTGTTGTCGGGCGATGGTTTTATCAATTTCGTAAAATTGCTGTAATTCAATCCCATTAGGTAATACAACAGCTTTTTTCTTGCCAAAAAATATTTTATCTTTTAAACCACTACTCACACAAATTATTTTTTTTGATAACAAACAAGCAATTTGGGTAGAGCATCTTGCCATTAAATCTTTTGCAAAACCATCGGTGGGTGTGTGGTTAATATCGCTACCTTGCAAGGTAATAACAATAGGAACAGAACGAGTTATTAGATTCATGTATAGTGCACTCCACGAACCATATTGATTATGAATAATTGTAGGCTTAAATTCAGTAATTGTTTTTTTTATTTCTTTCTTTTTTTTAAATAAATAAATAAGTGATTTGCTTTCTAAAAAAATAGTCTTACATGCTCTGGCATGGCTGATTGATTCTATTTGCCTTTGTGCAAATAGCATATTGTTTTTATCTGCTGGACCAGGTATTGTAAATAAAATTTTCATTTTAATTTTTTCAGCAATTGAGTGGCATTATACATACAAAAAATAATAGCCATAGGAATTAATAATGCTTCGAACAAAATTGATTTAATATTCTCAGGTCCGCTACGAACAATAGAGGGGAACTGTGCAGCTAACAAAAATAGAAATGTAAAATACGCAAATTTTAAAAATAAATTATTGGTACTTTCTGATTGAATTCGTAACCAAAAACCTAAATAGAAAAATAACATCAACACTATTGCTCCAAGTAAAATTCCAACCCATCCAAAATTCAAATACCAAGCAGCACTATTGTAAATAGAATAGCCTTGACCAGGTTTGGCATTTACGCTTCGGGCGTAGTAAGAATAAATATCCTCTTGTGTGTTTTTTTTATGAAAAATGAATTTAGGAAGGAGTGAATTTGCTAAAATCTTAATACTTGTTCCATTTGTAATAGCAACATTCTTCTTCAAAATGCCATACATCGAAAAATTTGCAAAAAATAATTCGTTACTAAAAGCCACATTAGCCAAAGCATGCGATGTTGCAATAAGCACGTCATCTGATGCATATACATTGATTTTGTTTAACTCATCTAATTCTTCTTTTGCTAAGTTTGGATGATAAATGTGGCTAATAATAATAGGAAATATTGCTCGGGCTGGGTCGCTTAAAATTATCGGGATAGTAATAATGCAAGAAACAACGATGATTTTTTTGAGTGTAATAATTTTTTCAAAAAACCATTTTATTAAAAAAAATAAAATGAATATGCCGCTGAATACCAATTCATGTCGGTTACCTAATGCAGTTAGGTAGCCTATACCCAGAAATACACTAATGTAAATAAAAATTTTATCGTATATTTTTTTTGGAGCGTTTTGTAAAATTAACATGCCATAAAGTGGCACAAATACTATGTAATTATTGGCTAATTGATGAATGCTTTTTAAACTGTTGTTTGAATTCCGTGTAATTAAATAAATAGATTTAGAAAATGAAACTGAAAAAAAAAGTTCTTTTCGCATCACATACGCACTTACAAGAATTAAAAATACAGTAGTTGTAAATATGAAAATGCTATTTACTTGGGGCAATTGATTGGGTGATAAAAATGTTTTAGGAAAACTGAATTTTCTAATTGCCAACAATAAAATAGTGAGAAAACAAATGATAAATAAGGAGTACGATAAAATGCTCTGAAAGTAAATCCAATCAACATCCACCTTAAATAATTTTTCAAAAATATAATAGTAATGCAACCCAATTACTTTTCCTTTTTCGTTCGATAATTGGTCAGGAATTAAAATCCAAGCACCTGCAATTCCCCAATAATAAAGAATGAATGAAGCAATAGCAACACTCCATTCATGTGTGATTTGATAGATTTTTTTATTTAGAAAAAAAATTATTCCTGCACCACCAATTAAAAGTGCATAAAGCGAAATGATTAAAATAGCCATTTGTTGATGATATTTTTTTTAGTGAAACGCATTTCAAGAACATTTACGACACAACCATGATGCTGATTTGTGAGGCTTAATACGATTTCTGTTTTATGAGTGAAGAAATTGCTGACAAAAATTGTAACAACAAAACAAATGAAAATGCATAAAACAAGTATATAGAAATCATGAATTGTTTTTTGTTAAAATTTTTTTTGTCGTAAAGAAAGTTAATATTCCTAAAAGATTAACACTACAAGAAAAGCAAATTAATAAATGGGGTAAAGAATTTTTCTTCATTAAATATAAAACTCCGAAACTTATCAAAAATAAAACGAAACAAATCAACACATTCATTCCGTTTTTTGCAGAACTGTAATAGGCATCAATGATGCTTCGCAATACTGAATAAATGCTGAATCCAATTACGCAAGTGAAAATAATAATTAAATATTTGAATGTATTTTCAGCATCTTTCACGTTAAAAAAAAGAAGTAAAAATTTTCCTAAAAAAATAATTACAACAATTGAAAGTCCACCAATCAACATAGCTAATAAAGTCATTTTTTTATTGATAGAAGATAATGCTGTGAAGTTTTTTTGTTGAATAATTTTAGCAGATTCAGGTAGTAAAATGATATTAATCGGCGACATAAATGCAATAATAATATTCAGCAAACTCATACAGAATGCGACTTTCCCGGCTTCAATCAATGAAATGTAATTGGCTGCAATGAATACAGGAATGGAAGTGAACAAATTGAAAATTACATCGCCTGGCATTCTTCGATAGCCATAATTAAACATCTCTTTCACGATTTTTTTTGAACTATGAAATTCTAAACTTTGCTTACCAATTAAAAATAATTGAATGCTGAATGAAAAAAATAAACTGATGATAGATAGCAAAACAAAATAACTTTTTATATCAGTAGCAATAAAATAAACAATTAATGGTAGCAATCCTAAATTGACAAATTGCATCATGGCTGATAAGTTATATTTTCCGCCGCCTCGAAAAAAATTGTATATGCTTGTATGAACCATCAAACTCATTGAATAAAACATACAGGCTAACAATAGCCAAAATTCATTTGTAGTTCCGAAAACAATTTGAGTGATAAAATTTTTGAATAAAAAACCAATAATCAATGCTGTTGAAAAAATTCCAATCAGAAAAATTTGAACTGAATAATGAATTTGTTTTTGAACTGATTCGTTTTTTTCAATCGCTAAATATTTTGGTAGTGAAACCCCAAATCCTAATATCAGCAAGGGTTGTACAAATCCAATAAATCTTTTTGAAACGGTGTATTCTGAAAAACCAATTTGCTCAAATTTTTTCCCGATGATTTTAAATAATGCAACACTAATAAGCATGATTAAAAATTCAACGCCGAAGGTTACTGCATAATCCAATATTTTCTTCTTCGATAAATTAAACATCATTTCAGCAAAAATTAATTAGATAAACCAAACAACTTTTCCCACTTTGCAATATTAAACAGCTTCCAAAGCATGTGTTTGGTATTGTTTTGTGGGATTTTGTTGTTATAAATTTTTTGCAAAAGTGGTGAATCATTTATCGTTTTCAAAAAATAGTTATCATCATTTAACCAAATATTTTCGGGTGATTCAAATCCTATTTTTTGTTTGCGCCATGCAATTGAGTCGGGTAAAATGTTTTGCATTGATTGTCGTAAAATATATTTACTCCAACCATTTTTGATTTTCAAATTTGTAGGTAATGACAAATTAAATTCCAACAACTGATAATCTAAAAAAGGCAAACGTGTTTCAATACCAAAGTGCATTGAATTTCGGTCTTCATATTTTAATAATCGAGGCAATTGTGTATGTTGTAATTCCAAAAGTTGCATGGATAAAGGGTTTTGATAAGCATCTGCCATTTTATCTATCCATGTTTCATCGGCTAATTTTATAAATTCTTGTTTGATTAATGAATGTTTTTTCTTCAACCTCATTTTGCGAAAAGAGGAATTGGTGAAGTAAAAACTTTGTAGCAATAATTCTTTGGTGCTGACATTTCCATTCGCTAAAACCTGAAAAAATATTTTTGGAAAATTCAAAATTGAATTTGATTTAAACAAAGTAGGGTAGTAGCGTTTGTAACCCAAAAGCGTTTCATCTCCACCTTGACCATCTAACAAAACTTTTATCCGTGATTGATTTGCAGCTTTCATTACAAAGAACTGCATGAAATTGCTGGTATTAAAAAATGGCTCTTCTTGGCATTTTATTTCTTCCTCGATGGCATCAAAAAAATCTTGTGTGGTTGGTTGTGTTGTAATCCAATTCAAGTTGGATTGTTCAACAACTTGTTTTGCAAATTGTGTTTCATCATTTCTTTGGTCAATGCTTTGAGCAGTGATGGCTGAAAATTTTTCATTTTCGAAATGATAATTTTTTGCAGCAATGGTTGAAATGTAAGATGAATCTAAACCACCACTCAAACAAGTACCAACTTTTACATCGCTTCGCAAACGCCATTGAATACTGCGTTGCATGTTTTGTTGAAATAAATTTACGGCATCTGTCTCCGAAATATTTTTTAGTGTTTCATCAATTTTAATGCTGTAATATTTTTCGATTTTGAATTGATGTGTTGCTAAATCGTAGGTTAAATGATGCGCTGCTGGTAGTTTTTTTATGTTGCTGAAAAAAGTTTCATCGGTGTGTTCTTCTAAATTGTAAACCAAATAATCCATTAAAATATTGAAATTCACTTTTGGTTTTTCGATGGTCAGCAATTGTTTTATTTCTGAACCAAAAATAAATTGATTGCCTGAAATGCAGTAATAGAAAGGCTTTATGCCAAATCTATCGCGACTGCAAAATAATTTATTTTCTTGTTCATCATAAATGGCAAATGCCCACATACCATTAAAATGATTCACACAATCTTGCTTCCAACAATCATAAGCAGCTAAAATAATTTCAGTATCAGTTTGTGTTTTAAAATGATAACCTGATTTTTCCAACTCACTTTTCAATTCTAAATAATTATAAATTTCGCCGTTAAATGTGATGGTGTAACGATTCAAATAATGCAAAGGCTGTTTGCCATTTTCACTTAAATCAATGATAGATAATCGGCGGTGAGCTAAGCCAAAATTATTTTTCAGAAAATATCCTTCGCCATCTGGACCACGATGCGATGCAGCATTATTCATCGTTTCAAGCTGTTGCATAGCCACAGGCGAATTATTCTTATGGATGATGCCAGCTATGCCACACATATTTTGATGGTTGGTAGATTTTTTTTACTAAAAGAAATTAACGCATTGAATTCACAAAACTAATGTTAGGAGATGTAAGTTGCATCAATAATTTGAATTGCTTGGAATGTTTTTTGAAATAGTTTATTGTAAAATCCATATTTTTTTTAAAATTTTTAATACTGGTCGTTAGCTATATTTATCGATTCTTACACTTTTAATATGAACGCTAATAGAGTTTATGGTCTGGATATTTTAAGAACTTTAGCAATTGTGTTTGTAGTTTTTTCACACCTGTCGGTGTTGTTATTTCCCCAAATCGGACCAGAGTTGCTCACCCCTATTTTTGGTTATTTAGGTGTTGAATTATTTTTTGTGCTTAGCGTTTTTTTAATTGGTACAATAATTATAAAAGAGTTTTTTGAAGAATCAACTTCGAGTTGGAAAAAACTAAAGATTTTTTGGGTAAGAAGATGGTTTCGAACGCTGCCAACTTATTATTTGGTGCTAATAATCGATGCTGTTTTATCATGTGTTGTTTTTAAGAATAAATTGATTCCTCAATTTCCATTTTACTTTATTTTTTTGCAAAATCTTTTAAGTCCACATCCAATATATTTCATGATTGCTTGGAGTTTGGCAATTGAAGAATGGTTTTATTTCACGTTTCCTATTATCGTTTTAGTTCTTACTTTTTCCTTAAAACCAGCTAATAAATCAAGCACAATTATTTATACTATTATCCTTTATCAGATTGTTTGTCTTGGTTTGAGGATTTATTTTTCAAACCAAACATTTAGTGATGAGTGGGATGCAGGATTTAAAAGAGTAACCCTTTTCCGATTAGATGCAATTTCTTTCGGTGTTTTATTGGCAGTTTTAAAAATGAAATTTGGTGAATTATTTTATAAGTTTAAAAGGGTGTCAGCAGTTGTTGGATTAATAGTATTGATAGCAATGTGTTGTCTGTTGATTCAAAAATTAGAAGGCAATATTGATACACCATTTTTTTTCAAAACAATTTTCTTTACGCTTGTTTCTTTTTCAATTACTCTACTTTTTCCGTTTTTTGATAGCATAAAATCATTTTCTAAAAATTCAATTTTTGAAAAATTATTCACCAACATTAGCACATATTCGTACTCCATTTATTTAATTCACATGCTTGTGAAACTCACACTGATGCAAGTTTTAAGCCGATTGTCAATTCATAATTCAATGCTTCAATTTTATATTATTTTATTCGCAACTTATTTCGTTGCACAGCTTTTATACAAGTGGTTTGAAAAACCAACTACTGACTTACGCAATAGGTTTGATAAATAAATAGCTTGTTGGTATCTTTCAAATTAAAATCAAATCCATGAGCTATCCTTATCAAATAAAATCGCTTGAACAATATCACGAAGTTTATAAAAAAAGTGTAACGCAACCCGAAGCGTTTTGGGCTGAAATTGCTGAATATTTTTTATGGAAAAAAAAGTGGGATAAAGTTTTAGACTGGAACTTCAAAGAACCGAAAATACAGTGGTTTCGAGGTGCTACATTGAACATAACAGAGAATTGTTTGGATAGGCATTTACAAGAAAATGGAAACACAACAGCCATCATTTTTGAACCGAATAATCCTTCCGAAAAAAGCATTTCACTTTCTTATAAAGAGCTGCATTTTCGAGTGATGCAATTTGCCAATGTGCTAAAAAATAATTGCGTAAAAAAAGGCGACAGAGTTTTGATTTACATGGGTATGATTCCTGAATTGGCAATTGCAGTTTTAGCATGTGCAAGGCTTGGAGCCGTTCATAGCGTTGTGTTTGGCGGCTTTTCAGCACAATCAATTTCAGATAGATTGCACGATGCAAAAGCAGAATTTATTATCACTTGCGATGGCGCATTTCGCGGCGAAAAAATTATTCCACTAAAAAATGTTATTGATGATGCGTTGGTAAATTGCGATTTTGTGAAAAAAGTAATTGTGGTTGAACGAACACAAACACCTGTGAGCATGCTTAAACAAAGAGATTTGTGGTGGCATGAGGAAATAAAAAAAGTAGAGTTGCAAGGCAATCCATTTTGCGAAGCCGAAGAAATGAATGCTGAAGATATACTCTTCATCCTTTACACCAGCGGCTCTACGGGCAAGCCCAAAGGTGTGGTGCACACTTGCGCTGGTTATATGGTTTGGGCAAACTATACTTTTGTAAATGTTTTTCAGTATCAAAAAAATCAAGTGTATTTCTGTACTGCCGATGTGGGTTGGATTACAGGGCATTCTTACATTTTATACGGACCACTTTCCGCTGGTGCAACCACATTGATGTTTGAAGGCATTCCAACATTTCCTGATGCAGGAAGATTTTGGGATATTGTTGACAAGCATCAAGTAAATATCTTGTACACCGCTCCCACAGCCATTCGTAGTCTGATGAGTTTTGGGTTAGCACCTTTGCGAAATAAAAATTTATCTTCTTTAAAAGTTTTAGGAACTGTCGGCGAACCTATCAATGAAGAGGCTTGGCATTGGTACGATAAAAATATTGGCAAAGAAAAATGCCCAATTGTTGACACTTGGTGGCAAACTGAAACTGGTGGAATTATGATTTCGAATTTGGCTGGAATTACGCCTGCAAAGCCATCTTACGCCACTTTGCCTTTGCCAGGTGTGCAACCGATTTTGGTGGATGAAACAGGAAATGAAATTGTTGGAAATAATGTAAGTGGAAACCTCTGCATGAAATTTCCTTGGCCTGGCATGTTGCGAACAACTTATGGCGACCATGAACGTTGCCGACAAACTTATTTTTCAACTTATGAAAACCTGTACTTCACTGGTGATGGCTGTTTGAGAGATGCGGATGGCAATTACAGAATCACAGGTAGAGTGGATGATGTGTTAAATGTGAGTGGTCATCGAATAGGAACTGCTGAAGTGGAGAATGCAATTAACATGCACAATGGAGTGGTGGAAAGTGCTGTGGTGGGTTATCCGCATGATATTAAAGGGCAAGGCATTTATGCTTACGTAATTTTTTCAGGCGGTTTGAATGATGCCGATTTGATGCGAAAAGATATTTTGCAAACGGTTACTCGAATCATCGGAGCAATTGCAAAGCCTGATAAAATTCAGTTTGTAAGCGGTTTACCAAAAACACGAAGCGGAAAAATCATGCGAAGAATTTTAAGAAAAATTGCCGAAGGCGAAACCGAAAATTTAGGTGATACAACCACTTTGCTCGACCCGAATGTGGTGGGCGACATTAAGAATGGAAAAATTTAATTTAAAATAGAAGTGACCTTTGTTCGGGTTTTAAAATTATCAATTTCAATTTAGAATGAATCCTATAAATTTACAAGAGAATGAAAAATTTTAGTGCTTATATTTTCTTCACTTTTTTATTTATCAATGTTTGTTTTTCGCAAACTTATAAAAACATTGATGCTTGCAAATGGCTTGATATTGCTGAACAAGAAGCGCATGCAGCAAATTTTAAAACAAAAAATATTGGTTCTCACACCAATGATAATTACGATTTGGTTTATGGAAAATACGAGTTTGACATCAACCCGAATGTGTGGGCTATAATAGGAAAAATAACTTACTATTTTAAGCCAACAATCAATTCGTTTGCCAATATTTTGTTTGATTGTTCTGATTCGTTGATTGTTGATAGTGTGCTTTATCATCGGCAATCAGGCCTATTTCAGCACATGCCGAATGATATTTTGGCGATTAATTTATTTCAATTGTTGCCACAAAATCAAATGGATTCTATCTCCATTTTTTATCATGGTAAGCCAATTGGTTCAAATGGTTTTGGTGCATTTCAACAACGAAAACATGCTGGAAGCGGCATCATCTGGACATTGAGCGAACCTTATGGCGCAAGCGATTGGATGCCCTGTAAACAATCATTGAGCGATAAATTAGATTCGATAGATGTTTACATTACAGCTCCTGATTCTTTTAAATCTGTTTCAAACGGAATGAGAAAAAGTATTGTGCATCAAAATAATTCAACTAACATCACACATTGGAAACATCGTTATCCTATCAGCACTTATTTAATTGCCATTGCATGCACCGACTATGAAGAGTATAATGATTGGGATGTGAATGGTAATGATAGTTTGCTGATTCAAAATTTTATTTACGCCGAAGATGATTCATTAGATAAAGCACAAAGTAAAGCTATCGTGAAAGTGATAAAATTTTATGAAAGCAAATTTGGTGCTTATCCTTTTCGAAAAGAAAAATATGGTCATGCTCAATTCAGCTGGGGTGGCGGCATGGAGCACCAAACGCAAACATTTGTACACGATTTTGGTTTTGGATTGATTGCTCATGAACTTTCGCATCAATGGTTTGGTGATAAATCAACTTGCCACAGTTGGAGCGAAATATGGTTGAATGAAGGCTTTGCAACTTATTGTGCGGCATTGAGCAGTGAGTTTGTAGATAACCAAAATGATTGGATAGATTGGCAATGGAGGTCGAGGCAAAGTATTTGGAAGGCAAAATCTGGTTCTGTTTTTTGTGATGACACAACTTCTGTTGCACGAATTTTTGATGGCAATTATTCTTACTTCAAAGGTGCATGGTTGCTGCACATGTTGCGTTGGCAAATGGGCGATACCGCTTTTTTTGCTGCAATAAAAGATTACATCACTGACCCTGCAATTCAATATACTTATACCAATACCAATATCTTGAAATCACATCTGGAACAGCATTTTGGTCAATCGCTCGATACATTTTTTCGAATTTATTTTTATGGAAAAAATCTACCCACTTATAAAGTAAGATGGTGGAAAAAAGATGATACTATTTTTATACACACTGAATTTATTTCCAATCAAACGCCTGATGTTTTTTGTCAAATGCCTTTGGATATTACTATGCGAACTTGGCAAAATGAATATCAGCAAGACAGCACATTTGTTATCATGAATACAAAACCTGTTCAGGAGTTTAAGATTTTGTATCCATATTCATTGGGCGGATTTTTATTTGACCAACAAATAAAATTATTGGCGCAACGTGATATTCTACAATCACCTGAAGCTGGCTATAATTATGATGCGCCACTTCAAATTACACCCAATCCAGCGCATGATGAAATTTATTTTAATCAAAAAAAATACAACATTAGCCAGTTGTTTTTTTATGATGTAACAGGTAAACTTCAGCAAACTTTTACTTTACAAAATGCTTCAAACGATAATCGTTATGGCGATTTATTTCAAGTTGATATTTCTAATCTTCGAGCAGGATTTTATTTTGTTGAAATACTAACAAATACCAATCAGATATTTTACCAAAAATTAATTGTAGAATAATTATTATTCTTTCAGCAACACCTGCCAAGCCTCATGCAGTTTGTGTTGTAGCAAATATTGTTGTGCTGCTTCATGAAAATTATTTCCGTTAAATGGAAATGATAAATCAATAGTTGGAATGATTTCCACATTTGCCAACATGCCTAAATCATTGCCCGTTAGCACTTTGCTATTTCTAATTTTTTCGGGTAAATTATCAATGCCAATGCCCAATTTTAAATTCGGTTTAGGTACTTCAAACACAGCACTGCCGCTAGCTCGGCAATAATAATCAGCACCCATTCTTGCTACTAAATCAATTTTTTGTGGGTCAATTTTTCCTTCTGCATCCAACACTCCATCTTTAATGTGCATCATCACAATTTCACAAATAATCAAATTGCCTGCGCCGCCTTCGTGCCCAGTTTCGATAATATCTTTCACTTTGCATTCAATATTCACTGGCGATTCAGCCACACAAAATGGTTTTACTTTTTCGGATGCCACAGCCGTGAAACCCGCTTTACTAAACTCATTCACACCTTTTGGGAATTCGCAACTTGTTAAACTCATTTGTTGCACAATGTTATAATTCACCATATTAATAACCACTTCGGGCACTTCTTTCACATTTTCCAAAGTGTGTTTAATCGAATTATCTCTCACTCTTTTTGCTGGCGAAAAAATCAAAATTGGCGGATTACTGCCAAAACAATTAAAGAAACTAAATGGTGATAAATTGGGCACACCATTTTTATCAATCGTGCTGGCAAACGCAATCGGTCGAGGCGCAATAGAACCCAGCATATACGCATGTAATTTGCCTGTTGAAATTTCTCCCGGAATAATTTTCATAAAAAATATTTCTGCAAATAACGTGAAGAAATCAATCACTTGAAAATTGATTTTGCATTTATCTTTACGCCAATGAACAACATGGATTTATCGAAAAAATTTGAAGATTATTTACACACTTTAAAATGGAAAAATGAGCCAGAAGGCTTGTACGAAGCCATTTCCTACATTTTGCAATTGGGAGGCAAACGCATTCGTCCGCAATTAGTTTTGTTGGGAAATGAAATTTTTAATGGCGATGAAAATGCTGTAATGCCTGCTGCTGCGGCGATTGAATTGTTTCACAATTTCTCATTAATTCATGATGACATCATGGATAATGCGCCATTGCGAAGAGGAAAAAAAACAGTGCACGAAAAATTTGACACCAACACCGCCATTCTTTCGGGCGATGCTGCTTTGATTTTTTGTTATGAAGAATTGCTGAAACTACCTGCTGATAAGGTTTCCGCGGCGATAAAATTATTCAACAAAACTTCATTAGAGGTTTGCGAAGGACAACAATTCGATATGTTGTTTGAAAAAAAATCGACAGTAAGCGTAGATGACTATTTAGAAATGATTCGCTTGAAAACCGCAGTATTGCTGGGTTGTGCGTTGCAATTAGGAGCAATGATGGCTGACGCAAATAAAAATGAGCAACATTTTATTTATGAATTTGGAATGCAAATGGGCGTTGCATTTCAATTGCAAGATGATATTTTAGACACGTTTGGCAATCCAGAAACTTTTGGCAAACAAGTGGGTGGTGATATTATTCAAAACAAAAAAACATTTTTATTGCTGAAAGCATTTGAGTTGGCAAATATAGAACAGCAAAGGGTTTTGGATGATTGGTTGAACAGAAAAGAATTCGACAATGCCAAAAAAGTAGAAGCAGTAAAAAATATTTTCAACCAAATAAATGTTCGAGAAATGGCTGAAACAGAAATGCAAAAACATTTTCAAAAAGCAATCGAAGCAGTGCATCAATTAGCCATTGCTGATGAAAAGAAAAATCAACTCATTGCATTTGCTGATGCATTGATGAAAAGAGAAAAATGATGAATTACGAACAAACACTCGAGTATCTTTTTTCGCGATTGCCCATGTTTCATCGCATAGGCGCAGCGGCTTACAAGGCTGATTTGAAGAACACTTTGGCGTTGATGGAGTTTTTAAATCATCCCGAAAAAAAGTTTAAAAGCATTCATATTGCTGGCACCAATGGCAAAGGTTCGTGTTCGCATACATTGGCTTCTATCTTTCAAAGCGCAGGCTACAAAACGGGGTTGTACACTTCGCCACATTTAAAAGATTTCAGAGAGCGAATAAAAATTGATGGTAAAATGATTTCAGAAGAAGATGTGATTTCATTTACAAAACGAACAAAATCATTTATCGAAAAAGTAGAACCATCATTTTTTGAAATTACTGTTGGGATGTGTTTTGATTATTTTGCAGAACAAAAAGTTGACATTGCCATCATCGAAACTGGCTTGGGTGGCAGGTTAGACAGCACCAATGTCATTACACCCGAATTATCTTGCATCACCAATATCAGCCTCGACCACACCAATTTATTGGGCGATACGTTGCAAAAAATTGCTGCGGAAAAAGCTGGCATCATCAAAAAAAATGTGCCTGTGGTGGTTGGTGAAACCACCGAAATAAAATCAGTGTTTCAAGATAAAGCTGCTGAAATGCACAGCAGTATTGTATTTGCAGATGAACAATGGCAAACAAAAAATATTTTTCAAACAGAAAATGCTTTGCACTTAACAGTTTTTGATAACGAAAAAGAATTTGAAATTGAAAATCAATTAGCTGGATTTTATCAAATTAAAAACACAAAAACAGTTTTAAGTTGTTGCGAAATTTTAAATGCAAATGGTTGGAACATCAGCTATGAAGCCATTTTACAAGGATTTAAAAAGGTGAAAACAAATACTGGATTGAGAGGACGATGGGATATTTTACAAATTCATCCAACTGTTGTGGCAGATATTGCACACAACGAAGCTGGCATTGCTGCTGTGTTAGAGCAAGTTTCAAAAAGAAGATTTAATCAATTGCACATTGTTTTGGGCATGGTAAAAGATAAAGACATCAACAAAGTTTTATCGTTGTTACCAACTTCTGCCACTTATTATTTTTGCCAACCTGATTTGCCACGAGCATTACCTGTGGCTGATTTACAACAATCTGCTTTGCAATATAAATTAATTGGCGAAAAATATTCGTCGGTGAAAGAAGCTCTGCTTATTGCAGAATTAATGGCTGATGATGATGATTTGATTTTGGTTACAGGAAGTAATTTTGTTGTAGCAGAAGTGATTTAATTTTTGATTTCCACTTTCACTTTCGCAATTCTCATTTTATTCATTTGTTGCACAGTGAGTTTAAATTGCTTGTATTGTGCAAACTCATTGAGGTGTGGAATTTTGCCAAATAATTCTAAAAACAAACCAGCTAAAGTGTCGCTTTCACCTTTCACTTCATCAAAAGTTTCGGTGGGAATATTTAAAACTCGGCACACATCGTTCATCAACATTTTACCTTCAAATACAAAAGTGTTATCGTTTATTTTTTGATAATTAAATTCTTCACCTTCATCAAATTCATCTTTGATATCGCCAATAATTTCTTCTAAAATATCTTCCAAAGTTACTAATCCTGTTGTTGCGCCATACTCATCAACCACAATAGCCAAGTGGCTTCTCAAGGATTTGAATTCTTTTAGTAAGTCATCAATTTTTTTATTTTCAGGCACAAAAAATGGTGGGCGAATCAATTCGTGCCAATTGAAATTTTCAGGTTTATCTGAATGCAACAACAAATCTTTTGTAAACAAAATTCCTTTAATGGAATCAATATCTTCTTGATAAATTGGGATTCGACTATAACCAACTTCATTCACAAATCGTAATAATTCTTTAAAATTAATGGTGTAATCGGCAGCCACAATATCTGGTCGGGCTTTCATAATTTGCTTAGCCGATATGGTTCCAAACTTTGCAATGCCTTTTAAAATGCTCATTTCTTGTTTGGAAGTTTTATCGTGCAAAGCCAAGTCTATCGCGTGATTAAGCTCATCGGTGTCAATTTCAGTTTGTTTTTTGCTCAATAATTTTGTTTCAATAATGTTCGTGAATGAAATTAGAATGTAGCTTAATGGCGAAAATATTTTTGCTAAAACTTTCAATGGTAAAACCATAAATAAACACACTCTGACATTGCGTTGCGATGCGTAAATTTTTGGTAAAACTTCACCAAACAGCACCAGCACAAAGGTTACAGCCACTATCTCAATAAAAAATTTGAGAACAACCGATTGAATATTGTAAGAGTTGATGATGGCATAAGTGCAAACCACGATTCCAATATTCACAAAACTATTTGCAATTAAAATGGTGGCTAATAATTTTCGAGGTTGCTCTAACAACACAATAATTGCGTTGGCTGATGATTTATATTTTTTTCGCAACAACGTTAATTCTTTAGTAGTTAACGAAAAGAAGGCTACTTCAGCACCAGCAACTAATGCGCTGCAGATTAGTAAGAAAAAAACTGTGGTATAAAAAATTAGAACCGAACTGTTGGCAGTGCTTGCTTGTAAAAGCAAAGTGCTTAATAAATGTGTATTTCCCGACGGAGGTTGCGTATCCAAAATATAGTGGTTTCGTTAAACAAAAAGAGTTGAACAACTTTTACATTGTTCAACTCTCACAAAGTTAAAAATATTTTTCAACAATTAAAATGGTAAATCATCTGCTGGTGCATCATTGTTCATCATGCTTTCAGATGGTGCTGATGAAGATGCCGAAGATTGATTGTTGTTTTGAAAATTACCACCGCTATTGCTTGCGCCATCTTTGCCGCCCAACATATTCATATTATCGGCAACAATTTCAGTAATGTATTTTTTTTGTCCACTTTGAGCATCATCCCAACTGCGACTTTTAATTTTTCCTTCTAAATAAACGGGTGTTCCTTTTCTTAAAAATTTTTGTGCAATATCAGCCAAAGCACCCCACATCACTACGTTGTGCCATTCTGTTTGCTCTTGTTTTTGTCCGCTTTTGTCTTTGTAAGTTTCGGTTGTGGCTAATGTGAATTTGCATTTCATATTACCACCATCAAATGTTTGTACTTCGGGGTCTTTACCCAAATGCCCGATAAGGATTACTTTGTTTACGCCTCTCATGATTATTATAATTTTTAGTTTGTTACAAATTAAATTAGAAAACTAAAGTAAATGTAATTTTCGAAAAAACAAAAAAATATTTTTTTCTAAGAAAAAAATTGGGCTAATAATATTTTACTTGTCTTGTTGCAATTCCTTCAAACGCTGCACCAATAGTAGTGTCCATTGCCTTTCAGCTCGGTAGAGCTTTACAATTTTTCGGTTGGAAATTATTTTTTTAAATTCTAAAAAATATTTTTTCTTCAAATCTAATTCGTGTTGTTCCATCACAAAACTTTCTGAAATTGCTTTTTCAATTTCAGCTTCGGTCATGTTGTCGTAATTCTTTTTGGTGTCGTGCAACAAATCTTTTTTGTCTTGTCTTGTAGCTTCTAACTCTTTTCGATATTGATTGTAAACAGGCCAAAATGCTTGCGATTCAGCAGGTGTCAAGTCCATTTTCTTGGTGATGAACGCAACTTTTTCAGCTTCCAATTTTTCTTTTACACTACCATTCAATTCGCCATCTTGGGCAAAAGAAACTCTGCAAAACGAAAAAATCGTTGCAATTAAAATCAGTATGTAGTTCTTAATCTTCAATGTTGTTTTCTTAATTAAATCGCATCATTCAAAGTTGATTCATCCACTTCATTTTCTAAATATTCTTTCAACTCTTTTTTCTCTGATTCCTTTTTGCTATCAACTTGCGGAATCACTTTTTTTGTTGCAGATGCTTTTGCAACAGGGTTTTCCATCAATTGCAAATCCTCCACATCTTCTGCATGATTTTGCAAATATGCATTAATATCTTGAGCTGTTAAAGCCTGCTCGGTATTCTGATTCGGTTGATTGAAAAATATTGCTACACCAATCAACAAGGCTGCAACCGAAGCCGCTGCTGCAAATTTGAAAGAAGTTTTGCTAAACAATGAAACTACTTTTCCTTTCTCTGATTGCTTGGCTTTCACTAAAATTTCTTCAACATTGTTTTCAAAATAATTTTCAGGAACGCTGAAACTATTGAATTTACTATGTTCTGAAACTTCCTCTTCTACACCAATTAATTTCGTTTGAGCCCAAATCCCATCCGCTAAATTGTCGAAATAATTTTCAGGCACATTGAAAGCATTCACTTTACTGAATTCTAACGCTTTCTCTTCTTCGTTAATTAATTTTGTTTGTGCTAAAATTTTATCTGCTAATGTTTCAAAATAATTTTCAGGAACACTGAAACTATTAACTTTACTATAATCTAAAACATGCTCATCAAACTTTGTCTGTGATAAATTTGGAGTAAATTCTTTAAAATAATTTTCTGGTGAATTAAAATGATTCAATTCACTGAAAGGTAAAACGTTTTCAATTTCCAAAGCCGATTTTGCTTTTTGCAAATGCAAATCTACTTGGCTTTCAAAGTAATCTTTCGGCACTTGAAAACCATTGCGGTTGCCGATTGCAGCCACAATGGGTGAAATTTCGTTTAGTTCTTTTTGTATGGAATCACTCGTGTTCATTCTTCTTTATCTATTCTACTTGCTATGACTATTTTTTATTGTTTTCGTTTAATCATTATCCTTCACAAACGCTTCAATTTTCTTCACAGCATGATGATAACTGGCTTTCAATGCGCCTTCGCTGGTACCCAACACTTTACTCATTTCTTCATATGGCATTTCATCATAGTAACGCAAGTTGAAAACTAATTTTTGTTTTTCGGGCAAAGTCAAAATGGCTTTTTGCAATTTCATTTCCATCTGATTGCCATCGAAATACTTGTCACTGCTCAATTTGTTGGCTAAATGATTTTCCATATCATCTAATGAAAAAGCAAATTTCTTTTGTTTGTTAGCCAAAAAAGTGAGGCATTCGTTGGTGCCAATGCGATACAACCAAGTGTACAACTGACTTTCTTCTCTAAAATTTTCTAAACCTTTCCAAGCTTTGATGAATGAATTTTGTAAAACATCATTCGCATCGTCATGGTCTAAAACCATGCGCCGAATGTGATAATAAAGTCGTTGCTGATATTTTACAACCAACGCCTTGAAAGCGGTATCACGGCTTGCAGGAATTTTATATTGCAATAAAATTTCTTCGTCGGTCATTTAGGTTTTTGTTTTTAAACCACATAGGCACAATAGAATTTTTCGCTTGCGAAACTATGTTGTTCTAAAAAATTCTTGCAAAAACTCAGAGTGCATAGAAAATAAATTTTCAAACATAGCGTCAAATTGAATTTGCATTTCTATGAAATCTATACCTCTATGTGGTTAAATGTTTTTCAATTTTTTCTTGCAATCACTTTCAATGCTGCGCTAACAATTTGTGGTGTATCTAAGCCATATTTCTGCATCAATTCTTCAGGTGTTCCGCTTTCGCCAAAAGAATCATTCACTGCAATCATTTCCATTGGTGTAGGATTATTGATGGCTAAAACTTGCGCCACCGCATCGCCCAAACCACCATTGCGCTGATGTTCTTCGGCTGTAACCACACATTTTGTTTTTGCAACGGATTTTAAGACCGCTTCGCTATCAAAAGGTTTAATGGTGTGCATGTTGATGATTTCAACGCTCACATTTTGCTCGGCTAAAATTTTTCCTGCTTCAATGGCTTTCCAAACCAAATGTCCGCAAGCGATGATTGTTACATCAGTTCCTTCGCACAAAATTTGCGCTGTACCAATTTCAAATTTTTGCGTAGTAAAGTTGGCGCATTTTGGTCTACCAAATCTTAAATAAACAGGTCCTTTATAGTCAGCAATAGCAATCGTTGCAGCTTTTGTTTGGTTGTAATCAGCAGGAACAATCACTGTCATATTCGGCAACATTCGCATCAAACCAATGTCTTCCAAAATTTGATGTGTCGCACCATCTTCGCCCAACGTAAGCCCAGCATGACTTGCACACACTTTTACATTTTTATTGGAATAAGCTATAGATTGACGAATTTGGTCGTAAACCCTGCCAGTACTGAAATTGGCGAACGTGCCAGTGAAAGGAATTTTGCCGCCAATGGTTAAACCAGCCGCAACCCCCATCATGTTGGCTTCTGCAATGCCGCATTGCACAAAGCGTTCAGGAAAATCTTTGATAAACGCATTCATTTTTAATGAGCCAGCCAAATCAGCTGTGAGCGCCACTACATTAGGATTCATTTTTCCTAACTCATGTAATCCATCGCCAAAGCCGCCACGGGTTTCACGTTCGTCTATCTTTTGAATATCGGTAACTTTCATTTTTGTGTTGTTTTTGTAATTTAAAAATCTTTCGACAGGCTCAGGATGACTGTCATGGTGAGCTTGTCGAACCATTTATAGGGGCAAACAAGTTCACCAAACTTTTCTTTTTGACTGCGAAAGTAGAAATTAAATTTTCGCAAATGGAAAAAGAAAACTAACAAAGTGTGGAAAGCTTTTTAATGCCCAGCATCATGCACTTCACCTGGTTTAACTTTGTAAATTTTCGCCATGAAAACTATTGGAATAATTGCAACTAAAATCAATGACAAAACTTGAAAGATATTGATGTAAGTAATCATGCTGGCTTGTTTAAAAACTTGTCCATAAATCATCGAAAATGCACGAGCTTGGTTTGCCACCATATCTGCGCTGCTGCTTGCCATAGCTGCTGTAAAAGTTTTTATTCTATCCAAATATTGAATATTGTCAGAAGCTACATTGCTGATTAAATCGTTGTAATGTTGCGCCGTTGTTTTTTCTAAAACCACACCCATCACTGCAACACCAATGCTGCCGCCCAGTTGGCGAATCATGTTGTTCAAACCCGATGCTTGCTGAATATCTTTTCCATGCAAACCGCTTAAAGTTAAATTGGATAAAGGCACAAATAATAAACCCATTCCCAAACCACGAACCATCAAGGGCCAGAAGAAATTTCCGGGACTTGTAGTGGGCGAAATTAAAAACGAACACCACCACACGAAGCCTGCTGTTAAAGCAAATCCGATGGCAATTAATATTTTTGATGGCACACCTTTCTGCAACATTCTGCCCACCATTGGCATACAAAATCCAGTAAATAATGCCCCAGGTGTAAACATCAAACCTGTATCAGTAGCGGTAAAGCCCAGCCATGTTTGTACAAAAATTGGGATGATAAAAACGGTAGAAAATAAAACTGCGCCCATCAAAAAACTTAGCGAAACACCCAACCCAACATTGCCTCGAGTAAACACTCTTAAATCAACAACAGGATGTTCGGTGGTTAATTCTCTCCAAACAAATCCTACAATACCAATAATGGCAGTGATGAAAACCTCAACAATGAAGCGGCTTTCAAACCAATCATTTCTTTCGCCTTGTTCTAAAAATAATTGCAACGAACCAATTCCTAAAATCAATAAAAATATTCCAAGCCAGTCAATTGATTTCTGCTTGACGACAAACGGATTGTCTTTTACAAAAATCAGCGTTAAGAAAAATGCAATCAAACCAATCGGCACATTCACATAAAACAACATCGGCCATTCAAAATGGTCGATGATATAACCACCCATTAGCGGTCCTAAAGTGGGTCCTAAAATCACACCCATTCCAAACATCGCCATCGCCATTCCCATTTTTTCTTTCGGATAAATTTCTGTTAAAATAGTTTGCGAAGTGGTCATCAATGCGCCGCCACCAACGCCTTGAATGAATCTCCAAAAAACCAATTCCCAAATTCCCGAAGCATGTCCACACATAAACGAGCCAAACGTGAACAGCAAAACCGAACCAGCGAAATACCATTTTCTACCAAATTGCGAAGCCAAAAATCCCGACATCGGAATGATGATAATATTTGCAATCGCATACGATGCAATCACCCAACTAATTTCACTCACTGTGGCGCCCAAATTGCCCATCAATGTTTTTGTTGCCACGTTCACAATCGTAGTATCCACCAATTCCAACAGCGCACAAAGCACCACCGTAATCGTAATAATCACACGTCTGTAACCGTACTCCACTAAGGCATTCGGGTCGTATTGTATTTTTGCTGTCGCCATTTTTTTAATTAGTAATTACTAATTGATAATTATCAATTGAATTTCACTTCCACCACACAATTCATTCCTGGGCTCAAACGATATTTTTCTTTATCGAAATTTTTCAATAAAATTTTCACTGGAATTCTTTGCACCACTTTTACAAAATTTCCAGTTGCATTATCCGTTGGCATCAATGAAAACTTGCTACCAGCGCCATCTTGAACGCTTTGCACTTCGCCTTCCAATTTCAAATCATCAAACGCATCCACTTCAATATTTGCCGCCATTCCGCTTTTAAATAAAGCAGTTTGTGTCTCTTTAAAATTAGCAACCACCCAAATATTTTCGCCATCAACAATATACATCGTAGTTTGACCAATATTTACCAACTGCCCAACCTGTAAGGCTTTGCGACTTACAAAACCATTATATGGCGCAGTGATAACGGCATAACTCAAATTCAATTTTGCCATTTCCAGTTCCGATTTTTTTTGTTGCACCAACAATTCAATTGGCTTCATTTGGCTGCCCACACTATTTGCTTGCAAGCTCGATGCACTCGATTGATTTTTCGCAGTGTTCAATTGCATTTGCGCCACTTTCACCATTTTATCAGCCGATTCTTTATCCGCCTTTGCATTGTCAAACTGCTGCTGGGTGGCACTTTTCAGCTCTAACAATTTTTCGTAGCGATTAAAATCTTGTGTCGCCTTCCACAATTTTATTTGTGCAGCATCCAAATTCGCTTGCGCTGTTGCAATCGCAGAATTAGAAACTGTTGCTGTTTCATCCGCTGCTTTTGTACTAATGCCACTCACATGCAAATTGGCTTCAGCACTGGCTAAAGCAATTTCTGCTTGTTTTACTTTCAATTGCAAATCAGCTACATCCAGCATCGCCAGTGTATCGCCAGCTTTTACTGGTTGATTATCTTTTACAAAAACTTTTGCCACAAAACCTGAAACACGAAATGACATAGGCACCACATTCGTTTCCAATTGAGCATTATCAGTGTTTTCGTAGTGCATCGAATAATTTACTTTCTTCACTACATAAAAAAGAATTGCCAGCACAACAACGCCTGCAACGATGGGCAATACAATGTTTTTCTTTTTTGGTGTTTCGTTATTTTCCATTTTTAATTATTGTTTTAGAATTGAATTTTGAGTGTTTAAAATTTATTTTTCGATTGAACGCATGTACTTGTAATAGGCCACCAGCGCATCACACTTGGCTTGCACCTGATTAATTTGCGATTGAATACTTTGTGCATCGGCATCAATTAAATCGCTGAACAAAGCTGTTTGATTGTCAAATCGGTTCTTCATGATGCGTTCGTTTTCTTTGGCTTGTGTTGATGCTTGTTCAGTTAATTTCAATTTCTTTTTTTGCAACAAATAATTTTTCTGCATCGAAAAAACTTCCGATTTCAAACCATCATTTATTTGCTCCATCGCCAACTGACTCATCTTTAAAACACTTTTCGATTCACGGATAGAAGCCTTTGCTGTAAAGAGTTGTGTGATGTTCCAATTCAAAGTAATACCTGCATCCCAAACGCTATAAAATTTATCTTGCACTGGAAAAACGCGTTGATTTGGATCGGTATAATAATAGTTGAAACCTGCTGTAATGATAGGATAATAAGCACTTTTAGCAATTTTCACCGAACTGCTCATAGCATCACTTCTCCATTTTGCAGCCAACCATTCGCTTCGGTTGGTAGTTTGAAATGCCCCATCAGCTTGCACTTCGGGCATTGCGTTCACATCTTCATCCGTTAATTTCAATGTTGTATTTTCGGGTAAGCCCAATAAAATATCCAAGTTGTAATTAATAATGCTAATCGTATTTTCCACTTCCGATTTTGAAATTTCTAAATTCGATTTTAATAATTCAGCTTTCAACACATCATTATCTAAAGCCATTCCAACCGTTTCAAAATTTTTCACATCAGCAATTCGAGCATCTAAAATTTTCAAATTTTCATCCATCAATTTTTGCGATTCGATGGCTTTATATAAATTGAAATAATTGTTTGCCACCATCAAACGCAGGTCGGCAGCGTCTTTCGAGGCATCGGCTTTTGAAGCAGCTAATTCCGATTTAAACATCGAAGCATAATTATAGGTTTTGAAACCGGTAAAAATGGCTTCTTGAATGGATGCTTTATTATAGAATTGGTTTAACACTTGCGGATTTAACACAAATAATTGTCCGTTAAATGGCAATGAAAATGGCGTGATGTTGTCGCTGATTCGTGTATAATTGCCCAACACCGAAACCGTTGGTATCAAAGCATTGTACAACTGATTGATGTGCGATTGGCTCACATCAGTTTTCAATTTTGAAATCTGTAAACTCGGGCTATGCTGCAAAGCCATATCCATAGCCTGTTTTAAAGTGATAGATTGTTGTTGTGCTTTTGTGGAAACGGAAAAAAGTAAATTTCCCATCAACAAAAACAAAATTGTTTTTAGTTTTTTGTTCATTATTTGGTCAATTGATTTTTGAGTAAATTTTTTAAGTGTTCTTTCATTCTTTCTTTGTAAACATCGTTCATACATTCTTCGGCGGTTGATGCGCCCACTAATTTGTAGCAAGTGTTATTGCCATTCATGTACATCATTAATGTTCCGAAAACAGTCATTATCAATAGTTCTGTGTCGGTTTTGCGAAATATCTTTTTCTTCACACCATCATCTACAATCGTTTTGATGACTGAAAAGTTATCCATCATTTTCCCTGAAACAAACTTTGATAAAGTTGCCCGTTTGTTGCTACTTATTTCTTTGAAAATAATTTGCACCATGGCTTTGTTGGAGAAAAATCGTTCCACATAAACATCTACAATCGCATTTAGTTTTTCCCAACTCGAAATTTTTGGATTTGTTAAAATCGGATAATCAACTTTAAGATTGATTGTGTTTCTGTCCAAAATCTCTTTATACATATCTTCTTTCGACCCGAAGTAGTAAGAAATCATGGCTAAATTAACACCACATTCATTGGCTAAAAGCCTTGTACTTACACCATCGTAGCCTTTTTGAGCAAATTGTTTTTTTGCACATTCTATAATCTGTTCACGTTTTTCTACGCCTTTATTTGATGTAATTGTTGCCATCGCTATTTCAAAATTTCGCCGCAAAGTTAAACGTTCGTTTAATTTAATCAAACGTTTGTTTAATTTTTTTGTGCAAAAGTATTTGTTGTGATAAAATGATGAAAATGAAATTAGGCGAATGGTAAAATGAAGTAGGTGAACTGATTAGCTCAACATCATTTTTATTTTTTCGATAAAATCTAAAAATAAATCAGGCTTGAAAATGCCTGTAAAAACGAAACCATACAAAGCTCCCCAAAAATGTGCATCGTGGTTAATGCCGCTACCACTGCGGCGCCCCATAAAAAATTCGATAGCTAAATAAACCACACCAAATAAAATAGCTGGCATAGGAATTCCCATTACGCTCATCATAGATTGCGGTGCAATTAAAATTGTGGCATACAATATTGCCGATACTGCTCCGCTTGCACCAATGCTGGCATAGCCATAATTATTTTTTTCTTTTAAAAATGTAACAATGTGTGAAACTGCTATGGCACTGACATATAAAGCCAGAAACAATAAGTTGCCCCATTTTTCAAAATAAATTTTATAAACAAAATTCAAGTAACTACCGAATGAATAAAACACATACATGTTGAAAAACAGGTGCAAAAAATCGGCATGTAAAAAACCTGAAGTGATGAAACGATGCCACTCTTTTGGGTTTCGAGCAACTGCATACGGCACAAATTTATTCTTGTTGAAAAAATCGTGATTGCTAAAACCGATTAATGAGCAAATGATTGTTAAGCCCAAAATGCTGAAGAAATATGGTTTCTCTAAAAAAAAATCCATGAATTTAATTGATTGGTTTTTGCCCTAATTGCTTCAATAATTTAAAATGCGAACAAATGGCGGAGCTGAAAGATGGAAAGGTACGATATTTTAATCCATGCTCTTCGGCAGTTTGCTGAACGATGGGCGCAATGTCGGCATAATGTGTATGGCAAATTCGAGGATATAAATGATGAATGACATGTACATTGATTGCACCTAAAAACCAAGCTACCATTGGATTTGTTCGAGCAAAATCAACTGTTGATTCCACAATATGAATTGCCCAATTTTTATCAATATTGCCTTCGGCATTGAAAGGTGGGAAACTGGTTTCTTCAATTAAATGACCAGTTTGAAAAGTAAACGCCAATGTAATTCCCATTAAAGCATGACCCAAAACAAACACCCCAAAAATTGTCAGAAAAGAATATTGTGGTAATAAAATTGTCGGAAGAATTAAGGTGTAAGTGTAGTAAAATAATTTTGTAGCAATTAAGAATAACCACTCACCAGTAGTGGGTTTCATGCCATGTTGATTTTTGCGAAGATGAATAAAAATCAAAAAATCTTTAGTGAAAACATAATTTAAAGTGGCTACGGCATATAAAAATGGCGCATACAAATGTTGATATTTATAAAGTGGTTTCCATTCGGCATTGGTAGTAAACCGAATGATGCCATGCCCTTGGCTGCTGGTATCTGCGCCTTCAATATTTACATAACTATGATGTGCTGTGTTGTGTGAATATCGCCACAGATGAGAGTTTACGCCGCATAAATCTAACGAAATAGAAAGTAATCGGTTCACTTTTTTATTCTTGCTAATAGCATCGTGGTTGGCATCGTGAGCAATATTAAATGCTATAAATAGATGAGTGTAAAGATGTGCTACGGCAACTATAAAAAGTACCCAACTTGGCATCCCTGAAAACATTACAAAAAGCCAAGTTGCTATCCACATTGCAATCCAAAAAATTACTTTGAACCACATTCGTCTATCAGCGAATTGATTTTGATTCTGTTGGGTAAAATAGTTATCTAATCTTTTTTTTAAATCTCGGTTGAATGCAGAATCATTATGACCTGTGAATTTTACTTTTTTTATGGTATCCATCTAAAATTATTCGCAATTAAGTTTTATTTATCGCAAATAAAATAAAAAATATCGGAATTACAATCAACTTCTTTGCAGCATTTTTTTGATTCGGAATGAAATAAAAAATGCAGGTTGGTCGCTTCCAGCCTGCATTTTGAGTTGATAGGTTTGTTTTTAGATTAATGAGCTATTTTAAAAGTTTTCTTTTTCTTTTTCGAGCCTGAATTAGAAAGCACCGCTAAATAAGTTCCATGCTCGGCTTGCGGCAAATCCATCGGAATAATTTGCGAACTACCAGCCATGATTTCTACTTCTTCATTTGAAATAATTAGCTTTCCGCTTTCATCAAAAACATCTAATTTATAAGTGCCGCCTGTACCTGCAATTGTTTTTACAAATAGTGCCGATTCTTCTTGATGTGCAATGATATCAACCATTTCACCATCTGCATCGGCATTGATAGTCGTATTTGCTAAGCTGACAGATTGCTTGCTTAAATCTTCAAAAATTAAATTGAAAGTTGGTTTATCTATTACATCTGGCAGTGTAACGAAAGCAGTATAATTATTTTTTACACCAGCCTGTGGCAAAGCCTCGTAAACTGTTTGTAGCTTTCCTTTTGCATTCAAATAATTGATGGTAAAATGCCCATTTTTATTTTGTGTGGTCGATTGCCAAGTGAACAAATATTGCTTCTTCTCAACGCATGTAGCGGTGAAATTTTCAATCACAATGCCTTTGTTGTCGGTTTTTAACGAACCAATTTCGGTTGCACCATCTAATGAAGCAATGGCAGTGGGAAATCTGTTGCTTGTTTTGCTCACAGTTCGCAAAAGCACTTTCAATGCCAATCCGTTGCTCGGGTAAAACGACATTTCATCCGTTTTCCGAAGTTGTTTGGTATCCAACTCCAGCAATTTGTTATCAACTAATTTGGTGTTTTTTTTATCGTGCTGATTGTCTTTGAAAGCAACAGAACCGCCGCCAAAGCTAAGCGACAGTTTATCAGTCGAAATTTTTGCTTCTGAATATTTCCCTAAAGAAATGAACGAAGCCAATAAGATAATTGGTTTGTAAAAGTGTTTCATTGTGTGTTTGTGTTTTCTTTTACAAATCTTATATCATTTTAGCCGAAAATTGCTAGGTGGTTTTACTTAAAAAATAAAGTGGAAAAATGTATAACGTAGTTATTACTACTTATTAATTCACATTCACCAAACTCTCTTTTATAGCATTCATGCGGCTTTCAGCATCTGATTTTTTCTTTTGCTCAATTGCAATTACTTCTGGTTTTGCATTGGCAACAAATTTTTCGTTGCCCAATTTTGCGTTCACCGATTTTAAAAATCCTTCTAAATAAACCAATTCTTTTTGCAAATCATCTTGCTGCGATGCCCTATTGATGAGGTTTCCAGCATCTAAACTGAATTTGTTATTACCTAAAACAAAATTGATTCCGTTCGTTGGTTTTTCAATTGTGAAATTGATAGCCGATAAATTGCCCAACTTCAGCACCATTTTTTCAATGGCTGCAAATGCTGATTTATCAAGCGTTTCGATATTTAATTTCAACGCATCTTTTGGTTTCAGTTGGTTTTTGTTTCTCAAATCTCTAATCGTTGAAACTAATTCTTTCAACAAATTTCCTTGTTCTAAAACAAGGTTTGGCGAACCTTCGAGGTTCGCCAAACCTATGCTCACAAATTGTTTCATCATCAAATCATCGTTTCTTTCTTGCACAGCATGATAAAATTCTTCGGTGCAGAAAGGCATGAATGGATGCAACAATTGCATCAACGATTCAAAGAAATTTACCGTAGCATCAAAAGTTTTTTTGTCGATTGGTTTTGAAATTCCATCCACAAATTCGGGCTTAATCATTTCTAAATACCAAGCGCAAAAATCATCCCAAATCAAGCTGTATAAGGCTCTCATCGCTTCGCTTAATTTGTATTCTGCAATTAATTTGTGATAATCAGAAGAAACAGCATTGATTCTTTGTTGCATCCAATCTATTGCAAACTGATTACTGAAAACTGACGACTGATTACTGTCTTCCACTTTCCAACCTTTAATCAATCTTAAAGCATTCCAAATTTTGTTAGCGAAATTTCTGCCTTGTTCGCAACTCGTTTCATCAAACAATAAATCATTGCCTGCAGGCGATGAAACCATAATGCTAAAGCGCACTGCATCAGCTCCGTATTTTTCAATCAATTCTAAAAGGTCAGGCGAATTGCCCAAACTCTTACTCATCTTTCTGCCTTGTTTATCGCGAACAATTCCTGTGAAATACACGTCATTAAAGGGTTTTGAGCCTTCGTATTCAAAACCTGCCATCATCATTCGGGCAACCCAAAAGAAAATAATATCCTGCCCAGTTACCAAGACATTTGTTGGGTAATAATATTTTATCTCTTCATTTTTTGGATTCGTAATGCCATTAAAAATTTCAATCGGCCACAACCATGAGGAGAACCAAGTATCGAGCACATCTTCATCTTGTTTGATGTCTTCAATTTGCAATGTTGAATTTGCAATTTGTAATTTTTTAAACGCTTCTTCTTTTGTTTCAGCAATAGCGAAAGTGCCATCTGGCGCATAATACGCAGGTATTTGTTGTCCCCACCACAACTGCCGACTGATGCACCAATCGGTGATATTTTCCATCCAATATTTAAACGTGTTGTCGAATTTATCAGGATGAAATTTTACATCGCCACTTTGCTGCGCATGCAAAGTTGGTTTGCTCATTTCGCCCATTTTCAAAAACCATTGTGTGCTGATACGTGGCTCTACCACTGCATTTGTACGTTCGCTAAAACCATTTTTATTGATGATGTCTTCTTCTTTCGCCAGCAAACCTGCTTCGGCAATGGCTTTCGCAATTTTCTTACGAGCAATGAATCGGTCTTCGCCCACAAATAATTGAGCAGCTTCGCTCAAAGTTCCGTTTGGATTTAAGGTATCAATGATGGGCAAATTGTGTTTCAAACCAATGTTGTAATCCGCCAAATCGTGCGCTGGTGTGATTTTCAAGCAACCTGTTCCAAATTCTTTATCTACATACTCATCAAAAATGATGGGGATTTTTCTGTTGATTAAAGGCACATAAGCCGATGCCCCTTTCAAATGTGCATAGCGTTCGTCAGTTGGATTTACGCAAATTGCCACATCACCCAAAATCGTTTCTGGTCGAGTTGTGGCGACTGTGATAAATTCCTCTTTCGTAGAATTTGGAATTTCTAAGCGATATTTTACGTAATAAAGTTTCGAGTTTACTTCTTTGTAAATTACTTCTTCATCGCTCAAAGCCGTTAGTGCTGCTGGGTCCCAGTTAATCATTCGTGCGCCGCGATAAATCAACCCTTTGTTATACAAATCGATAAACACTTTTATTACTGCTTTATAATAATGGTCGTCCATTGTAAAACTGGTGCGTTCGTAATCGCAACTACAACCTAATTTTTGCAATTGATGAATAATAATGCCGCCATATTTTTCCTTCCATTCAAAAGCATACTTCAAAAATTCTTCTCTCGATAAATTCTTTTTGTCAATTCCTTTTTCTTTCAACATGGCTACCACTTTTGCTTCTGTGGCGATGCTGGCATGGTCAGTGCCTGGCACCCAACAAGCATTTTTGCCCGTCATTCGTGCATGACGAATCAAAATATCTTGAACCGTTTCATTCAGCGTATGCCCCATGTGCAACACTCCTGTAACATTCGGCGGCGGAATCACAATCGTAAATGGTTCACGATTATCGGGCACCGAATGAAAATAATTTTTCTGCATCCAATGTGCAAACCATTTGTCTTCAAATGCTGATGGGCTGTATGTTTTGGCTAATTCCATGTTATTCTTTCAAACTTTTTTTTAAATAAAATTGCAATTTGCAATAGTGGCAAAGTTATAAATTGATAAAGCATCTGTAAAGTGAATTCACTAATTTATGTGCAACATTTGCAAAAAAATATTTTCTATTTTCGCAGCATGGAAACAGTAGTAAGCGGAATTCGCAGCACAGGTTGCTTGCACCTTGGTAATTATTTTGGCGCAGTAGGCAATTTTTTAAAAATGCAGGACGATAAAAATTATCACTGTTATTTTTTTATTGCCGATTTGCATTCGCTTACCACTCATCCCACACCTAATGACTTCAAACGCAATACCAATGAGGTGTTGATTGATTATTTGGCATGCGGCATGGACCCCGAAAAAGTGGTGTTGTATGCACAAAGCGATGTGCCAGAAATTCCGCAATTGTATTTGTTGTTGAACATGATTGCTTATAAAGGTGAGTTGGAAAAAGTGGCATCGTTTAAAGATAAAATTCGCAAGCAAGATGAAAATGTGAATGCAGGTTTGCTCACTTATCCAGTGTTGATGGCGGCTGATATTTTAATTCACAAAGCCACCAAAGTGCCTGTGGGCAAAGACCAAGTGCAGCATTTAGAAATGACTCGAAATTTTAGCAACCGCTTTAATCATTTGTATAAAAACGATTTTTTTCCTGAATGTTATCCTTTCACATTTAGCGGAAACCCAATCACAGTGCCTGGTTTGGACGGCACAGGCAAAATGGGAAAGAGCGATGGCAACGGAATTTACTTACGCGATGAGCCTGAAATCATTCGCAAAAAAGTGATGAAAGCGGTAACGGATAGTGGACCAACACAACCAAATTCCGACATGCCCGATTCGATAAAAAATATTTTTACGCTGATGAAATTAGTGTCGCAAGAGGCTACTGTGGCTCATTTCGAAGCTGCTTATAATAATTGTACCATTCGCTATGGTGATTTGAAAAAACAATTAGCTGAAGATATTATTTTGTTCACCAACCCAATGAGGGAAAAAATAAAATCCATCATCAACAATAAAACTTACCAAGAAAAAGTGTTGAAAATGGGTGCCGAAAAAGCACGAGAAAGTGCCAGCAAAACTTTGAATGGTGTGAGAGAAATTATTGGAATGAATAGAATGTAAATCATTTAGAATTACATTTGCCTACAAAACAAATTTATCATGCAAGAATTAGTAAAGTCAATTAGCGAAAAAGCAGGTATCAGCGAAGAACAAGCACAAAAAGCATTAGATGCGGTTGTAGAATATGCCAAAGAAAAAGTGCCACCAGCTTTTCAAGGCATGGTTGATGGCTTGTTGAAAGGCGAAAAGCCAAGCGGACTCGGAGGTTTGATGGGCGGCTTGTTTGGCAAATAATTTCATCGTGTTTTTATTTTGAAATTCTCTTAAATCAAATTTCGATTTTTTTATGAAAAAAATTTGTTTGTTGATTTTAATTTTTTCCTGCACAAAACTTTTTGCTCAACATACGCAAACGATTGTGGGCAGTGTGTTTGACAAAGAAACCAAATCAGCCATCATCGGTGCAACAATTTTAATGACTGATGACACAACGCATCAAACTGGCTCTGCAACTGATGTTGATGGAAATTTCAAGTTGCAAAATATTGTTGTTGGCAAACACGATTTTCAAATTAATGCCATCGGCTATCATAGCAATACAATGATGAATGTGTTGGTTACCAGCGGCAAAGAAGTGGTATTGAATATGGAGTTGGAAAAATCAATTCATCAGTTAAAATCAGTAAAAATTACAACTGATAAAAAGAACGCACAAAACGAAATGGCGATGGCAAGTGCCAGAACTTTTGATGTGCAAGAAACCGAACGCTATGCTGGAAGCCGCCAAGACCCTGCACGAATGGCAAGTAATTTTGCTGGAGTGAGTGGTACAGATGATTCCCGAAATGACATTGTAGTTCGTGGAAATTCACCACTGGGCGTTGTTTGGCGATTAGAAGACATGGATATTTTCAACCCAAATCATTTTAATATTCCGGGTTCAACTGGCGGACCAGTGAGCATAATCAACAATAAAACACTTGCCAACAGTGATTTTTTTACTGGTGCATTTCCTGCTGAATATGGAAATGGAACTGCTGGAGTTTTTGATTTGAAATTAAAAAATGGGAATACTGAAAAACGAGAAAGTTCTGTTCAGTTTGGTGTGATGGGTGCAGAAGTGGCTACTGAAGGCTATTTCAGCAAACAATCAAAAGCAAGTTATCAGTTGGCTTATCGTTATGCAACGTTAGATTGGTTGAATAGTTTGCACATTCCGATTGGAACAAATTCAATTCCGAAATACCAGGATGCTACTTTCAAATTGAATTTTCCCATCAACAAAAAAAGTAAGCTAACAGTGTTTGGGATTGGCGGTTTGAGCAAAATTGATTTAGTGGTAAGTAAATTTTCAAAGCCACCAACTGAAACTTATGGCGAAGATGACCGTGACCAATATTTCAAATCGAATATGGCTGTTGTGGGTGCAGGATATTCTTATAGATTGAGTAATAAGGCTTACATGAAAATTACTGTTGCTAAACAATGGCAGGTTGTAGATGTACATCAGACAAGGGTTTACAGAAATGCTAATTATGTGATTGATTCTATGAAACCGATTTTAGGCTATAATTTTTTAGAAGGAAAAAATTGTTTGAGTTGGTTTGTAAATAAACAACTTAACACTCAACATACTTTAAAAATTGGCTTTCAAGCCGAACAAGAAATTTATAAATTCATTGACAGCACTCGTGAACTGACTTACGATTGGCGCAAAAGATGGGACTATAATGGTAACGCTTTTTTATTTCAACCTTACATTCAATACAAATATAAAATCACGGATAGTTTGATTTTTACAGCTGGAATTCATGGTCAAATTTTTACTTTGAACAACAACAGCAAATCAATCGAACCTCGAATGGGTTTAAAAAAAATAATGAAAGGCAATCAAAGCATTGGCTTTGCAACTGGCTTGCACAGCCAAACACAGCCGATGTATGCTTATTTTTATGCGCCAAACGGAAGCACTTATAATAAAGATATGGGCTTTACAAAAAGTGTTCATGCTGTGTTGAGTTATGACAAATCATTGAGTAAATATTTACGCATTAAAATTGAAACGTACTATCAATATTTACTTGATGCGCCAATTGAAAGCCGCACTGGAAGTAGTTTTTCATTGCTCAATATGGGTTCATCTTTCTCCAGATTTTTTCCTGATACGCTTGTGAATAAAGGAGTTGGCAGAAACTATGGATTAGAATTTACCGTGGAAAAATTTTTCAGCAAAGGATTTTATTACATGCTCACAGGTTCGTTGTATGATTCAAAAGCAAAAGGAAACGACGGTGTGTGGCGCAATACAGATTTCAATGGCAATTTTGTTTTGAATGTTTTAGGTGGTTACGAAAAAAATATTTCTAAAAATACCACATTCAGTGTTGGCGGGAAAATAACTTGGGGTGGCGGAAAGCGTTATTCAGCTTATGATTCGGCTCGTTCAAAACAAATTGCCGATATTGCTGTGGTAGAAAATTCACGAAATAGTTTTCAATTCAAAAATTATTTCCGAGCTGATTTGAAATTGGGAATACGCATCAACGTGAAAAAACTAACACACGAAATCGCTATTGATTTAGTGAATGTCACGAACAAGCAAAATATTCTTGGATATAGCTATGAACCTGATTTGCAAACACAAGGAAGAAGCCCATTTGTGATGCAATATCAATTGGGTTTTC
The DNA here is from genome assembly GCA_903857255.1 of uncultured bacterium. Taxonomy (GTDB): domain Bacteria; phylum Bacteroidota; class Bacteroidia; order Chitinophagales; family CAIODY01; genus CAIODY01. The sequence continues at coordinate 79,358 of CAIODY010000115.1, forward strand.
TACCTCTATTTTATTACAAAGTTGATTTTTAAACAAAAAAATATGCCTCGATTAAAACTTAAATTTCCCTGCGAAAAAATTTTCTCTACTAAAATTTCTATTCGAATAACTGATTTGAATTATGGCGGTCACATGGGCAACGATGCACTGTTATCAATGGTTCACGAAGCCCGTGTACAATTTTTTAACAGTATAGGTGTAAGTGAAATTGAGTTTTTTGGTGTTTCTGTTATCATGAGTGATGTGTTGGTGCAATATAAAAGTGAAGGTTTTGCTGGCGATAAATTATTGTTTGAAATTGGCGTTGATGATATTGCTGAACGCAGTTTCGATATTTGGTACCATATTTTTAAAATGATGAATGATGAAAAAAAAGAAGTGGCCATTGTGAAAACTGGCATGATGTGCTTTGATTACAATGCTCGTAAAACAACCGCCATTCCTGCGAAATTTAAAGAAACGTTTTCGGTAGAATAAAAAAGAGGAGTAAAATTTTACTCCTCTTTTTTTGCAACCGACTTACTCATAATGAAACAAATTAGCAATATTGTTGCTGATTTTATTTGCCACTGTTGATGAATTTGCTGCCACATTTGCCACAGATAAATTAGCACTTTGATTCAATTGCACACCAGTCAATAATTTACTGTAATCAATAATGATGTGAACATATTGCGGCGTATTTGCCGCAACAGTGTAATCTTGTTCTGGCATATTGATATTCGTCAAATGAGCATTGGTGCCAATTTTATAAGTGAATGGCTGCATATTGGCAACACTTCCATTGGCATTTGTTGTGGTATCTATCTTGCCTTGAAAATTTACAAACACGTACCCATCGCTACTCGAATAAGTTGAATTAAACCACATGGCTGGTGTATTGAAAATCGAACCAGTGGTTGGTGAAGCTGCATTGGTAGCGGCATCTAAGCCGACACTAAAGTTCACTGATTTATAATTTCCAACAGGAATATTGCCAATGACATAGGCTTCATTTTCCATTACTTTCAAAAAACTAAAGCCCGAAAAGTCAACAACAGAGCCATCTAACTTAACTGCTTGCACATGCGAAATAAACATTTGCGCTAAATGCACTGAAATTTTTCTTCCGCTTGATAATGTATAAACCGAATCGTAATTATCAACTTCAGTTGTATCAACATTGGTATGCAAATGCAGAATCAACGTGCCATTAGGCGTTGCAGCAGTTGTTGTGGTGGTTGATGAATCTTTTTTGCAAGAAAAGATAGAAATAAAAAATGCCAAGAAAATGACAAAGAAAATTGTTTTTGAAATATTATTTGATTCCATAAAATTTTTGTTTTTAAAATTGATAATTAATGTTTGCGTTGATTACATTTTTTATTGGCACTTGTACACCATTGTATTTTTGATAAGCCTGCAAGCCATATTCAGCACTGATTTTCATGGCTTTGTTAGCTGTTAGTTGAATTGGAAATGATGTACCAACAAAACATCGAAGTGTGTTGCCACCATAATTAATTGTGTTTGCTGCTGGTTCATTTAAAGCATAAATGGAAGCATCAACGTCATGAATTTTTCCAACACTTGCTGCTTCGACTCTTACTGATGGATTTAACCATTTGAAAATAGAATAAGCACTCCAAATGTTGATGGTTGCTATATTTCCGAGCCGATAATGATTGCTGTTGAATGATGTTTTGATAGATGAATTGAATTGAGTGCCAATGGCAAATTTATTTTGTTGAAACTTGTAACTCAAGCCTGGCAATACATCCAGCGTTCCAGTTCCCAATTGCATCATGTAAGTCAAATTAGAATTTGGATAAAATACATCATCGCTTTTTCCTTTTTGGTTGATGCTACCAGTTGGCAAATTCAATCCGCCAGTAACAATTAATTCGCTGTTTTCATCTTTCAGCAAAGCATACATAGCATACAATTGTGCATCACCAAAACCAGCACTCATCATACTTGGCATCGTGCCATTGCTTCCCATCATTTCCATGCCAGGCATATTCATTGCTGCGGTTGGCAACATTTGCATATTCATTGAATTGCTATTAAAATTCAACATACCCATCACAGTTAATCTATCCGAAATGCCATACATACCCATCAGCATGTACATCTGCATTTGCATTTTGGTTGATGCAGCGATGTAAGTCTTAAAAACTTCATTGGTGCTAATGTTTGATGAGCCATCAAGCAATCCATTCATGTTCATTTGCATAAAATTGTAAGCCAACATCCACTCTTTTTTTTTGTGAACATGGCTAAACATAATGCCTGCTGGTGCTAAATTTTTCGAGCAACAACAATTGCTGTTGCAAACAAATGAGCTGTCGGAAGCTGCATTTGAATTATGTTGTAGCAAAGTGAAACATATCACGATGCTCAACATCAACCTACTTTTTTTCATTGTAAAATTGTTTGTTGATTTAAAATAAATGATTGTAGCATTTCATTTTTTGTGAAATGCTTTCGTTAAAATCAATAAGTCAAATTAACAACAAGGCGGATGGAAAATTCCTTTGGAATGCAAGAACAGAGTGGAATTGAAAGCAATTGGAAATTGCAATTCAAAATTTTTATTCAGCTCAATTTTAAAGTCAGATTTTTTTTCGCAAAATAATTCTTCAAATTTTTCTTTTGAACTAGTTGGGTTGGGTGCTTTTTCATTTTTATCATCTTCATTCAACTGTTTTTTTAATTGACAAGAACCATGACAACAACTTTTTTTCTTGAAACGATTTTCACACAAATTTTTAGCAATGAAAGTTTGATTCATTTTGAAATTAACTATCACCAAAACTTTTGTAAAGCTTTGAAATAACACTACAGCAGCTAATATTATGAACAGAATGTTTTTCAATTGTGCTGCAAAGGTAGTTGGATAAAAGAATGAAAACAAATGATTTTTCTCATCACCATTATTTGAATTGAATAGCTTGTTTGGCGGCTCTGTATGCTGGCATCCATGAAGTAGCAATGCCAATTAACAGCATCACAAAAATAATTTTAACCACATCGAACAACTGCAAATCAACTGGGTAAGCATCCACAACAAATGAGTTGCCGCCCAATTTTAGTAGATGAAAATGTTGTTGCAAAAGGCAAATCAATAAACCAATTGTTAAGCCGATTAATGTGCCAAAACCTGCGGCTATCATACCTTCTAATAAGAAAATATTTTTTATCAAACTGCTATCAGCACCTAGAGTTTGTAAAACACCAATGTCTTTTTTCTTATCAATGGCTACCATGCTCAAGCTGCCAATCATATTGAATGATGCAATGATTAAGATGAAACTTAAAATGCTAAACACCACCCATTTTTCAATTTTCATAATTCGATAGGTGAATGAATTTTGCTCAAAGCGATTTTTGATTTCCACTTTGTTATTGAAAATTTCTGATAATTTTCTTTTTACAGAATGCTCATCTGACGAGCTTGTTAAAGCAATATTCAACAAACTCACTTCATCTGAATAATCTAATAAATCTTTCAAGATTTGATAATCAATGAAACAATATTTGTTGTCAAAATCTTGTTGAATGGCAAATGTGCCAGCAGGAAAAACTTGTACAGAATGAAATGCATCAAACGGATTGGTGGTAATATTTTCTGCTTTTCTGTTAGGCAAAAATATTTGCATTGGCTCGTTCATAAATTCAGGATTGATGCCCAAAGATTGCGCTACACCTGCGCCTGGCACAATATTGTATTGATACAATGTTTCGTTATTGCTTTCGTCAAAAATTGTATCAGTACTTAATTTAAAATTGCCTTTGTAAATATTTTTTGGCACATCGCTCACTTTCGAAAAATGTTCATCAACACCTTGCATGGTGGCAATGAATTGTTGATTATGAAAACGCATCAGCGCATTTTCTTCTACACATTTCGATACCGCTTTTATGCCTTGCAATTCATGCAATTGTTTCCATTGTGAATCATTCAAATGAAAAGTTTTTCCTTCGATGGGTGTTACTTGCAAATCGCTGTTAAACGAATGATACAATGAAATTACCAAAGTTTCAAAACCATTAAAAACGCTCAAAACAATTATTAATGCTGCTGTTCCAACGGCAATAGCACCCACAGTAATCCAATTAAGTACATTGATGGCGGCTGTACTTTTTTTTGAAAAAAAATATCGAAGTGCTATTTTGAAAGAGAGTTTCATTTACGACAAATGTAAATCGAAATTATCTGCATCTTTCCAAAACTGATAAGTTCGGCGAAATGCAATTAATTCTTCCATAGATAATTCAGCGAAAATTATTTTTTCATCGTTCGATTCACAAATCATGATTTCGCCAGAAGGGCTGATAATACTGCTATCGCCGCTGTGATAAATATTATTACCATCATCACCAACTCGGTTTGCACCGATGACATAACATTGATTTTCGATGGCACGAGCTTGCAACAAGGCTTTCCAAGCGGTATTTCGGCGTTCGGGCCAATTGGCAACGTATAACAACACATCATATTCACCTCGATAGTTTTCATCACTAAAAAATTGCTGACGAGTCCAAACTGGAAAACGCAAATCATAACACACACTCAAATTGATTCTCCAACCCTTGCAATCTATTACTTGTCGCTGATTTCCAGATGTGTAAGTTTTATGTTCATTGCTTAATCGAAACAAATGATGCTTGTCGTAAGAGAATAAATTTCCACCAGGTTGCATCCAAATTAAGCGATTAAAAAACTGCTCATTTTCTTTGATAATTAAACTACCACAAATTGCTGCATTGGTCTGAATTGATTTTTCTTTCATCCACTCAATCGCCTTACCATTCATGGTTTCAAAGCAATTGGTAGCATTCATTGTAAAACCAGTGGTGAACATTTCAGGTAAAACAATCATATCTGTTTCTTCTTTTTTTATGGAAGAAATTTTCTCATCAAACATTTTTAAATTGGCTGAAATGTTCTCCCAATGCAAGTTTGATTGAATGACAGTAACTTTTAAAATTGGTTTCATGGAATTAATTTTTGAAGTTTTTCAGCAGCCATTTCCAAGGTTTGTTTCTTTTTCGCAAAACAAAAACGCAACAATTTGTTATCCTTTGCTCGATGATAAAATGCTGAAACAGGTACTGCTGCTACACCATATTCCTTTGTCAATCTTATCGCAAAATCTTTGTCCGATTCATCGCTGATTTTACTGTAATCAACACACTGAAAATAACTGCCTTTTGTTGGTACAAATTTGAATGGCAAATCTTTTATGATTTCCGAAAACTGATTTCGCTTTTCTTCATAAAATTTTGGCAAATACAAATAATTATCGGCATCTTTTAAATAATCAGCCAACGCATATTGAATGGGTGTGTTGGTGCTGAAAACATTGAATTGGTGGACCTTTCGGAACTCTTTCGTCAAATTTTCGGGGGCAATTACATAACCCATTTTCCAACCTGTTGCATGAAAAGTTTTACCAAATGAAAACACAGTAAAACTTCTTTCAGCCAACTTCGGATATTTCAAAACGCTTTCGTGTTTCGCATTATCAAAAATGATGTGTTCATAAACTTCATCACTCAATAAAATGATGTCAGAAGTTTCAATTATTTTCTGCAATTGCAACATATCATCAGCTGAAAAAATACTTCCACCTGGATTGTGTGGCGTATTGATAATTATCATTCGAGTATGGTGATTGATATGCTTTTTTACAAACTCCCAATCCACTTTAAAATAAGGTGCTTGCAATTCAATATAAACCGGAACGCCCCCACATAGCTCAATGGCAGGTGCATAACAATCATACGCAGGTTCAAAAATTATTACTTCATCGTTAGGATGAATTACTGAAGTGATGGCTGAAAAAATAGCTTCCGTTCCGCCTGGTGTGATGGTAATTTCGGTGTCGGGATTTATTTCAACACCATACAAACTGTTACATTTTTCAGCAATCGTTTCTCTTAACGAAATCACGCCAGCCATTGCTGCATATTGGTTGTGCCCTTTTTGAAAGTGCTGATGAATGAGCGAAATTAATTTTTCATCCACTTCAAAATCAGGAAAGCCTTGCGATAAATTAATGGCTTGGTGTTCGTTTGCCAAAGCCGACATCACTGTAAAAATGGTAGTACCAACATTAGGCAATTTGCTTCGTAAAGAAAGTGGATAGGTGTTCATTGCAACAAAGTAAATGAAAAAGAAATTATTTTGAGTGATGAAAAATAATGCTGAATTCAATAATGAATTTAAGTGTTTGCTTAATTTAGCACCCTTAATAAAATAAATGGATAATCAAATTTTAGAAGAAAAAGAAACTGCCAACACTGGTTTGAAATGGGGTGGATATGCAGGTGCAGCTTATGTTTTAAGCACTTATGTGTTGTATATGGTGTACAAAGATGGCAGATGCATTTTGTGGACTAATGGATTTTTGCCTTACATTTTTGTGATTATTGCGATGGTTTTTGCAGCTTTTGAAAAACGAAAATTAATGGGCGGTTACATCACTTTTAAAGTAGCAGTTAGCAATACTTTTTTGGTTTTAGTGATAAGCTTATTATGTTTCGCTGTGTTTTATTTTTTCTTGTTTAATACTATTGCGCCTACATTAAACGTTTCTGTGAAACACATGCAATTGGATGCGATTCAAAAAATGTTGTTATTGCTTCATACACCAAAAGAAAATTTAGAAGAAGCCATGTTCCCTTATAAAGCTGATGATTACATTATGACTGTTCCAAGAATTGCTTTGGAAACGGTTTTTTCAATAATGAAAGGTTTTTTCTGGGCAGCTATCACGGCATTAATTGTTCGTAAAAATCAACCTACCGTTTAAAATATTTATGACCGAAAACATCCAAATATCAGTAGTAGTGCCGCTTTTGAATGAAGCGGAATCATTACCCGAATTGTTTGAGTGGATTGATAAAGTGATGAAAACGAATCAATTTACTTACGAAATAATTGCCGTAGATGATGGCAGCACCGATGATTCGTGGGCAGTGATTGAAAATTTTTCACAAAAAAACATGTGCATCAAAGGGATAAAATTTCAACGCAATTATGGCAAATCACCAGCTTTGAATGAAGCATTTAAAATGACGAAAGGTGATGTGATAATCACTATGGATGCTGATTTGCAAGATTCGCCAGATGAAATTCCAGGATTGTATAAAATGATTACTGAACAAAATTTTGATTTGGTAAGTGGTTGGAAACAGAAACGTTATGATAATGCCATGACAAAAAATCTGCCATCAAAATTTTTCAATGCAGTGGCAAGAAAAATGAGCGGAATTCAATTGCACGATTTCAATTGTGGATTAAAAGCTTACAAGAAAAAAGTAGTGAAATCAATTGAAGTGTATGGCGAAATGCATCGCTACATTCCTGTGTTGGCGAAGTGGGCTGGATTTAAAAAAATAGGAGAGAAGGTGGTTCAACATCAAGCCCGAAAATATGGTGTTTCGAAATTTGGTTTCGATAGATTTATTAATGGCTTTCTGGATTTAATGACGATAATGTTCATTGGTAAATTCGGAAAACGACCCATGCATTTGTTTGGTCTGTTGGGCGTTTTGGCGTTTTTTATTGGCTTTGTAATTTCAATTTGGTTAGGCATTGCCAAGTTTGCTTTCAACGAATATTCCATGACTGACCGACCAATTTTTTATATCGGATTAGTCATGATGGTGATTGGTACACAATTATTTTTAGCTGGTTTTGTAGGTGAATTGGTTACCCGAAATTCGAGTGAACGAAATCATTATTTGGTGGAAAAGAAAATAGTTTAGAATACTAATGCCAGTAAAAAAGATAATCATCCTCGGCTCTGCACATCCACTCCGTGGTGGATTAGCAGCTTTTAACGAACGAATTGCGAAACAATTACAAGATGAAAATAATGAAGTAATTATCTACACTTTTTCGTTGCAATATCCTTCGTTTTTATTTCCGGGCACATCGCAATATACTGATGAGCCTGCGCCGAAAAATTTGAACATCAAAGTAAAAGTCAACTCTATCAATCCGTTGAATTGGATAAAAGTTGGTTTGGAAATTTGCAAACAAAAGCCTGATTTATTAATTATCAAATTCTGGCTTCCCTTTATGGGACCATGCTTTGGCACAATTGCAAGAATTGCTAAGTGGAATAAAAAAACCAAAGTGGTTTCGATTTTAGATAATGTAATTCCACACGAACATCGCATTGGCGATAAACAATTCACCAATTATTTTTTGAAACCTGTGGATGGATTTATTGCGATGAGTGCTTCGGTGAAAAATGATTTGCACAAATTTTTGCCCGATGCAAAATGTGATTTTATTCCGCATCCGATTTATGACAACTTCGGTGAAATTATCTCAAAACAATCTGCCAGAGCCATTTTGAAGATAGATGAGAACGAAAACGTGATTTTGTTTTTTGGTTTTATCAGAAAATATAAAGGCTTGGATTTGATTTTGGAAGCGATGGATTTGATGAAGAAAAAATCTGCGAAAATTAAACTTTTAGTGGCTGGCGAATTTTATGAAGACCGAAAATTTTATGATGATTTAATTGAAAAATTAAACCTCAAAAATGATTTGTATTTACACACCGATTTTATTCCAAATGAAGAAGTGAAAAATTATTTCTGCGCCGCCGATTGTGTGGTGCAACCTTACAGAACTGCCACCCAAAGCGGCATTTCGCAAATGGCTTATCATTTTAACAAACCAATGATTGTAACCAATGTGGGTGGATTACCCGAAATTGTGCCCAACGGAAAAGTGGGTTATGTGGTAGAGCAAACACCACAAGCCATTGCTGATGCAGTGTTACAATTTTTCAACCAACAAAAAGAAAATGAGTTTGTTGAAAATGTAAAAATTGAAAAGCAAAAATATGGTTGGGATAAAATGACGAATTCGATAATGTCATTTTTGCAAAAATAATTTCTACAAACCTTACCTATTTATATGAATATTGATGCCTGGCTGCGAAGGTGTTGAAGGATAATTGTTGATGATAACTGGTGCATGATTTGCTTCGTTGATTTCTCTACGCCTTGCTGAATAACGACTTCCATTCACCATCACGAATCTTCCTTCTGCAACTTTATCAATTTTATCTTGCTTGATTAATTTTGATTCACAAATAAATTCGGCAACTTTTGAATTGCGATAGATAAATTTCATTTCAGCCACCACTGAATCCTTTAAAAAATAAACTTCGTAATAAAATATATTACCATTTGGGTTAGAGGCTTGAATTTGTTGAGGGTCTTTAAACGAAACCATTTTGATGTACATTAAATCTTCATCTTTTGTGTTTCTTATAAAAAAATCAGTAGCGCCTTGTTCGGTCGCACTTTTAGTAGGAATGCAGTAAAAATTGTTACCATCGCCGCTTGTTACCAAATTTGTTTTTTTGTCGTAGCTGCAATCATCACCAGCAAACAAATTAGCAGAACAGAAGAATAAGACAGAAAGCAAAAAAGGGTTTTTCATTTTTGGGTTGGTTTTATTTTAAAAATTTAAAACGAAGATAATATAAAGTTTGTTTTTCAATTCCTAATCTTCAAAAAAATCTTTGCTTTTTCTTATCTTCGCCACTTCTCTTTTTCCAAATTTTACAATCAATAAATCTAAAATAAATTATGGCTTACGACATCGAAATGATTAAAAAGGTTTACGCTGAAATGCCTGCTAAGATTGAGGCTGCACGTAAATTGGTGGGCAAACCGCTTACCTTAACTGAAAAAATTCTTTACACCCATTTACATGCTGAAATGGTGGCAGCAAATTTTCAACGCAGTAAAGACTACGTTGATTTTGCACCAGACCGAGTGGCGATGCAAGATGCAACGGCTCAAATGGCGTTGTTACAATTTATGACTTGCGGTCGCAAAACCGCTGCTGTGCCTTCATCAGTGCATTGCGACCATTTAATTATGGCAAAAGATGGTTCGGCAAAAGATTTAGATTTTGCCAATCATGAAAGCAAAGAAGTGTTCGATTTTTTGGCTTCTGTTTCTAATAAATACGGCATCGGTTTTTGGAAACCCGGTGCAGGAATTATTCACCAAATTGTTTTGGAAAATTATGCTTTCCCTGGCGGAATGATGATTGGCACTGATTCACACACCGTGAATGCAGGCGGCTTAGGCATGATTGCCATTGGTGTTGGCGGTGCTGATGCAGTGGATGTAATGGCTGGTTTGGCTTGGGAATTAAAATTTCCAAAATTGATTGGAATAAAATTAACAGGAAAATTAAATGGTTGGACATCGCCCAAAGATGTGATTTTGAAAGTGGCTGGCATTTTAACCGTGAAAGGTGGAACAGGCGCTATTGTTGAATATTTTGGCGAAGGCGCAACCTCGATGAGCTGCACAGGCAAAGGAACAATTTGTAACATGGGCGCAGAAATTGGCGCAACCACTTCCACATTTGGTTATGATGAAAGTATGAGCCGCTACTTGAAAGCCACTGGCAGAGCAGATGTTGCAGCTTTGGCTGATGGCATTGCTCAACATTTAACTGGCGATGCGGAATGTTATGCTTCGCCCGAAAAATATTTTGATGAAGTTATCGAAATCAATTTGAGTGAGTTGGAACCATACATCAACGGACCTTTCACACCTGATTTAGCTACACCGATTTCTAAAATGAAAGAAGCCATGGTGGCTAACAACTGGCCTGCAAAAATTGAAGTGGGTTTGATTGGTAGTTGCACCAACTCTTCTTACGAAGATATTTCAAGAGCTGTGAGTTTGGCAAAACAGGTTTCAGAAAAAGGTTTGAAATCAAAAGCTGAATTCGGCATCAATCCTGGTTCTGAGCAAATTCGTTACACCATTGCTCGTGATGGATTTATTGATGTGTTTGATAAAATTGGTGCTAAAGTTTTTGCCAATGCTTGTGGTCCTTGCATCGGTATGTGGAGCAGAGTGGGCGCAGAAAAGAAAGAAAAAAACAGCATCATTCATTCGTTCAACAGAAATTTTGCTTCGCGAAATGATGGCAATCCAAACACTTATGCGTTTGTGGCTTCGCCCGAAATCACTACTGCTATTGCGATTGCAGGCGATTTAGGATTTAATCCTTTAACAGATTTTCTGACAAATGAAAATGGTGAGCAAGTAAAATTAGATGCACCGTTTGGTGATGAATTACCCACAAAAGGTTTTGCTGTGGAAGATGCTGGTTATGAAGCACCGATGAAAGATGGTAGCGGCGTAAATGTAGTGGTAGCAACCGATTCAAAGCGTTTGCAATTGTTGAGTCCGTTTGCGGCTTGGGAAGGAAAAGATTTGAAGGGCTTGAATTTGTTGATTAAAGCAAAAGGAAAATGTACGACTGACCACATTTCAATGGCTGGTCCGTGGTTAAAATTTCGTGGACATTTAGATAACATCAGCAACAATATGTTGATTGGTGCACAAAATTTTTTCAACGAAAAAATTAATTCGGTTAAAAATGAAATCACTGGCGAATACGCTGCTGTGCCTGATGTACAAAGGGCTTACAAAGCTGCTGGCATTGGTTCAATTGTGGTTGGTGATGAAAATTATGGCGAAGGAAGTTCGAGAGAACATGCGGCGATGGAGCCACGTCATTTGGGTGTTCGAGCAATTTTAGTAAAATCTTTTGCTCGAATTCACGAAACCAATTTGAAAAAACAAGGCATGTTGGCTTTGACTTTTGCGAACAAAGAAGATTACAACAAAATCCAAGAAGATGATAAAATGGATATTGTTGGTTTAACAACATTTGCTCCAAACACACCATTGACAGTGGTTTTACATCACAAAGATGGTAGTTCTGAAAACATCACAGTGAATCACACTTACAACGAATCACAAATTGGTTGGTTCAAAGAAGGTGGTGCATTGAATGTGATTAGAAGAGAGTTTAAGGCTTAAATAATTTTTCAAGTTTGGCGAACTTTTAAAGTTCGCCAAACTTTTTTCAAAAAGAGCAACTCAGAAATGGGTTGCTCTTTTTTTGTGTAGATTTGAAAAGTGAACAAAAAACATCTCCTTATTTCTGCAATTCTATTGCTTCCATTCTGCCTCATCAGCGATTGGTTGATTGAACATCATTTTATTTTCAAAAAGGAATATTGGGGTTTGTATGATAATTGGGGTCATGGAATGATTGCTGTTTTGATAGCACTTCCATTGTTTCAAAAATTTGAAATTAAGTCATTAATCATAGTTTTTCTAATCGCTTCATTGCTTGACCTTGACCATTTCATAGTCAACTTTTCTTTTTCATTGACTAAAGCAATTTCACTTCTAATGCGCCCTGCAACGCATAGTTTGTTGTTTGCTTTATTGGCATCAGTTATTTATTTCGTCATCACAAAAAATAAAAAATGGACTTGGTTGATTTTTATGGCAATCGCATCGCATGTGGTTAGAGATGCGTATAGTGGCATCACTCCGATTTTCTTCCCGATAAAAATTTATGAAATTCCATACTGGAGTTATTTATTAGTAGAAGTTCTTTTTCTTTTGATTTCTTATTTTCCAAAGTGGGAAAAGAACTTTGAGGTTTACTGACATTAAAATGAAAATCGAAGACGATAATTTGGGCTTGGAACAAAGATTAGTAAAAATAAAAAACCCCGACAAAGAATAAACTTACATCGGGGTTAAAATCAACTACTATTCACCCTGAGACAAATGTAGCGGCAGCTATAAAACTGTGCAATTTTTTCCAAAACAAACAACCCAATCCGAATTGTGGAAATGTGTGTTTTTTGCTACACACAAAGAAAAAGCCGCTTAAACAGTGTTGTTCAAGCGGCTTTTGACAGAATAATAATTCTTTAAGAAAAGGAATTATTTTTTTTCTGGTGTAGCAGCAGGTTTTTCGCCTTCATGCTTTTTGCAACAAGCAGCATCTTTCTTTTTGCAGCAAGATGAGTTGCCATGTTCTTTAGTGCAAGCTTTTGCACATTCTTTTTTGTCGCCCGCCATAACTGATGAAGCAGCTAAAAACAAAGCGAAACTTGATAATAAAAATACTTTTTTCATTTTGACTAAAATTTTAGAATGGTAAAACTAAAGTAAAAAAATGGATTAAGCAATTTTTGCTAAAACGGTTTGATTTCCTTTAACAACTTGGTTTAATTGTACATCTACCTTCGTGCCAATCGGAAGAAAAATATCTACACGGCTACCAAACTTAATAAAGCCGAAATCAGCACCATGTTGCACTTTGTCACCTGGTTTTACATAGCAAATAATTCGCTTAGCTAAAGCACCAGCAATTTGTCGTAATAAAATTTCTGTTCTTCCATTGCTGAAAACTACTGTGTTACGTTCGTTTTCGGTAGATGATTTTGGATGCCAAGCCACTAAATATTTTCCTGGATGATATTTTACATACTTCACTTCTCCACCAATTGAACAGCGGTTTACATGCACATTTGCAGGCGACATGAAAACTGAAATTTGTAATCTTTTATCTTTAAAATATTCAGGCTCTTCTACTTCTTCAATCACTACCACTTTCCCATCGCAAGGCGATAAAACACAGTTGACATCTACCACCACTGGGCGTTTTGGGTTGCGAAAGAAAGAGGAGATGGCTAAAAAAACAATTAGTAAAACAACGGATGCCGCAATTATTATGGTATTGTTGCTTACTAATTTTATCAGCAATAAATCAATGGCTAAGCAAACAATAAATAATCCAGCCACTTCTTTTCTGCCTTCTTTATGAATATAACTCATGGTAAAAATTTTAGCAAAAGTAGGTTTTAAAATTTAATGTAGTGAATGCAATTGCTGCATCAATTTTACTTTAATTATTTCTTTTTGAAGCATCATTATCAGCAAAAGAAATGTTTTCGGTTTTTAAAATTTTGATAACCGAAAAATTAATTTGCTGCTTGATTTGGTTGAATGTTTTAATGTCGGTTTGTTGCACCAAAAACACAATTTGAATCTCTAACGAAAACGCATTGATGGAATTAAATAGCACTGAAAATTCACTGTCAATCAATGTTTCAGAGCTTAATGAAACTTTTATTTTTTCCATTGCCGCATTCATTTGTTCGGCTGATGTGTTTTGATTGAGTTGTAATTTTATTTCCACCCGGCGATGTGTTCGCTCTGTAATATTATCCAAAAATGAATCTACAATTTGTTTATTGGGCACAGTAACAAAAGTTTTATTTTCGGTTCTGATTCTTGTGCTTCTGAAACCCACACGTTCAACAACACCAGTAACACTTCCCACTTGTACTTGGTCGCCAACATGAAATGGTTTATCAATAAAAATAGTAAACGAACCAAGCAAATTTTCTAAACTTTCTTTAGCAGCTAATGCCACGGCTAATCCGCCAATACCAATACCAGCCAATATTCCAGCCACATTCACTTTGTAAATCAAGCTCAACATCATGGCAATTGAAATGATACCGATGATAACCTTTGCGCTGTCTTTTACAAACGGAACAATTTGTTCATCAACACCTTTTTCGTGGTTAGAATATTTGATGTGAAAAACATAACTCAAAAAATCAATGATGCGTAGCACTACCCATGTAATAGCAATTGCACCAACGGTTTTCATCAATTTATTCAACACACTTTTCAAATGTAAATCTTCATTGCCCAACTCAAGCGATGAAGGATAATGTAAAGTTTTGAATGCTAAATAAACGGTGATGAACAAAATTAAAAACTCCATTGGCTTACTTAATAAAGCAACGAATTTTTTGCCCTCGTTTTCAGTGGAAAATTTTCGAAATGGTTGATATAAAAGCGTTCCAAGGATATTTGAAATATATTTCTTCACTAAATAAGTGAGCAATACGAGCAAAATAAATTTGCCCCATCGCTCAACTGTGTTATCCCAAAATAAAAGATTTAAAAAGTCGTGCATCATTATTAATTAACGCTCAAAAATACTTTATTCATCGCAATAACTTTTGCTAAAAATGAATTTGCCTAAAGCTACCTTTGTCACTCAAATTTATTTTATGAGCAAGTCATTGCATATCGAAAGCCTTTGTGTGAAAGCAGGTGAATATCCTGAACATAGCCATATTCTGCCCATTTATCCTACATCAACATACACATTTGATGATGCAGAACAAGGTGCAGCAATTCTGAGTAATCAGCAAAAAGGATATGTGTATAGCCGATTTGAAAATCCAACAAGCGATGCTGTGGCAGAAAAAATTGCAGCGTTAGAGGGTTTTGGTCTGAATATGCCGTTGCAAGCGTATCTCACGGCTTCGGGCATGGGTGCAGTAACGGTGATGATGATGTCATTATTAAAACAAGGGCAAAAAGTTTTAACGCATTATTCGCTGTATGGCGGCACCGAAGAGTGGTTGATGCGATTTTTACCAAAGCTAAATGTAGAAGCAGTTGTAATAAATTTTGACGACTTAAATAAAGTAGAAGAAATTTTGAAACACGATAACTCAATTGGTTTGATTCATCTCGAAACGCCTGCCAATCCTACATTGCAGTGTGTTGACATCAAAGCTGTTTGTGCATTGGCAAAGAAATATAACGTGAAAGTGAGCGTTGATAATACTTTCGCAACACCAATTTTGCAACAACCATTTGCAATGGGTGCTGATTTAGTTTTTCATTCCGTTACAAAATATCTCAACGGACATGGAACAACAATTGGTGGTGTGGTGATTGGAAATGATATTGAATTTATGAATTCTGTTTTCCGAAAAACTTATCGTTTGATGGGTGCTAATAGCAATCCGTTTGATGCTTGGTTGGTGATGAATGGCTTGAAAACACTATCGTTGCGGATGGAACGCCATTGCGAAAATGCAAAAAAAGTTGCTGGTTTTTTAATTACACAAAATGCAATTTCAAAAGTAAATTATTTAGGATTAACTGAACATCCCAATCATCAATTAGCCAAGCAGCAAATGAAGAATTTTGGAGGCATGATTTCGTTTGATTTGAAAGGAGGCATTGATGCTGGCAGAAAATTTATCAATGCTTTACAACTTTGTGTGAAAGCAGTTTCGTTGGGCACTGTCGATACTTTGGTGTCGCATCCAGCTTCGATGACGCATGTGAACATACCTGCTGAAGAACGCATGAAATATGGCATTACAGATGGTTTGATTCGTGTAAGCGTTGGTTTAGAACATGCCGATGATATTATCAACGATTTTGAAATGGCGTTGAGTAAAATTTAGAGAATCAGGAATTATTTTTTGAATTCTAAAATTGCTTCCACTGCTTCATGGTCTGATGGATAGTAAGTTCCATCATTATCATCAATAATTTTGTAGGCACTACAACTGAAATTTTTATCAGAAAAAATGAAATCAATTCGTTTGCAAATTTCACTTTTTACTTCAAAGCCTGTGAATGTACATTCTTTGTTAGAATGCTTCAAATAGTTGTCAAATAAAGGATGTACGCTGTTTGATGTAATGATTTGATAAGTACTGCTATTGGGTTCGCTATTCAAATCGCCAGTAAAAATTACTGGCGATTTGTCGGCAATTTTTTTTATTTTTTCGAGAATTAATTTTGCACTTTCTTTTCTTGCCACTTCACCTTGATGGTCGAAATGTGTGTTGAACACAAAAAATATTTTGCCATTTTTTTGGGATTTTATTTTGGCATAAGTGCAAATGCGAACGCAAGCTGCGTCCCAGCCTCTACTGCCTGCTAAATCAGGTGTTGGAGATAACCAAAAATTGCCTGACGACTCTAATTTGAATAAATTTTTTCTAAAAAAAATCGCTGAATATTCTCCTTTTTCTTTGCCATCATCTCTTCCAACGCCTACATAAAAATAATCAGGTAACATAGTTTGCAAATCGTTCACTTGGTTGTTCAAGCCCTCTTGAATGCAAAGCACATCAGGCGAATAGTGATGCAACAAAGAATCAACTTTATTTTTTCTTTTTTCCCATTGATTAATTCCATCGCCGGCATTATCATAACGAAGATTATAAGTAATCACTTTCAAACTACCAGCAAATAAATTGTTGAAACAAAAAATAAACAACAATAAAAAGTAGCGCATAAAATTTGTTTTGGAGTAGTAAGATAAAAAAAAAGCTGAACTTTTTGAGTTCAGCCTTTTTTAATTTGGTACTAAAAAAGATTATTTTTTAGAAGCAGCAGCTGGTTTAGCTTCAGCTTTAGTTGCTTTAGCTTCAGCTTTTGGAGCAGCTTTAGTTGCAGCTTTAGCTTCAGCTTTTGGAGCTGGTTTAGCTTCTTTTGCACCTTGAGCAGAAACGTTCATTGCGATTGCAGCAACTGCGATTGCAGACATTAAAATTACTTTTTTCATTTGTAAAAATTGTTTTGAATTGTTATTAATTAATACGGCGAAGGTAAGAATTTTTTAACGCTCGTTAAATTATTGTGAAATAATTTACAAATTCATTCCTCTGTAAGCTCTACTCCTTATTTTTTGTATCCAACCAAATAGTTACTGGTCCATCGTTTACTAATTCAATTTTCATATCGGCTCCAAATGTGCCTGTGGCAATGGTTTTACCAAGATTAATTTCAAGCGCAGAAATAAATTTTTCGTAAATCGGAATGGCAAAATCGGGTTTTGCAGCTTCGATAAAACTTGGGCGATTGCTTCCTTTGGTTTGTGCAAATAGTGTAAACTGGCTTACTACAAGCATTTCAGCACCAATATCTTTTACCGATAAATTCATCTTTCCGTTTTCATCACTAAAAATTCGGAGCTTACAAATTTTATCGGCAAGCCATTTTACATCTTCCTCATTATCATCATTTCCAATACCAACAAACACCAACAAACCTTTGTTGATACTGCTTTTTAAATTGTTTTCAATAAAAACATTTGCTTTTGAAACACGTTGAATTAATGCTCTCATTTATACGCTTTTAAAATTCAAACATAAAGTTAATCGAAAAACATTCGTGCATTAGTGGCAAAAAACATTTAAAATTGCATTCGCAAAATCAACAACTTCTGCCAACCACTAAAAAAATATTTACCGAAGATGAATTGGTTGCTCAACTAAAAATGGGCAACGAAAAAGCGTTTAATTATTTGTATGATAATTACTCGAAAGCCTTATTTGCTGTGGTTTTTCAGTTGTTACAAAATCAAATTTTGGCTGAAGATGTATTACAAGAATCGTTTGTAAAAATTTGGAAAAACATAGCCCAATACGATAAACAAAAAGGAACTTTATTTACATGGATGTTGAATGTGTGTCGCAATCAAGCCATTGATGCAACTCGGAGTAAAGGTTTTAAAAATGCACAACAAAACCAAACGATTGAAAACAACGTAAATGTGTGGAGTAAAAGTGTAGATAGTTTTAAACCCGAAAATATTGGCTTGCTAAAATTACAGGATAAATTGAAACCCGAATATCGCGAAGTGATTGATTTAGTTTATTACAAAGGCTTTTCGCAAAGCGATGCAGCAGAGTGGTTGAAGATTCCGATTGGAACGGTAAAAACCAGATGCAGAGCAGCTTTGATAGAGTTAAGAAAATATTTCGATTAACAAAAATGACACCAAAAGAATTAATAGAAAGTGGCAATTTAGAACTGTTCGTTGCAGGAAATCTCAACGAAGCAGATACCCATTTGGTGTATGAAGCCATGCAATCATTTCCCGAGGTAAAAAAAGAAATTGAGCGAATAGAACAGGCTATGATAGAGGCTTTAGAGCATGAAAACAAAATTCCTTCATCGGTTGTAAAAGAAAATATTTTGAAGGAATTGAACTTAACCAACCACAATATTTTGGAATTAACACCCAAGAAAAAATCTTTCTTTTGGCAATATTCAGCCGCCGCAATGCTACTATTATTAATAGGTGCAGGGTTTTTGGTGAGCAACTTAATGAAGCAACGAAGCGATTTGCATGCATCACTTTTTCAAATAAAAAGTGATGACGAACAATTGAAATGGCAAAATGAAAATTTGCAAAAAAGTGTAGCAAAAGATTTTGCTGATTTAACAATTTTCCGTTCGCATGATTACAAAAGAATAGCATTAACAAGTGTTTCGGGCGAACATAAAATGGTTTGTGTGTATTGGAATGCAGTTACGCATCAAGTTTATTTAGATAATTGCGGTTTGCAAAATCCTGGCGAAGGAAAAGTTTATCAGTTGTGGGCAATGAAAGATGGCAAACCTATTAATGCTGGTGTGTTTGATAAAAATACTTTTAACAATGGTCTGCAAGCCATGAAAGCAATTGACACGGCACAAGCATTTGCGGTAACCATCGAAAATACAGGTGGTGCAAGCATTCCAACGCTTTCAACCATGCAAGTGTTGGGTAAAATTTGATTTTATTTTCGTTTCAATTTTATTTATTTTTGCTAAAACAATTTTTTATGCAAGCCGAAAATATTTTACTCAATCGCATCACCATCAATCCCAAAGTGATGGTTGGAAAACCTGTTGTAAGAGGCATGAGAATTACTGTTGAGCAAGTTTTAAAATCGTTGGCTGCTGGAATTTCTTTTGATGAATTACAACAAGATTATCCGTTTTTAGAGCAGGAAGATATTGCTGCTTGTTTGCTTTATGCTTCCAATTTAGTTGGCGAAGAAACGGTTCATTCCATTGCTATTTAAAATGAAATTTATTGTAGATGCTGGTGTAGGTAAGTTGGTGGAAAACTGGCTGCTGGCTAATTTGCATGATGTAAAAAGTGTTATTTCCATTAACCCACAAATGGAAGATGCTGCTATTTTAGCATTGGCAAACGAAGAAAACAGAATTGTGATTACAATGGATAAGGATTTTGGCGAGTTGATTTTTAACGGCAAACATAGCATGTTTGGTGTATTGCTGTTGCGCTTAGAAGCCGCAACAGGATTGGAAAAATTACACATTGTGCAAGAAATATTTCAACACCACTCTGCATCATTACCACTTCATTTTTGTGTTTATCAAAATGGAAAATTGAGAGTAAAGAAACTGAAATAATTGTGTTTCTGATTTTCACTTTTCTTTTCTCTATTTTTGTCGAAATTATTTTGATTGAAAATATTTCATTCTTGCTCAAACATAGATGAATGCTGTGTTTTCATTCACCATTGACAATTTACAATTCATCTCATGTATCCAAATCTCTCTTATTTTTTCAACGATTTATTCGGTGGTCATTTGCCAGATTTTTTAAGCAAATTATTGCAAGTGTTCAACACATTTGGGGTGATGTTGGCATTATCTTTTTTGGCTGCGGTTTACATTTTGAAAAAGGGATTGCAAGAAAAAGAAGCAGCAGGAATTTTGAAACCATTATTGCGAAAGCAAATTATTGGCAAACCAGCATCGGCTATGGAACTGGCTTTCAATGGTATCATCGGTTTTGCATTGGGCTATAAATTGGGTTTGCTGATTACTGACTTTAACAACACCACCGCCGATATTCAAGCCGCAGTTTTTTCATCAAAAGGAAATTTTATTACCGCCATAATTTTAGCAGCGTTGATGATATATTGGGTTTTTGCCGAAAAGAAAAAACAACAATTAGCCGAACCTAAAGAAGAAAATATTTTGTTGAAACCAAAAGATTGGGTGGGCGAAATCTTTATCCGTGCTGCGATTGGCGGCGTAATTGGCGCAAAACTATTTGATTGTTTTGAAAACTGGAGTGCTTTTATTGCCGACCCAATTGGCATGTTATTTAGTGGCGCAGGTTTAACTTTTTATGGCGGTTTGATTGTGGGCGCAGGCGCAGTGGGCTTTTGGGTAATTAAAAACAAAATTTCGTTTCATCGTATGGCTGATATTATTGCGCCATCGCTAATGATTGCTTATGCTGTAGGTCGCATGGGATGCCAGTTTGCAGGCGATGGCGATTGGGGAATTTTTAACACCGCTTACGCCGTAAATGAAAATTCAAAAGTGATTGTAGCCAATTCGCCGAATGATTTTCACACTACATTTCAAACGCAAACCAATTTTTTCAACAATCATTTTGGCGACACAACTCAAGCCCCACATGCGTTTTTCAAGGGTCCAAGTTTTTTACCCAATTGGTTATTTGCATACAACTATCCGCACAATGTGGGCAACGAAGGTGTGATGATGAAAGACTGTATTGGCGGCAAATACTGCTCTGTATTGCCTTTGCCAGTTTTTCCAACACCACTCTATGAAATTTTGATGTGCTTGTTTTTGTTTTTTGTGATTTGGAAATTGCGCCATCGATTTAAATACCCAGGCCAAGTGATGGCATTTTACATGATTGTAAATGGCATCGAAAGATTTTTGATTGAATTAATTAGAGTGAATAGTACCTATTATATTTTTGGCATTCACCCTACACAAGCCGAAATTATAGCATTGATGCTGGTTTTGGGCGGAGTAATTTATTTTTATTTAACAAGTAGAATGAAGTTAAATTAGGGTATTCGAAATTATTTTTTTAAACTTTATACTCCTTCACTGCATTCACAAAGGCTTTGGCATGGTTAACAGGAATGTTTGGTAAAATACCATGACCTAAATTAGCGATATAATTTTGTGTTCCAAATTCATCAATCATCTTTTTTACATCAGCTTTTATTTGCGAAATGGGTTGTAATAATTTACAAGGGTCAAAATTTCCTTGCAAACAAATTTTGTGTGAAGTGGCTTCACGAGCCATTTTCGGGCTGATGCACCAATCTAATCCTAAACCACTTGCTTTTGAATTCGATAAATCTTTCAACGCATACCAACTACCTTTTGGAAATAAAATCACAGGTGCATGCGTATGTAATGCATCTGCAATTTGCAATAAATAAGGTTCAGAAAATTTCTTAAAATCTTGTGGCGATAACATGCCACTCCAACTGTCGAAAACCTGCACCACATCAGCACCTGCGGCTACTTGCAGTTTTAAATATTCGATGGTTACGTCAGTTATTTTTTGCAATAATTGATGTGCTAATTCAGGTTCGGAAAAACAAAATTGTTTCGCTTTATCAAAACTTTTGCTGCCTTTACCTTCTACCATATAACACAACAAAGTGAATGGTGCGCCAGCAAAACCAATCAATGGTACACGATTGTTTAATTCCTTTTTCACCAATTTTATGGCATCATAAACATAATTCAAATTATGCTCAGCATCCTTTACCTGCAAGGCTTCCAAGTCATTTTTTGTGGCAATAGTTTTGGGTAAAAATGGTCCTTTGCTTTCAATTAATTGCACTTCCAAACCCATTGCTTGCGGCACTACTAAAATATCTGAAAACAAAATTGCTGCATCCACACCAACTTGGTCAACAGGCTGCAACGTAATAGCACAAGCCAGTTCGGGCGTTTGCACTCGTGTAAAAAAATCATATTGATTTCTTAACTTGATGTAATCAGGCAAATATCTTCCTGCTTGTCGCATCATCCAAACTGGCGGACGATTTACTTCTTCGCCTTTCAAAGCCTTTATTAATAAGTGTTCTGTCATTTTTTATTTTTTAAAATATTCTATCACTTTTTCCATCACACTTTCTTCGCTTTTATTTTCTGCTATAAAAATGTTTTCAAATCCTTTATTTATCAGTGTTTCAGCCGTTGTTTCGCCAATGCTGAAAACTGGCATTTCTTTTTTTAAATCATTTTTCAATAAAAATGCTTCTACTTGCGATGGGCTGAAAAACATTGCGCCATGCATATTTTCAAACTGATGTGGGATTAAATTTTTAAAATAAACCACACGTTTTTCAACCGAAACATTTTCCTTTTTTAAATCAAAAATCCATTCTTCTAAATGTTCATCGCCGCAAAAAAACAAAACAGATTTGATGCTATGTTTTAAAATTTCTTGTGCCAACAATTTGCTTGTAGCAGCAGTTGCAATCACGTTGAAACCATTTGTCAAAGCCAATTTTGAAGTTTCACCTTCGATACAAAAACATTTTACTCTTAGTAAATTTTCCGTCATGGTGAGCTTGTCGAACCTGAATTTTTCAAGAGCTTTTACAGCATGTTGACTGGTGAAAACAACCGCATCAAAATTTTGTTTTGACAAATCGATTTTCGTAACGTAATCAATCTGTAACAAATCTACATCATCTATCCAAATGCATTGCTGCAAAGCGTTTTGCTTGTTGGCTGCTTTTATTTTTCGGCAAGATGCGATATGGATTTTGGGTTTCATTTTTGCCACGAAGACACAAAGTTTCACTTTATTTTTCTAAAAAAACATTTGCGACTTTGAGCCTTAGTGGCTATTTAGTTTTACTTTTTCTAAAATTTCTTTACCCCCATTTTTCAATAAATATTCCGCTGCTTTTTTTCCTGCTTCTTCAAAATCCCACTCTCTAAAACTTTTATGCACATCAGCTTTTTCTTTGCCATCCACAGTAAAAACATTTCCTTGAAAATACATTCTTCCATTTTCAATTTCCGCCAAAGCTGCTATGGGCATAGAACAGCCACCCATCAATGTTCTTAAAAATTGTCGTTCGGCATTTACGCAAATCGCAGTTTTTTCATCGTGAAAATTTTTGCAAATAGTTTTTGTGGCTTCATCATCGGCTCTGCAAACTATTGCAATTGCGCCTTGTGCAGGCGCTGGCAACATCCAATCCAACTCGATATGATGCGGAATTTCCAAAGCAATTCGTTCTACACCAGCGGCTGCAAACAAAGCACCAGCCCAGTGTTCGTTGTCTTTTAATTTTTGCAATCGTGTATTGATGTTGCCTCTCAAACTCTCGAAACTGTGATGTGGAAAGCGATTCAGCCATTGCGCTTTTCTTCGTAAACTGCTTGTTGCAATGGTTAATGGTTTTGAAAAATCAATTTGCTCATCTTTCACCACCATCCAATCTTTAAAATTTGCACGTGGTAAAATGGCTGCAATCGTAAGCCCAACAGGCAGTTGCGTTGGCACATCTTTTAAAGAATGTACTGCTACATCAATCTTTTTATTGAGCAAAGCAATGTCTAAAGTTTTTGTAAAAATGCCTTGCACACCCATTTCATACAACGGCGAAATCAAATCAATATCGCCTTCGCTTTTGATTTCAATTAACTCCGAAGTCGCTATGGTATTAATTTTTGATTGCACTAATCGAGCTTGCCACAAAGCTAATTGGCTATCTCGTGTGCCTATTTTAATGCTTGGCATCAACTAAAATGGAATGATTAATTTGAATAAAATATTGCACTGCATGTTCTACACTAATTTCTTCAGCAGGCTTTTGTTTGATGTCCTGAACGAGCTGATTAATCGCCACATTCATCATTTTGTTGCGTTTCGCCAAATCCATATCCATCAAGTGCGGACATTGATTCATGATGCTCAACAAAGTATTTTTTAATTGCAAAATTTTATCGCGATGCCAATAAACTTTCAACCATTCTTCAAATTCGGCAATATTTTTTGAAACAATTTCTTGTGCCAATGGCAAAAAGAATTTTCGTTTTTCTAAAGTTTTATCCAACAGTTTTGAGATGTCATCCAAACTCATCACCTCAACGTCAAATGATTGTGCAATCAATGGTTCAACGCTTTGCGGCACAGTTAAATCCATCAATAATTCGGTGTTGCCTTTTTCAAAATTATCATTGGTAAACAAAAAATTGTTGGCGCCAGCACAAACCAAAATGGCTTGAAATTCATTTGCTTTTGAAATCATTTCGTTGTAAGCAATCGTGCTGTAACCCAATTCCATAGCCATTTTTTCTGCTTTTGAAATGGTTCTGTTGGTTAAAGTTACAACAGCATTAGGCAAATATGTTTTGATGTTTTTCGCCACATTTTGCCCGAAACTTCCAATGCCAACTAACAAAACTTTCACAGGATTTTTGCCAAATTTATTCATCAATTCTTCCACCGCTGCAAACGAAACTGAAACCGTTCCTTTGCTCAAATCGGTGTTCGTTTTTATTTCTTTTGATGACTGAACGCAAGTATTGGTAAGCCTTTCAAAGTAAGGACTCATCAAATTATTCTTCTTAGAATTTTTGCAAGCTGTTTTAAATTGACCCAAAACTTCATAATCGCCCAAGATTTGCGAATCCAAACCAGCTGCTACTGAAAAGATGTGTTCAAAAGCCTCTTCGCCAGTTTTCACAAACTGTTGTTCGTCAAAAAAATCAAGTGGTTGATTCACCGTTTCGCATAAAATTTCTTTAGCAATCTGTGGTTCGCCAATGCCATACATTTCCGTTCGATTGCAAGTGTGCAATAAAATAAAATCGTTGAAACCAGCTTTGGTAGCCATTTGCAAGCATTGCAGTTGTTGTTCTTCGGATAAAGAAAAATCGCTGCGAATGCTAATATCAGAGTTTTTAAAATTAACTCCGATGGCGAAATATTGCGATAAAGACAGTTGAAAGTCTTTGTTGTTTTGCATTTAGTGTAGTGGTAAAAACTTTGGCAAATGTAATAAAGCAGGTTGAAAAATTAGACTGACGAAAGTCAGTTTCTTTAATGACTTTGATGTGGAAATGTTAATATCAGCATTGTAACTAGCGTTTAACAAAACTAACAATCATGAATTTTTTAAAAGTAAAAACAACTTGGTCGAATGCTGAATTTGCAGTTTTTAAAATTTGCGTTGCATCGGCTTATGCTTTGGTTGGTGCATATTTCCATAATTTTATTCGTGAAAATTATGTAATAGTGTTGGCAATATTTGCCATTTCAGTAGTTGCCACAATTTTAATGTGGCGGCATAAAATGAAGAAAGAAAATTGAGTTCTATGCTACCATCCACTTGCTAAAACATCAGCTAAGTGCATGGTTTTTACAGGCAACTTTTCTTTGTTGATTTTTCCTTCTAAATGCAACAAACAACTCATATCGGTACTGATTAAATATTGCGCTTGAGTTGCTAAAACATTATCTAATTTTTGAGTTGCCATGCCATTTGAGATGTCATCAAACTTAACAGCAAATGTGCCGCCAAATCCGCAACACGTATCAGTTTCATTCATCTCAATCAATTCTAAACCTTTTACGTTTTTCAACAATTCACGAGGCTCTCTTTTGATTTTGCACTCTCTCAATCCAGCACAAGAATCGTGATAAGTGGCAGTGCCATCCAACGTTGCACCAAAATCAGTGAATTTAATTTTGTTCACTAAAAAATCACTCATTTCAAAAATGCGTTTACCAATATTTTTTGAAGTATTGTGTTGTGCTGAATTTTCAAATAATTTAGGATAGTAGTTTTTTACAAAACCGCAACACGATGCGCTTGGCGTTACGATTATATTTTCACCCGAAAAATCTTTTAAAAATTTTTCACCTACGCCTCGTGCTTGGTCCCAGAAACCTGCATTGAAGGCGGGCTGACCACAGCAAGTTTGATTTTCATTATAATGCACTTTGCAACCAGCACGTTCTAACAATTTAATTAGGTTGATGGCTGTATTGGGATACATTTGGTCGATAAAACAAGGAATAAAAACTTCTACGTTCATCTGTTGTTGTGAATTTCAACAAAGATAATTTTTACGTGAAATCTTTATAACTTTTATTTAATGCTATTGTTGATAAATCTATTTTTGATAAAATTATTAAATTGATTGCGTTGAAAAAAAGAATTGTGCTTATTGTTTTTGTTGCTGTTATATTTTTTTCATTTCGCCTACAACAGGCTGTGGAAGCACCTTCGGTGGCATTTAAAACTTTTATGCCCGATACGGCAATCAGCGGAATTGAATTAATTCATTGGAAATCGTTGGTAGATAAATTTGCTGAAGACACTTCATTTGTGATGAAGCGATTGAAAAAACACAAGGATTTCGATTTCCCTTTTGCTGATTTTATTAATGATGATAAAACACAAGTATTGCTGTTGTACACTCATCCCACATTGGATTTGCACGATTTAAGTATCAGTGAATTGAAAGTAGAATATGCTGCTGATTATAAGAAATGTGGTTGTGTTCAGTTTCCTGATGATGATTATAAAACATCGCTTGGAATAAAATTGGGAATGAATTTGAAACAGGTTCGGAACATCGTAGGTAAGCCCACTTTGAAGTTTCAATACCAAGATGAAATTGTATTAGAATATCGAGAAACGAATAAAGAATCCGCCTTTTTGAAGCGTTACAATCAACCAGCTTATTTTGCTTTTTATCGTTTTAGAAATGACTCGTTGAAAATTATTCACATTGGGTTTGATACGCACTAATTGCAAATCAAATACACTTTAGGCGTTTGAATAACGTTGCTCACATGCCCAGCTCTGTCGCGAATTTTTATTTTGTACCAAACGGTATCATAAACAGCATGGTCGGGGCGGCAATGACAATCGCTTATCATATCAATGGTAAAGTTGCCACTTACTTGCTTGTAACTACCTTTCGGCGTGATGTATGGCATATCAAAAACATAGGTGTAATCACTTTTATCTAATCGAATATCAGTGATATAAATGGTGGTATCGCTGCTGGTATTTTGTCCTTGCTGATAACCTAAATCACCATCACCATCGGTAAAACTAAAAGTCACTTTTAACGAATCTTTATCAGGATGAATTTGATTTTGATTGAACGAAAGAAATGCAATGCTTGGAACAACAGGAAAATCAGGTGCTTTCTGACATTTCACAAAAAAGAAAACAGCAGGAAAAAGTAAGAGTATGATGAATTTTGTTTTCACAATTTTGTAAAGATAAACGTTTATTGAAAACGAAATTTTGTTTACGTTATTATTTCCATTTCAAAGCAATGCCTACACCATTTTGATTAGCTAATGGTTCGATGGCTAATTTTTCATCCGCATCAAACCCGTACAAATGTGCATCTACATTGGCATCTACAATGTTCAATACATACACAATCACACCTGCCAACACCGACATATCTAAATTCTGCCTGAAATATTTTTTCACCGTTAATAAATCGGTTAAAGTTTCGCCATTCAAATCGTATTTTTTCAAATCAAAATTCCTAACGATGATAGGCTGATTATCATTAGTGGCATCGTTATCTTCCAATCGGGTAATACCGTTGCGAACACTATTGTAGCCAGAATAATTGATGATGATAAAATACGCCACTGTGCCCACAGCCGCATACACCAAAGGTGCTTTCCAATATTTTCGATTATAAATTTGCCCCAAGCCTGGGCAAACGGTTGAATACAAGGCTGCTTTACGTGGAATAGGTTTGAAAGCTATTCGCAGCGAATCGGTTTTTGATAATTTGTTTTTTGAAATTGTAATAGAATCGTTTTTTGCTGTTTGTGCCAAAGCAACGCTGCTCATCACAAATGAGTACATTGAAAAAATAAAAACTAAGCCCTGCAAAAATTTCATTGGTGCAAAAATATTGAAACTATTTGAGGCATTGTAAATATTGATGAATGGTATTTTGCAAACCAAAGTATAATGCATCGCTGATGAGGGCATGACCAATGGAAACTTCATGCAATGGCACTACCTGTTCTTTGAAAAAATTCAGATTTTCTAAATTCAAATCGTGCCCAGCGTTTACACCTAAGCCTACTTGTTCAGCTGCTAAAGCACAGGCGGTATAAGGCTTTATCAACTCTGATTTATCAGCAGTTGAAAATTGATGGGCATAATCACCTGTGTAAATTTCAATCCTATCAGCACCAACTTTTTTTGCCCACTCTGCTTGTTTGATTTCAGGATTGACAAAAATGGAAACTCGTGTTTGTGTCAGCTTTAATCGTTGCACAATGGTTTTTAAAAACTCGAAATTCTTTTCAATGTCCCAACCTTCGCTGCTTGTTAAAACATGCGCTGCATCAGGCACTAAGGTAGTTTGCTCGGGATGAATGGCTTCAATTAATTGCAAGAATTTTTCATCAGGAAAGCCTTCGATATTAAATTCGGTGGTAACTATTTTCTTTAAATCATACACATCAACAAAGCGAATATGTCGTTCATCAGGTCGGGGATGAACTGTAATTCCTTCTGCGCCAAATTTTTCACAATCCTTTGCCACCTGCACCAAATCAGGCAAATTGCCACCTCGAGCATTTCGGAGCGTAGCAATTTTATTGATGTTGACTGATAATTTTGTTTTCATCTTTTTTAAAATGAGGCAACAAAAATGCAGAAATAATTCAGATTAGTTTCTATAAAATTATTACTTCGTAATCCGTTTTGAAATTAACTTTACGGCTTCTACATTTTATTAAAATGATAAAAAAAATATCGATTGGCTTAGCATTAGTAGTAATTCTATTAGTGATTGCAAAATGGCAAGGATGGATTGGCGGCAACAATAATGAGCAAGTTGCTGTTGAAAAAATCAGCAAGCATACCATCATCGAAACGGTATCGGCAAGCGGAAAAATTTATCCAGTAGATGAAGTGAAAATCAGTCCTGATGTGCCAGGCGAAGTAAAAGAATTATTGGTGAAAGAAGGCGATGAAGTAAAAGCAGGGCAATTATTGGTTCGAATCAATCCGAAAATTTATCAAAGTAGTGTTGAGCGTTCGATTGCTTCATTAAATTCGGCAAAGGCTAATGCATCATCAGCTGATGCTACCATTGAGCAAATGAAAGCGCAATTAGAAAAAGCAAAAGCTGATTTTGACCGCAACGAAAAATTGTATAACGACCATGTTATTTCAGTACAAGATTACATGAATTATAAATCAACTTTGCGCAATACACAAGCGCAATTAGATGCAGCTATGCAAAATAAAAATGCAGCAAAATTCAACATCAATAGTGCAGAAGCGAATATGAATGAATCAAACGAAAATTTGAGTAAAACAATTATTGTATCGCCTATGAGCGGCACGGTTACGCAATTGAACATTGAAAAGGGTGAAAGGGTAGTGGGTACATCGCAAATGGCAGGAACCGAAATGATGCGAATTGCCAACTTGAATGTGATGGAAGTAAGAGTGGATGTAAGCGAAAGCGATGTGGTGAAAATTCATGTAGGCGATTCGACACACATTAAAGTTGATGCTTACCCTGATAAAGAATTTTTAGGTTTTGTAACTGATGTAGCAAATGCTTCAAAAAGTTCAACCACTGGAACAGCAGAACAGGCAACCACTTTCACAGTAAAAATCAGAATTGAACCATCATCGTATAAAGATTTTGCATCTGCAAAAAAAATGAAAACACCATTTTGGCCTGGTATGAATGCTGGCGTTGAAATATTTACCAATGCTTCGCATGATGTGTTGGCATCGCCTATTCAGGCGGTTACATTAAGAGATGATTCAGCAAAAAATGAGAATGATAAAATCACACAAAGTGAAGTGGTGTTTATTGTGAAAAATAAAACTGCGGTGAAAAGAAAAGTAGTTACTGGTTTGCAAGATGCACATTTCATTGAAATAAAATCAGGCATGGCAGATGGTGATGAAGTGATTGTTCTGCCTGCATCAGCCATCAGCCGAAGATTAACTGATAAAATGAAAGTGGAAGTAGTTGATAAACGGCGTTTGCAAAGTGTAGAAGGAAAATAATATTTTTTTGGTAATTAAAAAGCGGAAAATGATTCTTTAAATTATCTTCGCTGCTTTCTAATAAAAATGGGGAATTAGCTCAGTTGGCTAGAGCGCTTGCATGGCATGCAAGAGGTCGTCGGTTCGATTCCGATATTCTCCACACAATAAAATCGCCCGTTAAATCCTTATTTAATGGGCTTTTTTTATGCCGAAAAAACTGATTTTTGAAGAAATTTAGCACTGTTTTAGCACTGCAATTACTGGAGTAAAACAACCCCAAATACCTTATTTTGTTATCTTTTTTATTATTTCAATTTTCCGTTCAGCACTTTTTTGACTTGCTAATTCAGCAATTTGTTGCTTTTTAGTTAGTTTTTGGGCTGTTTTGGCTGGTTGTATTATTTCTGTAACAACTTCTTTTGCAATCATTTTTGCATTCGGCATTTCATGTTCACGAAGCGTTTTTAGCATTTCATGCAATTTCAATTTTGATGGAATAGTATGAATGCCATTTATCAATTCATAATGAATGATAAGTGTGTTTAGCGTATTAATGGTAAGTACAACATCATCAGTAGTAATATTAGCACCAACGTGCTTTTCAGTGCTAATATTATTTTTCACATTGTATTCAAGCTGCTTTAGCTTTTCAACGGTTTGTAAAACATTACTGGTTTTAAAAATTACTGAATATTTAACACTGGCAGTATGTCTAAATGAAGTTGCAAAACAACTATCAAGTAAATTTATAAGGTTTGTTATTGTCGTTTCCATTGGTTGCAAAATTGCAATTTCTGTATCGTCTAAAAAAATATTTTCCAAAAACTATTGACTTTAAAAAAAACTGAACTATTTATTGTTTCAAAAGGGCGAAGATTTTGTGTGATTGATGTTGAGGGGTTGGCTATGCCAAAGCCCTTTTTTTATTATAAATAACGGAATACCTCAAATATCCGTAATACGTGAGGTGTGTCCGATGGTGAATAATCAGCACATGAAGTGAAAGATTTTAACGTAAAAAATTTATCAGTAATACAATTTAATGGATACTTCAAAGATTGGTTAAATTCACTGGTGCGTAAAACATTTAGTGGTGAAACTGATTTGTATTTCATCACGTATCAACCACATGAATTAACATTATTGAGCAATGAAGTTAAAGCACACACCAAAGCCCTATTTGGGAATGTAAAGTATGTTGAAGTTATTGAACAAACATTTATTGAAAACAAAGTTTACAATACTGGTAACTATATTGATGGCTATCATTCACACTTAATCGTAAAAGAAAGCGATTACAAAAAGATAGCACATACACTTACAGAATTTGATATTAAAGCAAAGTGGGTTTACGATTTAACAGGGTTAAAAGAATATTTAAGCAAGCAAGCTGGGGGAACAAGAAATAGAATATTACCTACTCGAAATGTACCACCACCAACGATTGAGATTATAGTAACCAATGTAAAACAAGCCACTTACAAGGTTATTAATATAGTAGTTGTAACAGTTCGATTTATTCCAAGTAGCATTTTTGTTGCCGAAAGATTACTGCCAGTTAATAAGATTAACCGCAAACACATGTTTATTGATGATACATGAAAAACAGCAGCAATGGGGGTCGGGCTGGGTTTTGGCATTGGCTAAAAAAATGAAAATGAAAATTAGTTACCGCCCTTACTATACACAAATTGCAAGTTGAAATATGTACACATCAAATGCTGTTCAAAAATTTTTAAAAATTTTTTTAGATTTTTTTCATGTACCATTTGGGCTTATAGTGGCACGTTCACGTTATTTAAGTATTAAGCAAATTAGCACGTTTATGCTATGTGGAATGAATGGCTAATCGTTTACAGCATTGGTTTTGTGTTTGTTTTTAAATACACAGATATTTATAGGTATGAAAATGAAAATCACACAAAAACAACTAAAATTAATTTTGCACAACGTGCCAAAAGGTAAAAGTATTAAAGCCAATATCAACGATTTAGATAGGCTTGCAAAAATGGTTACAAATAGAAAGAAGTAATGCTAAATTTCATAACGCCAACTTGTAAAACCAGTACGATAAAAACAAAAAACGCTACGTTAAATAATCTTCGTTTTTTGATATTCTGTTTTAGATTTAGTTTGCAGCGTTATAAAATTGTAAAACAAAAAAATGATTACTTGCCTCATTATAGACGATGAAAAGAATTCACGAGATTTTTTAATCAAACTAATTAATCAATATTTTGGTTCAAAATTGTACGTTGTAGATGCAGTGGATTCAGTGGCTAAAGGTGTTGAGGTTATTAATAAACTACACCCCGAATTAGTGTTTTTAGATATTGAAATGAAGGGTGAAGATGGGTTTCAGTTATTTAAACATTTTGATAGTGTTTTATTCGATATTATTTTCACAACAGCACATAAAAACTATGCAATAGATGCCATCAAACATGCAGCAATTGATTATCTATTGAAACCACTAAATTTTGTGGATTTGAATGATGCAATAAAAAGATTAGAGCGAAAGCAAACAGCATCAACCAATCAACTTCGTATAAATGCACTCTTGCAAAATCTAAATACTGATTCAACCCTGTTTAATAAAATTGCATTGCCTACTGCTACTGGTTATGAGTTGGAGAAAATAAGCAACATTTTATATTGTGAAGGTGATGGTAATTATTCCAAAGTTGCCACGTTACAAAACAAAGAAATAGTTGTTTCAAAAACACTAAAATATCTTGAAAGCATCTTGCCTACAAGTGTATTTGTAAGAATACATAAATCAACTTTGGTAAACTTAAATTACATAACCTCTTATAGTAGAGTAAATGGGTACAGCATCACAATGAGTTCGGGCAAAAAATTTGATGTTTCATTTAGAAAAAACGATGAGTTTCTATCTTCGATTTTACAAAAGAAAACACAGCCCGAAAATGAAAACTAAATCGGTTTGTTTTGTAGTATTTTTTATAAGCCTATTTCTATTTCAGCTACATGCCCAATCTTTATCAAGCATAAATATTACTGTAAATGATGGATTGCCAAGCAATACAATTCGTGCTATTTATAAAGATAGCAGAGGGTTACTTTGGATAGGAACTGATAATGGTTTGTGTAGTTACGATGGAATAAAATTTAAAGTCTATGATGAAATAAGCAAACAAAAAAACAATGCAATTTGGGCTATTGTTGAGGGCTTACAACACAATATTTGGTTTTCTGCTTACGGTAATGGATTGGTGAAATTTGACGGCAAAAAATTCACTTGTTACGACAATAAAAACGGACTGATTAATAACAGTATTCGTAAACTTTATTTTTCTAAAAAGCACCAATGTTTAATAATTGGAACTGAAAATGGTTTATCTGTTTTCACTGGTTCAAAGTTTAAATCATTTCCAAGTTTTCATCAAAAAACACCTTTGCAAGTTTTAGGAATTAATGAGTGGAACGATAAAGTGCTTATTACAACACGATACAACGGCGTTTATGCTTTAACTTTTTTCATCAAAAAATAATGAGGCTTATAGGCTCGATAGTTTTTTCAAAACTGAAATTTGCTTTTCGGGATTTGTAAAC
>CAIODY010000116.1 GCA_903857255.1 uncultured bacterium
CTTAACCAATAATGGGCGATGGGTGAGTCCGCTAATGGTAAATCTGTATTTGTTCGCATCTTTCCTCGATATTTTTTTCGAAATCATCGGCTTCTTTATCGCTTATCATACCTGCAAATTCACGAAAACTACTCCGTTTTTTAGAAACCGATCCTCTGCCTTTGTTGAGTATTGATGCCACCTCATCCAAAATATTGTCATTTTCGATCTTCAATATTTCTTCAATCAGTAGCAACTTTTTAGATTCGCCATACATAACTACTCAGTTTTTACAAAAATACTATTTATTTACACCCTCTACCCCCTACTCCTTCACAAACCGCCTCACCTCAACACTCAAATTTGGTGCAA
Source organism: uncultured bacterium (assembly GCA_903857255.1). GTDB lineage: Bacteria > Bacteroidota > Bacteroidia > Chitinophagales > CAIODY01 > CAIODY01. The sequence goes on from CAIODY010000116.1 coordinate 352, forward strand.
CCGGCACTGTCCTTAAAAAATACACACCGCTATTCAGTCGGTTGATGTCCAAAGAAACTTCCTTGCAGTTACAATCGGAATAACCAACAACCTGCCCGATCAAATTAATAACCTCTACTCTTTTCATTGCAAAGCCACTGGCTACTTTGATTTCCGTGAATGCCGGATTGGGATAAACACTGATGTCATTAATAGCTTGACTTTGAACCTCAGGAACACTAAGGTAGCCACAATGTGGATAGGTGATTTTCCGAATTCTCTCGCCACTAATTTCACCAAAAAACAAATTTCCACAGGAATCAAATGCAATCGGAGACGGGTTGTTAACCCCAGCTGTATCAGCTAAGCCACCATCTCCAGTCGTTGCCCTAATGCCACTCCCTGCTATCGTATGAATTATACCGTGCGAATCGACAACTCTTACTCTGTTATTGAATGCGTCGCCAATATACAAAAGCCCATCCGGGCCTATAGCTATCGCTGTTGCATCGATTTGAGCACTGGTAGCTGGTATATTATCACCATTGTATGTGTTTGAACCGTAAACCCCAGCGACAAGAGATATGATGCCAGAAGTGTTTATTTTCCTTACTACGCATCCTGCAGAGCCAGGGTCACAAAAAAATAAATTACCCAAACTATCAAAACACAAAAAAGCCGGCGCAATAGCCGCATCAGTCGCGGCCCCGCCATCGCCATTTCTACCCGGTGTGCCATTTCCTGCAAATGTCATGATGTTTCCAGCTCTATTCACCATTCGTATCACTCCACCAATAAAACAGGATATATATAAATTACCTACTTTGTCGAATAAAATATCATTTGGATAATTTAAAGTTGCGGCACTGGCCGGTCCGCCATCGCCAGTATTGCCCGCCGTTCCAGTACCGCAAATAGTTGTAATAATTCCGGTGGCTGCATTGACAACGCGCACTCGGTTATTAAGGGCGTCTGCTATATAAAGATTACCGATGGAATCAACAGCTAAGCCGGCTGGCAGGTGCAGTATTGCATCTGTCGCAGCTCCACCGTCCCCACTAAAGCCAGACGCCGTCTTTGTACCAGCATATGTTGAAATTAATCCCGTTGCAGCATTTACCTTCCTTACGTTATTATACAACTCTTCAACTATAAACATATAATGATTGTCCGTAAATGTACCCAATATTTTGTATCTTCGTGGTATGAAATTCAGTACATTTTACGATAAGTACAACGACGAATCTGCTTGTAAAGAGAAATTCAGACAAATCCGAGAGCAGGAAGGTATTAGTTGTAAACATTGCAAGGGTAAAGATCATTATTGGAAGGGTGATAAGTGGCAATGGCAGTGTAAAAGCTGCGGTTTTCGTACTACTCTGCGTAGCGGAACAGTAATGGAGAGCAGTAAACTTCCTTATCGTTACTGGTTTGCGGCGATGCATTTTTTAACGGTCAACAAAAAGAGTTTTTCGGCCAAGAGCATTCAGGAGGAATTAGGCCATAAACGCTATGAGCCAATATGGGCTATGTTACACAAGCTTCGTGTTGTGATGGGCGTAAGGGATACAAAATACCAATTAACTGAATGGATAGAGTTGGACGAAGGCTTTTTTGAGAAGGTAAACGATACACAAGAGGATAGCGAGGAGCAGAAACCAACTGAAAGCAAGCGTGGCCGCGGCTCCATGAAGCAGGCCAAAGTATTGGTAGCAGTAGAATCCAATCCTGAAACAGCTGATAATAAAGGCAAAAAGCATAACAAAGGCCGTAAAGCTGGCCATTTAAAAATGATAGTGATGGACGATCTCACTAAAAAGGGCATTAATTACGAAATAGTAAAGGGGGTAGATAAAGCTACTGTAGTGGAAACAGATGGCTATACAGGTTATGCTGGCCTGAAGGATATTGTAAAAGAGCACAAAGTAACTGTGATGGTAAACCCTAAAGAAGCAGATAAGGTGTTTCCCTGGGTTCATACAGCGATCAGTAATGCAAAACGATTATTATTAGGTGTCTTTCACCGCATAAATGATAAGTATCTCCAGAATTACCTCAACGAGTATTGCTATCGTTTCAACAGAAGGTACATGAAGGAAGCTATTTTTGA
>CAIODY010000117.1 GCA_903857255.1 uncultured bacterium
ACTGAATGATGTTGCCGTTTTTATCGGGAATGGGATAGGCTGCGGGTACCTTGTTTTCCTTCAATGCCAGCAGGAAATTCACTTCTTCTCTCACCTGTTCTTCCGTTCGGTGGGATGGCCTGTATACCCTGATGATGAATTTGTTTTTGGGGGTTGTAGCGAGATAAGTATCGCCTACACCACGGAGCAGCAATTTTACAGTTGCACCCCCGATGCCGTATTGCTGTCCGATAAATCGGGCGAGTGCACCCGGGTCCAGCGTGGAATAAATGGTAGGGAATATCGTTGGCATAATGCAATAATAGTCGATTTTTCGATGGGTGACAAACAGTCGGGGTGCAGGTCATATTGTTGCACTTTCCGTATAGTACCTCACCCCAACCCTCCATAAATGGACAGGGAGATTGATGTCTGCGCAGTCGCGCAGGTCATATCGCAATGAAAATTATCCGAAGAATTGATACCAACACCTAATATAATTTAGTCCAAAAGTTTGACAAAAATATATAATCGAATTTGCATGTTTTTGCTACGATTTCTTTGGTGAGTTTCATCACTTCTTCCTTTATGAAAAGGCTTACGGCGTCAAGTGATTTGTGTAGCTTACCTGTAAACGCTCTTTTCATTCTCCACCATATTTTTTCGGCTGGATTTAACTCTGGTGAATAGGGCGGAATGAATAGCAAAGCAATGTTATTGGGGATAATTAGGTCAGCTGCTTTATGAAATGCGCCATTATCAAGCAAAATTAGTTTAAACTCATTAGGGTTTTCTTTTGAAAATTCTTCAAGAAAAACTCCAAAGCTATCGGTATTGCAGTGCGGTAATTCCAGTTCAAAATGATCGCCGGTAAATGGCGAGTACGCCCCAAATAAATATAATGATTGAAATACTTGTTGAAACTTGCATACCGGTTTAACGCCTTTAGCTGTTAACCCTTTCCCATTGCGGGTAAACAGTCCAAATCTGGCTTCATCCTGACAATACAGGTTTACCTCAGTGTATCCTTCTCCTTTGTCTTTAAATTTCTGTTCACATGCCCGACTGAAGTTTTTTTAAACGCATCTACTGCCTCAGGGTCTTTCTTCGCATGTACTTTGCGGGCTGTTTTTATTTTCGCATCAAATTTTCTTACTACAAAACCATGAAAAGTTTTATAGTTCACGTCGGTATTGAATTTTTCGTTGAACCATGTTAGCAGCTCAATGAATCCAACAAAGCCGTTGTCTGGTTTGTGCATTTGCTCCTTTATAGCCGCTTGCTGCTCAGCAGTTATTACGCTCGGCTTGTAGCCTATTTTACGATGGCTCATTAACCCTTCCAGCCCCCCGGCTATATATAAACTGCGCCATGTTTGAATACTGTTGTGATTAACACCAATACTTTCAGCTGCTTCACGTTTCGAAATACCGGTTTCTTCATGTTGTTTAAAAACAAGCAGGGCATGCAATCTTTTGGCTATCATGGGATCACTGCCTTTCAGTAGTTTCTTTATCTCGCTAATGCTTTCCTTTATCCTAAATGCTTTGGGGGCTGACATAGTGTTATGGTTGTGGGTACAAATATAGCTCATTATATTTTAGTCCAATTAGCACCAAAAAAATAACTTGCGAAATTATTGGACTAATTTATATAAAGAAATGGTATAAGACCATCCTCACATAGAAATACCTTTCTTCTCAGATTCTTCCCAATAATAAAAGCGCCCTTTTGAGGCGCTTTTATTATTATGTTTTTATACCGTCTGCGATTATTGCATGATGAAACGAAGTGTCTTATTTTCGTTATCCTTGCTCAGGCGGATAAGGTACAGACCCGGTGTGTAACCAGTTAATGATAATG
>CAIODY010000118.1 GCA_903857255.1 uncultured bacterium
ATTTTTATACAGCAGGTGTTGGCGATGAAGTTTTCAAAAAATTAGAAGAAGAAAAAACAAATGGAAAATAAAAAAGCAAATTTCAGAAAAGGAATATTGTGGTTACTCTTAATAATTACAGGAATTGCTGTTGTAAATGTAGCCGCCAATTATTTTTTTATGCGGTTAGATTTAACTGCTGAAAAAAGATATACACTTTCAAATTCATCAAAAAAAATACTTAAAAACTTAGATGACATTGTTTACATCAAATGTTATTTGAAAGGCGAATTTCCCAGCGGATTCAAGCGTTTGCAGGTTTCAACACAAGAAATGTTAGATGCTTTTACCAGAGTGGGTGGCAATAAATTTCGATTCGAATTTATTGATGTGAAAGAAGGCAGAACTGAACAACAGCAACAAGATTTACGCAAACAATTAGAAGAAAAAGGCATCAATCCTGTTAAGCTCAATATTCAAAACGATGACAATTTTAAAGAGCAAATTGTTTATCCATGGTGTTTGGTAACCTATAAGGATAAAGAAGTTCCGGTTTTTATTTTGAATAATCAAATGGGCAAAAGCAGCGAAGAACAATTGAACAATTCCATTGCTTTGCTCGAATACAATTTGATTGCCGCCATCGAAAGCTGCATCCAGCCTAAGCGCAAGCACATTGCATTTTCAAATGGTAACGATGAAATGCCAGTTGAAAACATGCAAGATTTCATCCAAACGCTTTCCAAAGATTATGATGTTCATCCTGTCAACATCAATGCTGTATTGAATTTGCCAGCCGATAAAATTGATTTATTAGTATTTGCAAAACCTACTAAAACTTTTACCGAACGAGAAAAATTTAAGATTGACCAGTACATTATGAATGGCGGAAAAGTGCTGTGGTTGCTGAATGCATTGGATGGTGACATTGATAGTTTGCATCGGCGCAAAGAATATATTGCACCTGATTTCCCATTAAATTTAGATGACCAACTATTTAATTATGGTGTACGATTAAACAAAGCGTTAGTGCAAGATTACAGTTGTGCACCGCTGCCCATGGTAACAGGTTATGTAAATAATGAGCCACAATATAAAATGTTTCCGTGGCTGTTTTTTCCAGTCATCATGAGCAATTGCAATCACCCGATTGCAAAAAATCTGGATGCCATTATCACTTTATTTCCATCGTGTTTGGATACTGTTGGGCATCAGAATATTCGCAAAACAGTTTTATTGCAAAGCTCCAAATACAGTCGTGTCGTGTTTTCGCCGGTGAGCATTGATTTGCGATTGATGAAATTGCAACCGCAACCTTCGTATTTTACTAAGCCCAATCAAATTATTTCGGTTTTGTTAGAAGGTGAATTTACTTCGCCTTATGCTGGAAGAATTGACCCAGCCATGGCTTCAGCTATGGATTCGATGCACATGAAATTTACCGACCATATAGAAGACAATAAAATGATTGTGGTGGCTGATGGAAATATGGTGAAAAATCCAGTCAATAAAAAGGGTGTGCAATATCCTTGTGGTTATTATCCATTTACTCGTCAAACCTTTGCTAATAAAGACTTTTTGATGAATTGCGTAAGATATTTAACCGACAATAGTGGTATCATCGAAGCCAGAGCAAAAGAAATAAAATTGCGATTGCTAGATGGACCAAAAGCAAAAGACGAAGCCACACAATGGCGATTGATAAATATTTTATTGCCTTTGGTATTGATTGTTTTGGGCGGAATTATATTCAATTATGTGAGAGAAAAAAAATTCTCATTGAAGCAATAATTATTAGATGAAAAATCTTTTTCGGGTTCACTTGCCTTTGCTGATTGTGAACTTAATTTATGGCATCAATTTCTCCGTAGCAAAGTCTGTCATGCCTAAATTCATTGAGCCTTTGGCGTTTATTGTGCTTCGGGTTGGCGTATCAGTTTTACTATTTTTTATTGTGCACAGATTTTTTATCAACGAAAAAGTTGAGCAAAAAGATTACCGCAAACTATTGCTCTGTGCGCTTTTCGGCGTTTACTTAAATCAATCACTTTTTTTCATCGGCATAAAATATACCACACCCATTCATGGTGCATTAATCATGATTGCCACACCAATTTTGGTTTTAGTTTTAACCCGATTCATTTCAAAAGAACCATTTAATTTATTGAAATCAATTGGTATCAGTTGTGGTGCAGTTGGCGCATTGCTACTGATATTGGGTGGTAAAGAAATTTCAGGCGGCACCAACACGGTGTTAGGCGATTCGATGGTATTCATCAATGCTTGTTGCTTCGCCATTTATTTAGTGCTAGTGAAACCATTGATGCAAAAATACCATCCCATCACTGTTGTGCTGTGGACGTTTACTTTCGGTTTTCTTTTTGCCTTGCCAACAGGTTCTTACGATTTAGCAAAAGTGCAATGGCATACCTTCACCCCAACTGTTTGGTGGGCTGTTGCAAGTGTTGTGATTGGCGCAACATTTTTAGTTTATCTGTTAAACAACATTGCGTTGAAACATGCTTCAGCGGCTGTGGTTGGCATTTATATTTATGTGCAACCAATTGTAGCAGCCATTGTCAGCATTTATTTCGGGAAAGATAATTTCAGCCTAATTAAAATAATTTCGGCTGTGCTAATTTTTGCTGGTGTTTATTTTGTGAATCATGGTGCGATGCAAAGAAAAAGGCTATAGAAATTTTCTTTGTCAATTCCTTTTAAAATCTAGGAAAAAGGCTACATTTGCACCTCAAAATTTTTTAAACGCAAAAAAATAATTCGAATTATTTATGCCAACAGCAATTAGATTACAACGTCATGGTCGCACAAAAGCGCCATTCTACCACATCGTAGTAGCCGACAGTCGCTCACCACGTGATGGTAAATTCATCGAAAAGTTAGGAACGTACAATCCTTTAACTGTGCCAGCAACTATTGATTTAAACTTGGATAAAGCTATCCATTGGTTAGATAATGGTGCACAACCTTCTGAAACTGCTCATCGTATTTTATCTTACAAAGGTGTTTTGTACAAACGCCATTTGTTGAGAGGTGTGAAAAAAGGTGTAGTAAAAACAGAAGAAGTGGATGCGAAATTTGCTGATTTTTTAGCAAAACATTCTAATGCAATTTTATCTGCAAAAGAATCACACAAACATGCAAAAGTGGCTGCTAAGGCAAAAGGAACACAAACAAAAAAAGTTGCTACACCTATTGAAGAAGTTACTAATGAAGCATCTGCGGAAGAAACGCCAGCTGCTGAATAATTTTTTAAAATTACTTTTCAAAAAAAGGAGCTGCAACAAACAGCTCCTTTTTTTATTGCTAAAATAATTAACAACACATTTTATCTTCACCAAAAATTTTCATTTTTGATTTATGAGTAAACGAACAAAAATTGCAGCCATTATTTCTTCGGAAAAAGCAAACTACGAAACCACAGTAAAAGGTTGGGTGCGAACATTTCGCAACAATCAATTTATAGCATTGAACGATGGCAGCACGAACAATAATTTGCAGTGTGTAGTTGATTTCCAAAACACCGAAGAAGCACTGTTGAAGCGAATTACAACTGGTGCAGCTTTGAGTTTGACAGGTGAAATTATTCCTTCGCAAGGCAAAGGACAGAAGTATGAAATGAAAGTTTCTGCCATCGAAATTTTAGGCGATAGCGATGCGGAAAAATATCCATTGCAACCTAAAAAACATTCGTTGGAATTTTTGAGAGAGATTGCTCATTTGCGTTTCAGAACGAACACTTTCGGTGCAGTGAATCGTGTGAGAAATACGCTGGCATTTGCCATTCATGAATATTTTCAACAAAAAGGTTTTGTGTATTTGCATACGCCAATCATCACAGCAAGCGACGCAGAAGGCGCAGGACAAATGTTTTCGGTTTCAGTTTTAGATAAAATCAATCCGCCAAAAAATGAAGATGGTTCAATAAATTTTAAAGAAGATTTTTTCGGAAGAGCCACCAACCTCACTGTTAGTGGGCAGTTGGAAGCAGAATTGGGTGCAATGGCATTAAGCGAAGTTTATACTTTTGGTCCAACATTTAGAGCCGAAAATTCAAACACCACAAGGCATTTGGCTGAATTCTGGATGATTGAACCCGAAGTAGCATTCAATGATTTGAATGATAATATGGATTTAGCAGAAGGCTTATTGAAATTTTGTATTCAGCAAGCACTGACAAAAAATGCGGATGATTTAGAGTTTTTAAATCAAAGATTGGCTGAAGAAGAAAACCAAAAACCAACGGCAGAACGCAGTGAATTAGGGCTTTTGCAGCGTTTGAATTTTTGTGTTGAAAATGATTTTGTAAGATTAACTTATACCGAAGCGATTGATATTTTAAAAGATTCAAACCACAACAAGAAAAAGAAATTTCAATACCTGATTGAAGGTTGGGGTGTAGATTTACAAAGCGAACACGAAAGATATTTGGTGGAAAAGCATTTCAAAAAACCAGTGATTTTAACTGATTACCCAAGAGACATCAAAGCGTTTTACATGCGTCAGAATGAGGACGGAAAAACAGTAAGAGCTATGGATATTTTATTCCCTGGCATCGGTGAAATTGTTGGTGGCAGTCAACGTGAAGAGCGTTTAGAATTGTTAGAAAAACGCATGGATGAAATGCACATTCCGAAAGAAGAAATGTATTGGTACTTGGATACAAGAAGATTTGGCACATGTCCGCATGCAGGCTTTGGGCTTGGGTTTGAGCGATTAGTATTGTTTGTTACTGGCATGGGAAATATCAGAGATGTGATTCCTTTTCCGAGATTTCCGAAGAGTGCAGAATTTTAAAAAATAGAACGAGAAATTGTTTTTAATCTTGCCTGTATAACGTTATTGCAAAAACCTTCTGCCTTCATTTCTAAATTTTACACTCATGTCAAACATCAATTGGGAAAAAGAAATTCAGCCATTGCTGAAGAAATATAAAACCACGGCTCATCCACTTAGTTACAACAACTTGTACGAACTATTAGTAAAAGTGGTGCTTTCAGCGCAGGATTCGGATAAGAACATCAACAAAATTGCACCTGAATTATTTGCTGCTTTCCCTGACATGAAAGCCTTGTCAAAAGCCACAGAAGAAACTTTGATTCCATTCATCAGTAAAGTGAGAAATTTTGGTAACAAGGCAAAATGGTTGGTGGGCATTGCGCAACAAATCAAGGACAATAAAAATATTCCACTCACCATGGAAGGATTGACAGCACTTTCGGGCATTGGCAGAAAATCTGCGAATGTGATTCGCCGTGAAGCTGGCGAAAAACCCGAAGGCATAATTATTGATTTGCATGTGGTTCGTGTGGCGCCCCGATTAGGCATTACTAAAAATGAAAAACCAGAAAAAATTGAAAAAGATTTGATGGCAGTTCTTCCTCAAAAAGATTGGGATGCCGGCATGGCGATTTCTTTTTTAGGCAGAGAAATTTGCCGCCCAACCAATCCTGATTGCGCCAATTGCCCGATGAATAAGGTGTGTGAGTATTTTAAAATGAACTTGAAATAATCATCACAACTAATTTCCTCCATTCATTCTTTCATAAGCAGTTTGCAAATCTGCCTGACTAGCATTTGCCATGGCTTCGCTGAAACCAAAAGTGAGTTTTGTTTTTCCTTCTTGCAATTGATTGAAAATAGATGCAATGAAGTCGCTCACAGGCGGCGCATAATCATGCAAACCTTTACCACCTAAATCGGTATTTAATGCTGGTGGAATAATTTCAATCACTTCTATATTTTTTGCTTTCAGCAAACCTTGCATAGCCCAGGTGAAAGAATGGAAAAACGCTTTTGTTGCGCCATACACTGGTGTTTTGGTTAATGGCACAAATGACAATCCTGAAGTAACATTCATCAAAGTATTTAATTTCGGCAAGTTGATGAACAAGGAAGTAAGATGCAAAGGCGCTTCAACATTAATAGCAATTTCTTGTTTTGCTTTTTCAAAAAAATCAGCATCCTCAATCTTCATCCAGTTTTGAATGCCTGCATTGTTCACCAACACATTTAAGTCAGCATGTTCGCTGGCAATCCATTGATGCAATGTAATGCGTTCCTGTTCATTTGCCACATCACATTGTTTGATGATTAAGGTTGGGAATTTTGCTTTGGCTTCTTGCAAAGCTTCCATTCTTCTACCGCAAACAATTACAGTATTGCCTTCTTTAATAAATCTTTCAGTTAAGCCCAAACCTATACCTGTTGCGCCACCTGTGATTAATATTTTATTGCCTGATAATTTCATGTTGATTGATTTTGATGAATGAGTTGAGTGAAGAAAACAGAATCGAAAGAAAAAAGTTTTGAAAATTAGTCCAAAATATGAATGTAAAAAACGGTGTCGATAAAGAAAAGCATGTTTGAATTTACGATTACATTTTCATCATGCATATCTTCTTAAATGATTCTTAATTCAGCATTGTAGTAATCATTTCTTTTTGTGTTTTTGAAACCATTAAACTCCAATATTTTCTTCACATCTTTCAAATCAACAGCAGAATCTGAAACGATGAAAGGTTGCTTCAATACTGCATATAAATCATCATTCGCTTTTTTGAATCCAAGCAATTCATAAGCAGTAAGTTCAAATAAAGTATTGTGAATAAGCAAGCTGTTGAAAAAATCTAACCATGTGTTGTAGTAGATTGCATCATTAAATTTCACAACGCTTTTATTGTCGTTGCCAAAATAAATTTTCGCTTCACCGCCCTCTGTTAAATAACGCTCTTCGGAAATTTTTTCCGCAAGCCAAAGATTATTGGCTTCAATAAATTCGATTAAAAATTGTTTCTGCTCTTCTTTAATTCTGGAGTGATGCTCGAAGTTTTTTTCAATTTTTGTATTTGTGCTAAAGCTTCGGCATAAGTGATTTCTAACTGTTGTGATAACACTTTGCGGCTCTGTAATGACAACTCCTTGAATGATATTTTTAATAATTGTTCTGGAATCATGATTATTCATTTCTACAAAATTACGAAAATATTTTGCTTTAGAAAAACGAGTATTTGGATTGCACACGAGCGAAGCAAACTGATGAACGCCATAAAAAATATTATTTTGTGAAGAAATCCGATTCAGCAACCACCCTGCAAATCCCGTGCGGCCGGATTATAAATCATTAGCTCATAAGTTCCGAAACTTCGGAACGGATTACAAATCCGATTCAGCAAATCCGCTGCGGCTGGTCAATAAAAAACATTGTTGTAAAACCTAGATTTGAAGATGATGCAAAAAAATTGATTAGAGAAAATAATTTAGAAAATTGCGAATTAATAGTTGTAGAGTAATAAAAAAAGCCTTCAAAAAATTGAAGGCTTTTTTGCAGTAAAATGTTCTACCAAGTTTGTTCATAAGCAACACATGTGTTTGCTGTCAAAGTTATATTGTCTGTTGTGGAAAGAAGTAAATTACCGCTTCCGTCATAAGCTTCCATCTTTTCTGATACACTTTTTGATTTGCTCGTGCCTAAATCAATTGTTGCTGTTACAGTTGAACTTGCACCACAAGATGGTGCAGCACTCCAAGATTGGCTTGAAACAGGTAAGGTGCCTTGAAACGTACCGTTTAAATAAACTTTAATTGTTGATACGCCGTTAGCAGCGCAAGAATCTGCCATTGGTTGTTTCCACCAATAAACCACTTTTCCTTGATACTTACAAGAGCCGTCATCTTTTGTAGCACTTGAATTGTAATTAACAGAATCTTTGTCCATGCAGCCCGAAACATCTTTTTTGCAACTGTAAAGAATAGTTGCAGTAATTGTAATTGCTATAACCGAGAGAATAAATTTGTTTTTCATTTTGACTAAATTTTTGTTTTTGAGTTAAGAAATATTTTTTGCAAAAATAATAAAACTTTCATAAAGTTGTTCGTACGGATGACAAAATTTATTCGCAGTAGTTCTACTATTGTTGTGTGCCACAACCTGTAACAAAATCACAACAAAAGACACTCAAAAAATTGGGTGAACGGGTTAATGCAATTCGCAAAGAAAAGGGCTTAACGCTTGAACAGGTCGCATTTGAGATTGGTAAAGACAGGCAATCAATTCATCGATTGGAAAAAGGAAATTTCAATCCATCTTATTTATACTTATTGGATGTTTGTAAAGGATTGGGCATAGAATTATCTGACTTGATGAAAGAGTAATGCTATGTTTTTTAGCATGACAATTTTCAAATCTTCTCATCTTCAAATTTTCAAATTGTTCTAATGCGCCTCCAACCAATTCAATCCTGTTCCCATTTCGCAATCAGCAGGAACGCCGTTTGGCAATGGTAAAGCGTTTTGCATACACTCTTTAATAATTGGTTTGATGATTTCAATTTCATCTTTGTGTACATCAAACACTAATTCATCATGCACTTGTAAAAGCATTCGTGATTTGTAATTTGTCATTCGTAATTCGTCATTGATTTTAATCATCGCCAACTTAATCATATCGGCAGCAGTGCCTTGAATGGGCGAATTAATCGCGTTGCGTTCGGCAAAAGCTCTGATGGTAAAGTTGCCCGAATTAATATCACGAAGCCAACGCTTGCGTCCCATCAGCGTTTGCACGTAGCCATGTTCACGAGCAAAGTTCACCGTATCATCCATATATTTTTGAATGCCGCTGAATTGCTTTTTGTAATTGTCAATAATTTCTTTCGCTTCGGTTCTTGAAATCGCTAAATTTTCCGCCAAACCAAAAGCACCTTGTCCGTAAATGATGCCAAAGTTCACACTCTTGGCTTTGTAACGCATTTCTTTTGTTACTTCACTTTCGGCAACGCCAAACACTTTGGCAGCAGTGGCTGTGTGAATATCAATGCCATTTTTAAATGCAGCACACATATTTTCATCGCCACTAATTGCGGCAACAATGCGTAATTCAATTTGCGAATAATCGGCACTCAACAACACAAAATTTTCATCTCGTGGAATAAATGCTTTTCTGATTTCTCTTCCTCTTGCCGTACGGATTGGAATGTTTTGCAAATTCGGGTCGTTGCTGCTTAATCGCCCGGTAACCGCAACCGCTTGTGCATAGCTGGTATGCACTCTGCCTGTTCGTGGATTTTTCATCAATGGCAATTTCTCCACGTAAGTATTATTCAACTTCGTGAACTCACGATACGCCAGAATATCATCCACGATTTGATGTTTCTTCGCCAATTTCAACAACACATCTTCACCCGTAGCATATTGACCAGACTTGGTTTTCTTGGCTTTCTCATCCAACTTCATTCTGTCAAATAAAACTTCGCCCAATTGTTTTGGTGATGCTAAATTGAATCTGACACCAGCCGCGGCAAATACTTTTTCTTCGGCTAATTTTGCTTCACGTTCTAATTCTTTTGCGTAATCATTCAAGAATGTTTCATCAATGCGAATGCCTTCAAACTCCATATTAGCCAACACTTTCACTAATGGATTTTCAATTTCGTTCAACACTTTTTCTACATTTTTTTCAATCACTAATGGCGCAAAAATATGTTTCAGTTGAAAAGTTATATCAGCATCTTCAGCAGCATACTCTTTAATTTTTTCAATTTCCACATCTCTCATGCTGCCCTGATTTTTTCCTTTTTTGCCAATCAATTCGGTGATAGAAACAGGCATATAATCCAAGTATTGAGCACTCAACATATCCATGCTGCGCTTGCCTTCGGGCTCGATGACATAATGCGCCAACATGGTGTCGAAAATTTTTCCTTTCAGTTCCAAACCATACCATTTTAATATCAACATATCATACTTCACATTTTGCCCGATGATGGTTTTAGTTTCATCATCAAACACCATTTTGAATTCGTGTAAAATATTTTTCGACTCTTCCCAATCAGTGCCAAACGGAATGTAGTAGCCTTCCGTAGCTTTCCAAGAGAATGACATGCCCACAATTTCTACATTGTTTGCATCAGTGCCTGTGGTTTCTGTATCAAAACAAAATTCAGTTTGCTGCAATAATTGTTGAATTAATTCAACACGTTTTTCTTTGGTATCAATCAAGAAATATTGGTGCGTTGTGTTGCCAATATTTTTTGAAGCGAACAAGGTTTTTTCTTCATCGCTAATCAATTCATCATCTTCAATTTCTTTCTTCGGTTTTGGTGTTGAAGATTTTGCTTGCGTAGCAGCACCAAATAAATCTGTTCCTGCATCTTGTGGTTTAATTTCTTCAGCTGTCATGAAATTATTGCCCAACAAGCGTTTACCCAAAGTTTTAAATTCAAGCATTGTAAAAATTTCAGCCAACTCCTCTTTGTTAGGTTCCTCAATAATGGCTTCTTCTAAGTTATAATCAAATGGAACATCGGTGATGATTGTCGCCAAATTCTTACTCATCAAGGCTTTATCGGCATTGTCATTTATTTTATCACAAATTTTTCCTGCAATCTTTTTTTCTTTTGCTGCTTGCAATACACCTTCGATGGTGTGATATTCAGCAATTAATTTCGAAGCAGTTTTTTCGCCAACACCAGGCACACCGGGGATATTGTCCACTGCATCGCCCATCAATCCTAAAATATCAATCACCTGATTTACATTTTGAATTTGCCACTTTTCGCAAATTTCTTTTACACCCAAAATCTGACGTTCGTTGCCAAATGCAGGTGGTTTCCAAATGAAAATATTTTCTGAAACTAATTGTCCGTAATCTTTATCGGGCGTTACCATATACACCTGAAAGCCCTGTTTTTCAGCATCTTTCGCCACATGACCAATCACATCATCCGCTTCATAACCATCTACTTTTAAAATCGGAATTCGCATGGCTTTCAAAATCTGCATGATGTGAGGCACAGCAGCCAGAATATCTTCAGGCGTTTCCTGACGATTAGCTTTGTATTCAGCGAAAGTTTCATGACGTTCGGTTTTTGCAGCCGTATCAAAGCACACTGCTAAATGTGTTGGTTTTTCTTTTTTGATTATTTCTAACAAGGTATTCGTGAAACCAAACTGGGCATTAGTGTTGATGCCCGTAGAAGTCATTCTCGGATTTTTACTCAAGGCATGATAAGCTCTAAAAATTAAAGCAAACGCATCGAGCAGGTATAATTTTTTTTCGTTCATGGGGTGAAGATAAAAAAGTGTTCAATAAATAAATTTCAAAAACTTTTTGTCGTTGATTATTTTTATGAAATGAAAAAACTTTTGTCAATCGCTTTAGTGTTTCTGTTATTTTCTTTTTCAAAAAATCAGAAACCAAAATTTGCTGTTCGATTTAAAACTCCAAAAATTCTCAAACAATCTTGGAATGATTTTGACAGAACATTTATTCCTAAAAAAGGCGAAACTATTGCTGACGTTGGAGCTCAAGAACCTTCGCTTGCATTTTATTTGTTGGGTAAGTATGATAGCATAACTGTTGTTACACAAGATATTGATACATCATTTATCAGCGATTATAAAATTAATGTCATCAAGAATTTGTATGGAAAGTATGATAAAAAATATTTGACGATGAAAATTCCTTTTGTGTTGGGTAATAAAAACTCAACTAATCTCTCAAAAAATTATTTCGATGCAATTTTATTGACAAGAGTTTATCATGAGTTTTCTTTTAAATCAGCCACTATAAATGATTTGAGTGCTTGTTTAAAAAAAAATGGAAAATTGTATGTAACAGAAGATATTGCAACTGAAAAAGGAATCAAACGAACTGATTGTGAGAATGATTATGTTTTGGAAGAAGATTTAGTTCGAGATTTTATTGCTGGGAATTTTTTATTTGAAGAGGAGAATGAATTATCGACAACTACCGATTTTTTGGGTAAAGGAAACAAGATTGAAACTAAACAAGTTGTTTTCATTTTCAAGAAAAAATGAGTTCAGTAAACCATTAACAAAATTCAAAATCGCTTAACACTCATGCAATTTAGTTTTGAAAAAAAATCGCATGAAACCAATTCTTTCAACGCTACTTTTTGTTTTACTGATTTCAAATTTCGCTTTCAGTCAAAAACCTTTAACAATAGATACTTCAAAACAATTTGAAGAAAAAGTTATCCAGCATTTTATTAACAATGGAGCTTATAAACATTCCTATTATCATCCTGAATGGCGAAAAAAATTTGATTCAGCCATTGCATTGTTGCCCAACAAAGCATTTCTCTATCAGCAACAAGCAATGCCACTTTACAAGCGTCATAAATACGAAGCTGGCAAACCTTATTTAGATAAAGCAGTTGAACTCAACAAACAAGAATATTTACCTTATCGTGGGTTTATGAATTGCATTTTTAGAAAAAATTATCACGATGCCATTGTAGATTTTACGGAAGCCAAACGCTTATGGGGCAATGGTTTTGAGATGGACCATGAGTATGATTTTTACATCGCTTTAAGTTATTTGCAATTGAATAAATTTGATTCGGCAGAAATTTTATTTCAACATTGCATCAATACAGAAGCTGAAAAATATGGTGCAAAATATGTGCATCAACTCAACTATTTTTATTTAGCCATCACTCAATACGAAATGGAAAATTTGAAGGAAGCTTTAAAAACGATGGATTCGTGTTTACAAAAATATCTTAACTTTTCTGACGCTCAATATTACAAAGCGATGTGGCTAAGTAAACTAGATAAAATATGACCCACAACCATTGCTGCATGAGGCTTATAGCAATTCACGAGATGGTTATTCAATAACCGAAGACAATACTTTTTACGAAATATATCCGTATCAAATGGATGATAGAAATATAAAATCGAGTTTGAAAGAAAAATGAATTATTCCACAATCAATTTGCCTGATTTAACAATTGCACCAGAAGCGTTGCAAATGCTGAACAAATAAGCACTTTTGGGTAAATTCAACGCGTTTAAAGAAGCCTTATTATCATTAAGTTGCTGTGAAATAATTTTCTGACCAATTAAATTGAACAAACTGAATTGTAAAATATTATTACCAGTTTTTTCAATCGTAAAATTTCCATTACTCGGGTTTGGAAAAATTGAAATCGTGTTGTTGGTTTTAGCTACATCATTTACACCAGTATATGTCCACAAGGATTGTCGTTGACCACAACTTACGTTTCCTTTTTTATAAAAAGTGATAATTAAATGCTTATCAACAGTGGTTGCTGCCGAGGTTGAATTATAGTAAGGGCCACCCAATCCTTTGTAAAAAAGCAATTGTGTATAGCAGGTATAGCTCATGCCGCAAATAAATGGCTGACCATAAACCACCGTCCAAACAGAATCGTTGCATTGAGATACATCTTCATCAAGCATACTTGATGACAATGCTAAACGACATAAGTTTGCACCTAAACTCGTGGCAGGAAAACTATCTAAATTGTTGTAAGTAACTGTATCAATGTGTTCAATAACAATTGGCAAATAGCCTACAGGTGATGGGTTGATGGTTCTAACATATTGCCTATTAAAAATGTAGCGAACTGCTGAATTATTTTGCAAACTTGTTCTACTAATAAATGAATCAACTGTATAAATGGTTACAGTTGGGCTATCAATATTATAATTATCTTCGTCATATTCCTGTTGGATGACATCCCCAATTTGAAAATCGTACACTACCCTATTGGTAAAACCACTTTGAGCTGCTGCTTTTTCGAAAAATAAAACCCCGAAAACGAACATAAAAATGACTATAGTTATCTTTTTCATTGTGTAAATCTAACTTTTATAATTGTTAAAAACAAATAGACGCAAAAAAAGAACAAATGGTTGCATCATAAAGTTCATTGCATTATTTCAACTACTTGTTTTACTTCGGCAATAGAACTTATACGATAATTCAAACCCGATTGGATTTCTTTGCACAAAAAATTCTTTCGCAATTTTTTATCCAACCTAAAAATTTTGGAATTGTTGTGCAACACAAAATGAGTTCCCAAAGCCAAATCGCTCACATGTTTTGATGGAATTGCATTGTGCTGATTTAATGTTTTCATCAAATGTACATCGCTGCAACTGCTGGCTTTTGGATTGCTCATGTATAAAATCAGAGCACGTTGAACATCGGCTGGAAAAATTTCAACATCGTGTAATATAGGCTGCATCAGCACTTTAAACTCTTGCTTCCATTCTTGCCCGTGGTCAGCCACTTTAAATCCGTGTTTTAAAAATGTGGTAAGATGCGCCAATTCATGCACCAGCGTAATTAAAAACGCATATTTATTAAGCGCATTGTTAATCGTTATTCGATGTTGTTCACCTTTTCGTGGCACTCGATAATCGCCAAATTTACTTTGCCTATTCCACTTAATTGTTAAATGAACTTTATAATGAGCAATCAATGAAGCCACGTATGGGCTTGCTTTTGCAGGAATATGTTTCGATAAAACATTTTCTAACTGAATTAATTGCATATCAATTTATCCATTTAAAATAATGATACTAAGATACAGAAGGTGTGTTTTCCACTGCTGGCACATCTGTTGATGACGGCATTGGCGTTGCAATACTTACATCATCTTCCAATTGCAAAATGTGTTTTATTTCATAAGGTCGTTTGCCAATCAAACGTTCCAAATCAGCTTGAAACAACACTTCTTTGCTCAATAATTCCTGTGCAATGGTTTCTAATTGTTCACGTTTTTCAGTCAATAATTTTTTTGTGGTTTGAAAAGCATCATCAATCATTTTGCGAACTTCTTCATCAATCATCTGTGCAGTATGCTCTGAATAAGGCTTTTGGAAACCATATTCATTATTCGGGTCGTAAAACGAAATATTACCAACACGACTATTCATGCCATAATTAGTAACCATGCTGTAAGCCAATTTAGTGATGTGTTGCAAATCACTTTGTGCACCAGTGCTAATTTTTTTAAACACAATTTCTTCCGCAGCTCTGCCACCTAATGACATACACATCGTATCAGTCAATTGCTCAATGGTGTATAAATATTGTTCCTTCGGCAAATATTGTGCATAGCCCAAAGCCGCCACACCACGAGGCACAATGGTTACTTTTACCAATGGGTCAGCATGTTCTAAAAACCAACCACATACCGCATGCCCAGCTTCGTGATAAGCCACAATCTTTTTTTCTTCGGGCGAAATAATTTTATTTTTCTTTTCCAATCCACCAATTGTTCTATCAATAGCGTCTTGAAAATCTTTCATATCAATCGTTTCTTTGTTTTTCCGAGCAGCTATCAAAGCCGCTTCATTACACACGTTGGCAATTTCAGCACCAGCAAAACCAGGTGTTTGTTGCGCCAATCTTTGTGCATCAATTTCGCCTGATAATTGCTTACCTAATAAATGTACTTTAAAAATTGCTTCACGTCCTTTTACATCAGGTTTATCTACACTGATTTGTCTATCAAATCTGCCAGGGCGCATCAATGCTGAATCTAACACATCAGGGCGATTGGTGGCTGCTAATAAAATAACAGCTACATCCGTTCCAAATCCATCCATTTCAACCAATAATTGATTCAAAGTATTTTCACGTTCATCATTGTTTTGAACCATGCCTTTTCCACGAGCTCTACCGATTGCATCAATCTCATCAATAAAAATGATGCAAGGCGATTTTTCTTTTGCTTGGCGGAATAAATCACGAACACGTGATGCACCAACACCTACAAACATTTCAACAAAATCAGAACCACTGATAGAGAAAAACGGAACTTGTGCTTCGCCTGCAACAGCTTTAGCCAACAAGGTTTTACCAGTTCCTGGAGGTCCAATCAATAAAGCACCTTTCGGAATTTTACCACCGAGTTTGGTATATTTTTTTGGATTTTTTAAAAAGTCAACAATTTCTTTTACTTCTTCTTTTGCTTCATCCAACCCAGCCACATCATCAAACGTGATTTTTATTTTTTCATCTTTATCAAACAAAGTTGCTTTGCTTCTGCCAATATTAAAAATACTCGCCGGTCCGCCGCCAGCACCACCAATTCCACCTCTTCCACGGAAGAACATCATGAATAAAAATATCATGATGAAAATGATGGGGAGAATGCTGAAAATATTTTCCATCCAACTCGTTTTGTTGGTAAAATCTAATTGAATCTTATCGTTGTCGCTCCATGTTTTCATAGCGTCATCCAATTGTTTCTGAAAAACACCAGGTGTGCCAATATTAAAATGAAAATGCGGACCATTGTTTTCAGTACCAAATTGTGTATGCGTCAAATCCTTATAGGCAGCCTTTTTCAACGAATCTTTCTTGATATAAATTTCAGCATCCTCTTTATTGATAACCACAATTTTTTCTACATCATGCGTAGGCAATAATTTATTGAAAAAATAACTCGTTTCAATTTCTTTCGATGAACTTTTTGAACCAGTTATTTCTAATGCAATCAATCCTAAAATTAAAATAGCATACACCCAATAGATGTTGAATTTAAAACCACCTTTTGGTTTTTTACCTAATGGCTCATCATCTTGCGGAACATTATTCACAGGCGGTTTCGGCTGATTATTGGCAGCTTGTTTTGTATCTGTGTTTTCTTGTTGTTGGTTGTTTTTTTCCTCAACCTTTCCCTCGTTTTCCATTTTTATTTTTGTTGAATTATCTTTTTAATTTTTTAAAATAGAGCTATCAAAATGTTTAATCAAACACTTTCTTTTCAGCATCGCTCCACAAATCTTCTAAGCGATAAAAATCGCGAATATCTTTTTTGAAAATATGCAACACCACATTCACATAATCAACAATCACCCATTCCAAATTCTCGAAACCTTCGGCGTGCCAAGGTTTTTCGCCAATTTTTTTTCTCACATCTTCTTCGGCATTATCAGCAATCGATTTGATATGCGTATTCACATCGCCCGAGCAAATGATGAAATAATCTGCCACCGAATCTTCAATGTTCGATAAATTAAGGCTTACGATATTGTTTGCTTTTCTATCTCGAATAGCCTCAATAATTGCATCGTGCAGCAACTCAACATTTTTTGTTGAAGTTTGTTTTGCTTTTTTAATTTTTGAAGCTTGTGAAGTTGATTTTTTTGCCGCCGATTTTTTAGTGGCAACTTTTTTTGCAGCTGCCTTTTTTACGGCAGGTTTTTTAGTGGAAGGTATCTTAGCCAATTACTTTTTTGTTTGAGAGTGAAAATTTTAAAATAAATTTAGCCCGTAAAATTAAGGAAAATTAATCTACAGCAGCAACTTTATGTTCAACCAATCTTTACCTAACCATAAAATAATTTGGTTGAATGAAACCGAAAGTACCAACCTTTATGCCAACAGCATTTTAAAAGAGAACCCTGCCGATGAAACTGCCATTGTGGCTGCCTTTCAGACTAAAGGTAAAGGACAACATACAAATAGTTGGGTGAGCGATGCAGGCAAAAATATTTTGATGAGCCGCATTGTTTACCCAGTTTTCTTGAAACCCGATGAAATTTTTTTTCTTAATAAAGTGGTAACAAAAGCCATTCTCGATTTTTTGCAAACTGAATTTTCGATTTCGGCAAAAATAAAATGGCCCAATGATATTTATGTTGGCGACAAAAAAATTGCTGGTATTTTGATTGAAAATGCGGTGATGGGAAGCCACATCAAACATGCCATTATTGGTATCGGATTAAACATCAATCAAGAAAATTTTGGTGAATTGTTGAAACAAAAATGCACGTCAGTCAAATTGATTTCTGGAAAAGAATTTATCGTAAATGAATCTGTCATTCAATTGCTACATCATTTGCATAACTGCTACGAAATGTTGATTGGAAAAAGGTTTCAGGCTTTGACCGATTTTTATTTAAAACATCTTTACCGATTAAATGAATCCCGTTTTTTCAAAGTAGATTTCGAAAAAGTAGAAGGAACAATTGTAGGAGTGAATCACAAAGGAAAATTAATTGTGTTGATAGATGGTGAATTCAAAACTTTTATGAATAAAGAAATTGAATACCTCATTCACGACTCAAATTAGGTCTACCCCCACTTGTTTAATAATTTTTTCGCTTCCACAATAATGCTGAAATCATCTTGTGTATTGGGTTTTGAAGCAATCACAATTTTTAATTCAGCCACAGCATCTGCAATTTTATTAGCGTCGTGTAACGATTTTGCTAAATCGAATTTGTACAATAAATAATCAGGACGAAGTGCGATTGCTTTTTGCAAAAACGTACACGATTTATTAATGTCAGCAGCTGGCAATCCACCGAAAAGCATATTCACAGCGGCTTTTTCCAAAAAATTCAAATTGTAAACTTCATAATTCCATTTGCCTAACAAATGATAACCGCCTGCATGATGAGGGTTAAGCTGAATACATTTATCGCCCAATTCTTTTATTTGCTTGCTCAATCTTACTTTTTCTTTTGAAGAAGAAATTAAAGCAATTCGCCCCAAAGCCACACCCATCACATAATTCGCTTCTGCATCGTTCGGAAATAATTGCAATGCACGTTCAGCAAAAATTTTTGATGATTCATAATAGGCGTTCCGTTTCTCAACATTCGTTTGTCGATTACCTTCTTTATCAGCATAAAACGCAGCCAATGTAAGTGCCTCTACATTAGTATTGTCGGCTTGTACAGCCTTCACCAATATCGGATACGCATCTGTTTCCTTCATTTGTTTTATTAAATCTTTTGCTTGCGAAAGCAATTCAATTTGTGTTTGAGCAAATAGATTTGAACTGATGGAAAACAAAAAAGTGATGAACAAAAACTTCAAATTTTTCATAAATAAATTAGTGGAAATTTTAAAAATGTAACGCCTAAATTTACATCGTAAAATTACAACACAATGAAAAAAGTGGTGGTTATTGGCGCATCAACCAATGTTGAACGATATTCAAACAAAGCCATAAAATTGTTGAGAGCTTACGGACATGATGTGGTTGGAGTGGGCTTAAAAACTGGAGTGGTGGCTGATGTTAAAATTCAAACTAATTTACCATTTGTCGAAAATACGGATACAGTTACTTTGTATGTTGGCAAAAAAAATCAGCCAGCTTTTTATGATTATATTTTGCGATTAAAACCACAACGTGTGATTTTTAATCCAGGTGCTGAAAACGAAGAATTAGAAAATTTGTTAGCCAAAAATAATATTGCGTTTGAAGAAGCTTGCACGATGGTCATGCTTTCTACTGGGCAGTTTTAACCAACTAATGCTATGAGTGAATTGAAATTAATTGACGTAAAAATTGCTGATAGAACTTATCCTTTGAAAATAAAATCGGCTGATGAAAATCGAGTGAAACAAGCTGCTGAAAAAATCAATCAGCAATTAAAGGAGCTTCGCGAAAAATACGACGCTCGTGATATGCAAGATTACTTAGCCATGATTTTGATGTTGCAATTAAATTCATCTGTTGCGCCTGAAATGCCTATCAGTATTGATTTTTCAGAACAATTAAAAGAAATAGAAAAACATTTATCAGCCATGTTGCGATAGTTTTTTTCTAAAAAGTTAAATACGGTTCAATCTTTTTAGCTTCTTCTTCAGTAAACATTTTTGTCTTCATCAAATCATTCATAGATGAAAAATTACCATGATTTTTTCTGTAATTAAAAACGGCATTTGCTTTTTGATAATGCAAATAAGGATGTTTTTTTAACTCATCAATAGTTGCTGTATTTACATTTATTTTCTTTACAAAACTGTTGTCAACCCTCAATCTACTTACGTTTACAAGCAGCATCGAATCTTTAAATCCCCACACTTCTTTCAATTGTTCAACCGAAAAAAATCCACCTAACAGGTTTCTGTATTTAATAATTCTGTTCGCAGTTTTCATTCCAATCAAAGGCAACGAATCAAATTGCAAACTATCGGCTGAATTAATTTCCACTATACTTTTTCTTCTCGGCACATAACCATTCGTTGTTGATGTCGAATTAGATTCAATGATTTTTTCTACTATATTAATTTGAATAAACGGTGCAATTTTTTCAAACCATTCCTCTTTCATTCCCCACACTTTTTTCAGGTCTTCGGGCTTTCTAAATTTGCCGCCTTTTTCTTGATAATGCGAAATGGTTTTGCAAAATTTTTCGGGCAACCCAATTTTTAGCCAATTATCAAATGAAAAACTATTAGGGTCGAAAGGCTTATCAATATTGATTTCTATTGTTTTTTGAGCATAATTTTTTTCGGAAATTGTTCCATTATCTTCATTTTCATCTGTTGTTTGTTTCGATGAAAAAGTAGTTTCATTTTTTGCCTTTCGTTTTATTTCGTTGATGCCAACTGCATTATCAGTTGTTTCGAATTTTGGCAAAACAAAAAATTTGACAACAGCAATTATTAAGATAATAGCAACCAACAATAGAATTGCATTTCTGTCTCTTTTGTTAAAATTAAAATAGTCGTCCACAATTTTTTTCTGCAATTAAAAAAAGAAAAAAATATTGAGGTAGGTGATAAATAGTGTAAAAAAAATAGGACAACCTTTTTTGGTTTGCCCTATTTTTAAAATAATTTTTTAGTCGCTTAATCTTTTGCTGGAACCAAAGTCATGGTGACAGATTTTCCGCTCGGGTCCTTTTGTGTACTTACAAATTTATCATTAGAAAGTGTAACAATAGTCATCATTTCTTCTTTGCTTTCCTTGCCATCTTTCATCTCTTTTGTAGTCAATGATTTGCCATCATCACTGATTTTAAATGTACCTTCTGATTTAGCAAAACCCATATCAACAGTGAATTTTCCTTCTTTTGTAAAAGTGAAAGATGATTTCTCAATCATTTGCGTCATCATAGCATTATACATGTTTCTTTGAGTAGTGTCCATCTGTGCAATCATACTGTCTTGCCCTGGCATTTCCATTTTTTCGAGCTTCCATTTTTTTGCAATCAACTCCATGTTTTTATTGCCACATGAAATAATTGCAAACACAAAAAATAATGCAATAGAAAAAATTAAAACTGATTTTGAAATTTGTTTGTTCATAAAAAATTGTGGTGGGTTTGTTTATAGATTTCAAAGCAAGCAAACGAAATTCATCTTTCCAAGAAAGGGAAATTTATTTTATTCACACCTTATAAAGAATGGGAACTATTCAGTATTTCTTCCACAATTTTTCTATCGATGCTCAATCGTGGCACTTTGTGTTGTCCACCAATTTTGTCTTTTTGTTTTAACCAATTATAAAATGTGTCAGGCTTCAAAGCATGAATAATAGGCATTTGCAGCGCAATGTCTTTCTGACGTTTGGCTTCATAATCTGAATTTATTTTTTGCAAATGCTCATCCAAAATCTGAGTGAACTGTGAAATATCGGTGGGTTGTTTTTCAAATTCAATCAACCATTCATGTCCACCTTTGTGTTGGTTGGTTAAAAAAATTGGCGCAGCCGTGTAATCTTTTATCACTGCATCAGTTGCCTTGCTAGCCACAGCCAGAGCCTCATCGGCATTATGCACCATTAATTCTTCACCAAAAGCATTGATGTAATTTTTTGTTCTGCCAGCCACTTTTATTTTGAATGGATAAACAGAAGTGAATGTAATTGTATCGCCAATTTTATAACGCCACAAGCCGCCATTGGTGCTAATGACGAGCGCATATACTTTTCCGATTTCCACTTCATTCAATTGCAAAGTGTTTGGATTTTCATCCTCCATATTTTCCAATGGAATGAATTCGTAGAAAATTCCGTAATCCAACATCAACAACATATCATCAGCATTGGGTTCAAACTGAATTCCAAAAAATCCTTCCGAAGCATTATAGGTTTGATAATAATTCATCTGATTGCCTTGAATCAGTTGCTGGAAGTGGGTTTTGTAAGGTGTGAAACTTACGCCGCCATGAATGTATAATTCTAAATTTGGAAAAACTTCCAACAAATTTTTCTTGCCTGTGCGTTCTAAAATTCTTTGAATCAGAACCAATGTCCAGGTCGGAACACCTGCAATGTGCGTAATATCTTGCGGCAGCACAGTGGCAATCATCATTTCAATTTTCTTTTCCCAATCATTCATCAATGCTACATCCAAATCGGGTGTTTGAATTACGCTGCCGAGCCATGGCATATTTTGAATCAACACGGCTGATAAATCACCGAAACTTGCTTGTTCATTGAGTGGATTCATTTGATGTGAACCACCCATCACCAAGCCTTTGCCGCTAAATATTTTTGTATCGGGATGGTTGTTGCAATAAATCGTGAGTACATCTTTTCCGCCTTTGTAATGGCAATCATCCATTGATTCTTGTGAGATGGGAATGAACTTGCTTTTATCGCTGGTGGTGCCGCTTGATTTGGCAAACCAAATAATATCGCTATGCCACAACAAATTTTGTTCGCCTTGCATCGTGCGCTGAATATAGGGTTTCAGCGATTCATAATCTTGCAGTGGAACTCGTTTTTTAAAATCTTCTATCGATTCAATTTCATCATAATGAAATTTTTCGCCCCATTCTGTTGTAGCTGCCAATGAAATTAAATTGCCCAACACCTGTTCCTGACATTCCAAAGGCTCGTCCATAAATCGTTGTATTTGGTCGAGCCGCTGTTTGAAAAACCAAGAAATAATGGAGTTGAAAAATGACAAGGTAAATGCGGAATTTGCTGCAAATCTATTTGAAGTTTGTTATTATTTTTTAAAAAACTACACCAGTACGAAGCAATCCAAACATTTATTTCCCCAATCTTATCACGAATTGACTCGTACCTAAACCTTTTCGGTAGCAGCCGCAGCCTCATCGGTACGTACTGATAGCTTAACGGCTACTGCCAAAACCATTTGGGCTGAAGTCTAAAGTGATAGACAGCAACCCGAAACGCATGGCTAAAGCCACAGTTGTTTGGGTTAATGCCAAAATAGATAGGCTACAAAAAACACTGTTTTTCCTTAGCTTAATTTACCTTTTAGTTATTCCTTTACAAATTTCCCATTGCTTTCCTTGCCGTTTATATCAGTGGCTTTGAGGAAGTAGATGCCTGAAGGATAGTAGTAAGTATTCAGTCGTAAGTCATAAGTGGAAAGTGGGGTAATGATTACCTTCATTGTTTGTCCTACCACATTGGTAACTTCTATTGTATTGACTAATGACTTATGACTAATGACTATTGACTCATTAGCTGGATTTGGATATATCATTAATTGTTCCTCATTCATCGTTGCTGAAATACCAGTTGTAATCACAATTGGCGCATAATCATTTTGATTTTCCACAGCACCAATATCTACTCGATTGTTAAAAATTCGTGGTTGATTATAAAAATCTGTTTCGCCAGCCAGTACGGTGAAAGCTGCATCGCCGCTATCTTTTGCCAAGCTGTTGTTGTAGATATGAAAATCAGGAACTGAATCGTAAGGATGCACAAATGATGGGTCGGCATAATAACTATGCAAATCAACATTGCTGATGAGCTTGTAATAACCAAAGCTGTAATTGCCACCATTACCATCCCACGAAAAATTCAGGTTCGATGGATTGATAAACGGCGAACAGTATAAATTATAGTCCATCGCATTGTGCTGAAAACCTACACCATAAAACCATGCATAAACAAGTTGGTTGCTGTTGTTGAAATAGAAAATATTGTTGTTGATAGTGGAGCTATCAAACGGAAATAAAACAATTTCATCGCCATTATTCAAGGCATTGTTTTCATAAAAAGTGTTGTGATGAATATTGCAATAATGAATTCTGCCAGTGCTGTTGGTGTAGTTGTAAACACCCATTGCCAGCCCTTCCTGATAATTTTGATAAACTAAATTTTCTCTGAAAATTATTCCATCAGTTCGTGCAAAGTTGGAGTAAGCCGTAATGTTTATTCCCACATCGCAATGATGAATTTTGTTTTTTTCAATCAAGCAATTTCTTGCGCCGCTGATTAAAATTCCTTGCCGGTAATTGCCTGGCGATTGATTGTAAATATCATGGATTTCATTTTTCAACACATGAATATCATGCACAAAATCAAACACCGAACGGCTGGTACTATCACTGCCAACCAAAGCAATAGCTTGCGATGTGATGTGGTGAAATAAATTGTTTGAAATAGTGCATTGGTAAACATTGCCAGCCATACCAATGCCTTGATTCATTTTGAAATTGCTGCTGCCAAATGTACAGCTATCAATGGTTACATCGTGCAAACCAGCACTGGTGGTATCGTTGCCATACACTGCAATACCCGTTGAATTGTTATTGAGCAATTGTGTAAATGTGCATTGTTTGATTTCTACAAACTGCGATTTGTTGCCAATGATTAATGCTGGCGACCAAGCTGCTGTTGTACTATCGTGATAAGAGAAATGAATGCCTTTTAGTTTGATGTAAGCTGCGCCATAAATCAACCACATTCCCCAACCCGAAGTGCCTGCACCTTCCAATGTTACGGTATCATTTTGATAATTCTGAAACGTGATATAATTATTGGGCAAGCCAGTTACCAAATTGGTTACATGCTCATTATAAGTGCCTTTCAAAATGTTTATGGTTGAACCAGCCGCTGCCGATGTAGCAGCTTTTTGAATGGTTTTCCAAGCGGTGCTAATAGATGTTCCATTGTTGGTATCATTACCCGAAGTGCTTACATAGTAAGTGGTTTGAGCCGATGCGATAATTGAAAACAAGAAACAGAAAATGAAATAAACAGCTTTCATAGCTAACAAATTATTTCATTAAAGTTAAAACAAAAAAAATAAAAAGAGGAGTGAAAAACTATTGCGCTTCTTCGTCTTTCTCCACTTTTAGCGAAGTAACTTTTTTGTAGAGTGATTGTAGCTCATCTGAAAATTCAATATCAGTCATGTTCACGGTGTTGATGATATCAATGAGGCAATTGATTTTATTTTCGAGCGTATAAAATTTATTGATAACTACAATTCTTTTATCTTCGAGCAAGCAATGCCCTGCGCTGAAATTTCCTTTTTCGTAGCGAACAATATATCGGGCTTCTTCAAAAATGCCTTCTAATTTTTTTAGGGTGTTTTGGTTGTATTTAAAACTCATTTGAAATTGACAATAGTTTGATGGTTGATTTTTCAGTATTTTTACGCCACAAATAAAGCTGTAATGAAGAAGATTATACTCATCATGTTATGCACATTTCCACTTTTCACTTTTGCTCAAAGTGAAAAGAAAAATTTCTTTGAAGGTGGATTGTTGTTAGGTTTAAATCCATCACAAGTAGATGGTGATGCACTTTATGGATTTCACAAGTTAGGCTTAAATGCTGGTGCTTACGGCGCATTTCCACTTTATCAGCATGCGTTATATTTCAATTTTGAGTTGTTGTATTCAGAAAAAGGAAGTAAAAGTGCTTATGCTGAAATTAATGGCGACCCTAATCAAAGTTATACTTTGCAATTGCGTTATGCTGATATTCCGATGTATTTACAATATCGTGATAAAGATGGCAAAACCAGATGGGGATTGGGTTTGAGCTATGGTAGATTATTTAGTGCCAATGAAACGATTGATTTTTTAGCAGACCCAGATGTGTTGAATGAGTACAAAAAACGTGATGTTTGTTGGTTAGCCGATTTTCAATTTTTTGCTACCAAACACATTGGTTTTAATATTCGCTACTCTTATTCGTTGCTATATATTCGGAACTTTGTGGGTTGGCAGTACAATGGTTCTTTCTCTTTAAATCCGCCTTATGGCACTAATCAGTATAACAATTTCTTGACAACAAGAATTGTTTATACTTTCTAATCAGTTACTTCTGTTTTCTTTTTTTTGAGTTCAAAATTTTTACCGAGATAAACTTTTCTAACTACTTCATCGGCTGCTAACTCTTCGGCAGAGCCTTGTTTCAGTATTTTTCCTTCAAACAATAAATAAGCTCGGTTAGTAATGGACAATGTTTCTTGCACATTGTGGTCGGTAATTAAAACGCCAATGCCCTTATTGGTCAGCTTTTCAACAATTTGTTGAATGTCTTCTACTGCAATTGGGTCAATGCCTGCAAAAGGTTCATCGAGCAAAATAAATTTTGGATTTACTGCCAAAGCCCTTGCAATCTCAGTTCTCCGGCGTTCGCCACCGCTTAATACATTACCAGTATTTTTACGAACATGAGTTAATCGAAATTCATTTAATAATTCTTCCAGCTTTTCCTTTTGTTCCGATTTATTTAGTTCGGTCATTTGCAAAATCGCCATCACATTATCTTCAACAGATAATTTTCGAAATACTGATGCTTCTTGTGGTAAATAACCAATGCCCAATTGTGCTCGTTTATACATGGGCATCTTTGTAATGTCCATATCATCAAGCATTACAGTGCCTTCATCGGGTTTCACCAACCCAACTGTCATATAAAATGTAGTTGTTTTTCCAGCGCCATTTGGTCCTAACAAACCAACTATTTCACCTTGATTTACTTCCACCGAAACATCATTCACCACTTTGCGTTGGCGATAAGTTTTCATTAAATTGTGTGTATGTAAAAGCATAATGAGTTACAAATGAACTAAACATTTTTCATTTAAACGAAAAAAGCGACTTTCAATTAACTTGAAAATCGCTTCTCTTTTTTTGTGGGAGCTACTGGGTTCGAACCAGTGACCCTCTGCTTGTAAGGCAGATGCTCTGAACCAGCTG
The DNA here is from genome assembly GCA_903857255.1 of uncultured bacterium. Classification (GTDB taxonomy): domain Bacteria; phylum Bacteroidota; class Bacteroidia; order Chitinophagales; family CAIODY01; genus CAIODY01. Next base: position 26,456 of record CAIODY010000118.1, read on the forward strand.
AGCTAAGCTCCCATTCTTGGGTTGCAAAAGTAAAATCAAATCGCTTTTGCAATTTTTTCGTACCACGTACGGGAGTCGAACCCGTCATTCCTCCGTGAAAGGGAGGCGTCTTAGCCGATTGACCAACGCGGCATTTTTTTTAGGACTGCAAAGGTAATTGTTGATTTTTATTTTCACAACTTTTATGAAAATATTTTTAGTCAAAGCCTACTTTTGCTTTTATTAAATAAAAAATAATGAACAAAAAAATAATGCTACTCGGTAGCGGCGAATTAGGAAGAGAAGTAGTAATTGCCTTAAAACGGCTTGGGCAGTATGTTGTAGCCGTTGATAATTATGCCGATGCACCTGCTATGCAATTGGCAGATGAGTTTGAAGTGATAGATATGTTGGATGGAAATGCTTTAACTGCAATAGTTTCAAAGCACAAGCCCGATTTGATTGTGCCTGAAATTGAAGCTATCCGAACTGAAAAATTTTATGATTTTGAACAACAAAATATTCAAGTTGTACCAAGTGCAAAAGCTGCTAATTTTACGATGAACAGAAAGTTGATTCGTGATTTAGCAGCAAAAGAATTGGGCTTGCGAACAGCTAACTATCAATATGCAACTACTTTGGAGGAATTTAAAAATGCAGTAAAAAACATCGGAATCCCTTGCGTAGTAAAACCTTTGATGAGCAGCAGCGGAAAAGGTCAATCCGTTTTGCGTAATGAAAATGATATGCAAAAATCGTGGGATTACGCTTGCAGCGGCAGTCGTGGCGATTTGATGGAAGTGATTGTAGAAGAATTTATTCCGTTTGAAACCGAAATTACTTTGCTCACCGTTACACAAAAAAATAGCGCAACATTATTTTGTTCACCCATCGGTCATCGACAGGAACGTGGCGATTATCAAGAAAGTTGGCAGCCGTGTTTAATCAGCGAAAAAGATTTGAAAGAAGCGCAAACAATGGCAGCAAAAGTAACCGAAGCATTGACTGGTGCTGGCATTTGGGGCGTTGAATTTTTCTTAACAGACAAAGGCGTTTACTTCAGCGAACTCTCTCCTCGACCACATGATACAGGTATGGTCACCTTAGCTGGTACGCAAAATTTGAATGAATTTGAATTGCATGCACGTGCTATTTTAGGATTGCCTATTCCGCAAATCGAATTACTGAAAAGTGGCGTAAGCGCTGTGATTTTAGCCGATACGGAAAATAAAAATCAACCCACTTATTTTGGAATTGAACAAGCATTAGAATTTGAAAAAAGCAATGTAAAAATTTTCCGAAAACCAACCACACGGCTCCATCGCCGAATGGGTGTGGCTTTGGTGTATGATGATTTGCAAAGCGATATGAATAATTTACGCAAAAAAGCAAAAACAATTGCTGATTGTGTTAGCGTAAAATGATTCGTTTTTTATTTTTGCCGCAATGAAATTATCTGAATTAATTAATGAAGCCACTGATGTGGAAATTGCAGTAGTGCCTGAAAGCAATATTGATGGCTCTGTTTCGTGGTTTGTGTATATTATAAATATTGGCGAACAAATCATTACCAATGTCATCATTCAATCGAGTGGCGAAGGTGAAATTGACGCCTGGCCCGTAAAATCTAGTGTTTTAAAACATTTTATGGATGAAATATTGCCAGGCAATTTTGCAAAAGTAGAAATGCTGATTGAAGATGTTTTTATTTTGAAAAATAATTATTGGGTAAGTTTTTATAAAGACGCAATTATTTTCGACAAACAATTTTTCTTTGCGCCCAATTCTATTGCAGTAGAAAAATGTGTTGAAATTCCGTCGTTAAATTTGAAAGGGATATTTGCTAAATAAAATCAGAATACATTGAGAAATTGAGTTGCCTCAATCTGTTTATCATCTTCACTATTTTTTTTTACTTTTGCGCCTCATTTAAAATTCAATCGCATGTCATTTAGCAACATTCAAAGCATTTTGGGCAATCAAGCCGATTATTTATTAAGCTACAAAACTGATAAAATTAAGAAAGAACAAATTCATCACACAGGCGCAGATGTGATTGACAGAATTTTTTCTTTAACAGATAGGAATATTCCAACGTTAAGAAGTTTGCAATCGATTTATGGTCATGGTCGCTTGGCTAACACTGGCTTTATGTCCATCTTGCCTGTTGACCAAGGCATAGAACACAGTGCTGGTGCATCTTTTGCACCTAATCCAATTTATTTCGACCCTGAAAATATTGTGAAGTTGGCTGTGGAAGGCGGTTGCAGCGCAGTGGCAACTACTTATGGTGTGTTAGGAATGGTGGCAAGAAAATATGCCCACAAAATTCCGTTCGTAGTAAAAATTAATCACAATGAGTTTTTGACTTACCCAAATAAGTACGACCAAATTATGTTTGGTACTATTAAAGAAGCTTGGAACATGGGCGCAGCGGCGGTTGGCGCAACTATTTATTTTGGTAGCGAAGAAAGCAGCCGACAAATTGTTGAAGTAGCAAAAGCATTTGAATACGCTCATCAATTAGGCATGGCAACAATTTTGTGGTGTTACATTCGGAACAATGGATTTAAAAAAGATGGCGTTGATTACCATGCTTCGGCTGATTTAACTGGTCAAGCCAATCATTTGGGTGTTACCATTCAAACAGATATTATCAAGCAAAAATTGCCAACCAATAATGGTGGTTATACAGCAATAAATTTTGGAAAAACTTCTCCAAAAGTTTATACAGAATTAAGCAGCGACCATCCAATTGATTTGTGCAGATACCAAGTTGCAAATTGCTACATGGGCAGAATTGGTTTGATTAACAGCGGCGGCGAAAGCAAAGGTGCAACTGATTTACAAGAAGCTGTGGCAACGGCTGTTATCAACAAACGAGCAGGTGGTGTGGGTTTAATCAGCGGACGTAAAGCATTTCAAAAGCCGATGAATGAAGGCATTCAATTATTGAATTCAATTCAAGATGTTTATTTGGCTAAAGAAATTGATTTAGCATAAATCAAAAATGGAAATCAAAATAAATCCCGACTGAATAATTTCAGTCGGGATTTTTTTTATGCTAATGAATAAGCACTTTTTATGAGTTCTGGCGAGCATTTGAATAAATATTTATCAGGCTGCAAACCATTTATTTTCTTGAACAATTGCTTCCATTCAATCAAGCTATAATTTAATTTTTGTGCAACCGCATTCATCGATTGTTTTTTTGAAAGCATCAATCTTACCGATTGACGGATAGCTCTGATTTGAATGATTGCCTCTGGATTTACATTAAAAGATTTAACAGTTGACTCTTCCAAATCAGCGTACGATTCATTCATCATGTCGGCATAAAAAACAACATCATGCTTCATTTCAAAATAACTTTCTACTAAAGTTAAAAATGAACTCAATCGTTGTTTATCAGCCACAGTCATGGTGGGTGGCAATATTTCTTTCAATAATAAATTTTGAAATAGCGATAAACAAGCATTAAAATATTCTGATGCTTGCAACGATTGTTTAGCACGATGCGGATTTTCAAAATAGCGATTAAGCATATCCACTCGTGCATACAATTCTAAATGTGTCATGCTATCAAAACTCAATACAGAATTGGGTTTGCAGCACGATAAATAAAATTGTACAACAGATGAAATTGCACCAGGAATTGGTGAAAATTCATAAGAATTCACTTTGCAAACATCTTGCGAAATAACGCCCATGTAAACGCCTTTGGGGACTAAATAAACGCCAGGTTGTTTTACTTCAATCATGTTGCCATCCCAATAAATATAAGATGACTCGGATTGAATGTGAATAAGTCGCCAGTGGTCACTGACGTCAAACGGAATGGCAATCTTGTTGCCAATTCGGTTGAATTGATTGGTTGTAAATAAAATGTTCATAGGGTGAAATAGTATTTATGAATAATGAACAAAGGGAGTTTATCCACAATTCATTGTGCAAAATTATGACAAATTTTTAATTTTCCACAATCCAAAAGCATTTTTTTTAAATTCGATGGAAGATTGTACATTCGCAGTCATTTTTAAAAAGTGAGTTCAGAAAAATCCACAAAACTTATTGGGTTAAACACCGCCACATTTTTGGTCATTGCCAACATGATTGGCACTGGCGTTTTCACCAGTTTGTTTTTTCAAGTTGGTGCAATCCATTCAGGATTTGCTTTGTTGATGTTGTGGATTTTTGGTGGATTGGCGGCACTTTGCGGTTCATTGGTATATAGCGAATTAGCAACAAAATTTCCACGAAGTGGTGGTGAATACAATCTGCTATCAGAAATTTATCACCCAGCTATTGGTTTTGTGAGTGGTTGGATTTCAATCACAGTCGGCTTTGCAGCGCCTGTTGCTGTTAATTCGATGATATTGGGTGAATATGTACATGGTGTATTACCTGAAATAAATCCGTTGAAAGTTGGGATTGTGGTAGTGATTGTAATTTCAATTATTCATTCAGTTAGTGTAAAATTTGGAAGTCAGTTTCAAAACTTTTTTACCATCTTAAAATTGATTTTGATTTTCATTTTAATTGCTGGAGGTTTTATCATGGGCAATAAAGAACATTACCCGATAAATTTTAGTGGCGATGCCTTGAAAGATATGCTGAGTACGCCTTACGCCATTTCTTTGATTTTTGTTTCGTATGCTTTTTCGGGTTGGAATGCTGCCGCATATTTTGCCAGCGAAATAAAAAATCCGCAACGAAATATTCCACGAGCAATGGTTTTCGGCACTTTAATTGTAACCGTTTTATACTTTTTATTGAACTACACATTCTTGCAAAATATTCCTTTCACAGAAATTGGAAAACCTGCCAATGCTGATACAGGGCTGATTGCAGCCATTAATATCTTTGGCAAAAAAATGGGAACGATTTACGGCATGTTCTTTAGTTTGGCTTTGGTTGCATCTATTAGTTCGATGATTTTTGCTGGACCACGAGTTACACAAGTGATGGGTGAAGACTATAAATTCTTTTCCTTCGCAGCCATCAAAAACAATGCTGGTGCGCCTTACGTGGCTACGCTAGTACAAATGACGATTGCACTTTTATTGATGCTCACTTCCTCTTACGGTGATATTTTTACTTACATCGGTTTCACTTTAAGTTTGATAACATTGCTCACCGTTTTTGGAATTTTCGTGATTAGAAGAAGAAAATTAAACGAAACTAATAATTATAAAACGTGGGGTTATCCAGTTGTGCCAATTGTTTTTATTGCATTGGCTTTATGGATGATTTATTTCACCATCATTGGTAATCCAAAAGTAAGTTTGATTGGCTTTGCAACAGCATTATCAGGTTTGGTTTTCTATTATTTTTCACCCAAGAAAAAAACTTTTTCTTCCGTAAAAAAAGAAGATGAACCAACTGAAGAACGTAATTTTGACCGCTTATAATTTCTAAAAATAAACACTCAATCAATAAAAATGAAAATGATTTTCAACTTGCTTATCGGCATCAGTTTCACCAGTTTGGTGGCTTGCAACAATCACAAGACAGATACAGTTGCTGTGAAAAAAGACACAGCTTATGTTTTTAAAGACAATGCCTACAACGAGGCTGCACGATACATTGCAGGGATGCCGCAATTAGAAAAAAATGATTTTGAAACTTTAGAATCGAGAAATGTTTGGGTAAATTATTCAAAGCATGTTGATTCGGTTTGGATAATGTACGATACCAAAAGATTGAGTGTAATGCAAAAATGGTACGATGAACAATTTGGAAAATATCGCAAGCAAGAAGCCAATGTTTTCTATCCTTTCAGCGGACCAGATTGGTTGAATATTTATGAAATTTATCCGAATGGCAACAAATATGTGTTGGCTGGCTTAGAATTAGTGGGCAACGAAATTCATCCAAAAGAAATGAATGAAAAAGATTTGAATCGTGGATTTACTGAATTAAACAAAGGCTTGAAAACCTTGATTGAACGGGGTTATTTCATCACCAGTTATATGGGACATGATTTTTACGCTTCTAAATTTACAGGTGTTTTACCGGTGATTTATTTTTTCTTGGCTCGTACAAATTGCAATATTGTTGACCAACAATTTATTGGTTTAGATAAAACTGGCGCAGAGCATGTGATTGCAACAGGCATGAAAGATGAATCGAACAAAGACTACACTCGTGGAGTGAAAATTACTTTTGTAAATCCATCAACAAAAAAATTAGCAATGCTTTATTATTTCAGCGGCGATGTGGAAGACAAAGCCATTGCAGCAGGAAACACAGGCTATGTAAATTTTGTAAAAAAGAATTTTGAACATACGCAAACATTCATCAAAGCAGCTTCGTATTTGATGCACACACCAACTTTTAGCACTATGAAAAATTTGGTGTTGGATAAAAGTACTATCATTTTAAATGATGACAGCGGCTTGCCTTTGAATGCAGTAAATGATGGCAAATGGAATTTAACTTACTACGGCGCATTCACTGGTGCAACCCGTGATTTTCCTTACATCCACGAAAAAGACAGATTGACTTACTATCAAAATAATGCAAAAACAATTGCGCCAATTCCTTTTGGGACAGGTTATAAATGGAAATTGAACGAAAGCAATTTGTTGTTTTGTGTGAAGAAATAAATTGTCGAATCATAAAATCAACAATAAAAAAAGGGAAGCAATAACTTCCCTTTTTTTATGCAACTATTTATTCTGAACTTAATTCAAACTTGGATGAATGGGATAGTTGCTCATTTGTGCAAAGTCCCCACCCATGCAGATTAGCGACTGTCGCCAAATGTTTTCTTCTTTTTCTACAAACATTAAATGTTTGCTCGAATCGCCAACAATCCAAGTAGATTCTTTCATTTCGTTCTGCAATTGTTTGCCTTCCCAACCGCTATAACCCAAAAAGAATTTGATGCCATTTAAATCAATCAAATTTTCTTCCAACAAAATTTTTGCTGTGTTAAAATCGCCACCCCAAAAAATGCCATCAGCCACTTCCAATCCACCCGAAATTTGATTGGGCAATGTGTGTAAAAAGTGAAGCCTATCAGGATGTACAGGTCCGCCGTAATAAACTGGAATGTGGGTGCCTTTTAATGCTGGAAAAAAATCTTCCAACTTATCGGGCAACGAACGATTAATCATAAAACCAACCGTGCCCAAATCATTTTCATGTTCGCAAACAAACACCACACTTCGGCTAAAATAATTATCCAGCAAAAACGGGTCGGCGATTAAAAATTTTCCTTTCTCGGGTAAAATCATAAAAGCAATTTTCAAAAATTATTTTAAGGTTTCCAATTTATTTTATCCACTAATTTTCGGGCATTGGGTACAATTATCAAAGCCACACAATAAGCCACAGGGAAAGCTACAACCCAAGATTGAAGCCAGTTTACAATAGTTTGAAAATGAAAACCAGAATGCATTAAATTAAAAACAAGCGTCATTGTTCCACTCAAAGGAATGGAGATAAACAAAATCAAAACGTAGTGGTAATATTTTCTGTTCACGATTTTTTTTAGATTTTAAATTTTGTTTTTTCTGCCCACAAAAATTTTCTATTTTCATTTTTTACCAAATCAATCTGCAAAATATTTTCCTTTTCAATCACCCCAAAAATGTGAGGAAAATAATCATTCACCGAGTTGGCAAACTCAAATTTAATTTTCGATTTCATTGCATTTGCATCTAAATGCAAAATCAAAATTTCTTTTTCGGCAGCATAATATCTTTTTGCTGTAGCCTCCAATTGTGCGCTGGTACTGGTATGTATAAAACCTTCGGATTTTAACGAAGCAGTTTCAAAATAATTTTCGTTGGCAAATTGTTGCCAAACTCCTATTGTAGTGATATGAAAAATGATGGGTTGAAACAAGACTGATTAATGAATTTTTCCGTCGTGAATTAATTGACGAACAGCGTTGATAACATTTTTAAAAGCCTCTTCATCTTTGTTGAAATAGCGATAAACTCCGTCTTTCACGATGCTCAACATCAATCCATAATGTTCTTGTCCGCTCAAAAAAATCACTGGCACATGCGGATTTAGTTTTTTCATTTCTTTGAAAATCGAGTAACCATCTTTTGCTAAATTATGTTCGCCCGACAAATGATAATCCAAAATTACTACATCAGGATTGGCATAAATTTGTTTTATAAAATCTTCGCCGTTGTTGAATGATACTACGTTTGAAGGGAAATTATTTTCCAATTCATCTTTCAACATCGTTGAAAACATCGCATCATCATCTACAATAAAAATTTTCATGGCATAATATTTTGTGGCTTAAAAGTAAGTGGTTGAATTCAATTCTGAAAATAAATTTCAGTTACATTTGTGAGCGATGTTTTTCTACCAAATTTTCATTCACTTTTATGGAGTTGCTATTCGATTAGTTGCATTATTTAATCGAAAAGCTAAATTATTTTTACAAGGCAGAAACGATTGGAAAAGCAGATACAAAGACACTTTGCAAAATATTGAAAAACCAATTTGGGTGCATTGTGCATCGCTGGGTGAATTCGAACAAGGCAGACCATTGATTGAAAAAATCAAGCAAGATTTTCCTTCAAAAAAAATTGTGGTTACTTTTTTTTCGCCTTCGGGTTTTGAAATTCAGAAAAACTATAAAGGCGCAAATGCAGTGCTGTACTTGCCTTTGGACACACACACAAACGCAAAAGATTTTTTAGAAATTCTGCAACCACAATTTGTAGTGTTTGTGAAGTATGAATTTTGGTTGAATTATTTGAATGAACTGAATCTCAAAAAAATCCCGACTTATATTATTTCAACAAAATTCAGAGCCGACCAAATATTTTTCAAATGGTATGGCGGCATTTTCAAAAATGCTTTGCAACATTTCAAAACCATTTTTGTGCAAGATGAAATGAGCAAAAAAATGTTGTGCGAAATTAAAATTGAAAACGTGCAAATAGCTGCCGATACAAGGTTTGACCGTGTTTATCAAAATGCACAAAATATTAGTTTATCAACTTGGATACATGAGTTTTGCGATGGAAAAAATATTTTAATTGCAGGCAGCACTTGGCAAGCCGATGAAGAAATTTTGCTGCAATGGCAGAAAAAATATTTGACACAAAACTGGAAAATGATTTGGGTGCCGCATGAAATTTCAAAAACAAAAATCGAGAATTTGAAATCGAAAATTGGCGAAAATGTGTTGCTGTTTTCAGAAATTGAAAATGCAAAAGTTCCCCTCTCTGATGGAGAGGGGGTAGGGGTGAGGTTGAAAAATGCACAACATTTAATAATTGATACAATAGGTTTGTTAAGTAAAATTTATTCGGTTGGCAAAATTGCTTACATCGGAGGCGGCTTTGGAAGCGGCATTCACAATATTTTAGAACCAGCAGTTTTTGGATTGCCAGTTTTTTTTGGACCAAAATTTCAGAAATTTAATGAGGCGATTGATTTGCAAAAGTTGGGTGGTGCATTTTCTTTTCAAAATGAAAATGAGTTTTCAGAAAAAATAAATTGGCAGATAAAAAACGAAAACGAATTAAATCGAGTAGGAAAAATTGCGAAAAATTTTGTGGAGAAAAATATTGGTGGAACAGAAATTATTATGACAGCTTTGCAAACCGACGGCTTACTAACTCCATAAAGGATGCAGCAGCATCAGCATTTTCAGCCCATTTTTCATTTTTATGATTTGAAATTATTTTTTCAGCTTCAACAAAATTGTTGACTGAATTTATTTGCTCTACCACATTTTTAAAAACATCAGCATTGCCCGAAAATAAATTTTGCACAAAACTAAATCTATCATTAAAACTGATGGCGGCTTTTAAATCGGCGATGGGCGAATGTTCAAGCTTATCAGCCAATTCTGTTTTTTTATTTTGAACCAAAACTTCATTCAAACTTTCTGATTTTTCGTGACTCGAAATTTTCATCGGAATAATTTTTTCTTCTGCAAAAATATTTTTTGTTGGCTCTGAAACTACTGTGGGTTGTGGCTTTTGTGCGGTCTCATTTTTTTGTGTAGCATTGAAATTTACAACTGCATCATACAAGTTTCTGATTTTTTCCAACGCTAAATCTTTTTCGATGCTTGAATTATTTTTCAACATTCGTTCGATACTTGCATTCACATTGCCGAGCAATTCATTTACATTTGCCATCAATAAAAATTATTTTTCACAAAGAAAATTAGTGAATGGTAAATAGTGAAAATTGAATCGAAAATCTTTTCACCACAACCATTTACAATTGACTATTCACCATTCAATATGTTCATCGAACCACAAATACCACACAAACACAAAGGCTGGGTTGAAGTCATTTGTGGCAGCATGTTTTCGGGTAAAACTGAAGAATTAATTCGCCGATTAAAACGAGTAAAAATTGCCAATCAATCTTTAAAAATTTTCAAACCAGAAATTGACAATCGTTTTTCAGATAAGAAAATTGTATCGCACGATGAAAATTTTATCCATTCTATTTCGATAAAACATTCTATCGAAATTCTTTCACAAATTGAAAATGTAGAAGTGGTGGGCATTGATGAAGCGCAATTTTTTGATACAGTTTTGCCCGAAGTGGCTAAAAAGCTGGCTTTGCAAGGCATCAGAGTGATTATTGCTGGCTTGGACATGGATTATTTGGGTGTGCCGTTTGGTGTAATGCCGCAATTGATGGCGGATGCTGAATATGTTACGAAGGTGCATGCGATCTGTGTGAAATGCGGCAGCATAGCCAATCACAGCCATCGCACGATTAATAATGACGAGCAAATTGTATTGGGTGCAAAAAATAATTATGAGCCGTTGTGCAGGCATTGTTTTGCGGATGCAACCATTTGATAGTTTTTCTCGTCATTTAACAATAAGGTAAAATAGAATTTGGTTTTTTCATTAAAACCTCTACTTTTACAGTCCATTTTTAAAAACAAATCATAAACATAAATTTTATCAAAAAAATGAAAAAAGTAAAAATTACACTTCTTCTTTTGGTAGCAAGTATTATTGCTACTTATGCTCAAATCCCTTTCAAATCAAACATTCAAGCTAATATTAAAAAAGCTGAATTGATTAAGTACAAGCAAAATCGTTTTAAGAAAATAGCTAACGCACAAAAAGTTGGGGGTGCAAAATCGACACCTACATCAACGTATTACATTGATTATTCTTCTTTATCAGAATATTTTACAGCTGATAATCAAGGTTACGTTTGGCAATTTAATTCTAATGCTGTTGCGACTAATGTGAATGATTCTTTCACAATAAGCCAAGCAGCAATGGCATTGGCTTATTCTCATCCAGCAACATCAACACCAGATAGCATTATGGTATTTTCAGATTTTAATGATGTAGCTAATACAACAAAATTTTTCTCCTACCCATCTTCAATAACAATAGACTCTGTCTATTTATTATTTACTCACGAACACAACAGTTCAGCCATAGATACTATTGGATATAGTATTGTTGGTTTAGGTAATACAGGAGCTCCTCAACCTACTACAGTATTAGCTTCGGGTTTTGATACCACAAATCACACTTTATCTCCTGGCGGAAATTGGTTGGGAATGAATGCGACAGCCGAAAAAGATTTTGCCCCAGCTTATACCACATCTTCTAAGACTGGATTGATGATAACTTACAAGGCACCAAGAATTGATAGTTTTGGAATTTTGGTAGATTATGTTGACGACGGCAACGGCAATGCACTAAATGCAAGCACCGTACCATTCTGCTTTTATAACTATTTACCATTTATCCCGACTTTAGGTCGTGGTGCTGGAATTACATCAGGTGGAAAACCGTTTTATTTACAAGATTGGTCGACTGTAGTTCAGGTTACATTTACGGAACCTTTGAGTGCTTCATTTACTTACCTTCCCGTGGCTCCGCATGCATTATCTGCGGTTAATTTTACTGCAACTGCTAATGACAATACAGCATCCTATTCATGGAATTTTGGCGATGGTAGCGCAGCAGGCAGCGGTATGACACCTTCTCATACCTATTCTACTGCTGGCACATACAATGTTGTATTAACTGCAACAGCTGGTACAAGCAATACTACATCAAGTCAATCATTGATAGTATTAGCACCAACAGGAATAAATGAATTAAGCAATCAATTCTTTACTGGTAAATTATATCCAAATCCAGCCAAATCAGGTGCTGAATTGGTATTGCCAATTGATTTGAATTCAACATCCAACATTGCTTCTGTAAAAGTATTCAACACTTTAGGTCAAACAGTGGCTGAATCAACTCAAACAGTTGTCAATAAAGTTGTTTTCAATACAGCAGGTTTCAAATCGGGTGTTTATTTCTATTCAGTTGAAATTGGTGGACAAAAAACTACTGGTAAATTCACAGTGGTAGAATAATTACTGAAATAAATTTTTAAATAAAAAAGGAAGTGTTTGTATAAGCACTTCCTTTTTTTATTTTTACAACATGATGACAATTCATTTAAGCAACGTAAATATTTTTCAAGGTAAATCACTCATATTGAGCGATGTGAATTTGGCTATGCAAAAAGGTGAAGTGGTTTATTTAGTTGGGAAAACTGGTTTTGGAAAAAGTAGTTTGCTAAAAACATTGTATGGCGATTTGCCATTGACCAATGGTGAAGGCAATGTAGTTGGTTTTGATTTAAAAAAACTGACTTGGAAAACCTTACCTAATCTGCGCAGAAAATTAGGAATCGTATTTCAGGATTTTCAATTATTAAGCGATAGAAATGTGCAAGACAATTTGGTGTTTGCATTAAAAGCAACTGGTTGGACTGATGATACAAAAATAAAATCGCGAATTGATGAGGTGATGAATTTGGTTGGGTTAAAAACCAAAGGATTTAAAATGCCTTACGAATTATCAGGTGGTGAACAACAACGTGTGGTGATTGCACGTGCATTACTGAATTCACCAGAATTAATTTTAGCTGATGAACCAACAGGAAACTTAGACCCTGAAACCAGCGATGAAATAATTCAACTGTTGCAACTTATCGCTAAGGAATCAAACACTGCTATGCTGATTGCTTCACATGATTTTATGATGATGCAAAAATTTCCTTCACGAACTATTCGTTGTGAAAATGGAAAAGTATTTGAAGTAAATCAATCAGCAAATGTAAATTCTTATTCTCCAACTCCAAATGAGTCTGTGATGCAGGATTCATCGAATGTTCCAGATTCTCGTTTATAATTCAATCTTTAAAAATAACCTACGATGAGTATAAAACTGCGTTTGACTGCAATGAGTTTTTTACAGTTTTTTGTTTGGGGCACATGGCTCATCACTATTGGCAATTATTGGTTTGGCACCAAACATTGGACTGGCGCAGAGTTTGGCGCAATATTTTCAACTTTAGGCATCTCAGCTATTTTCATGCCTGCACTCACCGGAATTTTAGCTGACAAATTTATTAACGCAGAAAAATTGTACGGCACATTGCACATCATAAGTGGAATTGCGCTTTTTTTCTTACCACAAATGAACGATGCAACTTCATTTTATTGGGTGATGTTTGCTGCGATGTTATGTTATATGCCTACCATCGCTTTATCCAATTCAGTGGCATACACTATTTTGAAAAATAATAATTGCGATGTTATAAAAGTGTTTCCGCCCATTCGAGTTTGGGGAACCATCGGCTTCATTGCAGCCATGTGGCTCACCAATTTATCAGGCAATAAAGCATCTGCCAACATGTTTTATATCGCTGCATTCTCGGCTTTTGTGTTAGGAATTTATTCTTTCACATTACCCAAATGCACACCTCAAAAATTGATTGCAGAAAATGCTTCGTTGGCTGAAAAATTAGGCTTGAATGCTTTCAAATTATTTGGCACTTACAAAATGGCGTTGTTCTTCTTATTCGCTATGTTATTGGGCGCAGCTTTACAACTAACAAATATGTATGGCGATGTTTTTCTTTCAGAATTTAAAAACAATCCAATCTATACAGATTCCATCATGGTGAAATATTCCACCATCATCATGTCCATTTCGCAAATCAGCGAAACACTTTTTATTTTAGCAATTCCATTTTTTTTAAAACGTTTTGGAATTAAAAATGTGATGCTCATCTCCATGCTGGCTTGGGTTTTACGCTTCGGCTTATTTGCTTTTGGAAATCCATCAGAAGGTTTGTGGATGATAATTTTATCGTGTATTGTTTACGGAATGGCTTTCGATTTCTTCAATATTTCAGGCTCATTATTTATTGAAACTACCACCGATTCAACCATTCGCAGCAGTGCGCAAGGATTATTTACAACTATGGTAAATGGCTTTGGGGCTTTCTTTGGCGGATTAGTTAGCGGAATTGTAATTGATAAATTCTTTACACAAAATGGCGTTAGAGATTGGCATCAAATCTGGCTTTCATTTGCTGCTTATGCATTGGTGATTGCGATTTTCTTTGCAATAATGTTTAAGCACAAACACAATCCAGAAATAGTTGCTGCAATCCATCACTAACAAAAGTTGATTAACTTTGAAAAAGAAATAGATGGTTCGACAAGCTCACCATGACAGTCATCCTAAGCTTGTCGAAGGACAAATAAAATGAAAAACAAAAAAATAATTCTTGGCATCACTGGCAGCATAGCGGCTTATAAAGCGGCTTTCCTAACTCGTTTGCTCATAAAAAAAGGAGCAGAAGTGCAAGTGGTGATGACAGAATCAGCTACAAAATTTATTCCTGCTATCACACTTTCTACTTTATCAAAACAAAAAGTTTTGGTCGAATTAATCAATGAACAAAATTGGAATAATCATGTAGAACTCGGTCTGCAAGCCGATTTGCTGCTTATTGCGCCAGCATCAGCCAACACGATTGCAAAAATGAGTAATGGCATTTGTGATAATTTATTAATGGCAATTTACCTATCGGCAAAATGCGATGTAGCATTTGCACCAGCGATGGATTTGGATATGTGGTTGCATCCATCCACACAAAAAAATGTAGCGCAACTGCAATCTTACGGCAATCATTTAATTGATGTAGAAGATGGCGAATTAGCAAGCGGTTTGGTGGGCAAAGGCAGAATGGCTGAGCCTGAAACGATTTTAAATTGGGTGGAAAATTATTTCACTCAAAAAAAAAATCTTGAAAAATTAAGCGGCAAAAAAATTTTAATCACAGCAGGTGCAACGCATGAACCTATTGACCCTGTTAGATTTGTGGGTAATCATAGTTCAGGAAAAATGGGGATTGCAATTGCTGATGCCGCTGCCGATGCAGGCGCCAATGTTACCTTGTTGTTAGGCGCAACGCATCTTTTGCCGAAAAACAAAAACATAAAAATTATCAGTTGCACCACTGCACAAAGCATGTTTGAGAATACAACAAAACTGTTTTCAGAAAATGATATTGCCGTGTGTACCGCAGCCATAGCCGATTATACACCTCTACATGTTTTTGATGAAAAAATAAAAAAGAAAGACGAAGGCATGACTTTAGAATTAAAAAAAACGCCTGATACTTTATCTGCTTTAGGAAAACTAAAAACCAATAAACAAATTTTAGTTGGGTTTGCTTTGGAAACACACAATGAAATTGAAAATGCTCAACAGAAATTGAAAAATAAAAATGCTGATTTCATCGTTTTAAATTCGATGCAAAATAAAAATTCAACTTTCGGTTTTGACACTAATCAAATTACGATTGTAGAAGAAAATAAAATCACTGCGTTTGAATTAAAACCCAAAACTATTGTTGCCACTGACATTCTGAACTACATCACCCAAAATTATTTGTAAAAATGAAAATGATTTTAAGAGTTTTTTTACTGATTTTACTATTCACTATTCCCCATTCGCTATTCACTTCCGCATTTGCACAAGAATTAAAATGCTCGGTAAAAATAAATACACCAAAGCTGCAAAGCACTGACCCTAAAGTGTTTCAGACTTTACAAAAAGCCATCTTCGAATTTTACAATAATAGAAAATGGACAGAAGATGTGTTTGATGTTGCCGAAAAAATCGAATTAAATGTCATCATTAATGTTACGGATGAATTAGGCAGCGACAAATTTCGTTTGCAAATGAACATTCAATCTTCACGTCCGGTTTTCAATAGTAGTTACAATTCTACATTGTTAAATTGGAGTGATAAAGATTTTGTAATTCAGTATGTTGAGTATCAACCTTTAGATTTTTCTGATGACCGGTACATCAGCAATCTCACATCTGTATTGGCTTTCTATGCTTATTTCGCCATTGGTTTAGATTACGATTCGTTTTCGCCAAAAGGCGGCTCGCCTTATTTTGATAAAGCAAAAAACATTGTAACGCTGATGCAAAATTATGATGAAGAAGGGTGGAAACCATTTGAAAAAAATCTGAAAAACAGGTATTGGATAAGTGAAAATTTGAGCAGCAGCAAGAACGATGTGTTTCATACGGTGCTTTATAATTATCATCGCAATGGCATGGATGCCATGTATCAAAATGCCGAAAACGGAAGAGCAGCAATAACTACCAGCATCAAGCAAATTGAAAAAATGTATAACGATAACCCGAATAGCGTTTTGCTGACTTTTTTCTTCGCTTCAAAATCGGAAGAATTAGCCAATATTTATACAGATGGAACTCCCCAAGAGCGACAACAGATGAGTGCTTTGCTCAATCGGATTGACCCAGCGAATTCAAAAAAATATACGAAGATTTTAGGAAAGTAAGTTTTTCTCTGTCTAAATAATTCGTCTGCATTTCCATAATTACCTTAATTTTAAGCGGTGATTCAACTCTTTAAATCTAATAATCCAGCAACAGTTTTTTTGATTGTGCTGTTAGCAATTTTGCTGCATCTGCCGTATTTGTTGCATCCACAAGCACATCAAATTGTGCCAACCGATATTGGTGGTTATTATTTAATGCAAATAACGAATGCACCTTTGCAGAATAATTTATTGTTGGGCGAAATAGTTTTATTGGCGTTAATTATTGTACAAGCTTTGTTGTGGAATACATTTTTATCCAACGTTAGATTTTTGCCACAACAAAATTTTCTGCCATCATTTGTATTCATTATTTTTTCGGCTGTACTGCCTGATTTCAATGCACTTTCACCCGTTTTTTTTACTACGTTCATTTTAATTTGGATGCTGTATAAAATGAATAACATTTATCGAAAAGAAAAACAAACTGGTGCTACTTTCGATTTAGGATTTGCAGTAGGCTTAGCTTCTATGTTAGCAGCACACAATATTTTTTTATTGTTTTTCGGAATTTTTGGTTTGGCAATTCTTCGCCCAACTACTTTTAAAGAATGGCTTAATTTTATAATTGGAATTTTCATTCCGTTTTTTTTAGTAGGCACTTGGTGGTTTTATACAGGCAGATTTTTTCAGTTTGAAGAAAGCATTATTGGTAATTTAATTTTTAGAAAAAGCTTTGTAACTAATTTAAATACTGGCTTTTGGGTAGTTTCAAGTGCAACTATTTTGATGATAATTTCCAGCTATTTTTTATTAAGCACTCGTCAATTAAGCCGCTTGGTATTGATTCGAAAATTTTTCAATGTACTTTTTCATTTGTGCTGGATAACGGCTTTGATGTGGTTTTTCAGTACTGATAGAAGCCTAAATGTATTTTATCTTTTAGCAATTCCGCTAAGTTTTTATTTTGCCTATTATCTTTGCATCGAAAAAAAAACATGGAAAGCTGATTTGTGGATAGGAATTTGGATAGCAGCTATTTTATTTTCACAGTATTTTAATCAATCAAAAATATTCTAAAACATAATTATGAAGTTTGGTGTAGTAGTGTTTCCAGGTTCTAATTGCGACCGTGATATGATTCATGTTTTGCAAGATGTAATGCAACAAGAAGTGAAAGTTTTGTGGCACAAAGACCACGATTTACAAGGGCTTACGACTGATGATTGCATTGTGTTGCCAGGCGGTTTTTCTTATGGCGATTATTTACGGTGCGGTGCGATTGCAAAATTTTCACCCATCATGCGAAAAGTGATGGAGCATGCTAACAACGGTGGTTTTGTGTGGGGCATTTGCAATGGTTTTCAAATTTTATGCGAAAGCGGATTGTTGCCTGGTGCTTTATTACGCAACAACAATCAAAAATTTATTTGCAAAAATGTGTACTTAACTGCAACACATTCCGAGTCAGCATTAACAAGAAATATTTTACAAGATGATGTTTTGAAAATTCCGATTGCACATGCCGAAGGTAGATATTACGCCGATGAAGCTACTTTGAAAAATCTGAAAAAGAACGGACAAATTTTGTTTCAATATTGCAATGAAGAAGGTGATGTAACTGCTGAAGCCAATCCGAATGGAGCATTACTCAACATTGCTGGCATTTGCAATGAAAAAGGAAATGTGTTTGGCATGATGCCACATCCTGAACGTGCAGCCGAAGAAGATTTGAATAATATCGATGGCAGAAAATTATTTGAAAGTTTACTCAACTTAAATTTAGTTGAGCAATAAAATTCAAACAGCAATTATATCTATACGCATTAAAATTTCAACAATCAATTTAACATGATTCCTTTAGTCTTAATTTTAATTCCTCTCATTGGCGGGTTGTTTTTATTGTTGTCGGGCAAAATCGGCAACAAAGCTATGGCTGTAGGCTTCAGCACTATCAATGCTTTGATAACCATTGCCGCCGCTTATTTTTATTACACTGATATTCAGTTGGGCGCATTCAATCAAACCGTGAATTTATTTGGAATTAAATTCTTATTATCGTTAAATGAATTTGGCAATCAAGGTGGCAATTTATCATTAGCCATGGTGTTGCTTACCAATATTTTGTACCCGATAATTTTATTAACCGCTAACAAAAACATTAAAAGCGAAGGCGCATTTTATGGTTTATTGCTGCTCATACAATCAGGATTGGTAGGCGTTTTCACAGCTTGGGATGTAATTTCATTTTACATATTTTTCGAAATGGGATTGGTGCCAGCTTATTTTTTAGTAGGTATTTGGGGCAGCGGCGATGACAAAGCAAAAATAGCTTTCAAATTTTTTGTGTACACTTTATTTGGTAGCTTAATTATGTTAGTTGCCATCATTTATTTAGTGAATGCTAGCGGAATGGGCTTCCACACTGATTATGGCAGCATTTTTAATACGGCAAGAAATTTAGATTTAAAAACACAAATGGAATTAACAGGTTTTTTCTTGTTGGCTTTTATGATAAAAATGCCAATGGTTCCATTTCATACTTGGCAACCAAAAACTTATCGAACTGCTCCAACCACAGTAACCATGGTACTTTCAGCCTTGATGGCTAAAATGGGATTGTACGGAATTATTCGTTTTGTGATGACCGCTATGCCTGCGGCTTATCATCATTTGCAACCTTACATGATGGTATTAGCCATTGCAGGAATTATTTATGCCGCAGTGATAGCCATTCGTCAAGATGATTTAAAATCATTGATGGCTTACTCATCCATCTCACACATGGCTTTGATGGCAGCAGGTATTTTTGCTTTTAATTTATCGGGCTTTGAAGCATCGGTTTTGCAAATGTTTAATCATGGAATTATTGTAGTAGGATTATTATTTGCAGTTGAATTAATTCATCAACAAACAGGCACTTATAAAATTAGCGAATTGGGTGGCATCGCAAAAAATGCACCTCGATTAGCCACCTGTTTTTTGATTATGTTATTGGCATCAGTTGGTTTGCCTTTGACCAATGGTTTTGTTGGAGAGTTTTTATTGTTGAAAGGAATTTTTCAATCAGAAGTTAGATACAGCCACGTTTTGGCGTTGTTCGCTGGGTTAACAATTATTCTCGGCGCAGTGTATATGTTGCGTAGTTATCAATATGCTATGTACGGTGAAACAAATGAAGTAACTGTACAAACCAAAGATATTAGCATCACTCAATTATTAATTTGGATTCCTTTGATAGCAATTGTTTTAGCTTTGGGAATATTTCCAAATTTGTTTTTGAATTTGATTTTTTAAAAAGCACTAAATAGATTAGAAATAAAAAAAGGCTGTATCGTTTTATCGAACAGCCTTTTTTGTTTTTTGGGTGAATGATGGGGCTCGAACCCACG
>CAIODY010000119.1 GCA_903857255.1 uncultured bacterium
CTGGTGTGCTGTTTTGTTTAGAACATAAAGACTGGAGTGGCAATCAACGCAATTTGGCTTTTGTGGCTGGAACTGCTGCTGCGTATGGATTACAGAAAGAAGAAGCCTTACAAAGCATTACATTAAATGCTGCAAAAATTTTGGGTATTGATAATTTGGCAGGAAGTTTGGAAGAAGGCAAAGACGCTACACTGCTGATTTGCAGCGGCGATTTGTTGGATATGAAATCGAATAAAATTGAAACAGCAATGATTGGCGGCAGAATAATTTCATTGGAAAACGGACAAAAGTTTTTGTATGAAAAATACAAAAAGAAATATGGTGTGAATTGATTGTTGGAGAATACACACCTTGAAAAGTATAAATTATCGCAGTTTTCTGAATCAGAATCTTAAAAAATAACATAAAAGGAGTAAATTAGCAGCCAATAAATTTTTGTTTTTCTAATGAAAAATCAGTTGAAATATTTTTATAGCATCATCGTAGGTTCCATCTTGCTTTTGGTAAGTGCTTGTGGCACTACTAAACATGTAGGGGATGCCCCACAACCTGGCGGATTTCAAACCATGATGCCATCGAAACATAGCGATGGTATGTTGAGCGAATCAGCTCGTGCGAAAAAAGACGAGGAAAAAGAACCTAAAAAGGCAAGTAAGAAAAACAATTCAAAAGATGAAGATGTGTTGAATGACGATATGATGCAACCGCAAGCTGGCACTGCTAAATCAACTAATCCATCGAATAATAGAACTACTTCTTCTACATCAGATAATCCTGATTTGCAACCTGCACCATTTAAAGATACACCTTTAAATTATCCGAATCCTGACGCAACAAAAAAATCGCAAAATAAAGGTGATGATAGAGATTATGATGAAGAAACTAAAACAACTCCTGTTTCGGATAAAGCTACATCCACCAAAAAATCGAATACTGATGAAGATAGCGGTGATGAAGATGCGACACCCAAGAAATCATCAAAAGTAAAATCGAAATCATCGGATGATGATGAAGATGCTGCACCAGCAAAAACATCAAAAGCTAAATCAAGCAAAGCCAGTGATGATGATGACGATGATGCAACGCCATCGAAGCCTTCAAAAACTTCTACCAAATCTACCACTTCAAAATCGAGAGATATTGATGAATCGGATGATAGTAATTCTAAAACATCAAAAGTTAAAAAAGCAAAATCATCTGACGATGATGACGAAGATGATGCACCAAAAACAAAATCTGCCACCACTAAAAAAAGTAGTGCAGTGAAATCTTCTTCTAAATCAAGTGATGATGATGAAGACGATGATTCAGCTAAAAAATCATCAGCTAAAACAAAAAATAATTCGGCTAAAACATCGGGTTCAAAAACAAAATCATCTGACGATGACGAAGATGATGATGCGCCAAAGAAATCATCTAAAACTGATAAGAAAAGTAGTGCTTCAAAATCTTCTTCTAAATCAAGCGATGATGAAGACGATGATGCTTCTTCAAAAAAAGCCAGCAAATCAAAAGGTGACGACGATACCAATGCTGATAATGCAAAAGAATCGAAAGAAAGCAAAAATCCGAATGTAAAAAAATCGGAGAACTATGCTAAGCATTCTACTAACAATGCTAAAACATCTGATTCAAAAAGTGATTCGGGTGATGATGATGGGGATAGAAAAGTAAGCAAAAAATCAAAATCATCTGATGATGACGATAGCGATGATGATGGTGCAAAAACAAAATCGAAAAAAGCCGATAAATCTTCTTCAAAAAAAGATGGCAAAGTAAGTGCTAAGAAAAAAGTCAACGATGATGAGGAAGATGATGATTCGGATTCAAAAGCCTCAAAAAAATCTTCTAAAAAAGTAGCTGCGGCTAAATCGAAAAAAACAGATGATGACGAAGAGGATGATAGCAAGCCTGTAAAAAAAGATACGAAAGCTGCTAAAACATCGAAAGCTAAAGCCAGCAAAAATGATGATGACGATAGCGATGATGATGGTGCAAAAACAAAATCGAAAAAAACTGATAAAGCTGCTTCAAAAAAAGATAGTAAAGTAAGTGCTAAGAAAAAAAGCAGTGATGATGACGAAGATGATTCCGATTCAAAAGTTTCAAAGAAATCTTCAGATAAAGCAACAGTGGCTAAATCGAAAAAAGCTACGAATGATGATGACGAAGAAGATGATGATGCACCGAAAGCAAAATCTAAATCGAAATCTGCTTCTACTGCCAATCCTAAATCGAAGAAAACTAACGCTGACGAAGAGGAAGAATAAGCCTTTTATTGTTCGTTAGTTAAGTAGGCTATTTTCTGTTGCCCAGCGAATCAAAGCTACTGCGTTTTTTGTTTTTGTTTTTCGCAAAATATTACGCCTATGTGTTTCAATAGTAAATAAACTTAACCCAAGTTCATCTGCTATCTGCTGCGATGAAGATTCTGTTATAATCATTCTCAAAATATCTATTTCTCTCGGAGTTAATAAAGCATTGTTATCGGCAATAGTAGCCGAATTATCATTCGGAAAATAAACCCCATGTGCTATCACCGTTTCGATGCAATCCATCATTTCTTTTTTGCCAGCATCTTTTAATAAATAGCCTGATGCGCCTGCATTTTGTGCATCAATGACATATCGCTTATCATTGTGCATTGATAAAATAATAAAACGAGTAACTATTGTTTTCGCTAATTGCTGAACCACCTGTAAGCCTGTTAATCCTGGCATTCGCATATCTACTATAGCAATATCGGGTTGTAATAATTTTATTTCTTTAGCGGCTGTTTCGCCATCATTGGCTGAACCCACCACTACTAAATCGGCATTGCTCGATAATAATAATTGTAACCCATCAATAATTATCTGATGGTCATCGGCTAAATAAACTGACATGCGTTTTTTCATAGTAAAGCCTTTAATGGCAGGTTGATAATGATAGTAGTTCCTTGATTTGATGAATCAATATGCAGGTCGCCTTCACATTGTTCTATCCTGTTTCTTAAATTGATTAACCCAATGCCAATAGTTGGTTTATCGGGCGCAATGCCTTTGCCATTATCTATCACTATCAGCTGCACATTGGCATCTTCTTCTACATTTAATTCAATAGATGCTTCGGTAGCTTGTGCATGTTTGCGAATATTCTGCAATAATTCAGTAATGATTCGATAACAATGCAATTGTAACACTTCATTTAGCAAATTTAATTCGCCACTACTTAAAAAAGTGTAGCGGCATTTGCTATCCAGATTCAATCGTTCAACATAATAGGCAATAGCTTGTTGCAGATTTCGGTTTTTTGAAAAAGCAGGTTGCAGATGATGCGATATAAACCTAATCTCAGTCATCAATTCCGTCAATTCATCATGGCTTTCTTTCAAGAAATGTTGCATGGCTTTATCTGCTGTATTATCTGCTACATGAATAGTTTTGGATTTGATAGCAATGAGCTTGGCATTGATGCCATCATGCAGTTCTTGCGATATACGTAGGCGTTCTTTTTCTTCGCCTTCGTGCAAAGCTGTGAACACTGCCCGTTGTTTTGCTATTTCTTCTTGCTGCAATTGCCAATGAAAGTGATTTACTTTCCGTTGATGCAGCCAAGCATACAACACTAGGATGCATAACAACAAGCCTACGAAGGCTATGCCCCCGAAATAGAAATAACTTAAATAGTCTTGTGTTTGTAGCAGCATATAAACGATTGAACATATAAACAATTCGCTAAAATATTGATAGTGGAGTGGATATACAAACTTCCGGTTGATAATTGTATATTATGAAAGGCAATGATATTGCTAAAAAGAAAGAAAAACAGATTTACGCCGAAATAAAGCAATACCCCAGTATTTATCCAATACATGGGTTGTTGCCAAGTATGCAATTGATAAGAATCTTTCATTAAATAATACAAATAAACAGCCGCATATATCACCAATGATAAAGAAGCATAGGGGCGACTATAATTATTAAACTTCCAGATGCCATTTAATACTGTGGCATCAGCCAAGGCGATGATAAAAAACACCACACTATTAATAAGAATAATTTGGGGTAAATGCTTTTTTGCTTTAAAATGAAAATAATAAAGGTTGCTAAATGCAAAAAATTCAACTATGGTATATACATGCAAGCCTGGAAGATTATTATGCCACCATTTAGCCATTAAGGTGGAGGCTATTTCAAAGAAAATACAACTCACAAAAAAATAAAACAAAATTTTAAACTTCTTATCTAATAGCATAAAACAAAACAAGCCAGCTATTACGGGGAATAATGAGCTGACCTGTGATATTAAAGTGAATATTTTGTGAAAACTCAAGTTATTTACTTAAAGTAATTACGTTACCATTTTTCATTAAATCAGCATTATTCACATCGCAATCATGAGGGCAAAATTGTGAAAAATCATATCTTTTAGCACCTGCTGAAATATCATGAGCTACTGCGCCTAATATATCAGCACCTGTATTATCAACGGCTACGGTGATTAAAGTAACTGTGTTTACTGATGAACTAATATCACTTTCCATTTTAGCACCCGGATAAATACGAATACCTGAAAAAGCATCCAACGTAGTAGCATCTAATCCTAAAGCATCAATCAAAACTGCTTTGTCAATGAACCAAGCTTTTGGCAGCATGAGGGTAGTTTCGGTGTTTAAAGTACCTTGTAAAGTAGCACACATGTCTTGAGAAATTTCTTGTGAAATTGGCATAAAAATTTTTGTTTTTTTTTGTTTAATGAATATTTATTCAGCAAAGATACAACTAACACATCCCAACACACAATACTCACTAATGAGTATTTTTTAACCCTTTTTGTTCATCCTTTGGCAAAAGATACTCATTAGTGAGTATTGTTTCAGCTTATCACACCCATGTAATTTTACATCGTGAAAAAAACAACGTGTTGCACTAAACAAAATAAACACTTCACCAAACTACATTTTATCCATCATGCCTAACACATTTAAAACAAAAGTCGTAAACGAAGTAATCGCATTGCAAATGAAAAAATATCCAGTACTAACTATCTCGGTATTGTTGTTGGCTATTATTTATTTGGTTTTCATTTTCGTTTTTAACAATAATTAAATTACTCCACCAAAAAAAATAACTCACTTATGAATACCGTAAAAAATATTGTACCCGCCTTTAATTTTCAATCTCGAATGAATCCTTTGCAATATTGGAGCGAACAAAGCAATCAGCCTGCTGTGTGCTGTTCAGTATTATTTTGTTATAACCATGATATTGAAGGTGGATTGGTGCAACGCTCTAATTCAAATGATAAACAAATCTACATAGTGCCTTTGTGCAGCCAACACCGCCAAAGCTACGCATGCATGGAAATAGGCAACACCAAACTTATCAGCATTGGTAATATAGCCGAAGCATTTGCTCCATTGGCAGATAAAGTGAAATAAGAGCCCAACTGAACTTTAATGGGATTGCAATTTCCA
>CAIODY010000120.1 GCA_903857255.1 uncultured bacterium
TTGTTTCCCCGCATTTCTTGCATGTTATAAATTCGGGTTTGGTTAGTTTTTTCATGTGGTTTGTTTCCGTTTTAATGAAGCAAGGGCAGGTTTCTGTCCCGTTTAGCCATAAAAGTAGACAATAGTCTAGCTTGTAACACATAGTTGTCCACAGTAGTTGTCATGTGTTTGAGCCTTATAATACTACGCTTTTTACTATTAATGAATTTTCCATGAATTATTTCAAGTTGGTTAGTTCGACAAATGTATTTCAAAAAAGATTATCGTAAAATTTCGATGCAATAAATTTGAATTACTTTCGTTCTTTCAATCTTTGAAAAAAATTCTCCTTATATTACCTCTAATTTCAGCAACACTATTCGTAAATGCCCAACGAATAAGAGTTACAGGCACATTAATGGATAAAGATTCCGACATGGTAAAAAGCGATGTGCTAATTAATGTAGTAGGCAGCAGCGAAGATTTTTTCACCGATGCCGCTGGAAAATTTGTTTTGTACATCAGCAAGAAAGATTCGGTAAAATTATTTGTTCAAGGTTATAAAACTTTCAAGTTATACCTTGGCGATTCGGCTCAGCGAAAAGAATATTTTGTAAAACTAAAATTAGAGCACCTTACTGCCACAACTGGAAAAGCAGTTTTAATCAGAGGAGCAAAATCAATCAAACAAATTGAAGTAGATATTTCGCATTTGGGCGAAGTGCCGCATGAATTAGAAACACCAGATATTGGCATGACCAGTTTAATAAGTTTGTTGTATGACCAATTTAGCAAACAAGGTAGAAACCGTGAAAAGCTGAAGGAGCAAATGTTTGAGAACAATCGCCGATTGGTAATGAACGAATTGTATCGCTTTTACAATTACTACGACATCATCAAATTGCCTGAAAAAAACTTTGAAGATTTTACCAACTTTCATCAGTTGCCAATTGAGTTTTTTCAACACAATACTTACTACGATATTTCGGTTACCATCAAAGCGTACTACAAAAAATATGCAGCAGCCAAAGGGCTTTGGTAATCGGTAAGAAAAAATATTTTATTTTCACGGCTCAATTGTTTTTAAAAATAAAACCAACATCATGAAATTACTACAAGGAAAAACAGCACTCATCACTGGCGGAAGCCGCGGTATTGGCGAAGCTATCGTTATGCAATTTGCCGAACAAGGCGCAAACATTGCTTTCACTTATTTATCGAGCGAAGAAAAAGCAAAAGCTTTGGAAGAAAAATTAAACAGTATGGGCATCAAAGCAAAAGGCTACAAAAGCAATGCTGCTGTGTATTCCGAAGCCGAAGCATTGGTAAATGAGGTGGTAAAAGAATTTGGAACATTGGAAATTTGTGTGAATAATGCTGGCATCACACGAGATAATTTGATGTTGCGAATGAGCGAACAACAATGGGATGAAGTCATCAACACCAATTTAAAATCTGTTTTCAATCTTACCAAACAAGTGATAAAACCGATGATGAAACAACGCATGGGCAGCATCATCAACATGACTTCGATTGTAGGCATGAGAGGCAATGCAGGGCAAGCAAACTATGCAGCATCAAAGGCTGGCATTATTGGTTTTACAAAATCAATTGCTCAAGAATTGGGCAGCAGAAATATTCGTTGCAATGCCATAGCACCAGGCTTTATTGAAACCGATATGACCAAAGCCCTTACTGGTAGCGGCACTGAAGAGTGGTTTAAAAAAATACCAATGGGCAGATTTGGCAAACCCGAAGAAGTGGCAAACACTTGTGTTTACTTGGGCAGCGATTTAAGCAGCTATGTAAGTGGGCAAGTAATCAGCGTTTGCGGTGCAATGAACTGCTAAAATTATTTTTTGTGATTAAACTTTTTTGGCAAAAAAAAGTCTGATAACAAATCTTTCTTCTCAAAAAATTTTATGAAAAAAAATCAATGGCGTGCAATTTCATTGTTGGTAATTGCAAGTGTGGTAGTGGTAATTAGTTGCACCAAACATCAAGCTGCGCAATATGTTGGCACTTGCGACCCGAATGTAATTTACTTCAATAAAGATATTTTGCCGTTGTTAAATTCTAATTGCGCCATGAGCGGTTGCCACGATGCAAAAGAAGCTGCTGCTGGTTACAATTTCACCTATTATTATGGTGTGATGAGTGCTGTGTCGGCTGGAAACCCTACTGGTAGCAAGTTGTACACTTCACTATTATCAAGCGATAGAAGAAGAATGCCTAAAAATGCCGAACCACTTGATTCAATGCAAATGGCTATTATCTTTCAATGGATTGCACAAGGCGCAAAGAACGAAACCTGCGATGACAATGGTGTTTGCGATACATCGAACATCAAATACAGTACTATAATTTCAACCATCATTGCAAACAATTGCGCTGGATGCCACAGCAATAGCGGCGCACAGCAGAGTGGCGGCGGAGTTATTTTAACTGATTACAATAATCTTATTGCACAAGTAGCGAATGGAAAATTAATGGGCGATATAAATTTTACAAGTGGACATAATCCAATGCCCAAAAACGGCAGCCAGCTAAGCTCTTGCGACCGCAGCAAAATTCAACAATGGATTAATCGAAATTATCCCAACAATTAATTCGTTTCAATTTTTTTGATTTCTTAATTTTACCATCACAACTTTTTTATGAAAAAGAAGCGTTGGTTGATTTTATTTTTTTTCGCAGCAAGCAGTTTGCTCATTTATTCTTCGTGTCATAAAGAAGGACAAAATGTTTCGGCAGTAAGTGCAAACGGCGGCACAACAAGCCATTACAACGGTGCTGATTGCATGAGCTGTCATAAAAAAAGTGGCAAAGGTGCTGGTGGTGGCTGGTTTGTGGTGGCTGGCAGCATTTATCAACCCGACCAAATTACCCCCAATCCAAACGCCACAATTTATTTGTACACGGCGCAAAATGGTGGTGGAACATTAGCTGGTACGATACAAGCGGATGCACTCGGCAATTTTTTCTCCACCAATTCAATTGATTTTGGAAATGGGTTATATCCTGCCGTACAAACATCAGCAGGCACAACACACTACATGAATTCATTTACAGTAGTGGGCGATTGCAACGGTTGTCATACTAGCGGTAGTCAAGCTGGTAGAGTATTTGGTGATTAGCAAATACAATTTCACCACATAGAATCATAGATAAAATTGCAAGAAGAAAAAATGTATTTCTATGTAAAAAGAATTTTTCTATGACTTCTATTTTTGAAAAATAAATTGAGTAAACAATAGAAAAGCTTCGCTTTTTTTATGTTTCTATGTGTTTAAAATAAAACTAAAAATGATGATTCAAATTGACGATAAATTGATTAGCGAAGAATTAGTGAGCGAAAAATTCGTTTGCGATTTAGGAAAATGCAAAGGTGAATGTTGCGTTGCTGGCGATATTGGGGCACCGCTCGACAAAGAAGAAACTAAAATTTTAGAACAACTTTACCCGAAAGTAAAAAGTTATTTAACGCCCGAAGGCATTGATGCCATTGAATCACAAGGCACTTGGGTAAAAAATGAAGAAGATGAATATGCCACACCCATGATTGGCAATGGCGGTGCATGCGCTTACACCATTTTTGAAAATGGTATTGCAAAATGCGGCATCGAAAAAGCATTTTTAGAAAAGAAAATTGATTGGAAAAAGCCCATCAGTTGTCATTTGTATCCCATCCGAATTACTAAAAATAAATTTTACGAAACGCTGAATTACAATCGTTGGGATGTTTGTAGTGCGGCTTGCACCAACGGAAAAAAATTAAAAGTACCCGTATATCAATTTTTAAAAGATGCACTGATTCGTAAGTATGGGAGTGATTTTTACGAACAATTACATGCAACTGCCGAACACCTTTCTGAAAAGAAAAGATAAACTCCTCTCTATTTTTTCATGGCTTGATACAACACTTCCTGAATTCGAGTTCTGATACTCATCGTGATAATTTTATTGTTTTCAGCAACAGGATAAACTCTATTACTTAAATACACAAACACTAAATTATACTTCGGGTCAGCCCATGCACTGGTGCCTGTAAAGCCAGTATGACCAAAGGTTTCCACCGATGCACTTTTGCAAACTGGTGATGCTACTTCAGGGTTTGGTTCTTGTTTATCAAAGCCCAAACCTCTTCTTGAAACCGATGATTGCTTAGTGGTGAATTTATCAACGGTGAATGCTTTGAAATATCTTTTGCCATCCAACTCACCTTTGTTGCATAACATTTGCATCAGCATTGCTAAATCTTTTGCATTGCCAAACAAGCCTGCATGCCCTTGTATACCGCCGCTCATCGCAGCACCTTGGTCATGCACATAACCCCAAATCAGTTGATGACGAAAATAATTATCTCTTTCTGTCGGCATAATTTCTTCTTTTTTAAATCCATGTTGCAATGGATTAAAACACAACGTCTTCAAATTCATCGGGTCGTAAAAGTTACGCTGCACATAGCTTTCAACAGTTTCATGCTTTAAAATTACTTCGCAAATTCGTTTCATAAAATACAAATCCAAATCGCTGTAAACATATTTGCCAGGCGTTTTTATATCGCTTTTATAAATCGTTTCCCACACTTTTTTCATGTATTCAGGGTTCATAAATAAATCTTTCGCCACTTGCAAAGTATGTTCATCATCTTTTTGCGTTGAAAAATTTTCGTTCAGTTCGCCTTTGGTATTGAAACAATTTTTCCAAAATGGAATAAACGGTACCATGCCAGCTTGATGCAACAACATATCACGAATCACAATTTTTTTCTTGTTCGTTTTTTTTGCTTCGGGCAAATAATCGCCGATGGTTTTATTCAAATCTAATTTTCCATCTTCATACAATTTCATGCAAGCCAAAGTGGTGCAAGCAATTTTGGTGATAGAAGCTAAATCGTACAAATCTTTACTCTCAACAGCCACACCATTTTCATAAGTTTGATGACCAAATGATTTTTCATAAATCACTTTTCCATCTTTCAATGCAATGATTTCACAACCTGGATAAGCTTTTGCATCTACACCTTCTAATGCAATACTGTCAATCTTTTTCAGCATTTCCAAATCAAAGCCAGCAGCTTTTGCATTCATCACAGCTTCGCTTTGCACATGATGATTCAAATGCGAATTCAATTCATTACCCATTCCAAATTTATAAATTGAAGAAGCTGAAACCGGCAATTTTCCTGTCGATTTCAAATTGTTCAACAAATATTTTGCAGCAGCTGATTGTGTGAATGGATTGTCTTCATAAGCCACAACTATTTGTTTGCAAGCATCAAAAAACTTCAAGCTGTAAGGATTGCCAAATAATATTAAGCCACAATTTTGACGTGATGACAATTGATGGATAAAATTTTTCGTGGAGGAATTAACACCATAATCTTTTGATGAAAAACGATTCATGTGATGCACTTCCACCCAGCAATAATCAATATTTTGAAGCGAATCTAACAACTGATTATAAGTTTCATCCAATTCATTATTGGCTATGCGAAATATTTTCGCTGATGAATTTTGAGCCATCATTTTTTCCGATACGCTCATGGTGTCAGCACCCAAGCTGATGAATGCAACTGTTTCAGGCTCTTTAATTTTTTCTTCGCGATTAATGGTTGTGAAAGCGTTGCTGTACAACTGTTTCAGCAATTCTATTTTTTCAGGTCGATGTAAATCGGCATCTAAATTTTTTAATGAAATGGGTTGATAATGATGCAACCCAACTTTGTATTTGTAGTATAAAATTTTCCGAACTCGATTATCAATTTCTTCTTGCGTAATTAATTTTTTTTCGATGGCTTTTAAAATTTCATTCACACCAGCTTCTACATTTTGACTAAACAACAACATATCATTACCAGCCAAAAGTGCCTTTACATCAGCTCTTCCAGCCTCAAAATTTTTTGTAACACCTTGCATATTCAACGCATCCGTAATCACCAAACCACTATAATGCAATTCGGTTTTTAATAAATTTTCAACAATATTTTGCGATAAAGATGCAGGTGTTTTTTCGTTGGGTTCTAATTGCGGAATCGCCAAATGCGCTACCATCATGGTCGGCACGTTGGCAGCTATCATTGCTTTGAAAGGTTTTAATTCTAACGAATCCAATCGCTCACGGCTGAAAGGCAGCACTGGCAAGTCTTTGTGCGAATCAACATCCGTATCACCATGCCCTGGAAAATGTTTAGCGCAACTTAATATGCCAGCTTTGTGCATGCCGTTCATGTACGCAATCGCTCGATGAATAACAGTTTCAGCGTTTTCACCAAATGAACGGTCATTAATAATTGGATTGTTCGGATTGTTATTAATATCAACCACTGGTGCAAAATTGATGTGGATGCCCAATCGCTTGCATTCATCACCAATCGCAAAACCCATTTGCTCAATCAGCGAATCATTTTGCAATGCACCCAAAGTGAGTTGATGCGGATATTGCAGCGTAGAATCCAGTCGCATAGCCAATCCCCACTCACCGTCAAAACCAATTAACAAAGGAATTTTTGATAAAGCTTGATAACGATTCAAAGCAACTGCATAACGGTAAGGTGTGCCTTGCATCATTATCACACCACCAATATTGTATTTTGAAATGAGTTCGGGTAAGTTTTTGCAACGCATAGAATCATGATTTGTCCAAGCCGCCATCATAAATAATTGTCCGATGCGTTGTGTGTCATTCATCAATTTCATTTGCGATTCAATCCACTGCAAAGTATCGCCACTGCCCATTCTTGCGGTTTGATAGGTGGCTGCAATTAATGTATCGTTAGCAGCAATTTGTTTTTTCTTTCTGCTGGCGGTTGATTTTTTGGCGTGATGTTTTTTCGGTGCATACGAATAATTAGCAGCAAACAGAAAACTGCCCACACCGATTATTAGCAATAAAAAAGCAAGATTTTTTTTCACAATAAAATTTTGAAAAGATTTTGAACAGTAAAGATGAAAAGCGAAGTGGTTACACAAAAAAACGAAGTTGAATTATTATCAACTTGAAAATGTTTTTTGTAGGGCAATAAAAAATAAATCTGCTACAACCTGCAACCAACGTATGTTTCAAAATATTCGGCTACACCCAAATAAGTTTTGAGTTGCACACCGCAATATATTTGGCGCATTTTTTCTTTGTTCCAACTCAACAAAACATAATTGATGTGTAAGTTTTGAAACATGGTTTCACCGCCTAATCCACGATATAAATAATAACCGAATGAACCGCCAAAAGTCATTTTCCCTAAAATAAATTCATCACCAAGTGCCAATGCAACTTTGTTTGAAAGTGCTGCTGCATCAGGGTTTGGCTCATGAAAGTTGGCATTCAAATTTGCACCTTTATTGTATTCATACCACAAACCAATTTTCCATCTATTGCCATAACACCAACGCTTATCAACGCCCAAATATGTGGTGTAGTAAGGCATTCGAGGTCCGCCGTACGGAATGCTACCGCTTCGAGCATACCCTAACCGTGCATCAAATTTTATTTTTGAAGTGTAATTGATTGGCGTAACGGGGCGAAATTTTTGAGGCGTTGTGCTGATAAAATTTTGATAACCGATGTGCAATCCATACACATTAATTCCCAAATTTGGTGTTTGAAATTTTGCATTGGAATAATGCGTAAAACTTAAATTGGTAGTGAGCAATGCTTTATTTGACAGCTCAAAACTTGCACCCAGCTTGAATTGTGTGGTTTCATTAATGGTAGAGCCAATTGGGTTATCCATCGTATCAGTGAGTGCATTATAATGATGTGTGAAATAAGCCAAGCCATCAGCCAAGCCAACATACATTTTCACTTTGTTGGTTTGATAAAAATTGAATTGAATGCAAGGTGCAATCGCCCAAGCTTCACCCAAATGTTTATCATTAAAATTTACATACACCAATTGCACACCACACAAAGGAAAATGATAAGCCGAATGCCATTCTTTACTACCAAAAGTTTGACGTAATAATTTCAATTCAAAACCGCCAACCAACTGATTGGTATTGGGTTTGAAATTCACAGTATGTTTGAAAATTTTTGCGCCATATATATCTGCTTCCAATTTTAAATTGCCTAATAAAACATCAGTTTGAGCAAATGAAAAAATGGGAATCAAGAAAATAAAAATGGCAGCAAAATATTTTCTACACATCAATTTTATTCTTTTACAAATTTTGCAATGGCTGAATTTCCTCTATTATCAATAGTTTTGAGGAAGTAAATACCCGATAACAAGTTTTCAGTATTCAGTTTACAGTAATCAGTAGTTTGAAATAAAATTGGTAAATCAATTTTCCCCCCAAGCAAATCATACACTTCAATTGTATTGACTAATGACCGATGACTTACGACTAATGACTGCCCACAAGGGTTCGGGTAAACCTGCATCGCTGCTGGATTTGCTACATCATTAATGCCAGTCGCAAACGAAACAGAAAAAGTATCATTACTACACAAACCAATTGCAATCAATTGTGCAGTGAAATTTCCAATCGTTGGATAATCGTTCACAGGGTTGATGGCTGTTGATGTTCCACCATCGCCAAACACCCACCAATAACTAACTGCATGCGTTGAATGATTAGTGAAGGTGTAAATATTCGCACTATCGGTATAAGTAAAAGACGCTACAGGCTTAGCATTAGAAACAATTATTACTGCTTGCGCTGTATCAGCACAACCATATAAATCAGTGCCAATAACAGTGTAAGTAGTTGTGTTGGTCGGCATCACAGTATCGGTGATACCACCGATTGATGAAGGATTCCAGCTGTAATTCAATGCGCCGCTGGCAGTTAAAATTTTCATTCCACCCGAACAAACAGAATCAATCTGTGGTGTGATGGTTACAGTCGGTGCAATATCAACTACTAAATGTAAAGTGATAGTGCTATCGCAACCAACGGCATTTGGCAACACAGCCGTGTAAGTGCCTGTTGAAGTGTATAAAGTACCATTAAATAAATAACCACCAGCATTGGGGCAAATTACTTTGTTCACAGATTTGGTTGATTTTTTTTTGACTTGCAAATGAATGGTATTTGAAATGGCAGAATCAGGATTTGCGTTGTATTTGCTACTATGCAAAATGCAAATGACTGAATCATTATTAGCAAATGTGGTGGAAATAAATGAGTCAACTGAACTGTTTTGCTGGCTCACACCATTCACAATAAAATTGTATGACAACACCGTGTCACCCACAGCTGGCGTGGCTTTAATGATAACTGAACTACCCTGGCAAAAATTATTTTGTGATGAAGCAATCCTTACTGTTGGTGTAAAAACTTGTGCATTTGAGCGGCTTGCAAACAGAAAAAAAGAGAACAAAAAAATCAGACTTATTTTTTTCATTATTAAATTTTGAAAGCCCGAAGGTAAATAAGTTGATGTTTTAATAAAAATAACTTCAACGCTCATTTACTTTGCATTACAAATTTTGTGCGCTATGAACACCAAAAAAATTATCAATTATTTTCTGCAAGGCTTGTTTATTGTTGGCCCCATCAGCCTCACCATTTTTGCTTTGATATGGCTTTTCAACCGCATGGATAGCATCATTCCAGTAAGAGAGTTGATGGAAAATTTCTTGCATTTTTACATTCCAGGCTTAGGATTTCTGTTGTTTATTTCTATCATTATTTTGGTAGGTTATTTTAGCACTAATTTCTTTTTGAATAAAATAATGGGCTTGATGGAATCGCTTATCAATCGCTCGAAATTTTTAAAATTTGTGTATGGCAGCATTAAAGATTTAATTGGCGCATTTGCTGGCGAACAAAAAAGATTTGATAAACCTGTGTTGGTTTGGATTGATAAATCGAATGGTATTCAACGCTTGGCATTTCTTACGCAAGATGATTTACATGATATTGGTGTACCCGGAAAAGTAGCCGTGTATTGCCCTTGGAGTTATAGCTTCGCTGGCGAATTATTAATTGTGCCAAAAGAAAATGTTGAAATACTCAACGACATTACGGCTGCCGAAGCAATGAAATTTGTAGTGAGTGGTGGCGTTACAAAGTTGGATGATTAAAAACAATGTGCCGATGTGATAATGTGCTAATGAAAAAAATCAGAATGCTAAAAACTAAAAATATCTTTATTGCACTTGGAATTATTTCCATTTCAATTTGCACCATTCACATTTCACTTGGTTGGGGTTTTTGGGCACATGAAAGAATTAACCGAATGGCAATTTTTTGTTTGCCCGAAGACATGCAATGTTTGTTCAAACAAAATATAGAGTACTTAACGCATCATGCTACTGACCCTGATAAACGCCGAAATGTCGTAAAGGATGAAGCACCTCGGCATTATATTGATATTGACCATTATGGAAAATATCCATTTGATAGTGTGCCAAGAAAATGGAAGGATGCGGTGGCAAAATTATCTGAAGATACTTTGAAAGCCTATGGCATTGTGCCTTGGTATGTGGAGAAAATGACTTACCGATTAACCGAAGCATTCAAACAAAAAGACAAAAATGAAATTTTTAAATTGGCTGCTGATTTGGGGCATTATGTGGCTGATGCTCATGTGCCGTTGCACACTACTGAAAATTACAATGGGCAATTAACTAATCAAGTTGGCATTCATAATTTTTGGGAAAGCCGTGTACCAGAACTGCTTGGCGAACACTATGATTATTTGGTTGGCAAAGCTGAATACATTGATAAGCCTTTGAAAAAGATTTGGCAAATTGTTTTAGAAAGCAATGCCGAAGTTGATTCGGTATTGAAATATGAAAAACAATTGAATGAAAATTTTTCAGAAGAAAGAAAATATACTATCGAAACAAAAGGTCATCAAACTGTAAAAATTTATTCGGATGAATTCACCATTGCGTACAATAAATTATTGAACAATATGGCTGAACGACGCTTGCGAAGCAGCATACAAGATGTTGCCAGTTTTTGGTACACGGCTTGGATAAATGCTGGGCAACCTGATTTGCACGATTTGTTAGAGAAAGAAACTGTGATAGAAAATAAAGATTCAATTGGATTAATTCAGCAAAAACTAAAAGGACATACAGATAATTGAAATAAAAAAGGCAACCCAAATCGAGTTGCCTTTTTTGTGATTTTTTTTTGGGGGAAATTATAAATGTGCTTTCAATTTCGCTTCCAATACTGATTTCGGAGCAGCACCAATTTGTTTATCAACCACTTCACCATTTTTAATAAACAAAATTGCAGGAATATTTCTAATTCCAAATTGAATAGAAACATTCGGATTTTCATCCACATTCAATTTCCCGATGTTGGCTTTGCCAGCATATTCGGTAGCTAATTGGTCAACAGTTGGTCCAACCATGCGGCATGGTCCACACCATTCAGCCCAAAAATCAACTAAACAAACTTTGTCGTTTTTCATCACTTCGGTTTCAAAGTTTGCATCTGTAAATACGTTTGCCATTTTTAATAATTTTTATTGCGTTAAATAATTTGTTGTTAGATTTTTCACAAACATAATCTAATTCAAAATGCTAAAAAAGATTTTGAAAAGTAAAATTTCAAAAAATCAAAGAGATAAACGAAATTGGAATAAAAAAGTTCAGCATTATTTTCTGTTGCCAAAGCGCATACTTACATACATGGCTGGAAACACTTGATGGTTCTTAGCTACAGCCATTAGCGGCACATTTAATAAATAACCATCTACATTAAAACCGATTTCCAGGGTGGTAATATTATCATCAAAA
>CAIODY010000121.1 GCA_903857255.1 uncultured bacterium
ATGGAGGAAAATAAAGAAAGAAAACATGAAGGCGGAGAGCCTCATCGTGGTGATGAAGCACCAAATCGTTAATTCATAGAAACTTAAAAATGAAAAGCCTGAAATTGTTTTCAGGCTTTTTTATTTTTGCAAACTCAAAAAAATAAAATTGGCAGGCATTTACATTCACATTCCTTTCTGCAAGCAAGCTTGCCATTATTGTAATTTCCATTTCACCACTTCATTGCTTTATAAAAGTGACTATTTGAAAGCATTAATCGCTGAAATGAAATTGCAAAAAGATTTTTTTCAAGGCGAAAAAATTGAAACCATTTATTTCGGAGGTGGCTCTCCATCGCTATTAGAAGCTGATGAAATAAAAATTTTAACCGAGCATATTCACAATAATTTCTACGTAGATAATTTATTGGAAGTTACATTAGAAGCCAACCCAGATGATTTAACAACACAAAAAATAAAAGCGTTAAAAACTACTGCCATCAATCGTTTCAGCATTGGTGTACAATCTTTTTTTGATGAAGATTTAATTTGGATGAACCGAGTTCATAATTCGTCGCAAGCTGATAGTGCCATCAAAACGGCGCAGGATGCTGGTTTTGAGAACATCACCATTGATTTAATTTATGGCACCCCAACTTTAACTGATTTGAATTGGAAGAAAAATTTAGCCAAAGCAATTGATTTGAAAGTGCCGCATATTTCGGCTTATGGTTTAACAGTGGAAGAAAAAACACCTTTGCACAAATTAATTGCGAAGCATCAAAAAGAAAATGTGGATGAAATAAAATTGGAATCACAAATGATGCAATTAATGGAAACATTGATGAATAAAGGATTTGAACATTATGAAATCAGTAATTTCGCAAAGCCGAATCATCATGCTATTCACAATACGAATTATTGGAAAGGAAAAAAATATTTAGGCTTGGGTGCATCGGCGCATTCCTATAATGGCAATGAAAGAAGTTGGAATGTGAGCAACAATAATCAATACATCGAAGCGATTTTGAAAGGTGAACTAATTGCCGAAAAAGAAGTTTTAACTACACAAGAAAAATTCAACGAATGGTTGATGACTGGCTTACGAACGCAATGGGGATGCGACTTACAAGAAGGTGAGCAAAAATTTGAATTGAATTGGATAAAACAATTATTGCAAGAAGCAACGCCATATATCGAACAGAAAAAAATAAAATTCGACAACAAAAAACTAACATTAACCAACAAAGGAAAATTGATTGCAGATAAAATCATTAGCGATTTGATGATGGTGAAATAAATTGCTCTAATTAATTTTCTAAAAAAATTATGATTAAAGTTTCAGCCGTTTCGTATCACAATACTACACCGATGATTTATGGAATTAAGCAAACGAGATTCATCAATCAAATGGATTTGCAATTGGATATTCCAGCAGTTACAGCATTAAAATTCATGAATGATGAAGTGGATGTGGCGCTGCTTCCAACGGGCGTTTTGCCGCAATTGAAAAATTATAAAATCATTACTGACATTTGTATCGGAGCAATTAAACAAGTGAAAACTGTTGCTGTTTTTGCCGAACAAAAAATTGAAACGCTACAAAAAATTCATTTAGATTATCACAGCCGAACATCGGTTGAGTTGCTGAAAATATTATTGAAAGAATATTGGCTATTGCCAAATATCGAACTCATTCCATCTTCCGAACAATTTGAAAAAAATATACACGATACTTCGGCAGCATTGATGATTGGCGATAAAACATTTCCATTACTCAATAAAATTCCATTTCAATACGATTTAGCAACAGCTTGGAATGATATGACTGGCTTACCTTTCGCATTTGCTGTATGGGTTGCAAAGCCGCATGTGACTGATGCTTGGGCGAATAAATTGAACAAAGCATTGCAATTTGGCATTCAACATCGCACAACATTAATAGAGGAATTAAATCAAAAAAATAAAACTGTCGATTGGCAAGATTATTATTTCAATTGCATCAGTTATGAATTGGATGATTTGAAACGAACTGCTATGAATTTGTTTTTAGAAAAAATTAAAAAGCCGCTTTGATAGCGGCTTTTCAGTTGAATCAATAAAAAATATTTCTTAGAATTTTACGATAATAAAAAATGCCGTTGGTAAATTAGAAGTTACCGAAGTTGAATTAATTTTATTGGTTAATGATTGTGTGATAGTTGGTTGACCAGTTTGGATAAATGTAGTTGATGAAGTAACTTTTTCCATGCCGTATAAAAACGAAAGATTAGTTTCAGTTCCAATCCAGATTCTTGGTGTGATGGCAAATGAAATTGCACCTCTGATTCCTACACCGAAACTGTTTGTTTTATCATCAGTTGTGCTAATTATTTTTTCAAAATTTTCATCCTGCAAGGTTTCCGAATGACTTGATAAATTATTATACAAAGCATCAAAACCTAATGTAGTTGCCCATTTTGGCGACAAGTACCATCTTTTTTCAGCACCAATTCTTAAAGCAAAATTGGTTTGACTATTTTTTACTGAAGTACCCGAAGTATCTTTATTTGATGAACTTGATGTGTTCAACCCCAAGCCTGCACTTAATCCCCAACCAGTTTTATTATTGATTAGTGAATAGGTGAATAAATAAGGATTGTTGGTGGTGGCTGTACTGCCGCTAATATTCAAAACTTGCCTTAATAATAAATTCGATTGCACACCAATAAAGTTGCTCCACTGTTGAGTTTCAGGCGATGGATTGGTGGCAGTATTAGTTTGAGCAAAAGTAAAAATTGGAAATGCACAAATGATGGATAAGAGAATTTTCTTCATGGTTAATTTGATTTTTTATTGTTTGATAAATGGATTTGAATACATCGGATTGGTGATAAAATCGAAATCAGTTAAGGTTTTCAAAAATGCCACCAAGGCTTTTTTATCTGCATCAGTAATATTTTTTTGTTGCGGTGGAGCTTGATATAACCCTGTAGTATCAATCTCCGTAAATACATTAATGGGAGATATTATTGTTTTGATAGATACACCATTCAAATCTCTTAACGTTGCAGATAGATAACGATTTGGTTGAATATTATGACTGTAATGGTCAATCACTTCTTCTAAAGTATTGTATCTTCCATCGTGCATGTAAGGTGCAGTCAGTTCAATATTTCTAAGATTAGGAACTTTGAAAGACCCATTATCACTGGCATTTCCAGTTATTTCACCTCTACCATTATCAGTATAAGAAACATCTAAACCAATATTGGCAAATTCGTTAAAACTATTACTATAGCCAGTTTGCGAAATTTGATGACAAGCATTGCAATTGTAAGTTGATGTAAAAGCATTTAAGCCTTGTTGCTCTATAGCTGTTAATGGTTGCGGTATTTGTTGTTGTCCAGTCATGGTATTAAACGAAAGCGATTTATCAAATTTGCTATTATTAGTTTGCAAGCATTGCACAAAAGCTTCCAAAGCAAACGCAATATTTTCTCTGCTTACAGTTGATGAACCAAATGCTTTTTGGAATAAATCAGGATAAAATGATGTGGCTTGAAGCCTTGTGCACAAAGCATTCATGTCATCCATGTGCATTTCAATATGATTGTTGATGGGGTTGCCAACCATGTTAGATAAATTATTTTGTCTGCCATCCCAAAATAAATTGAGTGATGTAATTTGATTGGAAGTTGCAGGAACTCCTGTGTTATTAAAATCGTTAAAAAAACCAACTATATTTTGAATAGCAATTGAATTTCTACGAGTTTTTCTTCCGTCAAAACCAGTACTGAATTGCTGATAATCTGCAAATGCTCTGCTCTGCAAATGGCAACTGCCGCAGGCTACAGCATTATTTACCGATAATCTTCTGTCATAAAACAATACTCTTCCTAAAGTTGCAACATTGCTATCCACTCTATTTTTTGACCAATAAGGATAAGGTGTTGAAGGCAAATTGGGTGTTGCTGAATAGGTAGCAGTAGATAATTGTGCATTTTTTTTACAAGAAAAAATGGTAATCGAAACTACAACTAATGCTGCTAAAACTAAAATTGAAAAAGTTTGTTTCTTCATGGCTAAAAGATTTATGCAATAAAAATACTACCTAATTTTTATTTTCCAAATAAAAATTTTAGTGATGAACAGTTTTCTAC
This sequence comes from uncultured bacterium, assembly GCA_903857255.1. Lineage (GTDB taxonomy): Bacteria > Bacteroidota > Bacteroidia > Chitinophagales > CAIODY01 > CAIODY01. The sequence goes on from CAIODY010000121.1 coordinate 4,122, forward strand.
TTTTACAAAAAAATAAAATGATGATTGAACCCGATATTTACTGGAACGACCACGAAGACATTGCATTAAAACTATACGAACGCTTTGGCGATGATTTTACCGAGAGCAAAATTTATCGAATTCGGTTTACCGAATTATTAGAATGGATACTCGAAATTCCTTTATTTAAAGGCACTCGTGAGCAAAGCACCGAAGGACATTTAGAAATGATTCAATCAGCATGGGTGTATGAATGGCGTGATAATCAAAAATAATTTTTGCTGAAGTGATAATAATTTTTATTGCCAACAAAATCAGACCGCAACAAACTTTAACTTTTTTGCAAAAATAATTTGCAAATGTGGATAAAAAGTTTACCTTTGCAGTCCTTTAAAAAAAAGAAAAACAACAGGTTATGCCAAGAATATGCGATTTAACAGGAAAAGGACCAATGTTTGGTCATAATGTTAGCCACTCTAACATTAAAACTAAGCGTAAGTTTTTACCTAATTTACAACACAAAAGATTTTTTGTGCCCGAGTTTGACCAGTGGATTGAATTAAGAGTATCTACTTCAGCTTTACGCACTATCAATAAAAAAGGCATTTATCAATATTTGAAGGAAATTCAGAAAAAAGAAATGCAAAGTATTTAATTTTAAAAAGCAAACAACATGGCAAAGAAAGGAAACAGAATACAAGTAATTTTAGAATGCACTGAGCATAAAAATAGCGGATTAGCTGGCACAAGTCGTTACATTACTGTAAAAAACAAAAAGAACGACCCAGAGCGTATGGAGTTGAAAAAATTCAACCCAATTATGCGTAAATACACAATTCATAAAGAAATAAAATAATTAAATAGTCATGGCAAAACAAGCAAAAACGGCGATAAAATCTAAAAGTTCAATTGACCCAAATGCAAAAGCATTTACCAAAGTGATTAGATGTGAACGTAGTCCAAAAACTGGTGCTTACATTTTCAAAGAATCAATGGTTCATAAAGACAATTTAGCAGCAGCTTTGAAATAAAAGTTGTGAAATACATTTTCAATAAAAAAGCCGAACAGTAATAATTATTGTTCGGCTTTTTATATTTAGAATTATCTTTTCTCAATTCAAAATCTTCATCAGTTTTGAATCTATATGCAACAAACTATCTGTTGCATTTTTTATTTGCTGAATATCTGATTTGGTAGCAAATTCATAAATGCCAATTTGATAAGTGCTATCCATTTGAATAATTCGAGCATCGTATCCTTCTCTCCAAAAGTGCAACTTTTTTTCATTGGCACTTGTCAAATTCAAATTGGTATCTGTAATTAAATAATAAGGTTCGGCAGGATTGCTTAAATAAAAAGTGTAAGGATGTTTTTCTGAAAGAGGATTAGCTTCAACATTCTTTTTTTCACTCAATATTTTATTTTTTTTAACTGCTATTTTTTCTCTGTTAAAAAATGAATCAATGGAAATAATGGAAGCAAAATCGAAAGTGCTTTGTTGTTGCACCATCATCCAACTTCCAAATGCAATTGCGCCTACAGCCATTGCTGCAATGGCATATTGATAATATTTCTTGAACGGTTTTACCTTTTTTTCTTCTTTAATAAATGAATTCAAATAACCTTGTGGATGCAAGCCTTTATCATCTTCACGAACAAAATCGGCAATTACATTTTCTTTGATTTCATGGCGAACAATTGGCTCGATTGTCAAAGTTTGCAAGCCAAAATAGTTGGCACTATTCAAAAAATTGCCGACTGATTTAAATTGAATTTTTTTATTCAAATCCATCCACAAATTTCCAACATTTTCAAATTGCAAAACTTCGCCCATCATCATTTTAGTTTGCCAAATGCTGCATTGTTGTAGCACCAAAGTTTGTGCATGTTCATAGCTACAATTCATTTTAGTTGCTACTAAATGAATCAACAATCCATCATTTGTCAACAGACTACTGTTAAACGAAATAGTTTTATGTGGTGGAAAAATTTGCTTATCAATAATGTGAACCGAAGCTGCTCGATGATGTGTGAGGAATGCTCCCAATTCAGGCAGTATCACACAATCGTGCGATTGTAAAAGTTCCGCTATTAGTAAAGTGTTAATCAAAATGTAGTTTTTTTTTGGGGGAATAAATTTAAGCGGAAAAAATAATTATTTTACTATTGTTCCAATTTTTTCGCCTTGCACCACTTTTAGCAAATTACCTTTTGTATTCATATCAAAAACTATAATTGGCTTTTTATTTTCTTTGCATAAAGTGAATGCAGTCATGTCCATCACGTTCAAATTTTTAGTGATTGCCTCATCAAAAGTTAACGCATCAAACTTGGTAGCAGTTTTATCTTTTTCAGGGTCAGCCGTATAAATTCCATCTACTCTTGTTCCTTTTAAAACCACATCAGCATTAATTTCTACGGCTCTTAATGCAGCAGCGGTATCAGTTGTAAAATACGGATTACCAGTACCTGCACCAAAAATAACTACACGTCCTTTTTCTAAATGTCGCACAGCTCGGCGGCGAATAAATGGTTCACAAATTTGCTCCATTTTTATAGCCGAAAGCAAACGAGTATAAACCCCTATTTTTTCCAATCCACTTTGCACAGCCATTCCATTTATCACGGTGGCTAACATCCCCATATAATCGCCTTGCACACGTTCGATACCAGTTTCAGCAGCATTTAATCCACGATAAATATTTCCACCTCCAATCACGATGGCAATCTCTACGCCTGCTTCCACCAAAGGTTTAATATCATTGCAATATTGCGAAATAATTACGTTGTCAATTCCAAATTCCTTATCGCCCATCAAGGCTTCACCACTAAGTTTCAGCAAAATTCGTTTGTACATGTAGAATAAAATTGAGTGGTGCAAACCTACACAAAACGAAAGATTTTTTTGAGTGATGAGCGAAATAAAATCATTTTTATTTTTAGAATAAAATCATTTAAAATCTTCGTGCTTCTTTCCGAACTTCGCCGTTCTAAATTTCATCAAATGCGAAAAATAATCTTCCTATTTATTTTATTGATTTTCGTTTTTTCTAAAAACACAAATGCTCAAAATGTAAGCTCATCAAGTAATGCAGCGCATGAGGTATTTTCTTATGTAGAACAAATGCCGCAATTTGTTGGTGGACAAAATGCTATGGCAAAATTCATTTCTTCGCATTTGAAATATCCTAAAAAAGCAAAGAAGAAACACACGGAAGGAAAAGTAATTGTGAAATTTATTGTGTCAGAAACAGGCAAAGTTGAAAAAGTAGAAGTGTTGAAAGGCATTGGAAACGGCTGCGATGAAGCTGCAAAAAAAGTGATAGAAAAAATGCCTAATTGGACACCTGGAAAGCAGAACGGAAAAACCGTTGCAGTTTATTTTAATCTACCAATTTCATTCAAACTAAATTAATTTTCTCATGCTTCAATTTCCCAATCAAACAAATTTTTACAAAGGCAAAGTTCGCGATGTGTATAGCATTGGCGATGATAAATTAGTGATGATTGCCAGCAATCGCATTTCTGCATTTGATGTGGTGTTGCCCAAACCTATACCACACAAGGGTTCTGTGCTGAATCAAACGGCTGCACATTTTTTAAATGCTACGAAAGATATTGTACCCAATTGGTTGATTGCTTCGCCGTTGCCCAATGTTTCGATTGGTTATAAATGTGAAACGTATCCTGTTGAGATGGTTGTCCGTGGCTACTTGGCAGGTCATGCTTGGCGAACTTATAAAAGTGGGTTAAGAGAATTGTGTGGTGTGAAATTACCAGAAGGTTTGAAAGAGAATGATAAATTATTACCAACGCCAATCATCACTCCAACAACAAAAGCGCATGAAGGACATGATGAAGATATTTCTAAAGAAGAAATTATCAGCAAAAAATTGGTGAGTAAAAATGAGTACGAACAATTAGAAAAATATGCGCTGGCATTATTTGCTCGTGGCTCGGAAATGGCTGCTTCACAAGGCTTAATTCTTGTGGACACAAAATATGAATTTGGAAAACGAAATGGAATTATTACTTTGATTGATGAAATTCATACACCCGATAGCAGCCGATATTTTTACGCCGATGGATATGAAAAATTGCAGAAACAAGGCAAGCCACAAAAACAATTATCAAAAGAGTTTGTTCGTGAATGGCTGATGCAATGGGGATTTCAAGGTAAAGAAGGACAAGAAATTCCGAAGATGGGTATTGCATGGATTTTAGAAATCAGCGAACGATATATTGAGTTGTATGAAAAAGTTACAGGCAAAAAATTTGTGAGAGAAGAAGAAAAAAGTGAGGATGAAATAGTGAATACAGTAATGAGGCAAATTGAAAATGTGTAAATATGAAAATTAAAAAAACACAAAAAAATGATTGAGGGAAATTTAATTGTTCAAAAAACTATTATTTTTTCTAATCATGTCATTCAATATTGCGAACGATTAGAAGAGAAAAAAAAATACGTAATTGCCCGTCAGTTGCTGCGTTCGGCTACAAGCATTGGTGCAAATGTTTTTGAATCTCAAAATGCAGAAAGCCGCCTTGACTTTATTCATAAATTAAAAATTGCAGCTAAAGAAGCACATGAAACCATGTATTGGTTGATACTTTGCGAAGCCAATAAATCATATGATTTTAATGCTACCTTGAAAAATGAAATTGAAGAAATAATCAGAATTTTGAACAAAATAATTGTTTCATCAAAATCCAATTCCAAAAAATAATTTTCACATTTACACATCTACTAATTATCACATTGTCTTTATGAACAAAACCGAAATTTTAAAATCAAAAATCGTTGAAGCCCAGTTAGGTGGCGGTGAAAAACGAATTGCATCGCAACACAAAAAAGGCAAGCTCACAGCTCGTGAAAGAATTGAATTGTTGATGGATGAAAATTCATTTGAAGAAATTGGCATGATGGTTTCGCATCGCAGCAAAGATTTTGGGATGGAAAATGAAATCTATTTAGGCGATGGTGTGGTAACTGGCTATGGCACTATCAACGGGCGTTTGACCTATGTTTTCTCACAAGATTTTACCGTATTTGGTGGTTCGCTTTCTGAAACTCATGCTGAAAAGATTTGCAAAATAATGGATTTGGCTTTGAAAAATGGAGCTCCTGTTATCGGCTTGAACGATAGCGGTGGTGCACGTATTCAGGAAGGTGTAGTTTCATTGGGTGGCTATGCTGATATTTTTTATAAAAACACAATTGCTTCAGGTGTGATTCCGCAATTGTCGGCAATCATGGGACCATGCGCTGGTGGAGCAGTGTATTCGCCTGCATTAACCGATTTTATTTTGATGGTTGAAAATACGAGTTACATGTTTGTAACTGGTCCAAACGTAGTAAAGACGGTTACTCACGAAGAAGTGAGCAGCGAAGAATTGGGTGGTGCAGCAACGCATGCAACCAAAAGTGGCGTTACACATTTTGCGGTAGCGAATGAAGTAGAAGCCATTCAGCATATCAAAAAATTGTTGAGTTACATTCCACAAAACTGCGAAGAGCAAGCACCTGTTTATCCTTATGAATTAAAGGCTTCAGAAATCAGAGAGCAATTGAATTCAATTGTTCCTGAAAATGCCAATCAGCCTTATGATATGAGAGAAGTGATTGACGGTGTGGTTGATGAAAATTCATTTTTAGAAGTACATAAAGACTGGGCAGAAAATATTGTAGTTGGTTTTGCACGAATTGGTGGCAGAAGCATTGGTATTGTTGCCAATCAACCAGCGGTGTTGGCTGGTGTGTTAGATATTAATTCATCACGAAAAGCCGGACGATTTGTTCGTTTCTGCGATTGCTTTAATGTGCCATTGTTAGTATTGGTAGATGTTCCAGGATTCTTGCCTGGCACTGACCAGGAGTGGCATGGTATCATTTCCAATGGTGCTAAATTATTGTATGCATTGAGTGAAGCCACTGTGCCGAAAGTTACAGTGATTACTCGTAAAGCTTATGGCGGTGCTTATGATGTGATGAACAGCAAACATATTGGCGCTGATATGAACTACGCTTGGCCTAATGCAGAAATTGCTGTGATGGGTGCAAAAGGTGCGGTGGAAATTATTTTCAAAAAAGAAATTGATGCAGCAAAAAATCCTGAAGAAGCATTGAAAGAAAAAACAGATGCTTATGCTGAAAAGTTTGCCAACCCTTATGGTGCAGCTGCTCGTGGATTTATTGATGAAGTAATTTTGCCTTCACAAACACGTGAAAAATTATTGAAAGCATTTAAAATGCTAGAAAATAAAGTGGTGAATTTGCCAAGAAAAAAGCATGGTAATATTCCGTTGTAAAAACATAACCTAAAACATTTCTATTTTAGAGATTCCGTTTTATATTTGAATTGAATTCTATCAATCATGCAGATTCAATTCAACTATTTTTTTGCAATTTTCTTTTGTGCATTATTCTTTTTTCAAAAAGCTGATGCACAATATATTGATTCGTTGCAAGAGAATATATTGATTGAAAATGTTGCAACCAACACCGATGCTGAAGTGAAATTTGATGTAGAACAAACGCAATTATTGTTTTACAAAAAACATCCGCTCAACTTAAACACAGCCACAGAAAAAGATTTACAAGATTTAGGCTTACTCACCGATTTGCAAATTCAAAATTTAATTCGTTACAAAAAAGAAAACGGAAAACTACTTTCTGTTTATGAATTGCAATCGCTCAATACTTTTGATATAGAAACTATTCGCAGGATTTTTCCTTTCGTTACAGTTGAAGGAAATTTAAATGATTACCATATTTCGGTGAAAGAATTATTTTCACAAGGTAGATTTCAATTTACGCATCGCATCAACACAACGCTTGAAACACCTATTGGATATAGTGTTCCTGATTCTGTTCATTTGCCCAGCAACAAATATTACGAAGGCACTAAGATTAGATTTTATAATCGGTTTTTATATTCTTACGGCAGCAAATTAAGTTATGGAATTACTACCGAAAAAGATGCAGGTGAAGCATTTTTCAAGGGAACAGAAAAACAAGGTTTCGATTTTTATTCGGTTCATTTTTATTTAAAAACTAATTTACGTATTGAAACAATTGTCTTAGGTGATTATGAAATGCGCTTGGGGCAAGGCTTGGCGATGTACACAGGATTTGGATTTACGAAAACAGCATTGGTTACTGCTATAAAAAAAGAATTCCCTACACTCATGCCCTATCGTTCAACAAACGAATTTAATTTTTTAAGAGGTGCTGCTATCACTTATCGAATCAGCAAAAATCAACGCCTCACGCCTTTTGTTTCTTACCGAAAATTAGATGGAAATTTGTTGCAGAATGATTCAACAATTCAATCTGATAATGGCATTTCGACTTTGCAAACATCGGGCTACCATCGCACTTTGAGTGAGATTCAAGACAAAAATACGCAATCAATTTTTTTAACTGGCGCACATTATCAATTTGAAAAACACAACATAAAAATTGGCGCAAGCGGCATTCATGGCGAATTTGGCTTACCCATTCAAAAATTAGACAAGCCTTATAACTTGTATGATTTTACAGGAAAACAATGGAATGTGATGAGTGCCGATTATAGTTTTGTGTTTCGCAATCTCAATTTTTTTGGCGAAGGTGCATTTAACGATTTGAAAAAATATGCAACCGTTCATGGCTTAATTGCCAGCCTGAATGCTAAGCTGGATGCGGTTTTCTTGTATCGGAATTATCAACCAGGTTATTTTTCGCTGTACTCATTAGGCTTTGGAGAAAATACAGCTCCAGCGAATGAAAATGGTTTTTATTCAGGATTTATTGCTCATTCATTTTCGAAAATATCTATTTCAGCTTATGCAGATTATTTTCAATTTCCATGGTTAAAATTCACAACCGATGCGCCTTCGCATGGGTTTGATTATTTGGCGCAACTAACTTTTCAACCCGATAAAAACACCTCTATTTATTTGCGTTATCAATATAAATCGAAGCAAACAAATGAATCGCCAGTGGTTGATGTACTGTTACCTTTGTGGAATGAAAATACCCAACACATTAGGTTTAATGCGGCTTACAAGGCGACTGATGCAATTAGCTTGTGTAACAGATTGGAGTGGATACAATATCAATTAGGCAATAATAAAGTTGAAAATGGTTTTTTAATTTTTCAAGATATGGTTTACAATCCATCACGAAAGCTTTATGATATTGGTTTTCGATTGGCATTGTTCAATACCGATTCGTATAACACCAGAGTTTACGCCATCGAACATGATGTGCCCGGAAGCTTTACTGTGCCTGCATTGTATGGCAAAGGTGCACATTGTTATGTAATGTTGCGATATAAATTTTTTAGAAAAATTGACACTTGGTTACGAGTTGGTGAAACAGTTTATCCTTTTCAAACCAACAATGGTAGTGGCTTAGACCAAATTAACAGCAATCATAAAACCGATGTAAGGGTGCAAGTGAGATGGGAATTTTAATATACCAATCGTTTTATTTTACTTTTACAAATTAATATGCACCTCAACAAACGATGCAAAATTCATTTGACAAAAAAACATTTACGCTCAATTGCAAAGGCAATTTATTGACCATCAAAAAACCGATTGTGATGGGCATTGTAAATGTTACACCCGATTCGTTTTTTGAAGAAAGCAGAATAAATAATAAGACTGATTATTTAGAAAAAGCAGCTCAAATGCTTGCTGATGGCGCAACAATCATTGATATTGGTGGGCAATCGACCCGACCAAATGCAACATTGATTGATGAAGAAACTGAACTAAAAAGAGTGATGCCCTTCATCGAAAAATTAATCAAAAAATTTCCTGCCACTTTATTTTCAATTGATACTTTTTATAGCAAGGTCGCTCATGAAGCTGTGCAAACTGGAGCTTCGATTATCAACGATATTTCAGGTGGCGCAATAGATAAAAAAATGTGGCGCACAGCGGCTGATTTAAAAGTGCCATACATTTTAATGCATAGCCGAGGAATGCCTCAAAACATGCAACAGCAAACGAATTATGACAATGTTACTAAAGAAGTTTTTGATTTTTTTGTTCATAAAATAAATGATTTACAACAACATAAAATACATGATGTAATCATTGATGTAGGATTTGGATTTGCAAAAACTATTGAACAAAATTTTGAATTATTAAATCAACTCGAAAATTTTCAATTACTCGAAAAAGTAATGTTGATAGGACTTTCACGTAAATCAATGATTTGGAAAACGCTAAAAATTACTGCTGATGAATCATTGAACGGTACTACTATTTTGAATACGATTGCCTTACAAAAAGGTGCAAAAATTTTACGAGTGCACGATGTGAAAGAAGCCATACAAGCCATTCAATTAAATGAAATGACAAACAAAAATTGATAAGAATAAACGAACAATTCTTTTATTGAAAGGTTTAATAGCCATAACTTTGCAACAATGAGCAAACGAGGAAAAATTTTAGTGGCGATGAGTGGCGGCTTAGATAGCACTATGGCGGCTTTGATGCTGCATGAGGAAGGTTATGAAGTGGTGGGTGTAACCATGAAAACTTTTGATTATGCCAAAAGTGGTGGTAGCAAAAAAGAAACGGGTTGTTGCAATTTAGATACGATTAACGATGCTCGTGAAGTGGCTGTGCGCAATGGTTTTGCTCATTATATTTTGGATATCAAAGATGAATTTGGCAAAGCGGTGATTGAGGATTTTGTATCAGAATATTTATCGGGGCGAACGCCAAACCCTTGTGTGCTGTGCAATACACATGTGAAATGGGATGTGTTATTGCAAAAAGCTGATGCAATGGATTGCGAATTTATTGCCACTGGGCATTACGCAAAAAAATCGGAATTAAATGGCAGACATTTTATTCAAAAAGCAGTGGATGAAACCAAAGACCAATCGTATGTTTTGTGGGGTTTGCGACAAGAAAGTATTGCCCGAACAATTTTTCCGTTGGGCGATTTACGAAAAACAAATGTTCGTGAAATGGCTGTGGATGCAGGTTACGATGCGGTGGCAAATAAACCCGAGAGCTACGAAATTTGCTTTGTGCCTGATAATGATTATCGTGGATTTTTAAAACGACAAGTGCCCACTTTAGAAAAAAAAGTGGCTGGCGGAAATTTTATTAATCACGAAGGAAAAATTTTAGGACGACATGAAGGCTTTCCATTTTACACCATTGGGCAGCGAAAAGGCTTGGGCATTGCGCTTGGAGAGCCAATGTTTGTTACAAAAATTGATGCTGAAAAAAATGTGGTAGAGTTAGGAACGATTGACGAATTGAATCGGAGTGAAATGTTTGTGCATCAAATTACGTGGCAAAAATATGATGGTGTGCAACATGATTTAGCGGCTTCTACAAAAATAAGATACAAAGACAAAGGACATTCGAGCATTTTAAAACAAGCGTCAGATAAGGTGTTGGTGCACTTTGATGAAAAAGTAGCTGGCATTGCACCTGGTCAATCGGCTGTGTTTTATGATGGCGGTGATTTGATTGGTGGTGGCAGAATCCACTCGGCTTGGTAATTTTTTACCAACTAATTTTCTCTTTATTTAAAAACGAGGCAATTCCTTTTTTGCAATCATCAGTTGCACGAGCTTTTGCATTTTGCGTTGCAGCATAATTTAATGCATCGGTAATATTCAAATGCTGGATTTCAGCAATTATCATTTTTGTTAATTGTAAGGATTGTGCGCTGGTTTGCAACAATAATTTTTCGCAAAACATTTCAACTGCTGTTTGTATATTTTCTTTTGATTCAACAAAGTTGATTAAGCCCATTTGTAAAGCGTCTTCAGCCGAAATAATATCGCCAGTGAGCAATAATTGTTTTGATTTTCCTTCGCCAATTTTCCGTAATAAAAATACAGAAACGATGGCTGGAATAAATCCGATTTTCACCTCTGTAAATCCAAATTTTGATTCGGGCGTTGCAAATGAAAAATCGCAAACCGTTGCCAAACCGCAACCACCAGCCAATGCAGCACCTTCAATTTGTGCAATCACTATTTTTGGAAAAGTGTAAATGCTTTCAAATAATTCTTTCAAATGATTGCTATCTGCTAAATTTTCTTCGAAGGAGTTATTTTGTAATTGCTGCAAATAACTTAAATCGGCACCAGCGCAAAAGGCTTCGCCATTGGCTTTCAGCAAAATCATTTTTACTTTTGCATCATTTTTTGCTGATTCAAAAGCCGATTTTAATTCGCTAACAACTTGTGGATTTAAAGCATTTCTTTTTTCAGGGCGATTTAAAACTATAGTAGCGATGCGGTTTTCAATTTGATAAGTGAGGTATTGAAAATTCATGAATCAGATTTTTGCGATTGAATGGTTTCGTGTAAAGAAAAGAAAATTAAACAAAACATAATGCCAAACAAAATTGATAATTCGATGCTATGTGAATTTTGAAATGGATGAATAAATATGTCGGCAATATTATCAATCAACAAGCTTGGATTAGAAATAATATCCCATGAATTAAATCGCTCAAACCTGCCTAAATACACACCAAAACCGCTTAACAACATACAAGTAATGATGACAATATTTGCCCACCAACGGTTGTACAATTTTTTAAGTTGATTGAAAATTTTTTCGGCAGAAATAAACCCTAACAAAATACTATTGATGGCGAAAGAGCTAATCAACACTATATCTAACCAAATTGGTACACCACTTTTTGTGTTGTTCCGATTCAAGTATTTTAAATCAGTAATCACATAAGGTGCGTTTGGAAAAAACAATAACCAACCAAAAAACATCAGCCAAAACCAATAGCCTTTCAATGATTTTTTTTCGATGATGTAAGTGAATGTAAGCGGAACAAAAGCTAAAAACAAATTCCAATTAAGAAATATGAAGCTGAAAGTGCCGCTATACAACACTCTGTAAAGACTAAGCGCAAACGTAAACAAGCAAAATAAAATTAACGATTTTGATTTCATGATAAATTGGAAACGTTGCGAATTTACAATAATTGCTTTTGAATAATTGTTTAACAAAAAAATTTGAAGATAAAAATCAGGCGAAATTTTATTCACAAAAAAAGCCTTCAGAATTTTTCTAAAGGCTTTTTGAGTTGTCCGACTAGGTTTCGAACCTAGACTCTTCTGGACCAAAACCAGACGTGTTGCCAATTACACCATCGGACAATTGTATTAAGGCGGCGCAAAGGTAGAATTTTTATTTTCAATTTTCAAAATCAAGTCAGTAATTTTTTTCTATTTTTGACGCTCTTAAAAAAAACGGACACAATAATTTCAAATCTTAATCGTAATTAATCACACTTTAATTTTAGCATCACTCTTTAAAACATCAAAATGAATTATCAAAAGTTAAACAACATTGTTGGTTGGTTAGTAGGTATTGCCGCCACCACAGTTTATGCACTAACCATGGAACCCACAGTTAGTTTTTGGGATTGTGGTGAATTTATTCCAGGTTCTTTAAAGCTTGAAGTAGTGCATCCTCCAGGGGCACCATTGTTTTTGTTCATTGCACACATGTTTACATTATTAGCTGGAGGCAATTTGCAAAAAGTAGCAGTGATGATTAATTTCTCATCGGCTTTAGCAACAGGCATGGCAATGATGTTTTTGTTTTGGAGCATCACCGCTTTAGCAAAAAAATTAGTGAATAGAAATTCAGATGGAACTATGAGTGATGGCGCAATTTGGGCTATCATGGGTAGTGGTATTGTTGGTGCAATGTCAGCTTGCTTTGCTGATTCTATCTGGTTTTCAGCGGTGGAAGGTGAGGTTTATGCCATGTCGCTATTTTTCACTTCGATAGTTTTCTGGGCTATTTTAAAATGGGAAAATCATGCGGATGAAAAGTATGCTGATAAATGGATTATCCTCATTGCTTTCTTGATGGGACTTTCAACAGGTGTGCATTTATTGAACTTGTTGACCATTCCTGCCATTGCATTTGTGTATTATTTCAAACGCTATGAAACAACAACTAAAGGCTTAATCACCACATTTTTTGTGGGTGTGGCTATTTTAGCTTTTGTGCAATATGGCATCATTCAAGAAATACCTGCCATCGCAGCTTTCTTTGATAGAATGTTCGTGAATGGCTTCGGAATGGGCTTCAATAGTGGTGTTGCGTTTTTCTTCTTGTTGTTGGCATTGGGTTTAGGGGCTGGCATTTGGTACACACAAAGAAAAAATCACACCATTGCCAACACGTTTTTGATTTCAGTAGTGTTTATGATTGTTGGTTATTCATCAGTTTTAATGGTACCCATTCGAAGTGCTGCCAATCCACCAATTGACATGAATGACCCTGAAGATGCTTATAGTTTATTATCATACTTAAATCGTGAACAGTATGGCGATAGCCCATTGTTCAAAGGTCCTGACTTCACAGCTAAGCCAACTTCAACCGAAGATAAAGGTGTAAAATTTGGGATGAACAGAGAGAAAAAACATTACGACACAATAGGAAGAAGAATGAATTATGTGTACAATGATGATGACCAAATGTTATTCCCTCGTATTTGGGATGGCAACGACCAACAACACGTTCGCTTCTACAAACAATGGTTAAACTTGGGCGACCAAGACAAGCCAACGATGGGCGATAACATGAATTTCTTTTTTAGCTATCAAGTCAATTTCATGTACTTCCGTTATCTATTGTGGAACTTTAGCGGTCGCCAAAATGATATTCAAGGACACGGCAATCATCGCGATGGTAACTGGATTACAGGTATCAAAGCATTAGATGATTGGCGCTTGGGTGTTGATTCAACACAATTAAGTGGTGTTTATGAAAATAATAAAGGCACCAATAAATTTTATTTGATTCCGCTAATTCTATGTTTCATTGGTTTGATTTATCAGTTACAACGAAATAAAAAAGATGGCTTTATCGTGTTCTTATTATTCTTCTTCACAGGTTTGGCTATCGTGATGTATTTGAACCAAACACCGTTGCAGCCTCGTGAACGAGATTATTCTTATGCAGGTTCAGTATATGCGATGTGTATTTGGATTGGATTAGCTGTATTGGCGTTATATGAATTTTTAGAAAAGAAAAATGTGAAAGGCATTGCTGGCGCAGGATTGGCGACAGTATTATGTTTCAGTGGTCCATTTTTAATGGGGAAAAATGGTTGGGATGACCATGATAGAAGCACCAGATATACTGCTTTAGATTTTGCAAAAAATTATTTAAACAGTTGTCCGAAAAATGCCATTCTGTTTACACAAGGCGATAACGATACTTATCCATTATGGTATGCGCAAGAAGTAGAAGGCGTAAGAAATGATGTGAGAATTATCAATTTAAGTTTGTTAGGTGTGTATTGGTATGTTGACCAATTGCGTCATAAAAACAACAATGCTGATGCGTTGGATTTAGATGTAACGCCCGATAAAATCAGAGGTGATGTGAGAGATTATATGCAATACTACGATTCGCATTTATTCGACCAAAAACAAGCTTACAATTTGAGCGATGTGATGAAGTTTGTTTTCAGTAATGACCCTAAAGCACAAGTGCAAATGCAAAATGGCGAAAGCATGAATTACTGGCCTGTTCAAAATGTTAAAGTGCCAGTTTATGCTGATGCTTGCAAAGCACAAGGCATCACTGCACCAAATGATACCGCTTCGTTCCCTGCTGAAATTGCATGGAAAATAAAAACAAGCGGAATGATTTTGAAAAATGATTTAATGACTTTGGATATCATTGCAGCCAACAATTGGAAACGCCCGATTTGTTGGACTGTTTCTTCGAGCCCTGATGCGTATCAAGGCTTAGATGATTATTTAGAAGTTACAGGAATGGTGGCTCGTTTATCACCTTTCAAAAATAATCAACACAGCATGTATCCTATTTCAGGAAGAGTAAACACAGCATTAATGAAAGCAAGTGCTGATAATTATTGTTGGGGTGGCATTCAAAACAACAATGTTTATTTAGATGAAACTGCGATGAGAATGGCAGTAAATTTAGAAAGTAACATGGGCAGATTAGCTGAACAATTTTTAGCAGATGGCAATAAAGCTGAAGCCATTGCAACATTAGATAAATGTATAAAAATGATGCCTAAAACTGAAGTGCCTTATACTGTTTACACTATCCCATTTGTAAACACTTATTACAAAGCAGGAGCAACTGATAAAGCACACACAGTGGCTGATGAATTGTGGAGAGGCGCACAAAAAGATGCTAAATTTTACTTTGGTTTACCAAATGATGAAATCAAAGGGATTTACAATAGGGACATGCAGGAGTTCTTGTACACTATGCAATCTATCGTTGGCTTTGCTCGTGAAAATGCAGACACTACTTACGCCAATAAATTAGACAAAGAATTTAAAGGCTACGAAATGCGCTACAGTCAAGTGATGAGCCAATAATCATTTCGAGTAAAATAAGTTTATAGAAAAAGCAGCTTCAAATTGAAGCTGCTTTTTTTTGTCGAAAATTTAATTAGTCATATCAATTTCAATATCGTATTGGTTCAATAACCCAACAACACCAGTGAGCGAAAACCTAGCTTTTTTAATTTTGTTAAAAGCAGGATTAATAGAGTAATGATGAGCCAATCGAAGGTCAGCTTTTTCTAAATTCGTATTTTCAAATTTCGCATCCGATAAGTTGCAATTAGCAAATAAAGCCTGACTCAAATCGCAATCCGTAAAATCAACTTCTACCAATTGTGAATTTCGGAAAATAGTTTTTGCCATTCGTTTTCGATAAAATGAAGAATGATTCAGGTTGCAGTTTTCAAAACCAACGGTTAAGCCAAATTCATTGCAATTATCAAATGGCAAACCCAACATTTTACAATCTTTAAACTGCACATCTCTGAAAATGGTGTTGGTTAATTTTGCTAAACTCAAATTACAATTGATGAATTCGCATTCATAAAACTTGATGTCTTTCAAATCTGAATTGGAGAAATTGCAACCTGAGAATTTGCACAAATTATATTCGCCCTTTGCCAAGTTCGATTCTGTGAAATCTGATTTATCAAATGTTTTTTCTTCTTCAAAAACTAATTCCATGTGGCTCATTTTTGTTGTGACTACAATCGAGTTTAAAACTAAAACTTTATTTCAGCTTCCTCTTAAAGATTTATCTTTGCCACTCCTAAATATTTTCCGATGAACAAACTATTAACCCTTTTATTTTTCAGCAGTATATTTTCTTTTGCTTCGGCACAATCTTTCAAGATGAATTGGACAGCAGCTTTAAAAGGAGCAAATGTGGCTAACATGGCTTGCACAGCCATTGACAAAAACAAAAATGTTTATTCAGTGGGTTATTTTGATGGCACTACCGATTTCGACCCCAGTGCAGGTATTCATAATCTTACTTCCATCATTTACAATACACAATCTACCGAAGATATTTTTATTTCGAAGTTAGATTCTAATGGGCACTTTCGCTGGGCGTTGCCATTCGGAAGCACTTCTTACGACATGGCAAAAAAAATCGTGTTTGATGATTCAATGAATTGCTACATCATTGGCACCTATGTAAACACCATTGATTTCGACCCGAGTGCCGCGGTTTACAATTTGTATAGTTTTAGCCGAACCACCACTGCATTTATTTTGAAATTAGATTCAGGTGGTAATTTTAAATGGGCAAAAGGTTTTGGCGCATCGCAACTCACTTCTATCAACGATATTGCATTAAATAAATTGGGCAACTTATATGTAACTGGCAGCTTTGCTGGTGTTGGCGATTTTGACCCGGGTGCTACTTACGATTCATTAACTTCCGCTTATCCATTTGGCAATCATCAGGATGCCTACATTTCAAAATTTGATTTGAATGGTAATTTTAAATGGGTGCAGCAATTAGGCAGTGTGTATGATGATTATGGCGTTAGTTTATCAGTTGAATCTACCAATATTTATGCAACAGGAAATTTAACCAACGGCAACAATGGTATTACTACTTACATCTGCAAATTAGATTCAGGAAAAACCATGCATTGGTTAAAGCAAATTCAACCCAGTATTTACGATACACATCCTTTAATCACCGTTGACCAATTGGGCAACAGTTACACCGCTGGCACTTACTACGACACTGTTGATTTTGACCCAGGTCCTAATGTGTTTAATTTAAGTGTGTTAGTGCCAAACAGCACCTCATGCAGCAATGCTTACATTTTGAAATTAGATTCAGCAGGCAATTTTAGCTGGGCAAAAGATATGGGAGCGAAAAAAAACAGCAAAGGTTTTTCCTCCTCCTCCACTACTGCTTGCCAAAGCATTTATTTAGATAAAAGCGGCAACTTATTCACCAGTGGAGCTTTCAGCACATGGGCCGATTTTAATCCTGATACTGCTTCTTACATTTTAAATGCACCAACTAATGCTCCCAATGGTTTGTTCATTGCTAAATGGGATACTGGTGGAAATTTCATCCTTGCCAAAGCAGCCTATGGAGTTGATTATTGCAACGCCAGCAGCGTTTTTACCGACAATAACAATGTTTACTTGAGCGGCGGTTATTTAACCAAAATCAATTTGAATGTCAACGGCGGTTACGATACACTCACTGGCTATGGCTTTTGGGGAAGCAACAACGGATTTATTGCCAAATATGCGCCCTGTAATACTACATATAGCAACTCTAATATCGTTGCTTGCGATTCAACCACTTTTATGGGTACAACCATTAAATCATCAGGCACTTACTCTTTCCAATTGCAAAACAGCACTGGCTGCGATAGCATCATCACACTCACTGCTGCTATTAATAAAAGCAAAGCCACTACCCTGCATAAAACAATATGCGCTGGCAGTTATTATACTTTCAACGGACACAATATTTATCAGGCAGGCACTTATAAAGATACTTTACTCACACAGCATAGTTGCGATAGTTTGATTAGCTTAATAGTAAGTGTTACCAATTTACCAGTGCTTCAAATCAATGCCACTCAAAACCCTTTATGTATGGGCGACATCGACACTTTAACTGTTTCGGGTGCCACCACTTATCATTGGTTGCCCACTTCATTAGGCAACAACCCAACGGTATATGTAGCCCCAACCGACACCATCAAATATTATGTGCAAGGCACTAAAAATGCTTGCAATGGGTACGATTCCATCACCATCAAGGTGGTAAATTGTAACACTGGAATGGATGGCTTGAATGCATCAGGCAATAAAATGTTGATTGTCCCCAACCCTTGTGCAAGCTGCGAAATCATCGTAAAGACGGATAATTATCCGTCTCTACAAATCACTGATTTATTAGGCAGAACAATCAATGCACAATTTGAAAAAACTGCAAAAGGCTATTCCATCAATATGCCCAATGCCAGCAGTGGAATTTATTTTATCCGAAATTGCAAAACTGCTGAAGTGTTAAAATTTGTGAAAGAGTAAAATTCTTGGGTGATTAAAAGATTCCTTTGGTCATTCAGCGGAAACCCTTTAGCAATTCGCAGATTGCTTTAGAACTTTGGCAAACCCTTTTAGCAATTCGCAAATTTCTTTAGCTATTCGACAAAACCCTTTAGGGATTCACAGATTCCTTCACGGTTTTGTAAATCCCTTTAGCTTTTTGCGAATTCCTTTAGAACTTTTCAGATTCCTTTAGCTCTTTGGCGAAACCCCTTAGTAATTCGCAGATTCCTTTAGCTTTCCGACGAACTTCTTTAGCTATTTTGAAATTTCTATAGAACTTTCGAAATAACTATACTCTTTTCAAAATAACCACAGAACTTTTGAAACATCCATAGAACTTTTGAAATTCCTTTAGCGATTTTAAAATTCCCTTAGCTTTCTTCGAATTCCTTTAGAACTTTAGAAATTAGAAGCATGAAAAATTAGTTTTATCCCAACATCAATTGCTTTCCAATTTCCTTTTCTTCTTACATTTGATTGCTAAAATTCATTTTTATGAATGCTAAAAAACGAAAAGAAATTAATGGAAATTTCAGTAACTTTGAGGAGTAAATGGAATACCAACCTCAACATACTGATTCAAAAAACAATTTGGTAAATGAATCCAAAATTGTTTATCAAAACACATCAACCGAAAATACTCATCAGTTGGAAGATGCTTTAGAACGCAGTGATATGGATAAGTTTCAATTCTTAATGAAACTCATCAAAACGCAACGCACGATGCAAAAAATGAGCATCACTCATAAAGATTAATTTTTAGCATGGATATTTTGGATGAAGATATTTTAGCCATGTGGTTTCAATTGCAGAAACATCTTGTTGAATACATCATGATTGGTGGATTTGCAACCAATCTGCATGGATTTCAGCGTTATACTGGCGATTGTGATTTGTGGCTAAAAGACACTTTAGAAAACAGAAAAAACTTACGAATTGCTTTGCATGAATATGGCTTGCCCGACATGGAAGCCTTGGAAACACTCGATTTTGTACCAGGTTGGTCGAGTATAAGATTGATTGATTGTTTTGAATTAGACATCATGACACAGGTAAGCGGTTTGGACAATATTCCGTTTGACGAATGCTACAAACTGGCTTCTGTGGCTGAATTGAATAACATTAAAGTTCCATTTTTACACATTAACCATTTGATAAAAAGCAAAGAAGCCAGCAACCGACCGAAAGACCAAATTGATGTAATTGAGTTGAAAAAAATTCAAGAAATTAGAAGTAGAAAAAAGTAGTTTCAATAAAACATCTAACTCTTCCCAATTTACTTTTCTTCTTACATTTGATTACTAAAATTCAATTTTATGAATGTTAAAAAAACTGCGCTGTTATTTTTGTTTTTGATTTTTGTAATGAATGTTTTTGCTCAAGGAGCTGAAAATGCTTTGAGCGATGCTGTAGGTTTTTTATTTTTAATAGCCTTGGAAACATTATTGATACTGCTCACTCTGGTTTTTGTTCTTGTTTTCTATTCAAAAAAAAGTGACACAATCTATGTTTGGGCTTGGCTTTTCACTTTGGCTTCTATTCCGTTAATAATAAAAATAAAAAAAGTTATTGAGTTAGGAGATGTGAAACATGACTTTATTCAACTTGTAATCTTTTTTTCTGTACTTACTGTTTTAAGTGCAGTTCTACTAATTGTTTTACGAGTCCACAATAAAAAACCGCCCCGAAACACTTGATTTCAGGGCGGTTTTTTATTGAGTCAATTTGCAAATGAGTAATTGCGAATTACTTAATTCTCACTTGGTGAAATTGGTGCTTCACCTTCGGCAGTGGTATCAGTTGCTGTAGTATCTGTTGGTGTCACAATCGGGTTGCCATTTTCATCTAATACTATTTCTGCTTCTTCTTCCATTTCATCCAGTTTAGTAACGGCTGCTATTTCATCGCCTTCTTCCAAGCGAATTAATCTTACACCTTGTGTAGCTCTGCCTACTTCACGAATATCTTTTACCGATGTACGAATCGTAACACCCGATTTACACATAATCATCAAATCGTTGGCTTCGGTTACACTCATCAAGCCAACTAATTTTCCTGTTTTTTCAGTTACGTTTAAAGCCCGAACACCTTTACCACCACGATTTGTAATGCGATATTCATCCAATGCTGTACGTTTGCCATAACCATTTTCCGAAACCACAAGAATGGTAGATTTTTCATCAGCTTTTGAAACACAAATCATTCCTATCACTTCATCATTGGCTTCATCCACTTCAATTCCATACACACCAGCCGAGCTTCTACCTGTTGCTCTTACTTTTTCTTCAGGAAAACGAATAGAACGACCACTGTGAATCGCCAACAATATTTGTGAATTACCATCCGTCAATTTTGCTTCCAATAGTTGGTCGCCTTCATTGATTGTGATAGCAATAATTCCATTCTGACGTGGGCGACTGAATTCTTCTAATTTTGTTTTCTTGATGATACCTTGTTTGGTACAAAGCACTACATAATGACTATTGATAAATTCTTCATCTTCCAAACTGCGAACATTTATAAATGCTCTGATTTTATCGCCAGTTTCTAATTGCAACATGTTTTGGATTGCACGTCCTTTACTGGTTTTGTTACCTTCTGGCACTTCATACACTTTCAACCAATGACATTTTCCTTTTTCCGTAAAGAACAAAATGGTGTTGTGCGTTGAAGCCACAAATACGTGTTCGATAAAATCTTCATCACGAGTGCTGCCACCCATCGAGCCTTTGCCACCGCGGTTTTGCGAACGATATTCATTAGCAACTGTGCGTTTGATATAACCTAAATGCGAAATCGTTACCACCACATCTTCTTCTTTAATGAAATCTTCCATGCGCATTTCTTCTGCCAAATAAACGATTTCACTTTTTCGAGCATCACCAAATTTTTTCTTCACTTCCAAAATTTCATCTTTAATGATTTGCATACGCAAAACCTCATTAGATAAAATTTCTTTTAAGTAATTAATCGTTTTCATCAACGCTTCGTATTCATCACGAATCTTGTCAATCTCCAATCCAGTCAATGTTCTGAGGCGCAATTCCAAAATTGCTTTTGCTTGAATTTCACTCAATTCAAATCCTTTCATCAATTCAACACGAGCATCATCAGGCGTTTTGCTATCTCTGATAATTTTAATCGCTCTATCCAAATCATCTTGTGTGCCGATTACTTTCATGTAACCTTCTAAGATGTGTGCTCTTTTTTCTGCTTCACGAAGTTCGTATTGCGTTCTTCTAACAACAACTTCATGACGGAAATCAACAAACACTTGCACCAAATCTTTTACGTTCAATTGAATTGGTCTGCCTTTTACCAACGCTACATTATTAACGCCATAGCTGGTTTGCAATTCAGTTTGTTGGAATAATTGATTGATGACCACTTGTGCATTGCCATCATTTTTCAATTCATACACAATTCGCATGCCTTCTCTATCGCTTTCATCGCGGCAATCACGAAGTCCATCAATCTTTTTTTCTTGCATTAAATAATGCGTCTTTTCAATCAATGACGATTTATTTACTTGATATGGAATTTCAGAAACGATAATTTTTTCTTTGCCTTTTGCATCGGTTTCAATTTCATATTTTGCACGAACAACCACACGACCTCTGCCTGTTTCCAATCCTTGACGAACGCCTTCCATGCCATAAATAATACCACCAGTTGGGAAATCAGGCGCTTTAATATGCTCCATCATTTCCGTTACTGTGATTTCTTTATTTTCAATATAAGCGCAAATTCCATCACATACTTCGGTCAAATTGTGAGGCATCATATTAGTCGCCATCCCAACAGCAATACCGCTTGCGCCATTCACCAACAAATTCGGAATTCGTGTTGGCATCACAGTTGGCTCTTCTAAAGTATCATCAAAATTCAAAGAAAAATCAACGGTTTCTTTATCCAAATCCATCATTAATTCTTCCGCTAATTTTGTCAAACGAACTTCGGTATAACGCATAGCTGCTGGAGGGTCGCCATCTACTGAACCAAAGTTTCCTTGTCCGTCAATCAATGTGTAACGCAAACTCCATTCCTGCGCCATACGCACCATAGTGTCATACACTGATGAATCACCATGCGGATGATATTTACCCAACACTTCACCCACCACACGGGCAGATTTTTTATAGGGCTTGTTGTGTTGCATGCCTAATTCATTCATACCAAACAACACACGGCGATGCACTGGTTTCAGTCCATCACGAGCATCAGGCAAGGCTCGACCAACAATTACGGACATTGAATAATCAATGTAAGCCGTTTTCATTTGGTCTTCAATCAAAATCGGAACAATCTTTTCGTTTTCGTTTTGCATTCTTTATTTAGATATTAGTAATGAGAAATTAACTTTGAGAAGTTATTAGGTTACTATGTTATTGGGTTATTAAGGAATACAATTTTGCGGTGTTGTTTTTCCTAATAACTTAATAATGATTAACTCAATAACTTGCCTTTTTTTAAAGAGTTGCGAAGATAAAAAAACGGATTCTTTTATTCTAATAAAAACGGGTTTAAAATGCTGATTTTATCAACATTTTATTCAACAAATTATTAGTTATTTTTTACTGAAAAAATTGCACAACCCAAAACTATGTTATAGTTTTCCAAACGAATATTTTTATGCGAATTCTATCTCTCGTTGCTTTAATTTTTAGCATTTTATTTTTGAGTTCATTCAGCACCAATCCACCTTTGAAATTGGGTTTATTGAAATATAATGGTGGCGGCGATTGGTATGCCAACCCTACGTCATTGCCCAATTTGGCGGCTTTTATCAAACAACAACTCAACATTAATGTAGATGCCGAACAAGGTGTGGTGGAAGTTGGTAGCCCTGATTTATTCAATTACGCATTTGTGCATACTACTGGTCATGGCAATATTACATTGAGCGATGCTGAAGCAAAAAATATGCGTACATGGTTGATGGCTGGCGGTTTTTGGCATATTGATGACAATTATGGTTTAGACCCTTATGTTCGCCCAGCTTTGAAAAAAGTATTTCCCGAAGTTGAATTAGTTGAATTACCTTTTACGCATCCGATTTATCATCAAAAATTTTCTTTCAACAACGGCTTGCCTAAAATTCATGAACACGATGGCAAACCACCCAAAGGTTACGGCTTAATTTATCAAGGCAGGTTAGTTGTTTTTTATTCTTATGAATGTGATTTGGGCGATGGCTGGGAAGATTACAGCGTTCACAAAGACACACCTGAAAAGCATTTAGCAGCTTTGCAAATGGGAGCCAATTTGATACAATATGCGTTTTTGCATTGAGTGATTTAGTGATGGGATAAATTATTTCACCCTGATTTTAATTAACAAGAATTATTTTTATTTACTTTTGCAATCCTAAAAAAATGCAGGTGTGGCGAAATTGGCAGCCGCGTCAGACTTAGGATCTGATGCCGTAAGGTGTGTGGGTTCGAGTCCCTCCACCTGCACTAAACGGGACTTTTCAATTAGATTTTGATTAGTCCCGTTTTTATTTTCAGCTAAAACCTTTGCCTGTTGTGCGTTCCAGCCTATGATACTATTCAAATACGTGGTTCGATAATCATCAATTTTTGCATCATAAGCTATTCCTTGAGGAAACAGTACATTTTGAAAGGTTTGTTTTTGATAGTAATCTCCAGATGCCCACACAGTGGCAAGATTGGAGGATAATTTGCAACTAAAATTTATCAATTCCTTTGGGTTCGATAATTTATAATCTAATTTTTCAGATTCGTTTAAAAGTGCCTCTTTCTGTGTGATTAACTCCTTTGAGAATTCCTCAAAAATATCAACCGAAACTAAACCTAAGGCATGACGTTTTCTAAGTTGATACAATTCTTCATTTACTTGATTTAGTTTTAAAGAAATTGCTTTCTTTTCACTTGTATTTGTTTCAGTCAAATTTTCAAAGGTATATCCCAATGAAATTCTCAAAGGCTCAATATGCTTTTCATCAATTGTATGATTTTTCAAAAGCTCAACAAATTTTGTGTGCATCAGCGTAGCACTGCGATTTATTTTTAATCCAACTTGGTTAGCTTTATAATAATACAATCCTTTCTTCTTTACAATATAACCAGTAAAAGGAACGCCAGTTTCTGCATCTTTTACAAACACTTTTAATGGTAAATTTTCATTAGCAATATTTATTTTGTAACCATCAGTTTTCTTTAGTTCATTAACTTTAAAGAATAAATCTTCGCTTACTAGAGGAGGATGGTTTCCTTTAATAATTTCACCATGCAAAAAATTGTGTGAAATATATCCACAATAAAATGGATTCCTGAAAATATCGGTTAGGGTTTGTTTCGGTAATACCAACCCAAGTGTTTTTGCTTTTTGAGAGATTTGTTCATAGCTCATCCCTTGAACTCTCCATTCAAAAGCTTGTTTGATGATTTCACCTTTAGCATTGATAATAATTGTTTGTTTATCAGCCCCTTTAACAAAGGAGTAGCCAGTTGGCGCATTACCAAGCCTTTCACCTCTTAAAAGTTTTTCCCTCATACCGTCAATTGACTTTTGCCTTCTTAAGTCATTGTCGTATTTACTGAAAATGAACTGAATGTTTTGTTGCAATGCACCAGCATGAGAGTTGGTGTCAATTGGTTGCGTAACTGCAACAATGTTGATTCCTGTCTTCTTCAATTCACTTGCAATGTAAATTGCGCTATCACCAGTTCTACTAAATCGGTCAAGGCTATAAACCAAAATGAAATCAATTTTTTCTTTGCTGGCTTTTACAAATTTCAGCATTCGGTTGAACTCTTTTCGCTCATCACTTTTTGCACTTTCATAAGTACCTCCGAAATAGCCTTTGATGTTGAACTGTTGTTTGGTAGCATACTCTACACAATACTTTTTCTGCCATTCCAAACTTTGGTTATTGTCCATTTGTTCTTTGGAACTTA
>CAIODY010000122.1 GCA_903857255.1 uncultured bacterium
ATCAATAGTTAGTAGTTTATTAGTGCTGCAATCTTCTACCATTGCTTTAAAATCATAGTATTGTTTCTTTGTTAAATCGCCCTTTTTGTAGCGTTCTAAAAGGTTTTGTAAGAATTGCAATTTGCCTCCCTCCATTTCAATTAATGCCAGCACACCCATTTCTTTTAACTCCTTTTTTCCTTTCACGTTTTGCATATCAATTTTTATTTTTTTTAGTTTCTCAATTCTTGAATAATGTTTGTACCAATCATTTACAACCTCCATGTAAAAACTTTCATTGTAAAGGTCGGCGACTGTTATCGAGGCTCTATTGAAATAAGTTGGAATATCCTTTTTATACCTTGCCTCTAATCTCATTACATCACTGTTTTGGTAAAGTTGTGGTATAATATCTCTATGAAATTTTGCTTCTTTTACTTTGTCATAAATTGAAAAAACTCTTTCAGTTATAGTGTAGTTAATTCCGTTGGGTTGCTCCAGCCGCCTGTATCTACCATAATTTCCCAATCGAGGCAAATACAAACCAACTTCATTATTTAGCATAATGTTTTTAGCAAAATGAAACTCTTTTACTATTCCTTTTGAAATTGGTAAATGAATTTCATCACTCATTTTTGCAAAGGCTTGTTCAATGCTACTTCTACTCATATCGGCAAAGCTGTTACCTAAAAAATATTTTGTCAAACTTGCTTTTCCTATTCTAACTTTATCATCTGAAATTGAAACAGTAAAACCACGTAAATTTCCTCTAATTGTAGGCACACCATAGCTTATACCACTAAATGTAATTTGGCTTAAATGCTTTGGTACTTCATTTAAGAAATCAATTTTGGGTGCTTGTTCTTTGGTTAATATCAAATTGATAGTGTCCACAATTGGTTTAAGTGAGTAACCGTTTTGGTTACTGTATCTGTATTAATATAGATTAAGTGAAAAAATGAAGGTGCTTTGAAAAGTGAAAACACCCTTTTAAAAAGTAACTGTTTTGGTTACTGTGATACTTTTAGAATAACTTACCTTGTAATGAATTTGGGAATAGTTCAGGATTTGTAGTGTATTGATTTGCTAAATGTTTTGTAATGCTGCAATATGCTTTTTTGAATACTGCAATAGTGCCACTTTTTCGCATAATTCGACAATAACGGCAAATATTTGCCCTATCAATTCCTGTTAAAACTGATAACTCCTTCATTGTTTGAGGCTGCTTAAAAAAGCCTTCAAATGTTTCTTTAAACTGGGTTTGAAAATGCGTATCTTTGCTTTGCACAGTCAAAGAATTACTGGGGGTGTTCAATGGTTTATTCATTGTTTCCCCTTTTCTTTTTTAGGTAGCTTTCTGCTTCGCTTGCTGTTTCTGCCAACGTCTTTTTTCTGCCTTGCCTTAACCAGTTATCAATTTCCGATTTTAGAAACCTCAACTTTTTACTGCCTTTGTGTACGGGAATAGTACCAGCGTTTACCCAGCCGTAAACTGTGGGTTTACTGGGTTTGTCGGGGTGGTAAATACAAAGTTCGTTAAGGTCAAACCAACGGTCGGTTTCGGTTGGTTGTTCGTTACTCTTTTCAAGTAACAGCCTTTTTATTTCGCTTACTTCATTGGTAAGGTGTGTAAAGGCTTTCGGTAGTGTTTCAAGGGTTAAACCCTCTGTGAAATTTTCCATTGCTTACATTATTTATTAATAATGCTGCAATATTATCGGGGTGCATAGGTCGGTTACAATGCTGTTTTAATTCAGGTATAGTAACAGCACAAAGTTTTTAGTATTTGCTTTGTTTCCGCTTTCGGGGTTGCTGAACCTTTTGTATTTGCAAGTTCTTTATTTCAATCAACGGGCTTTTACAGGGGTAATAATTTCGTGAAATTGTTTTTTCAACAGTATCGTAAATAAATGCTTTCACCTTGTTTTGTTGAGTGAAAGTAAAGTTTGAAATAATCCAGTTTATTAAATCTTGCTTTTGGCAACCTGTAATAAAATCGTGTTCAATTAGTTTTTTAAATGTATCGGTAAGCCTGTTTCCATTTCCTTTGAATAGCAATTTTTTACTGGCTATGTTACCCGTTTCAATTACCTGTTTTAAATCGGGTTGCTGTTCGGTGCTGAAAAAATCTTTGATAATTTCAAATACAACTTGTACGGCTTCGGGTTTTAATACAGGTTTCATTTCAATAGTTTCCTGCTCCGTTTTCGTTTCGGTTTGCGGCTTTTCAATCTTTTCAATTTGTTGTTTACAGTATTCCAAAACTTTAAGAAATACCAATTCTTGATATGTAGGTACTTCGCCTTTTTCTTTATCGGCAATTTTCATTCCTGTAATTGCCATTGTTTTAGCAAGTGTTTGATAAAATGCCTTTCCCTTATAAGGTGCTTCATTGTGTTTTGCTTCAATAAAGTCTTTCCACTCAAAATGTGTTCTCCCTATAATCGTTTTTTGGCTGTATAAACTGTGTTTTATTTCTTCGTAAAAATCCATTTGGCTATTTAATTTATAGTTAAAAATCCAGTTTTATTTTGTCGGCTGCTTCACGTTTTGTTTTGTCTATAATTTTTGCGTAAATCTGTGTGGCTTTCAATTCACGGTGTCCCAGCATTTTTGAAACGGTGTAAATATCTGTTCCCTTTGATAGTTGCAAGGTGGCAAACGTATGTCTAAAGCAATGAAAAGTAATATCCTTTTCAATACCTGCAAGCCCTATCCATTTTGCAAGGTGTCTGTTTTCATAGGCTGAATAATTAAGCCCCTCAAATACTTTGTCGGTGGGTTCTTTGCGTTCACCCAGTAAGCTGTAAGCCTGTTCAGAAATAGGCATCATTTCAACCCCTTTTGTTTTTTGTTGTTTGAATTTAATAAAATAGCCGTTCCCTTCAATGTATTCAAGTTCACCCCAAACAAGGTTTTTAATATCTGAAAACCTCAATCCTGTGAGGGCTGAAAATATTGCTGCACGTTTCAATAAAGGGTTATTACATTCAGTTTTTACAAGGCTGTTCAATTCCTCAATGGTTAAAAAGTTCCTTTGTGTTTCTGCCTGTTTTACGGTTTGTATTTTACCGTTCAGGTCGGTGTTTAAATAGCCGTCTTTATAGGCTTGTTTAATGGCTGCTTTCAACTTATTGAAATAGGAAACAACTGAATTTTGGGCAAGGGTTGTTTTGCTGCTTTTATTGCTTTTGGTAGTAAGTAAATATTCTTTGAAATCATTACAAAATTTTTCGTTCAGGTCGGCAAATTTTAGTTTTCCTTTTGTAAATGTTTCAAGGTAATTGTAAGCTGAAACCCAGTTATCGTAATTACTTGCTTTACGTTTGTCGGCAAGGCTTTTGAAGTAGGCAACAAAATTTTGTTCGCCTTGCTCTTTTATTTTTAGTTGTTCCTTTTCATATCCTGTATAAATTTCGGGCTTGTTTAAATAGTTTTCCCTTTTCTGCCTTATCTGTTCGGCAAGCTGCAAAGTTTCTTTGTTGTGCTGTTTATCAATAGTATTCTTTGCCTTATCAATTAAGTACATTCCTAAAAATTCCCTTCGAGTTGGTTCGCCTGTTTTAGGGTGTGGAATGGCTGGGTAAAAGTCTAAATACAAACTTTGCCTTTTGCCCGAAATTTTCTTTTCTCTTAATTTTACTTTTGTTGCCATTGTGTTTTATGCTTTGGTGTTTAACTCAATAGGTTATCAATTAATACTTTTGGAACGTACACATAAACTCCTTTTTTTACTTTGGGTACTTTGTTTCGTTTGATAATTGAATTAAGCCCCGTGTAGGAAACTTTGTATTTTTCTTGTACCTCAATAATGTTGTACCATTCAGAAAAATCAAACTCCTTTTGTTCAGGTAATATAGTCGCCGACTTTGGTTGCTCAAATAACTTTTCAATTTCTGAACGCTTTACCCTTGTAATTCTTTGCCCTAAATTTAATGAATTAAGATTGCCGCTTTCAATGTATCGGTAAGCTGAACGAACAGAACAATTTAATAAACTTGCAACTTCACGAACAGTTAAATATTCCTTTTCTTTTATCAAAGCAATTTGAACGGCTGTTGTATTTGTTCTTATTTGCTGTTCAGGTTTTACATTAACAACTTCGCCACGTTTTTCAAGTCGCTTGTTTAGTTTGTAGTTTGCTGAATTACATTTATGCGAACAGTATTTTGTTGTAATCTTTTGCGCTTCAAACATTTTAGCGCAATGAAGGCAATTTTTCAAAATTTTAAAATTGGTGCTGCTCATTTATCCGTGTATTTAGTTTCATTAAATGCTAACAAATGTTAACAACTGTTTTTTAGTGTTATTAAGTGCCACTATTTCTCCTTTTGAGGTACAAAAATTTACTATTTCAGTTGTTTTTTTCATTAAGGTACAACAAAGGTACAAATATTCAATAAACAAACAACTATTATCACAAAATAAAAAACACTTGAAGGTATTAAAAAAGCCCTTATTTAAAGGGCTTTGTATGGTTTTCGTATTTTTTTAGTGGGTGTTTGTTTTGTAATGGTTACTTTCCGATACAAAATTTTCCGAATATCGTTCCTAAAATATCTTTATCAACGCTCACTTCACCAGTAATACTGCCCAACGCATACAACGCATGACGCAGGTGAAAAGCTAATAAATCTGTTTCAAAATTTTGTTCTAAACCTTTTCTCACTTCTAATAATTCGGCTAAAGTTTTTTGTAGTTGCTCCACATGCCTTGCATTGCTAACGATGATTCCTTCTGCATTTGCGACATTTTCTAAAGAAATGTTGTAGATAATTTTTTTTAGCTCGTCAATATTTTTTTTCTCTTTAGCACTAATTTCAATCATTGGAAATTGAATATTGAGTTTTGAATATTGCGTATTCGAATCAATTTTATTCGCCACCAAAATGAGTTTCTGATTTTCAATTTTCAATTTTTCAATTTCAATTTTCAATTCATTTTCACTCATTTCATTTACATCAAAAACATACAATACCAATTGCGCTTCACGGATTTTTTCATAAGATTTTTCAACGCCAATTTTTTCAATTTCATCATTTGCATGACGCAATCCTGCGGTGTCAATCAATCGAAAAATAATTCCGTTGATGTTTAGTGTTTCTTCAATTGTATCTCGAGTAGTGCCTGCAATGCTGCTTACAATCGCTCTATTTTCTTTCAGCAAAGCATTTAATAAAGTTGATTTGCCAGCATTTGGTTTGCCAACGATTGCAGTTGCAATTCCATTTTTCATCGCATTGCCCAATTTGAACGATTGAATCAATGGCTCGATTTTATTTTCCAATTCATTTACCAAATCGAACAATTGTTTTCTGTCAGCAAACTCAACATCTTCTTGCGAAAAATCAAGTTCCAATTCAATTAACGATGCAAACCAAATCAATCGTTCACGAAGTTGCTGCAACTCATTGCTGTAGCCGCCACGAAGTTGTTGCAAAGCCACTTTATGTGCTGATGCATTTTGTGAAGCAATTAAATCAGCTACAGCTTCGGCTTGTGATAAATCCATTTTGCCATTTAAAAATGCTCGTTGCGTAAATTCACCAGGAGCTGCTAATCGGCAACTAGACTGAATTAGAGCCTGTAAAATTTGTTGTTGAATAAATTGCGAACCATGACATGAAATTTCAACCACATCTTCGCCTGTATAGCTGTGTGGATTTCTGAAAAGTGTAATAACAACTTCGTCAATTATTTTTTCTTTAAAAATTATTTTTCCAAAATGAGCGGTGTAACCTTTTTGTTCAGAAAGATTTTTTCCTTCGAATATTTTTGAAACAACTGCAATGGCTTCATTGCCTGATACCCGAATTACAGCAATACCGCCAACTCCGGGAGCTGTGGCAATAGCGGCAATGGTATCTTGATTGGAAAAATTAGTTTGCATAAATTCGATTGCAAAATAATGAAATAAAAAAGGCAAACACATTTTTGCATTTGCCTTTTCGTAAAATTGTTTTTGATTAAATTTTCACTCCGCCCATTTCACAAATAATTTTTGCTTCATCAGGTTTAACGGTTTGTACGCTTAATCTTGAAATCCTCAACAAATCCATGTTTTGCAGACGTTTATCTTTTTTAACATCCACCATGGTAACTGCTGTTTTCATTTTTTTCAATGGCACAACATTTACGCAAACCCAAGCTCGTTCGGCAGTTGTAGGGTCCTGAAAAAATTCTTTCGCCACTTTAGCAATGCCAACAATTTCCAATCCTTCATTGCTGTGATAGAAAAAACACCAATCACCTTTTTTCATAGCTTTCAGATTATTTCTTGCAGCATAGTTTCTAACGCCCGTCCAATCGGTGTTTCCGTCATTTACTAATTGTTCCCAACTGTAAGCGGAAGGCTCTGATTTGATTAACCAATAATTCATGTTTGAAATTTTATTGCGCTAATAACTGTTTTACCATTTCTGAAACCATCTTCCCATCAGCTTTTCCAGCTAATTGTTTTGAAGCAATACCCATCACTTTGCCCATATCGGCTGGGGATTTTGCGCCTACTTGTTCAATGATTGGTTTCAATAATTCTTTTACCTCATCGGCTGAAAGCTGCTTTGGCAAATAACTTTCAATCACTTCCAATTCTTCTTTTTCCTTCAATGCTAAATCAGCACGATTTTCTTTTTCAAAAATTTCTAACGACTCTTTTCTTTGTTTTGCTAATTTTGAAAGCACCTGAATTTCTTTTTCTTCGGTCAAATTTTCGGCTGCTCCCTTTTCAGTTTGAGCTAATAAAATAGCACTTTTGATGGCTCTCAAACCACGTAATCTGCCTTCTTGTTTGGCTAACATGGCTTCTTTGATGGAACTGTTTATTTTTTCTACTAAACTCATTTGTATTTTTTTTAGACCATAAAATTAAGCATGTTGTGGTTTCAAAAACATTTTTTTGCAAACAAAGTTTTATCTGTACATTTGCAACCGCTTTCAGTTGGATTTGTTTATTGTTTAGGCTGAAGGCAAGTATCAATTTTCTAACATAAAAAAACTAATAAACATGCAATCTGCTACCACAGCGGCTTTACATGCCGCAATTTCAAAAAACATCTTAATTATTGATGGTGCCATGGGCACAATGATTCAGCGTTATAATTTGCAAGAAGCAGATTATCGGGGCGATGTTTACAAAGATTCTAAGCACGATTTGAAAGGCAATAATGATTTGTTGTCCATCACAAGACCTGATATTATTTCGGCTATTCATAAAGAATATCTTGAAGCTGGTGCTGATATTATTGAAACCAATACATTCAGTGGAACTACTATTGCGCAAGCTGATTATCATTTACAAAATGAAGTTTACGATATAAATTTTGAATCAGCGAAATTGGCCAAAGCTGCGGCATTGGAGTACACAACAAAAAATCCTGACAAACCTCGTTTTGTTGCAGGAGCAATTGGTCCAACCAACAGAACGCTGTCGCTATCTCCTGATGTAAACAATCCTGGTTATCGTGCCGTAACTTTTGATGAAGTGATGCAAGCTTATTACGAACAAGTGGAAGCCCTTGTTGATGGCGGCGTTGACATCATTTTAATCGAAACGATTTTTGACACACTAAATGCAAAAGCTGCAATTTTTGCAACCAAAAAATATTTTAAAGACAAGCAAATTGAATTGCCGATAATGATTAGTGGCACAATCACCGATGCCAGTGGCAGAACTTTAAGCGGACAAACTTTGGAAGCTTTTTATACTTCCATTGCTCATGCCAAACCATTTTCTGTTGGCTTGAATTGCGCTCTGGGAGCGGCTGATATGCGACAGCACATTGAAGAATTGAACAACATTGCCTCATGTTATGTGAGTTGTTATCCGAATGCTGGTTTGCCAAATGCGTTTGGTGGTTATGATGAAACCCCCGAAATGATGTGCAGTGTGATTGATGAATGGGCTGCGAATGGTTGGGTAAATATTGTTGGCGGTTGCTGTGGCACTTCGCCCGACCATATTAAACACATGGCGGAACATATGAAGAAGTTTAAATCGAGACCTTTGCCTGAAATTGTTGAAGCATAATTTCTTTAAGGTCACAATTTGTGACCTTAAAAATTGGAAGTCACAATTTGCAACTTCAAATTTTGAAGAATAAAAATGATTTAGAATGAAAAATAAATCTACTGAACTAATTATTTCCGACACACAAATTTTAGAGCGAATATTTGTTATTCGAGGACAGAAAGTGATGCTGGATAGTGATTTAGCAGAAATGTATGGTGTTGAAACGAAAGTTTTAATGCAATCAGTAAAAAGAAATTTTAAGCGATTCCCTGATGACTTCATGTTTCAAATCACGAAGGAAGAATTTGAAAACTTGAAGTCACAATTTGTGACTTCAAGTTGGGGTGGTAAAAGAAAACTTCCTTATGCTTTCACCGAGCAAGGCGTAGCAATGCTTTCAAGCATTTTGAAATCGGATAGAGCGATTGAAGTGAATATTCAAATCATCCGATTGTTTACCAAAATGAAGGAATTTATTTTAGAACATAAAGACTTGTATTTGAAATTGGAACAGTTGGAATTTAAGTTCACATCGCACGATAGAAAAATGAAAACCATTTTTGATTACCTGAATAAATTATTGCAACAAGAAGCAAAGCCAAGAACAGTGGTTAAAGGATTTAAACAAAAACAATAGAACGCTGATTGGTTATGGTTTTTAAGATGAACGCAGACGAAATCATAACTATCATAAAAATCTGCGTTCAATAAAATAATAGAAAATGACTTTTATCAAACCATATCTCACTCTTGCAGGTCTTGAACCTTTAACGATTCGACCAGAAACTAATTTCATCAACATTGGCGAACGAACAAACGTAACTGGTTCAAAAATGTTTGCTCGATTAATCAAAGAAGACAAATACGATGAAGCCTTGGCTGTGGCTTTACAGCAGGTGGAAAATGGCGCACAGGTAATTGATGTGAACATGGATGAAGGCATGTTGGATGGCGAAGCGGCGATGACCAAATTTTTAAATTTGATTGCCAGCGAACCCAACATCAGCAAAGTGCCGATAATGATTGACAGCAGCAAGTGGAGTGTGATTGAAGCAGGTTTGAAATGTGTGCAAGGCAAAGCGATTGTAAATTCCATTTCGATGAAAGAAGGTGAAGCGAAATTTATTCACGAAGCTGAATTGTGTTTGATGTACGGCGCAGCCGTTGTGGTAATGGCTTTCGACGAACAAGGGCAAGCTGATACGATTGAAAGAAAAGTTTCGATTTGCGAAAGAGCTTATAAAATTTTAACCGAACAAGTTGGCTTTGCTCCTCAGGATATCATTTTCGACCCTAACATTTTCGCTGTAGCAACAGGTATTGAAGAGCATAATAATTATGCCGTGAATTTTATTGAAGCCACAAGAATCATCAAACAAAAAATGCCGTTGGCAAAAGTGAGTGGCGGTGTGAGCAATGTGTCATTTTCGTTCAGAGGAAATGATGTAGTTCGTGAAGCTATTCATTCAGTGTTCTTGTATCATGCTATCAAAGCAGGTATGGACATGGGTATTGTGAACGCAGGAATGATTCAGGTTTATGATGAAATTGAACCGAAATTATTGGAGTTGGTGGAAGATGTAATATTAAATCGAAGAGATGATGCAACAGAAAGATTAGTTGCGCATGCTGATACAATTAAGAGCAAAGGAAAAGTTTTAGTAAAAGATGAATCGTGGCGCAAAGGCACAGTGGAAGAGCGTTTAACGCATTCATTGGTGAACGGCATCATCGAATATATTGATGTGGATACAGAAGAAGCACGACAAAAATATGGTCGTCCGTTGTTTGTGATTGAAGGTCCGTTGATGGCTGGAATGAGTGTGGTTGGTGATTTATTTGGTAGCGGAAAAATGTTTTTACCACAAGTGGTAAAGAGCGCAAGAGTGATGAAAAAAAGTGTGGCTTATCTCACACCATTTATCGAACAAGAAAAATTAGATAACCCCAATTTTGACCAAGGTGGTGCAAAGAAAATATTGATGGCAACGGTGAAAGGCGATGTGCACGACATCGGCAAAAACATAGTGGGTGTGGTTTTGGGCTGCAATGGTTATGAAATTATTGATTTGGGAGTGATGGTTCATGCCGAAAAAATATTGCAAACAGCTAAAGAAAAAAATGTTGACATTATTGGTTTAAGTGGATTGATTACGCCATCGTTGGATGAAATGGTTCATGTGGCAAGCGAAATGCAACGTCAAGGTTTTACCATTCCATTGATGATTGGCGGTGCCACTACATCCCGAATGCATACTGCTGTAAAAGTAGCACCAGCCTACAATCATGCAGTGATTCATGTGTTGGACGCATCGAAAAGTGTGAATGTTTCAACCACTTTGTTGAGTGAAGAAAAAGAAAAGTTTACTGCCGAGGCAAAAGCAGAATATCAAAAACTGGCAGAAGATTTTGCCAATAAAAAATCTGACAAAAAATTATTGCCAATTGAAAAAGCAAGAGAAAATAAATTTAAAATTGATTGGGCAAAAGAAAAAATTGCGAAACCAAATTTCATCGGCGTAAAACATTTAGTGAATTACGACTTGGCTGAAATAGCTGAATACATTGACTGGACGCCGTTTTTCATCACTTGGGAAATGCACGGAAAATTTCCTGCTATTTTAAAAGATGAAGTAGTTGGCGAACAAGCAACACATTTATATAATGATGCTCAAAAAATGTTGCAGCAAATTATTGCTGAAAAATGGTTGACTGCAAAAGCATCGTTCGGAATTTTTGAAGCGAATTCAAATGATGCAGATGATGTGCAAATCAATTTACAATCATCAAAAACTAATTTACAATTTTTAAGACAACAGTCTGAAAAAGCAAAAGGACAACCGAATTTATGTTTAGCTGATTTTATTGCTCCTCAAAATTCTGACAAGAAAGATTACATCGGCGCATTTGCTGTTACTGCAGGAATTGGCATTGAAAAACACGTAAAGCAATTTGAAGACAATCATGATGATTATTCTTCTATCATGTTGAAAGCTTTGGCTGATAGGCTTGCAGAAGCATTTGCAGAATTATTGCACAAAAAAGTTCGTACCGAATATTGGGGTTATGAAACTACTGAAACTTTAACCAACGAACAACTGATTGCTGAAGAATACAATGGCATTCGCCCTGCACCAGGCTATCCCGCTTGCCCCGACCATACTGAAAAAATAAAATTGTTTGAGTTGATTGATGCAACTAAACAATCTGAAATTACTTTAACAGAATCGCTGGCGATGTATCCAGCGGCAAGTGTGAGTGGTTGGTATTTTGCTTCGCCACATGCTAAATATTTTGGTGTTGGAAAAATTGACAAATCGCAATTAGCTGATTATGCTCAACGCAAAGGACTGAGTTATGAAGAGGCGGAGAAATGGTTGAGACCTGCGTTGGGGTAATTAAATTTGCATAACTTTTTTATCAATTAACTTTTTTGGGTTAATATTGATGAAAGGAAATCAACAGAACTAAAAAAAATATTCTCTAAAATTGCATAAAACAATTAGAAACAATGGCTTTCGAAAGTTTAACAAATGATAAAATTGCAGACTTACTGAACTGCCTAAAAAAACTAACAAACCCTCAATCTCGAAGCAAAGAGAAGGAGGGTCATGAGCAGGTAAACTACAGGGTTGTTGCAACAGATGGAAGTAACCATGAGTTTGAGGTATACAAGCGTCAAAATTTAAGAGAGGGAATGGAAGATGATTTTTCTTGTGGTATAAGTTGGGTTGCACCAAATGGAGAAACTCTTACACTTAAACGCTATAATGGCTCAAGCCATAATCATCCCAATAAGCTTGAAAATATTTCTCTTGGATATAATTGTCATATTCACATAGCCACAGAGAAGTATATTAAAGCAAATAAAAAAGCAGAAGAATTTGCAGAAGTTACAGATAGATACAACACTTTAGAAGGTGCATTACATTGCTTGGTTATAGATTGTAAAATATCAGGAATCCAGACTTCGCCAGACTCATTGAATCAAACTAAATTATTTGAATAATGAATTTAGATGTTAACAAACTTCAGGAAACTCTTTGCTCATTAATGTGCGCTGAGGTTAAATTGCGAACTAAAAACAGTAAGCTACTTGCAATTGAAACACCTTTTTTCTTTGCAGATGGCGACCCATACCAAATCTATATCAAAGAAATGCCAGGAGGGCAAATTCGGCTTACAGATATGGGGCATACAATGATGCATCTTAGCTATGACAATGATGTAGACAAATTTAGAGAAGGTACTCGTGGGAATATATTTAGTCAAATAAAATCTGAAACTTTAGTAGATGAAGAAAATGGTGAATTTTATATCGACACACCAATAGAGAGCCTTGGGTTTAATATTTTTAGACTTGGTCAAGCATTAACAAAAATCAATGACCTGACATTTTTGAATAGAGCAAGAGCTGAATCCACATTTTATGAAGACTTACAAGAACAATTGAAAAAAATTGTATCAGAGGAAAAAATTAAAAAGGATTACTATTACAATGAAATGGAAAATTCACGAGATTACCCTATTGATTACAGAATAGAGGGCAAGCACTCTCCACTTTTTTTGTTCGGGATTCCAAATAAAGATAAGGCCAGATTAACCACAATTATTTTGGAAAGGTTATTAAGAGCGAATGCTGATTTTGATAGTATCCTAATATTCTCAGACCAAGGGACAATGCCTAAACAAGACTTAGCTAGACTTTCAAACGCAGGCGGTGAAATGATTGCTTCATTAGATGCGGAAGCAGATTTCTCTAGAAAGTTATTACGCAAAGTTTCTCTTAACTAATTTTCATTATGAATTTCTTTAATTACAACTTTACAGCTGCTGAACGCTTTATGCGTTATGTGCAAATCGATACGCAATCTGACCCGAATTCTCCTACTTGCCCGAGTACGGAAAAGCAAAAAAATTTAGGAAAAGTTTTAGTGGAGGAATTAAAAGCTATCGGCATTAAAGATGCCGAAATGGACGAGCATGGCTATGTGTACGCCACCATCGAAAGCAATACTTCGAAAAATGTTCCTGTGTTGTGCTTTTGTTCACACATGGATACATCGCCCGATTGCAGCGGTTTGAATGTGAAACCAATCGTACACAAAAATTATCAGGGTGGTGATTTAGTATTGCCAAACGACAATTCACAAGTGATTCGTTTCAGCGAACATAATGATTTGAAACATCAGATTGGCAATGATATTATCACGGCTGACGGCACAACTTTATTAGGTGCTGATAACAAAGCCGGTGTGGCTGAAATTATGGATGCTACTCTTTTTCTGATGAATCATCGGGAAATTAAACATGGCAAAATCAGAATTTTATTTACACCTGATGAAGAAATTGGCAGAGGCGTTGACAAAGCTGATATGAAAAAACTCGGTGCTGATTTCGGTTACACAATGGATGGCGAAACATTAGGTCATATCGAAAATGAAACTTTTAGTGCTGATGGAGCAAGCCTTATCATTAAAGGGTTTCCGACACACCCAGGTTTTGCAAAAAACAAAATGCAACATGCCATAAAAATTGCTGCGGAAATAATTAATCAATTACCAAAAAATAAATCGCCCGAAACCACTGAAAAGAAAGAGCCTTTCATTCATCCTACATCTATCAATGGCGGATTGGATTCTGTTGAAATCAAATTCATCATTCGTGCTTTTGATGCTAAAACACTAATTGCTTTAGAGGATGAATTAAAAAACATTGCTGCTTCAGTTTTAGCGAACTACAACAAATGCAGTTTTAAAATGAAAGTAACCGAGCAATATCGAAACATGAAAGATGTGTTGGATGCTAATCCGCAAGTTTGCGAATATGCAGCGGAAGCAGTGAAGCGAACTGGTGTAACACCTGTATTATCAAGCATTCGCGGCGGTACTGATGGTTCACGATTGTCATTCATGGGTTTGCCTTGTCCGAATATTTTTGCAGGCGAACATGCATTTCACAGCAAACAAGAATGGGTGAGTATTCAAGACATGAACAAAGCCGTTGAAACGATTATTCACTTAGTGCAGATTTGGGAAGAGAGTGCGTAAGTTTTATTTATTGAGAAGCCTTTTTAACTCCTGCAATTATACTTCCAACGAAAATTAAAAGTCCAGCCACACAACCAATTGTTGGATTAAATTTATTGTCTTCCGAATCTTTTATCGCATAAGCCCTTGCTTTGGCAACAAATGTTGTATCTGTAATTGGCTTATTTTTTTTCAGAAAAATTGAATCTTGCTCAATCTGAACAGCTATTCCATTAAAAACAGTTTTATCTTTAAGCATTTGTTTTTTGACTTGAATAATTCCATTTGCACATCTCAACCAAGCCTGAAGTTTCAAGTTGTTTAGTATGTCAGCATCAGGAGCGTTAATTGTTGAGGATGTTTCAATTAGAGCAATTTTTTTATAGCCAAAATCAATTTTTTCATTTTCAAAAAACAGCATAACATAATTTGGCTTTTTGACACATGAATCAGCAATGAAAACGCTTGCTTGACTGTGCATAGTAGTTCTGTATTCTGTTTCACACCCTAAAAGAAAAATAAATAGTCCCGAAAAAATCAACAATTTTTTATTCATAGTATCAAAATTATACTGCTTATTTTTTCCCTTGCAAATCGAATTGTTAAAACGCACTTAAATGAAGAATCATAACTGCGACCGTTAAATTTTTTATTTAGGAAGAGAAATCTTTTTGAAAAATACTTCAACAAATCTTATTCAACCAATTGCATTATTTACAACTTTGCAAAATTAAAGTGTAAAACCGATGGCGCATTTCAATAAAATTCAACCTTTGCTGGGAGGTGAAAACAAACAGGAATTAACGGAGCAATTGAAAACCATGAAGTATAATGATATACTTTACATTTTAGAACGCTGCAACGATGACCACAAAATTGAAGTGTACGAAGCCCTGCCCGATGTGCTTGCTATCAAGTGTTTCAAGGTTTTACCAAAATCAACTCAACTATTTTTAATCAAAAATATTCATCACAAAAAAGTGGTGATGCTGTTAAATAGTTTGCCCGATGATGATAGAACTGCATTTTTAAAAGATTGCCCAAGCAGAGTAGTCAATACTTTAATAAGGCAATTAAGTGATGAAGAAAGAACAATAACGCTTTCGTTGTTGGGTTATCCCGAGCATTCAGTGGGAAGGTTGATGACGCCACATTACATAGCTGTAAAAAAAGAATGGACGGTTGCGCAAGTGTTTGACCATATTCGGAATCATGGGCAAAATTCTGAAACAGTTAACGTGATTTATGTAGTAGATAAAAATGGGGTTTTGATTGATGATATTCGAATTCGAGAATTCATTTTTGTTTCGCCCGAAACTTTGGTTAGTGATGTAATGGACCATCGTTATTTGCAATTATTGGTAACAGATAAAGAAACCGAAGCGATAAAAATTTTTCGTCAACATAACCGTTTTGCATTGCCAGTAGTTGATGCAAATGGCGTGCTGTTGGGCATTGTAACGATAGATGATGTGTTACGTTTGGCAGAAAAAGAAGACACTAAAGAGTTTCAAAAAATTGGGGGTTCGGAAGCTTTGGATGAACCTTACACAACAATTTCATTTTTCAATTTGATAAAAAAACGTGCAGGTTGGTTAGTGATTTTATTTTTAGGCGAAATGCTCACAGCCACAGCCATGGGTTTTTTTGAAGGTGAAATTAGCAAAGCGGTAGTGTTAGCTTTATTCATACCATTAATTATTTCAAGCGGCGGAAATTCAGGCTCACAAGCATCTTCACTAATTATTCGTGCGATGGCATTGGGTGAAATAACATTTAAGGATTGGTGGAGAGTGATGCGTCGTGAAATTTTATCTGGACTCACATTAGGCTCTATACTTGGGTTTGTGGGTTTTTTACGAATTTTAATTTGGCAACAAACACATTTATACAACTACGGAATTCATTGGTTTTTGGTGGCAATAACAATAGGGTTTTCATTGATTGGGGTGGTGTTGTGGGGAACAATTTCAGGGTCGATGTTGCCCATTGCACTAAAAAAATTAGGTGCTGACCCAGCCGCTTCTTCGGCTCCGTTTGTGGCTACATTAGTGGATGTAACTGGTTTGGTAATTTATTTTAGCGTTGCTTATATTATTTTAAGAGGAACACTTTTGTAGCTGAAAACCATTCGCCTGCCTAATTATTCTGTTCGCCGAAAAATCATTTTTAAACGAACGTTTAACTCGTACATTTGCTTCTCAATTTTCAAAGTATGCGGAAATATTTGCTGCTTGTTTTTATCGGAATTTCGTTTTATGCCAATGCACAAAACACACTGTCATTCAACTCTTTGGACGATTTGTTGAATTACGCCGATAAAAATTCTTACACTTTTAAAAATGCGAATGCGCAAACTTTGTTGGCAAAATATACCCGATTGGCAGCCGAATGGGGCGTTGTAAATTTGACAGGAAATGCCAATTTAACTTTTACCGACAACACAAAATTGCAAACTTCATTTTTGCCTGATAGAATATTTGGAATCCCTGATGATGGCTTTCATCCAATACAACTTGGTTACAAGTATTTAACCAACATAAATTTTACACCTCAATTTGACATCATCAATCCTGCTTTATTGACACGAATAAAAGTGGCAAAAGCAAATGAAAATTTAGTGGCTATAAATAATTTGTTGAACAAAAAGTCGCTCTACGAAAGCGTTTCAGCTTGTTATTATAATATCATGTCGTATCAATCACAAATTGAAATCACTCAAAAAAGTTTGGCGAATACGGATACTTTGGTACAAATTTTTACGAACAAACGAAAAGAAGGCATCATCCGAATTCAAGATTTGAACAGCATTGTAGCCAATCAACTCACCTTAAAAGATAAATTGCAACAACTGCAAGCACAATTACAAACGCAATTCATCAGCTTGAAACTGTTGTGTGATATAGCTTCCAACACCAATGTTGAAATTAAAAATGCAGAAAATGATGTTGATAATTTTAATTCTGCATTAGAAGCAAAAGGAAATTTAGTGGCGCAACAAACATTTTGGCAACATCAATATCAACTAAAAACTTTGCGAATGGATGAGTTGTGGTTTGCCCCAACCATAAGCCTGATAGGCAATGCAGGCTGGTCGCAAAATACCAACAATCATTTTTTAGACAACACAAAAATTTATTCTACTAATTATGTGGGCTTGAAAATGTTGATGCCGATTGTGCCTGATGTGAATAAAATTGCTGCTGTAAAATATGACAGAGTGAATTTACAAATTGCTCGAAACAACTGGAATCATGCGGCTTTGCAGGATAGCTTGAATAACAATCAGTTGAAAGTGGATTATCAAAAATCATTTAACAGCTATCAATTGAATAAGCAAATTGAAAATTTGAAAGAAGATATTTATTTCAAAAATCTTAACATTTATAAAGAAGGTGTTTTGTCGTCAACTGATTTATTAAACTCGTTTAATGATTGGTTGAATAGTAGCTTGAATAGAGCCATGCAAGCGGCAAACAGCGAATTTGCGAAATCAAAAATTATTATCAATAACACAATTAAATAAGCATGAAAAAGTTTTTGTGGCTGATTTTCGGCGTTCCGATTTTTATTTTTTCTTGTAAAAATAATAGCGATGATGTAATCAAACCTGTGCATAAAGACATCACCGAAATGGTGTTTGCATCAGGTGTTTTGGAGGCTGACGACCAATACAATTTAACAGCGCAAACTAATGGCTACATTGTAAAAGAAAATTTTGAAGAAGGTGATTTGGTGAAGGCTGGGCAAGTGTTAGCAGTGATTGACAACAGTCAAAATGTGGTGAATTCAATTGGTGCAGAAGAATTACACAATATTGCCAAAAGCAATGTAATGCCCACTGCGCCTGCATTACAGCAAATTAAAGCCAACATTGAAGCGGCAAAAGAAAAGCTGAAATTGGATAAAGCACAATTAGATAGATACACCCGATTGTATGCGACGAACAGCATTTCAAAATTAGAATTTGAAAATGCACAACTCACCGAAACCACATCTGAAGCCAATTTGCAGGCTTTGCAAAATCAATATGATGCACAAAAAGTGGCGGCGCAACAAGTGGAAATTTCGCAACGAAGCGCAACTGGTGTGAATGAAATTTTGAAAGAGCAAAATCAAATCAAGGCGTTGAACAATTCAAAAGTTTATCAACGAGTGAAATTGTTGGGCGATTATGTGCGACAAGGCGATGTGATTGCGGTGTTGGGTAATCCGAAATTAATTTATGCCAAATTGAATGTGGATGAAACGAGCATGAGCAAAGTGCATTTGAATCAGAAAGTTTTAGTGCGATTGAATACGAACAAACAAAAAGTTTACAACGCGGTGGTGAAACAGGTTTTGCCAATGTTTGACCAAACTTCGTTGAGCTATTTAGTGAAAGCCTATTTTACTGACTCGTTGGATTTCCAAATTGTTGGAACGCAGTTGGAATCGAACATTGTGGGCGAAGAAAGAAAAAATGTGTTGGTGATTCCAAGAACTTTTTTGGATTATGGCAATAAAGTGATGTTGAAAAAAGATAAGAAAATTGTTACGATTCAAACTGGTTTGGTGTCGAATGATTATGTGGAAGTGCTTGGTGGTATTGGCGAAGAGGATGAGTTGATGTTGAATAACAAGAAATAATGTGCTGATATGCTAATGTGATAATTTGCTAATTGAACACAGATGCTTCGTTCCTCAGCATGACGGCAAAATCTATGCGTCATCCTGAGCGGTAGCGAAGGAACTTTTTTAAATAAAAAAGATGAAAGTAGAATGTTGCTGCGGCAGGGATTGAAGCGGAAATCCTTTTGCAACGTAGGTTTTGAGCGTTGAGCAAAAGATTGCAGCGAAAAGCCCGAAGCCGCCCTA
This sequence comes from uncultured bacterium, assembly GCA_903857255.1. Classification (GTDB taxonomy): domain Bacteria; phylum Bacteroidota; class Bacteroidia; order Chitinophagales; family CAIODY01; genus CAIODY01. The sequence goes on from CAIODY010000122.1 coordinate 18,877, forward strand.
AAAAATAAAAATAAGAAAATGCCAAAAAAATTTAACCACAATATTAGTTCGGATATCTCGATGACGTACACTTTCTCGAAGATGAAACTGACTGTGGTGGCGGCTTTGGGCGTTACGATTGGTATTGCGATTTATATTTTCTTAAACTCGATGATGGCTGGTTTTGCAAGAATGTCGGACACGTTGATTTTCCGAAACATAGCACACATAAGGGTTTACAAGGATGATGATATCAGCCGACCGTTAATTGCATCAGAAAATTCGGATAAAAAAGTGAACGCTTTGGTGAATCCAAAAATTGTTCCTGAAAGTCAAACTATCGTGAACCCTGCGCTGCTGATGGATTTGCTGCGAAAAGAAAAAGATGTAACGATGGTTACTTCGCAGGTGGCAACTGGAATTTTTTATCACAAAGGCGAATCGCAAATTGCTGGCAATACGATTGGTGTGAACATTGAAGAAGCCGATAAAATGTTTGATATTCAAACCACGATGGTGGCTGGAAAAATGTTGGATTTAAAGTCGACACCCAACGGAATCCTGCTTGGGGTGGGCGTTGCAGACAAATTGAGTGTGAAAGTGGGCGATAATATTTCTATCAGTTCGCCAGTAAATGTAACGAAAGTGATGAAGGTCGTTGGTTTGTTTCGAACTGCAAATTCGCAAATTGATAAAGTGAAATCGTTTATGAATATTTCGGCGGCGCAACAAATTTTGTTGCAAAACCCGAGTTATGTAACCGACTTGGATGTGAACATTGTCGATTACAAAAATGCGGTGAATTATTCGAACAGATTTTCTGCGCTAACGGGCTACAAAGCTGAAGCTTGGCAAACTGCCAACGAAACTTTTGTGGCTGCCAGCAAGATGCGTTCTATCATTTTAACTTCGATTTCTTTTACGGTTTTGATTGTGGCTGGATTTGGGATTTACAATATTTTGAGCATGACGATTAGCCAGAAAATGAATGACATAGCCATTTTGAAGGCAATGGGTTTTAAAGGAAATGATGTAACGAGAATTTTTGTACAACAAGCTTTGATGATTGGTGCAATTGGTGTTACGGTTGGTTTGTTGTTGGCATTGTTGATGGTGAATGTTTTATCGCATACTTATGTGGGTGGCGACATTGGTTATTTCCCCATTCGATTTGAGCCTTTTGTGTTTTTTCAAGGCGCAATGGTGGGATTGATTGTTACTTTTTTCGCTGGATTAATTCCTGCACGAAAAGCCGCAAATGTTGACCCAGTAAGCATTTTAAGGAAATAATGAGTTTGTAAAGTTTATCAAGTTCTTAAAGTTTGTAAAGAAAAATTATCAGCAAAAATTTGTGAAATCTGTGGGAAAAAGAAATTAAACATGAGCAACGAAATAATTTTAGAGGCAAAAAAAATTGGAAAATATTTTTACGAACCTGAAAAATTCAGAGTGTTGGATGATATCTCGTTTGAAGTAAAACGTGGTGAATTTGTTTCGTTGGTTGGTAAATCGGGCTGTGGAAAGTCAACACTGCTCTATGTTTTATCAACTATGGATACAGATTATGAAGGCGATTTGCGAATTCATAATCAAAGTGTAACGGGCATGAAACAAAATCAATTGGCTGGTATCAGAAATGAAAAAATTGGTTTCGTTTTTCAATTTCATTATTTGTTGCCCGAATTTTCTTGTTTGAAAAATGTGATGATTCCTGCTTTGAAATTGGGCAACTTTTCAAAAGAAGAAATTGAACATCGTGCTTTGGAACGCTTGAAAATGCTGGGTTTGGCAGACCAAGCCTTGAAGCCTGCATCAAAACTAAGTGGTGGACAACAACAACGGGTTGCCATTGCTCGTGCATTAATCAACGACCCATTAATTATTATGGGCGATGAACCCACAGGAAATTTAGATTCTAAAAACACGGATATTGTTTTTGATATTTTCAAACAATTATCACACGAAATGCACCAAACAATTATTGCTGTAACTCACGATAATGACTTTGCAAAACGCAGCGATAGAATTATTGAAATGCAGGATGGGAAGATTTTGGGGGAGGTGAAAAATTAAACGCAAAGCCTTTATTAATAAGGATTTGGTTATCGTCATTGATTAAATTATTTCAACGCAAATACCTTGATGTGGTTCATCTTTCAAACAATCATTTTCTAAAAAAACAGAAACGGCAATTTGTGATTGGTGATGCAACTTTGATGAAATAAAAATGTGGTCGATATTTTCTTTCAAGTTTTCTGTTGCACGATTAATTTTAAGTTTGTCAGTAATCGCAACCAATTCACTTCTGCTTTTAATTGTTGCTAATTCTCTTTTTTCATTTTCAAAAAATGAAGTGTTGAAATCGCCAACAATAATTACATTTTCATTTTGTGCTGAAATAGTTTGAATATCCGTTTTGAAATTTTCCAATTCTGTTTTTGCGATTTCATTTTGATACTTAATTCCCCAAGTGCCAATGATAGAACCGTAAATGATAATCTCCTTTTTGGCTACATTAAATTTATGACAAACGGAAGTGTAATCATCTGCAACTTTTATTGTTTCAATGGATTTGTATTTACTGTAAATACTTGTTCTTACTGGTGTTTCGCCTTTTAAATAATCGCCATAATGTAAATGCTGAAATTCTTTGTCCGTTGGAATTTGCTGCGAATGGTAGGTGTAGTATTTTTGATTAAAATTAAAAGAGAGAACATTTTCGGTAACAATTAAGAAATCAAAATCTTGTTTATTGATTTTTTCTTCCATCAAATTCTTTGTAGCTTTTGATTTTTTGAACCAATCAATATTTATTGTTCCAATTTTCATAGGCTGAATGTAGTGTCAATTTTTCTAATTGAAAACAATTGTATCTTCCACCTACCTAAATCTTCCACTCACCTAAAAACAATTTTGTTGTTTGATTGTCTTGCTACTTTTGAACTTTAATTTTTTCACAAACTCTTTTATATGGCTGCTCGTGTGTTTATTGTATTGATTATTTGGTTAGGATTAGATTTCTATTTTTTTCAGGCAATAAAAACTGTAACATCTAATCCAAAAATTCATTGGACCTATTGGATTGTTGAAACCGTGATGATGGCAATTGCATTTTATTTTTTCATCAGCGGAAAATTTGCAACTGCTAATCCGAAAATGTTGAACATTGTAAGTGGCACGATGATGATTTTATTGATTCCAAAATTATTTGTTGCGCCAGTGATGTTGGCTGAAGATGTTTTCAGACTTGTGTTTGCAGGTTTTCGTTGGATAACATATTTATCTTCATCACCAAAATATGCTGATGTAACTTTCTTAATTTCTCGAAGAAAATTTTTAGGCTATGGTGTGATTGGCTTGGCTGCAATTCCGTTTGGCGGCTTGTTGTATGGCGCATTGAAAGGAAAATATCAATACACAGTTCGCCGAGTAAAATTAAAATTTAAAGATTTACCAGAAGCATTTCACGGCTTCACCATCACACAATTATCGGATATTCATTCGGGTAGCTTTGATGATGAAACTGCTGTAATGAAAGGCGTTGCAATGGCTAATGCACAAAAAAGTGATGTAATTTTTTTTACTGGCGATTTGGTAAATAACAAAGCCGATGAAATGTTGCCGTGGAAAAAAGTGTTTGATAAATTAGAAGCACCAATGGGCAAATTTTCTATTCTCGGCAATCATGATTATGGCGATTATGTAAGTTGGGAAAGCGAAGAATTAAAAGCAAAAAATTTGCAACAATTAAAAAATACACATGGTGAAATTGGTTTCAGATTATTGTTGAATGAAAACTTAAAACTCGAAAAAAACGGACAAACAATTTCTTTACTTGGCGTTGAAAACTGGGGTCTTCGCGGCTTTCATCAATATGGTGATTTGAATAAAGCATTGCATGGTGTTGCAAAAAATGATTTCAAAATTTTGTTATCGCACGACCCATCGCATTGGGAAGCACAAGTTTTAAAACATGATGAACATATTCATCTCACGTTGAGCGGACATACACACGGCATGCAAATGGGCATTGAAATTCCAGGTTTTCGTTGGAGTCCTGTGCAATATATTTACAAACAATGGGCTGGTGCTTATCAAAAAGATAACCGCTATATTTATGTTAATCGTGGTTTTGGATTTTTGGGTTATCCAGGCAGAATCGGCATTTGGCCTGAAATCACGGTGATTACGTTGGAAAAAGCGTAATTATCAATAACCTTTCTTTTCATTAATAATTCAGAATTATCTTCGCACTTCATTTTTTTTGAAAAATTAGTGCATGAAAATTTCTTACAACTGGCTTCGCCAATATTTGAATATTAGTTTGCCTGCGGCTGAAGTGTCAGCAATTCTTACAGCAATTGGTTTAGAAGTGGAAGATGTGATTGCTTACGAATCGCTGAAAGGCGGCTTGAAAGGCGTTGTGGTTGGTCAGGTTTTAACTTGCGACCGACATCCGAATGCTGATAAATTAAGTTTGACTACTGTAAATATTGGTGCAGAAAATTTATTAAAAATTGTTTGCGGCGCACCGAATGTTGCTGCCGGACAAAAAGTTTTAGTAGCGACAATTGGAACAACTATTTACCCAACAAGCGGTGAAGCTTTGACCATGAAAAAAGCAAAAATTCGTGGCGAAGAAAGTGAAGGAATGATTTGCGCTGAAGATGAATTAGGATTAGGAACAAGCCATGCAGGAATTTTGATTCTGCCTGAAACTACTGCCATTGGCTCATCTGCGGCTGATGTTTTAGGAATTTATAACGATACTATTTTTGAAATTGGTTTAACACCAAATCGTAGCGATGCATTTTCTCACTTGGGTGTTGCCCGTGAAGTGATGGCGTATTTAGCTGTTCATCAACCAAATGATTTACCAAAAGATGGTTTGCAAAACCCTTTATTGAAGCCAGTTTCAAGCGATTCAAAAAATAATTCTGATTTTAAAATTGAAATTTTAGACAAAGAAAAATGCCCGAGATATTGTGGCGTTGTGCTGGAAAATATAACAGTGAAGCCTTCTCCGGAGTGGTTGCAAAATTCATTGAAAGCTATTGGCGTTCGCCCAATTAATAATGTAGTGGACATTACCAATTATGTTTTGCATGAAAGTAGTCAGCCTTTGCATGCATTTGATGCAGCAAAAATCAGTGGAAATAAAATTGTTGTAAAAACTGAAAACGCAGGCACAGCGTTCATTTGCTTAGATGAAAAAGAAAGAAAATTGCAAGCCGATGATTTGATGATTTGCGATGCAGAAAAACCAATGTGCATTGCCGGAGTGTTCGGCGGATTGCATTCAGGTGTGAGCGACAGCACTACAAAAATATTTTTGGAAAGCGCATGGTTCAACGCAAAAGCGATTCGTAAAACTTCTTTTCATCATCAATTAAGAACCGATGCAGCTTTGCATTTTGAAAAAGGAATTGACGCAGCCAATGTTTTAAATGTACTGAAACGTGCTGCGCAACTGATGATGGAGCTGTGTGATGCAAAAATTGCTTCGCCGTTTTTTGATGAATCATTTGAAAAAATTGAACAAAAACAAATTCAATTATCGCATCAGAATGTAAATGATAAATTAGGAATTGAATTGAGTGCAGAAACGATTGAAACTATTTTGAAGAATTTAGGTTTCGGTATGACGCAGGCAGGACAAGGCATTTGGACTGTTACCGTTCCTACACACAAAACCGACATCAGCATTGAAGCTGATTTGGTGGAAGAAATTCTTCGTTTGTATGGATTGGATAAATTGCCGATTCCAAACACTTTGCAAGCTGCCATTCCAATTCGTTCGGGCGTTCAGGCGCATATTTTGAGAAATAAAGCTGCTGAATTTTTAGCAGCAAATGGTTTTTCAGAAATGATGAACAACACTTTGACGCAGAGTAAATATTATGCTGAAAAAGAAAATCTGGTAACGCTGCTAAACAGCATCAATACTGAATTAGATGTGTTGCGCAATGATTTGTTGTTTGGTGGATTGGAGGCGATTGCACACAACCAGAATCGTCAGAATGCAGATTTGAAATTGTTTGAGTTCGGGAAAATTTACAGCAAAAAATCAGCAGAAAAATATTCAGAGCAACAGCAATTGTGCATGTGGATGACAGGAAAATTTACTGAAAAAAGCTGGAATCAATCCGCCGTTGAAAATGATATTTATGCTTTGAAAGCCGCTTCGCAAAAGCTGTTGAGCAATTTAGGAATTGCGATTGACAAAGTGGAAGAAATAAGTAATGAAGGTCGTTTTGATTTTGGTTTGCAATATTTTTTACAAAAAAATTTGATTGCCGAAATTGGAAACATCAACCAAAAAATTTTGAAACAATTTGATATTCGCAATGCAGTGGCTTATGCAAAAATCAATTGGAATAAAGTTGAAAATGCGGTGCAGCAAAGCAAAGTGCAATACAAAGAATTGTCAAAATTCCCTGCGGTGAAACGGGATTTGGCGATGCTGATTAATGAGCAAATTGAATATGCACAAATTGAAAATATTGCCAAACAACAAATGGGCGATTTGCTGAAAGGCATCAGTTTGTTTGATATTTATCGTGATAAAAAAATTGGTGAAGACAAAAAGAGTTACGCCATCAGCCTGACTTTGCAAGACGAAGGCAAAACTTTAACCGATGATAAATTGGAGAAAATGATGAGCAAACTTATCGCTCAACTCGAAACGCAATTGGGAGCAGAGATTAGGAAGAGTTAAAAAAAACGGCTCGATGAAATTTTCACCGAGCCGTTTTTTTAAAGCAAATTCAAAACTAAATTTTGCCACACATTTCTTCAGGTTTCACCCATTCATCAAATTGTTCAGCAGTTACGTAACCCAAGCTGATAGCGGTTTCCTTAAGCGTTGAATTATTTTTGTGGGCAGTTTGAGCAATTTCAGCAGCTTTGTAATAACCGATTTTTGTGTTCAAAGCCGTTACCAACATCAATGAATTATCTACATGTTTTTTGATGTTTTCTTTCAGTGGTTCAATGCCAACTGCACATTTATCGTTGAATGAAACACAAGCATCGCCAATCAATCTTGCGCTGTGCAAGAAATTATAAATCATTACAGGTTTGAAAACATTCAGTTCAAAATGTCCGTTCATGCCACCAATATTTATTGCCACATCATTTCCCATCACCTGGGCAGCCACCATAGTCAAGGCTTCGCATTGTGTAGGGTTTACTTTGCCTGGCATAATCGAAGAGCCTGGTTCGTTATCAGGAATATGAATTTCACCAATTCCGCTTCTTGGTCCAGATGACAACATACGAACATCATTCGCAATTTTAAACAATGAAACCGCCACCGTTTTTAATGCGCCATGTGCTTCTACAATGGCATCGTGAGCAGCTAAAGCTTCAAATTTATTTTCAGCAGTGATGAATGGCAAACTTGAAAGTTGCGCAATATGCTTTGCAACATTTACAGCATAATTTGGAGGAGTGTTGATTCCTGTACCAACGGCAGTACCGCCCAAAGCCAATTCCGACAAGTGTTTTAGGGAATTATTAATTGCTTTCAAACCATGTTCTAATTGCGAAACATAACCCGAAAATTCTTGCCCAACAGTTAATGGTGTGGCATCCATAAAATGTGTTCTGCCAATTTTTACCACATGCATAAATGCTTTTGATTTAGCTTCTAAAGTATTTTTCAACTTTGTAATTCCGGGAATTGTTGTTTCCATTAAAATCTTGTAAGCCGCAATGTGCATGGCTGTTGGGAATGTATCATTGCTCGATTGCGATTTATTCACATCATCATTTGGATGTAAAAATTTCTTTTCATCCATCAGGTTCCCACCCTGCATCACATGCCCACGATAAGCGATAACCTCATTGCAATTCATGTTGCTTTGTGTGCCGCTACCAGTTTGCCAAATCACTAAAGGAAACTGGTCATCTAATTTTCCTGCTAAAATTTCATCACAAACTTTGCCGATTAATTCGCATTTATCCTGAGGTAAAACGCCTGCATCAAAATTGGTTAATGCTGCTGCTTTTTTCAAAATGGCAAATGCCCGAATAATTTCTTTCGGCATTTTATTAATGTCTTGTGCAATTTTAAAATTGTCAATCGAGCGTTGTGTTTGTGCACCCCAATAAACATTGGCAGGCACTTCTACGATACCCATCGTATCTTTTTCTTTGCGAAATTCCATGTGATAAAATTTATTTTTAAAATTAAAACGAGCTGCAAATGTAATCACTCAAAATTCTTTTGGAACAGGATTTTCATCAGTTTTAATTTTCAGAAACGTTATAAAAAGTTGAGTCGAATACTTTGAAGGATTGAAAAAATCGTATCTTTAGCGGCTATATCGAAAACGAATCATTTGTTCAATGCCATTATCAAAAAGTATGAATTCTCTGAAAATTTTGAAGCTTCGAATTATTTTATTTTTAGTAAGTTTATTTGTAACCACCAATTTTGCTTTTGCACAAACAGGTACAACAAGTGGTTCGGGAACAGGCATTGGTACGCCTGATGCAGGCGGAGTGCCTTCAGGAATGATTCCGACGCCAGGTGGAGCGATACAAGTTTTACGAGATATGAATGCAGCTCAAAATCAACAGCAGGTAATTGGTAGTAAGACTTCAACAACAACTAATAAAGGAACTCAAAACAATAATGAACAACCCATTCAGGCTGATGATGTAGAGTTTCAGCAACGAATTAATGAATTTAGAAAATCGGGTGTATCGGAAGATGATATTCAAAAGTATATCAATCAACAACGCTCACGAAATCAGAACTTTGGTGATGTAATGAAAATCAAAAGAGATGTATCGGAAGAAGAAGCCAAAAAACAACAGATTAAAGCTTTGCAGGGCTTGCCTGATTATTTTGGTAAAAATGCCAACGTGAATAATGATGTTTACGGCGGTTCAATTTTCAGCAAATCATCTTTAGTATTTACACCAGTTGAAAACCCAATTCCACCAGATGATTATCGTATTGGACCAGGTGATGTACTAACAGTTACAATTTGGGGACAAGCAGAATTTCAAAGTCTTTATGTGGTAGAAAAAGATGGTTCAATATTTCCTTCCAATATTGGAAAGATTTTTTTGAAAGGAGTTACTTATAAAAATGCAAGAGAAATTATTTCGGGGAAATTTAGTGCCGTAACACCATCTGGAAGCAATATTGAGGTTACTATTAGCGGTGTTAGGACAATTCGTGTGAATGTGATAGGTGAAGTGAATCAACCAGGTGCTTACTCCATGTCCGCATTGAATACAGCTTTTAATGCTTTGTATTTGGCTGGTGGCCCGAACAAATTAGGTTCGTTGAGAGAGATTACCGTAAAGAGAAATGGTAAAATTGTAGATACCTTGGATGTTTATAAATATTTACAAAAAGGAAATAAACAAGACGATATTTATTTAGAAAATAATGACTTTTTATTTGTGAATGTTTATAAAAAACAAGTGGATATTGATGGTGAAATAAAACGCCCTTTGATTTATCAGTTAAAGGATAATGAAAGTTTGAAAGACTTAATAGAATTGGCTGGCGGAATAAAATTTGATGCTCGATTAGCTAATATTCAAGTATTCAGAACTGAAAATGAAAAGGTGAAGATATTGGATATGAATGCTTATGAGATTATGAGCGGTGCAAGAAAAATTGATTTGTTGGATGGCGACAGGGTTTTTATTAGAGCCATCAATGATGAAATTACTAACAAGGCACAAATTATTGGTCAGGTTGCCTACCCAGGTGTATATGAATTGAAACAAGGCGAAAAAGTAGCTGATTTGATTACCAAAGCAGGCGGATTAAAAGGGGAAGCCTATTTGCAAAGAGCCTATGTGATAAGGATTGCACCCAATTTTGAAATACAATATATTCCAATCAATTTAGGGGCAGTTGTGAAAAAAGAAGACTCTTCTTTGTACGAAGAAAACAACATTGAAATAAAACAATTTGATGCCCTAAAAATTTACAGCGTTTCTGATTTTCAAGACATTCCTTACGTAACTATTTCAGGTTTAGTTCGTCAGCCAGGAAGTTTTATTTTATCGGGCAGACGAACACTGAAAGATTTGTTATACATCAGCGGTGGGATGAAAGGCGAAGCTGAATACAATCAAGTAGAAATTTCAAGTATCATCAGCATTGAAGATGCCAAGCGAAGAAATATTCCTATTAAAACTATCATTAAGCAATATTCCATTGACCCAATTTTAGAGAATGATACCATTGCCGAAAAAATTGAATTACGCCCTTATGACCAAGTGTTTGTAAGAAAAAATCCTGATTTTAGTTATCAAAAAAATGTAGGTGTTTTTGGTAGAATTAAATATCCGGGTGTGTATAGTTTGAAAGAAGATAAAGAACGTATTTCTTCTTTACTAAGAAGGTCGGGAGGTTTATTACCAACAGCCAATGTAAAAGGAGCAACCTTCAAACGAGCAACTATTGGTGCCGTAATTTTAATTGATTTAGCATCAGCTATTAAACGACCAGGCTCAAAATATGACATCATATTAAATGAGGGCGATTCACTAAATATTCCTGCATTAGATGAAGTAATTAAAATTACAGGTGATGTACAAGTGCCAGTAAATGTATTTTATGATAGAGATAAAGTTAGCTTTAAATATTACATTGGTTTAGCTGGTGGTTTTGGTATGCGCCCTTGGAAGAAAAAATCTACGGTAAAATATGCTAATGGAATTGTTAGAAAAGCACATAGCTATTTGTTTTTTATTACTTATCCTAAAGTAGATTATGGTTGCACATTAAATGTTCCTGAAAAGCAATCGAAAAATGCTTTACAAGTGGTAGCTTCAATACCTACTACCATTTTACAAGCCAGTGCTTATACCATTTCAACTTTGTCGGGCTTTTTGTTAACCTATTTAGCAATCGAAAAATTATCTCAATAATAAAATCATTATGTCGAAAGTTAATTATAGCGATAAGCTAAAAGAAGCCGTTGAATTAATCAAAAAAAGATTGATTTGGATACTTCTTTTTTCTTCGCTTTTGACAGCTTTGGTGGTTGTATATAAAAATCTTTTACCAAATAAATATGCAGCAAAATCATTGTTCTATCCGGATAGAAAAGAAGCTACTTTAAGTGGTAGTCCGTTGGAATTAATTCAAGGTGATGTGTCTGTTAAAGCTGGTGCTTTGGGTATTTTATCTAAAGTGCTTATCAGCCGAACCGTAACACATAGAATTGCTACTTATAAATTGCAAGCTCCTTACAATACTAAGTATGATATATTAGCTGATTGGATTGTTGATGACAATAATAAGGCTACTTTACCTTGGCAAAAAAAGGTTAATATACATGCTTTAACGAAAGAACAAAAAATTGACAAAGCTGCTGCCATTTTAAGAAGTGGTTGTGTTACGGTGATTGACGAAAGTGGATTTATGAGTTTGGAAAACTTTAATTATTCGCCCGAATTAGCCATGATGGAAAACAAAATTATTATTAACGAGCTGATTAATTTTAATTTTGAAATCACTACTCAAAAAGTGAAACAAGATTTAGATTATATCACCAACAGAGTTGATTCAATTAGAGAAATTTATGAGAATTTAAAATACGAAAATGCACAGTTTAATGATGTAAATAAATACATGATTAAATCGGTAGTTAAAGTGCCATTAGAAGATTTAGAAGAAAATAAAAAAATTATTGCTTCCCGATACACTAGGCTTGTAGATATGCAAGAGCAAGCTATTGTTAGATACCAATCGGATAAACCGATTATTAAAGTGTTGGATAATCCTTATATCGAAACGGTTATTCAGGTTTCTGTTTTTGTGCCTGCTTTAATGATGTTTTTAATTTCATTTTTGGCGTTTACAATTTTTGCTTGTAGAAAAGTTTTTGCGGCAATTATTAAAACAGAGATTGATGCTATGCGTTCTAAGCAAGAGCAAGAAGATATGGAAGAAGAATTGGCTGAATAATTTAGCTGAATTCTACTTCTTCTTTCATCCATTCATAACTTTTTTTATCGAAATTAATTTGAGCGATGTGCATTTCGATGCCATTGGTGATGAGTAAATACTTTACTTGCAAATTGATATTATAATTTGCCACCTGATTTATCACTGCTTGGGTGAGTTTTATTTGAGGTGCTTTGCATTCGGCTAATAGCAAGGGTTTTAAGGCTTCATCGTACACTAAAATATCAAACCGCTTTTTCAATCCATTCAATTTGATTTCTTTTTCAACTGCTATTTTGCCAATGGCAACTTTCTTTTCGGTAATTAAATACTGAATTAAATGTTGCCTCACTAATTCTTCGGGTGTGATGGCAACATATTTTTTGCGGATGGTATCCAACAGCTCTTGTTTGCCATTATTTAATCTTGTTTTAAAATCAATCGGTTGAAATTGTATTTGCATGTTGTACTTTTACGCTACACAATTTTCGTGAAAATATCTTTAGCAACTCCAATTTATTTTACCAACTACAAATGAATGTTCATTTATACAAAATGATGCATAGTTTTGTAAAATTAAGGAGTGTATTTATTCCTTTGTAGCAACTTTTTCATCCAATCAATATCCATCATGAAAACAAAAGAAGAGATTGTAAACAATTGGCTACCGAGATACACTGGTATGCCCTTAGAAGAATTCAGCCAATACATTTTACTCACCAATTTTAGCAACTACATCGAGCTTTTTGCCCAACTTACGGGTGCAAAAATATATGGTGTGGGCAAAGCTATGCAAGCCGCCACTGGCGAAGGCATCACCATGATTAATTTTGGCATGGGTAGTGCCAATGCTGCCACGGTGATTGATTTAATAAGTGCGGTGCATCCAAAAGCAGTAATGTTTTTGGGTAAATGTGGGGGCTTACGCAAAGGACCAGGCGTTGGTGGATGGATTTTGCCCATTGCTGCCATCAGAGGTGAGGGAACTTCAAACGATTATTTGCCTCCTGAAGTGCCTGCTTTGCCTTCGTTTGCTTTGCAGAAGGCTATTTCGACCACTATCAGAGATTTTGAATTGGATTATTGGACTGGTACGGTGTACACCACTAATCGCCGAGTGTGGGAGTGGGATGAAAAATTCAAACAATACCTTACCGATATTAGATGTAGGGCTATTGATATGGAAACGGCTACTGTTTTTACGGTGGCTTTTGCTAATAAAATACCAAGCGGTGCTTTGCTTTTAATTAGCGACCAACCGATGACGCCCGAAGGTGTAAAAACTGAAGCCAGCGATAATGCTGTAACCACCAACTATGTTGAGCTACATGTGAAGATTGGTATTGGCTCATTGAAGCAATTAATTAATAATGGCTACACGGTAAAACATTTGCGGTTTTAGTAAGCCATTAGCGGTTAGTCATCAGTCAAAAGCTATAAGTAGCCAGTTCGCCACATCATAAAGGCTCTTTCGGATAGAAAGAGCCTTTATGATGTAAAAAAGAAAAATTAGTGCTTCTATATTAATCATCAATTAAAATAGCTTATCCCCTATTTGTATCAGTTCAAACCATAAAATGATTGGTTGAGCCACCAATTTTTCTGATTGAAACCCCTTTTTTTAATTTTTGTTAGC
>CAIODY010000123.1 GCA_903857255.1 uncultured bacterium
CAAAAGCGAAATTATTGTTCCCTGTTTTTTTCGATTACAGTTGCTTTTCAGTTTTCACAAATCATCTTTCTAAATTTTTTTTTAACAAACCAATAAAAATTAAATCAAAATGGACAACAACATCAATGTAGTAGTCAGCGCAGCTGACCAAGCAGCTATCACAGCCGCACTTGCCACACTTAGTCAAAAACTGACACCCTATTTAAAAGCCTTGACCGATGCCGAACGCCGAGGTGGCTTAAAAATGGGCGACAAATCAGTAGCCTTTGTGCAAAAAGCACAAACTTATGGCACTCAATTTACCAACCAATTACCAAGCTATATCAGTTTGGCTAATTTAACAGTAGATGTGAATGCAGTAGTATTATTAAATGGCTATTTAGCCCAGTTAGAGCCTTTGGTAAGAGCAGTGGAAGACACCATGATGCTTTCAGGTGGCGAAGCTATGGAGGCAGCTAATGCAGTATATGCAGCATTACAAATGGCAGCCGCTAACAATGTGCCTGGCGCACAAGATGCGGTAAATGATATGAAACAACGTTACCCTGGCAAAGTAAAAAGTCAAGCCCCGGCTGCTGCGCCTAAAGCATAAACATAGATTATGTGTTAGAAAATAAAAAAGAAAATGTTATCAGTTATTCGTTAATAGTTAATTGGAAATACAATTGCCTTTGCTAATAACCAATAACTATTAACGATTAACTTGATTAATAGATTTCATCGCACTTGTATTTGCCTCCTCTGCTTCGGAAAGGGCTGGGGTGAGGTCAAAAAAGCCTAAATCAACAACCTGATTGCTGACTGACCCAATCTGAAAGCCAAAATAGGCAATATACATTGGGTAAATTGACAATCAGAAAGCCTACGGAGGCATTCAAAATGTTGAAATAGGCAATGTGGATTGGGTAAATCGGCAATATAGATTGGGTAGTTTGGCAATTGGAATGCTAATGGAGGGAATCGGAAAGTGGAAATGACAGTTAGCAGTAAATACAGTATAGCCTTTTCAGCCATCGTTGGTGTTTGTTCACCAACGATTCAAAGGAAGTTGTCGGAGGACAAACTCCGACAACGGCTATAAATAGTAACCAAATAGAAATTTAACATCAATCTTGAGCAGGAAAGAAAACCTGCTCAAGATTATTTTTAAACAATCAAAAACAAACAACATGAAAAACATTTTATTACTCCTCATTTCAGGTTTATTTTTTTTAAAAGCAAATTCACAATCGTGGCAGGAGGTAGGCAGCGTAGCGAATGCTTTGAATGCTAATGACATCATTAATTCAGTCATAGCTGATAAGCAAGGTAATATATATGCAGCTGGAGGATTTACTGATACTAATGGCGGTGTATATGTAGCTAAATGGAACGGGACAACTTGGAGTGAATTAGGCACAGGAGCGAACGCCTTGAATGCAAATAATCAAATACTGACATTGGCATTAGATAAATCAGGCAACTTGTATGCAGCAGGTTTATTTACAGATTCAGTTACTTCAAATAAAGGACATCAGTATGTAGCCAAATGGGATGGAAACAGTTGGAGTCAATTAGGGGTTGGCACACAAGCACTAAATGCCAATGCACAAATCAATACCTTATCATCAGATAGTGTAGGTAACATATTTGCAGCAGGTGATTTTACAGATTCAGTAGTTTGGAAATGGAATGGCAGTAGATACATAGCTAAATGGAACGGAACAAATTGGGCAGAATTAGAAGGACCTATTCCATCATTAAAAGCCCGAGGAACAATCGGGACAATTAATTCATTAATTACAGATAATATAGGGCAAGTATATGCCGCAGGCAGTTTATATGATTCACTATTATCGTCTTACTTTGTAACCAGATTCAATGGAACCAATTGGACTTATATGGGTAGTGCTCCAGTTTGTGTTGATTTTACAGTGCCAATTAAAAGCCTTGTGATTGATTCGAATAGTACTATTTATGCCTCAGGAAATGAATACTTTACTAATGTGTCAAATACAATTGTAACCCAACTAAAAACGCTATCTTGTTCGAGGGTTGGAGCAATCTTTTTTAATAATGAAATTTTCGCATCAGCCATTGACAAAAATAAAAATTTATACGTAGCAGGTAGGTTTACGGATTCGACAACAAGTTTGTTGGGTAATCCTTATGTAGCTAAATGGGACGGCACTACATGGAGTGAATTAGGCACTGGTGCTAATGCTTTAAAACCAAACAATTCAATTATATCCATTACAACTGATACAGCAAATAATGTGTATGCCGCTGGTTATTTTTATAACAGTTCAAATAAATATTATGTAGGCAAATACACCCAACCAGCAGCAGGTATTAACAACCTAACAAACAATGCAGCTAATGATTTAAAAGTGTATCCGAATCCAACAACCAATCAGTTAACAGTAAGCGGTATTCAGTTTTCAGGCAATACAAAAATAGAAATAGAAAATATTTTGGGGCAGGTCATGGTGAGCTTGTCGAACCATCTGACTACTGCTAACTGCCAACTGACTACAGCCAACTTGCCTTCAGGCATTTACATCCTCAAAGCCACCGATGAAAAAGGGTTTGTGCATACAGCTAAGTTTGTGAAAGAGTAAAAGCAACCAAATTGGTTTTATTTTCGTCATAGTTTTTTACTAACAATCAAAAACAATAATCATGAAAAAAACACTTCAACTTTCGTTTCTTTTTATCACTGTCATGGTGAGCTTGTCGAACCATTTACTTGCACAAACTTGGCAAGAATTGGGCACAGGAACTAATGCTTTGAATCCCAATGGTGGAATTTATTCTGTAATTGCTGATAAGCAAGGCAATGTGTATGCAGCAGGGACATTCTACGATACCTCTACGCAAAAATATTATGTAGCAAAATGGAACGGCACCACTTGGAGCGAATTAGGCACAGGCATCAATGCTTTGAATGCTAATGACCAAATATTTACATTAGCCCAAGATAAATTTGGAAATATTTATGCAGCAGGCAAATTCACCGATTCAGCTATTTCAACTAAAGGACATCGCTATGTAGCAAAATGGGATGGTAATTCATGGAGTGAATTAGGTACAGGTATTCATGCTTTGAATGCTAACAATTTTATTAATTCGGTTTCTACTGATAGTACAGGCAATGTATATGCAGCAGGCAGATTCACTAATTCTCCTATTTGGTCAATGAATGGTACTCATTACGTAGCTAAATGGAATGGAACAGATTGGGTTGATTTAGATGGATTAATTGACAGCTTGCATAAAATGGGGCAAATTGGTGAAATACAATCATTAGTAACTGATAAAAATGGGTATTTGTATGCAGGGGGTAATTTATTTGATACCGTTTATCAAAAGTATTTTGTTGCCAGATTTACGGGTACGAATTGGTCGTATATGGGAGGGCATACTCCAACCTGTATTCGTTTTCTCAACATAGCAACATTAGCAGTTGATACCTCAAATAAAGCTATATATGAAGCTGGATATGATAATTACAGTCAAAACAATAAAAATTTCCTTTCTAAGCTTTATCAGGGTTCATGTTCTTTTCTTGGAAGTGGTACTTCAAGTTTAATAAATGATTATGTTCTCACCTCTGCGGTTGATATCAACGACAACTATTATGTAGCAGGCAACTTTACTGACTCTACTCCAAATTTAGGTTACCGATTTGTCGCTAAATGGGACGGAACAAATTGGAGCGAATTAGGCACAGGAGCTAACGCATTAATGGCAAATAATGCTATCAACAGCATCACTACTGATGCACAAGGCAATGTGTATGCAGCAGGCAATTTTACTAATGGTAATGGCAAACCTTACGTAGCCAAATACACCCAACCAGCAGCAGGTATTAACAACCTAACAAACAATGCAGCAAAGAATGATTTAAAAGTGTATCCCAACCCAACAACCAATCAGTTAACAGTAAGCGGTATTCAGTTTTCAGGCAATACAAAATTGGAAGTGGAAAATATATTGGGGCAGGTCATGGTGAGCTTGTCGAACCATCTGACTACTGCTAACTGCCAACTGACTACAGCCAACTTGCCTTCAGGCATTTACATCCTCAAAGCCACCGATGAAAAAGGTTTTGTGCATACAGCCAAATTTGTGAAAGAGTAAAAGAAAAGTTGAATCAAATTTAATTCAACAACTCTTTTGCATTTGCCAAAGCGGCTTCGCCTGGTTGATTGCCGCTCAACATTTTTGCAATTTCAACTATTCGCTCATGCTCATTCAGCGATTTTATTTGCGATAAAGTTCGTTCGCCGCTGGTTGTTTTATAAACAAAATAATGAGCATTGCCTTTGGCTGCAATCTGCGGCAGATGGGTGATACAAAGC
The DNA here is from genome assembly GCA_903857255.1 of uncultured bacterium. Taxonomy (GTDB): domain Bacteria; phylum Bacteroidota; class Bacteroidia; order Chitinophagales; family CAIODY01; genus CAIODY01. The sequence continues at coordinate 4,344 of CAIODY010000123.1, forward strand.
ACTTGATGCGATGAAGCTAACTGCTGCAAAACCTTTCCAACTTGCATCGCTACTTCGCCACTGATGCCGGTATCAATTTCATCAAAAACTAAAGTTGGTAAATGTGTTGATGCCGCTACTAAAGATTTTATGCACAACATTAATCGGCTCAATTCGCCACCCGAAGCCACTTTGCTGATTTCTTGTAATGCACTTCCTTTGTTAGCAGTAAATAAAAATTTAAAATTGTCGCTGCCGGTTTGATTAATGTCTTGTAAAGAATGATGCTCAATTTTCAATAAAGCATGTGGCATTCCGACCTGATGCAATAATTCATTTACATTTTTTTCAAATGGTGTTGCAGCTTGCAAACGCTTATTTGATAAGGATTTTGCCTTTGTCAATAAGTTTTGATGAAGTGTTGAAATTTCCTTTTCGATAGACTCGATTTCATCATTGCCAATTTCGATGGCTTTTATTTTTTGCTCAAAATCATTTTGAATTTGTAACAATTCATCATCGTTGGCAGCGTTGTGTTTTTTCATCAATCTATTCAACAAATCAATTCGTTCACTTACCATTTGCATTCGTTCTGCATCCGTATTAATGTGTTGATTCAAGTTATCAATTTCATCAGCAATGTCTTTAATTTCTAAAGCTGCGCTGTTTAATCTCTCATGCAATTCAGCAATTTCAGGTTTTAAATTTTTTATAGAATTGAGTTGTGAAATAATATTTTTCAATTGCGAAGTAATCGCTTCATCACTTTCACTCAAACCTTGAAATGCTTGCTGTAAGGTGCTTTTAATGTTATCGGCATTTTCTAATAATTGTAATTCGTTTTCCAATTCAGTTAGTTCATTACCAAGTAATTTTGCTTCACTTAATTCTTTGAATTGAAATTGAAAATAATCAAGATTGCGTAAAAGCTGCTCCTGTTCGTCTTTTAAAGCTGTTAAACGATTTTGTTTTTGTTGATAGTTTTTAAATTGTTGCTGATATTCTTTTAGTAAATTTTCATTTCCAGCCAACGCATCCAACATCACCAATTGAAATTTTGAACTATTCAATGATAAAGTTTCATGCTGACGATGTACATCAATTAATTCTTCCGAAAGCTGCTTTAATGCAGATAAATTAACTGGCGTATCATTGATAAAGGCTCTTGATTTTCCATTGGCTGTAATTTCGCGACGGATAATGCAATGCGTATCAAAATCAATTTCATTCTCTTTAAAAAATTCTTCCAAGCCTAAATTTTCAATCAGAAAATTTCCTTCTACCACACATTTTTTTTCTTTGTCAAACAACACATCGCTATCAGCTCTTTCTCCTAACAACAAGCCTAAAGCACCTAACAGTATTGATTTTCCAGCGCCTGTTTCGCCAGTGATAATAGTGAGTTGGTTGGAGAAATTAATTTCCAACTGTTGTATTAAAGCGTAATTCTGAATGTGTAAACTATGCAGCATGAATCAAAAAAAATATCGTGGGTTAAAATTAGTGAAAATGAATAAAGCCGAAATCATTTTATCCAATTCATTTTTTTGAAGGCTTCAATTCCTTTTTTAAAAAGTGCGTTTAATTCTTTTTCATCTACTTGTTCTTCTTTTTTAAAATGAAAACAAGTTTTTCCTTTCAAGGTTTTCCAGGTGTTGGGTGCTAATGGTTTGAATTCTTTTTCATTCATGTAAGTGGGGAAAAAATAAAAAGTAACGGCATCTTTTCTAATCACTATCGAAGCGAAATACATACCTGGCACCATCACTTTTTTGCTGCCATAAGGTGTTGGGATATTTCCAATCACTTCAAAAGCATGCTGGCTGCCTTTGTTGACAACCAATGGCGGACAATGTTTTTCCATCACCATTTTCAATTGCTGAAAAATTTTCGATTTTGATTCTTCACTTAATGCCATAAAAAATGTTTTGAAACGAAAATAAAATTATTCTACAACAAAAGCTACATGCAAATAATTGTTGCAAGCACCAATCATTTTTAATGGAATTCGGAACGAACGAATAAATTCATCGTACACTAAAAACTCGTGTTGAGGCACACCAAATTCATCAAAAATAATTACGTCATTTTTTTTGAGCAATGGTGCTAATGAAGTGAGAACGAATAAAGCTGAAGTGTATAAATCAGAATCGATGTGAATCACTTTGCGTTTATCATCATTAAATTTTTTCAGAAAATTCCAAAGTGTGTCTTGAAACAATCCTTTGTGAAAACTAATTCTGTTATCGTTGATGGCTGGAAACTTTCCGCCAACGCTCATTTCGCCAGCTTTGTAATTATTCCAATCTTCAGGCAAACCTTCAAATGTATCGAAACCATCAAATTTACTTTCGGCTGATTGATTGTTTTCAACCCACCATTTAAAAGTGCTACCTTCTCTTACACCAAATTCTAAATAATTAATTGGCGCATTTAGTTTTTCACTTTCCAAAATGGAAGCGTATAATTTGAAACGATTGTTGGCATTGAATGTAGCATTATAAAAATCGTTGTAAGCCACTTTGGGTTGATGCCGATGCCATTGCGAAAGCTTGCTCAAATAAACCAAATTGAGCAAAGCCGATTCAAAAGGTTTAACAAAAACATGCAAACCCAAGCGAATAAAATTGGCTTTGGTTTTACGAATAAAAAGTAATGAAAGTCGCATGGGTGCAAGATAATTAATGAAACTTTTTTGGCGAAGCTATTTGTAGAAATAAAAAAAGCAACTTCCATTTCGAAAGTTGCTTTTTGTGCGCCCACATGGACTTGAACCAAGGACCCCCTGATTATGAGTCAGATGCTCTAACCAACTGAGCTATAGGCGCATGCTTTTTTTGAAAGCGGTTGCAAAAGTAATTTTTTTTGAAAATAAATCCGCATTTTGCAGCCAGATTTTTTTATGCAAAGTCCAACCATTTTAGCGATTGAATCATCGTGCGATGATACTTCTGCTGCCGTTTTTAAAAATGGCAAAGTAGTTTCTAATTTTATTTGTAATCAAAAAATTCACGAGCAATACGGAGGTGTAGTGCCCGAATTGGCTTCCAGAGACCATTTGAAAAACATTGTTCCAGTTGTTGAAGAAGCATTGAAGCAATCCAACACCAAATTAGAAGATGTGGATGTTTTTGCTTGCACCGTTGCGCCAGGTTTGATTGGTTCGTTGATGGTGGGCGTATGTTATGCAAAAGGATTAGCATTTGCCATGAACAAACCATTGATTGGTGTGAATCACATGCAAGCGCATGTGTTGGCAAATTTTATAGATGAGCCAATGCCAAAATTTCCTTGTTTGTGTTTAACCGTTTCGGGTGGGCACACACAAATTGTTTTAATCAAGAATTTTTTAGAGCAAGAAGTCATCGGTGAAACGCTGGATGATGCTGCTGGGGAAGCTTTCGACAAAACAGCAAAGATGTTGGGGTTGCCTTATCCTGGCGGACCATTAGTTGATAAATATGCACAATTAGGCAATGCAAAAGCTTACGATTTTCCAGAACCGAAAATTGCTGATTTGAATTTTAGTTTTTCGGGTTTGAAAACTTCGGTGTTGTATTTTTTGCAAAAACAGAAATTAGCAAACTCAAATTTTGTAGAAGAAAACTTGAATGATATTTGTGCATCGGTTCAGCAACGCATTGTTTCAATTTTGTTGAATAAGCTAAGCAAGGCGTCAAGTCAAACTGGCATCAATGAAATTTGTATTGCTGGCGGAGTAAGTGCTAATAGTGGTTTACGACAAATGGCAACTGATTTAGCAAAACAAAAAGGCTGGAATTTATACATCCCTGAATTTGAATACTGCACCGATAATGCAGGCATGATAGCTATTACGGCTTATCAAAAATTTCTAAAAAAAGAATTCGATGATTTAAGTTTAAGCCCAATGGCAAGATAAAATCAATCTCTTTGCAAAAGCTGTTTGATGATTTCATTGGAATGAATTTCTAATCGTTTTGACACCTCAAAAACTTGTTCATTCAAATTCCCATTTTCCGTTTCTTTTTCTAAAAAAATCACTTCATCAATCATAATTTTTGAACAAATATTTTGCATGGCTGGTTTCAAACGATGTGCGGCAAAACGCACCATTTCAGCATCTTTCAATTCAAAACCAGTTTTTATTTTTTCAATTTGCGAAGGTGTATCTCTGATAAAAATCTGAATCATTTTATCCATGAATTTTTTATCGCCCTCACACAATTTCTCTAACTTCGATAAATCGTAAAGTTTTTCTTGTGTTTCCACTTCATTTTTATTTTTGAAAAAGAGCCAACAATTAATTCGGCATTTCTAATTCTTTATTCTGAATCATTTTATAAATAGTCGATTTACCAATATCCAATTTGTCGGCCACTCGAACCACATTATGGTCGTACTTGCGTAAAAAATGCTGAATAATATCTTGTGTATAAGCTCTCAAAGTTTTTTCTTCACTAATTAAATTTTGTTGCTTAGCAGTGGCAGATAAGTTCACATCATCGGCTGTTATTTCTTTTCCGTTGCACATCACAGTTGCTACATCCATCAACGCTTTCAGCTCTCTTACATTGCCTGGAAAATGGTAGCCTAATAATTTTTCTTGCGTATCGGCATGTATGCTTGGGATAGATAAATTATTGCTTTTGCAAAAATCTTCAACAAAATATTTTGCCAATAATAAAACATCACTTCCTCTTTCACGTAAGGCTGGTAACTCAATAGGCAAGCCAATTACACGATAGTATAAATCTTCTCTAAAATTCTTCAACGCTACTTCTTCTTTCAAATTTTTGTGTGTTGCTACAATTACTCTTACATCCAATTTTACTTTTTCTTCGCCGCCAACCCTTGTCAATTCACGTTCTTGAAGCACTCGTAATAATTTGCTTTGCAAATTCAAATCCAATTCGGCAATTTCATCTAAGAAAATTGTTCCACCATTCGCTTGCTCGAACAAACCTATTTTTCTGCCTGTTGAACCCGTGAACGAACCTCTTTCATGACCAAATAATTCGCTCTCAATCAAATCTTTTGGAATCGCAGCCATGTTTACTGCTACAAAAGGTTTTTTCTTTCTTTCTCCATTATAATGAATTGCTTTTGCCACCAGCTCTTTTCCTGTGCCAGTTTCGCCAGTAATAGAAACATTAATGTTGGTTTGCGAAGCTTTTTCCATCATCGAGAATATTTTCCGAATCGCCAAGCTGTTTCCAATAATGGTTTTACTGAAGTCATATTTTTTCCCCAATTCATCTTTCAATACATCCACTTGTTTTTTGAGTGATGTATTTTCTTTGATGCGCATCACCATATTCCACAAGCGGTCTTTGGTGTTTTCATCCTTAATTAAATAGTCGTAAGCGCCATGCCGAAGCAAGTCAACAGCCGTGTTGATGTTATCTTGTCCGCTGATAATAATGACAGGAATATCAGGGTCATACTGTTTTATTTTTTTCAAAAAATCTAACCCGTTGCCATCAGGCAAACTATAATCGAGCGTAATTAAATCGGGCGATTCAGTTAAATGCCCAATGCAATCTTTGCCGTTCAAAAACTTTTGTACAGCGTAATCAGGGTTCATTGAAAGATGGTACTCTAATAATTCGCCGTACCATGCGTCATCTTCTACTACGAAAATTTTAAAATTTTCCATTTGGGGTAAATAAAATTAATTGTCTAAAAACTGGAATTTCCGGAGTTTGATTTTTTCGCAATAAAAGTATTACTTCTATTTGATTTTTGCTAACCTAAAAATTGAACAACAATGAATTTAAAGGTGGAAAACAATTTAAACACTTTCTGTTTTAGGCTTGCTTCAAAATTATCTTTGTAAGGTGCAAAGGCTGAATCATGCAGCATTTTTTGAGTGTTGGAAATTATTTCTTTAAATCAGATTTTCATCATTTCAATTTCTTAAATGAGTGTTAGCATTTTGTTTCTTTTTTAATTTTTATTCAAATCAAAATTGTAAAAAATAAATTTTCACGTTATGAAATCAAAAGAAGATTTAAAAATTTTTGTGGTTGACGATGACCCATTTTGCCGAAAAATGTACAGCACCCAATTAAAAAAATTGGGCTATAACAATCTTGTTGAATTTTCAAATGGACAAGATTGTATCAACGAAATCATTCAAGAACCTATTGTCATTTTCTTGGATTACGAAATGGCGCCGATGAATGGTATGGAGGCTTTGAAAAAAATAAAACGTTTCGACCCCAACATTTTGTGCATCATGTTGAGCGGACAACAAGATATGCAAGTGGCTGTAAATATTTTAAAATACGGTGCTTTCGATTACATCATCAAAGGCAAAAACGAATTAGAAACCATTGCTGCCGTGATGCAAAAAGTTGAAAATGTAATTGAATTGCTCACACAACCACAACCCAACAAATGGGCAAAATTATTTCCGTTTTAAAAAATAAAATTATTAATGCTGAATAACAAATCGGTTTCCATTTTATCTGTAATAGCAGTATTCATAGTGCTTTGCGGTTGTTCATCGCAAAATTTATTCAATTCAAAAATGGCAAGTAGTAAAGAGTTTTTTGCTTACAATCCAAAGTTGGAATACATTATTAAAAAGGATGACAAAGTGATGATAAGCATTTGGAATCATGACGATTTAAGTGTGGGTACATTGTATAACAGTGCTTACAATTCAAACGAAGTATATGGCAAATGGATGATGGTAAATGATAGTGGCATTATTAATTTGCCAAAGATTGGTCAATTTAAAATTGAAGGACTTTCGATGACGGCTGCCGAAGATTCGTTGAAATTGCGTTATAAAAAACTAATCGTGAATCCGATTATGGAGGTAAGAATTTTGAATCGCGAAATTATTGTGATGGGCGAAGTGAAAACTTCAGGCAAACAATTGTTGGAAAAACAAAACAACACTTTGCTGGATGTGATTGCTAAGGCTGGTGATTTGGATATTTATGCCAACAAGAAAAAAATAAAAGTCATCAGAAAATTTGGCAACTACTCGAAATTTGTAAACATCAACCTAACAAAAATGGATAGCACTTTGTCGCAAAATATTCCCGTTTTTCCAGGCGACATTGTGTATGTGCCAAGCCGCGGCATGAAAGTGTGGGAAAAAAATTCCACCTCCATTATTTACCCACTTTCGGCAATTGTAAGTTCGTTGGTACTGTTAAGCAGCTTGCAAAAAAAATAACCACAAATCAATGAAGGAAACGAATTCAACCATCAACACATTGCGCCCATTTTATCGTGGCATTCCCATCATTATTTTGGTGTTGATTTTAGCTGAATTTTTCATCGGGCGATATTTGAAATATGCAACGCCGATGTATGAAAGCACAGCCAAAATAAAATTAGCTGACCCACGAATGGATATGTCGAGCAGCCAGCTTTACAAGAACTTTGATGTGTTTGCCAACATCAATAATATTGGTGCTGAAGTAGAAGTTTTGAAGTCGAGAATTTTAACAGAAAAGGCGATAAAAAATTTGGATTTGCATGTGTCGATTTATCGAATTGGCGGCATCCGAAAAAAAGAATTGTATGACGAATCGCCGGTGTATATTATTGCCAGTATTACCAACCCCGAATGGGAAGAACAAAAATTTAAACTGAATGTAAATAACAATCGCGATTTAAAAATCACAACACCCGAAGGTGAAGTGGTTCAAGGCTTTTTGAATCAAATTATCACACTAAAAGGTGCGATGTTGAAAATAGATTTGAATGATTCGTTGATAAGAAGAAAACCCGATTTGGCTGTGAATGATAATTATGAATTTGTGGTTCATAATTATGATAAATTGACGGACAAATTGATTGATGATTTAGATGTGATGTCGGTGGATAAAGATGTGGCGGTGTTAAGAATCAATTACAAATGTGCTGTGCCGCAAAAAAGTGCCGACATTGTAAATGCCGTAGCCACAGCCTATATCAACGATTACATCGAAACTAAATACAAATCCGCCGATACCACCGTTAACTTTTTGGAAGGCGAATTAAAAGGCTACACACAAAAATTATCGAGCAGTGAAGACCAAATGGAGCAATATCGCGATGCGAAAAGAATCATCAATTTGAATCAAGAATCGGAAACTGATTTGCGAAAACTTTCAGACCAAAAGAAAGATTTAGCAACGCAACAAGGAACGATGTTGGCGATTGATAGTTTGTATAATTATTTGCAAAGTGGTAAGGATAAATTTTTAGAATTAGCCCCAAACTTCCAAGCCTACAACGATTTATTGAGCAGCGAAATGGAAAAACAAGTGAAAGCACTGCAATTAGAACGTCAAGAATTGTTGTTGAAATACACGCCTGAAAACGATAAAGTAAAAATCATTGAACAAAAATTACAAGCCATCAATGCTTATTTAATCGAGGGTGTGCACAACACACAAATCAATTTGCGAATCAGATACAAGGATTTGCAAAAGAGTATTGCCGAATCGGAACATGCTTTTGATGGATTTCCAACCAAAGAAAAAGAGTTGCGGATTTTAGAAAGAAATTTCAACATGAACGAACAAATTTTTCGGTTTTTGCACGAGAAAAAAACCGATGCAGAAATTGCTCGAGCAGCCACCATTTCGTTTCATCGTATCATTACATTTGGTGAAGTATCGCAAACACCAGTGTCGCCCAATGCGCCATTGTTAAAGGCTTTTGGTGGGTTTATGGCATTTCTGTTAGCTGTTTTTGGAATTTATTTTGTGCATTTCATGAAAGGCAGAGTAAGCGATGAAAATGCGATTTATAAAAATTCTGAAACACCAGTTTCTTACTCCATTCCTTACTTTAAAAATCAAAATGAGAAAAATACTTTCTTCACCAAATGGGCTTTGGAGTTGAATTTGAATCACGAGTTGAAAAATTTAATCGTCAGCATTTCATCCATGAATGAGCTGGAAGGCAAGCGCACCAACGCAACAGGATTAGCTGAAGCCATCACTCGATTAGGAAAGAAAGTTTTGTACATCAGTGCCGATGGACGAATGAAATCAGAATATGCCAATTATGATTTTTTGAATTTGCAAGATAGCCGCGAAAACTGGCGACTGCCAACGGTTTGGGCATCGTTAACTGAAAAGTGGTTGAAAGAATTTGATGTGGTAATCATTCAAAATTTAAGTGTTCAAAATGACTCTTCATCATTGATGTTGATGAAAGAAGCAAACGTAAATTTCTTTGTTTTAGATAGCCGCCGTACAAAAAAGAAAATGATGGAAGAAGCCGATGATACGTTCCAAAAAATCAGCATTCCCAATGTGAGTTATGTGCTGAATCGTGCAGGATATACGCCCACTTTGTTTGCACAATTAAAACAATGGTTAAACAGAAACAAAACCAATGTTTAAAATTTTTCCACTTACCGAAAAACACTGGGTGATGGCTGACCAGGCGGTGGTTAGCGGAACAACTTTTGTAACCCAATTTTTAATCGCTCGTCAATTAGGCATCACCGATTATGGTTATTTTTCGGTGATGGTTTTGGGACAATTATTTTTGTTGTCGTTGCAGCAATCTGCCATCAGTGGGGTTTTTCAGGTGATGTTTCATCAAACCAAAGAAGTGAAACGACAAAAATATGTGAATGGAATTTTGAGCATTCAATATCTTTTTTTGCTGCTCGTAGTTTTTGGTTCAATGCTGTATTATCATTTTGTTGAAAACACAGGATTGTCGAAATACGCATTGGTAGTGGGTTTGAACATTGTTTTGTTTTTACTCGAAGATTTTTATCGCCGATATTTTATCACTATTGATGCTGCGCCAAAAGCATTTTTGATTGATGCCATCAACAATTTTGGGCAACTTTTTTTTCTGTTAATTTTTGCTTTTACTAATCGACTAACGCTCGAAAATACGCTTTGGATATGCGCTTTGAGCTTTGTGCCTGCAATTGTGATGTCGTTGTTTTGGGCAAAACCAAAAATGTTTAATTGGGCACATATTCAATACACATTTGTATTGCATTATGCACAAGCAAAATGGATGTTACTTTCGGCATTGATGCAATGGTTGTCAGGAAATTTTTTTATCGTAGCTGCGGGCTGGTGGCTGGGTGCAGCCGCATTAGGTGCTTTGCGAATTGGGCAATATTTATTCGGTTTCATCAATGTTTTTATGCAAGCTGTTGAAAGTTATGCGTTGCCAAAAGTTTCTGAAACCACCTCGGATATTGCCGACACATTTTTATACTTAAAAAAATTGGTGTTAAAACTTTTTAAAACAGCTATTCCGATAATTATTTTGATTGTCATTTTCGCAAAACCTTTGTTGCAATTTTTAAAAATTGAAACCACAGCCGAACATTTTTATGTTATCATCGGTTTGGCTGTAACGCAGATGGTGATTGTGTTTGGTTATCCTGTTCGCATTGCAATTAGAGTGTTAAAATTGAACAGAAATTATTTCATTGGCTATGTAATGGCAACCGTTTTTAGTTTACTAACAGCATACGTTATCATTCATCAATGGCAAGTGAAAGGTGTGGTATTTGGCATTTTTTGTTCGCAAATTATTTTGGTTAGTTATTGGCTTTGGGTGTTGAAAAAAAATCATTTTGACTCATGGAAATCATTCATCTCATTTTAGGCAAAGCCAATCCGCAGCGAATGAATGGCGTAAACAAAGTGGTTTATCAATTAGCTACTGAACAAACCAATGCCGGTAAAACTGTTGCTGTATATGGTATTGCAGCCGACACCAACATTAATTACCCTGAAAGAAATTTTACAACAAAACTTTTTCAAGCACAAAAATTTTCATTTCAGTTAGATGAAAATTTGAAAAAAGATATCATTAAAAAAAAAGGAAAAGCTATTTTTCATTTGCATGGTGGCTACATTTCTACACTTTTTTCTGCAGCTAAATTTTTGCACAAAAACAAAATTCCATTTGTGTTCACACCGCATGGTGCCTACAATCTGATTGCGATGCAGCGAAGTGCATTTACCAAAAAAATTTACATCGCTTTGTTTGAAAAAAAATTATTGCAATGGGCAAAATTTATTCATTGCATTGGCAAAAGCGAAGTGGATGGATTGAAAACCATTTACAAAACCGATAAGTGGAAATTAATTCCTTATGGCTTTGAAATACCAGCATTCAAGCCTATTTCAAAAGATAACACCAAACACTTAATTGGTTTTTGCGGACGATTAGATGTGCACACCAAAGGATTAGATGTGTTGGTAGATGCATTTATTTTGTTGCAAAAAAAATATGCCGATGCAGAGTTGTGGTTGATTGGCGACAGTGATGAAAGAAAAAATTTTGAAGAAAAAATTATTGCAAAAAATATTTCGGGAATAAAATTTTGGGGCAGCAAATTTGGCGAAGAGAAAAATGAATTGCTGCAACAATTAAATGTGTTTGCTCATCCATCACGAAATGAAGGTTTGCCATCTGCCGTGTTAGAAGCTTGTGCAATGGGCATTCCAGCCGTTGTAACGGATGCTACAAATGTTGGCGATGTAATTGTAAAACATCAATGCGGCGAAAGTATTTTGGAATTGAATGCAGAAAATTTGAGCACCGCTATTCAAAATATTTTTGAAAAAATAAAATCAGATGGTGCTGAAAATATTGCCCACAAAGCAATTGAAATGGTGAAAGAAGAATTTGATTGGAAAAAATTGGTGAATAAATTCGATGAATTGTATTTTTAAAATTGAAGAGTAGCGTACAAAATATCACTCACGAAAAATTCCTGAAGCAAACCAACTTCTGGCTGCACATCGTGCTGTTCATTATGATTGCCAGCTATTTTACTTGGAATGATAGTGTGATTATTACACGTGTTTTCAAAACCTCGGCTCGTGTTTTTATGGCATTGGCAGCAATTATCATTTACTCAAAAATCATTAGCAAAGGAGCAGTAAATTCTTTCAAATGGAACAACGAATTGTCAATTGGTTTGTATGCTTGTTATCTGTTGCTGGGCTTGATTTCATTCAGTTGGAGTACCGACATCGGATACAGCGCATTGCAATGGGCAATGGATATTGCTGGATTAATTTTTGCTTACTATTTTATTAAATCGTTGTATTTACTCGATGAATTTTTTCCGAATGAAAATATTCGCTTCTACAATTTGATGGGAAATATTTCATTTGTCATCATGTTGATTTTTACGGTCGGAATGATTGTTGACCCCGACCATTATTTTCGATTGGTGGAAGGTGGTGAAGATAGAAGACTTGGTGGTTACATCATGAATCCGAACGAATTAGGGATGTATTGCGGTTTAGGAATTTCATGTATCATTTTCGACTTGTACCGCAAGCCACAAAAGGCTTGGACGATTTTTAAAATCTTGATTTTAGGCGTTGGATTAATCATGACAAAATCACGTTCATCATTAGTTGGCTTATTGCTCATTATCTTCTTTCATATTCGAGCAGCAAAAAATACGAAGCTCGAAATCCTTACCTACATTGGTGTTACAGCTGTTATACCGATTGCTATTTCAAAATTAATTTTGCGAAAAGGTGGCTTAGATGACATCCTAACATTCACAGGTCGTGGTCCATTTTGGGTAGCATTAATCACTGAAGGATTGCCTCGTGAACCTTTGCTGGGCTTCGGTTTCATGCGAATTAATTATACGGACACTTTCGGAAGTGTACACACTTACACAGCACACATGACACACAATACCTTTATACAAGTGTTGATGAATCTGGGTTTTGTAGGCTTTGCCATTGTTTTGTTTCAAATGATTTTTACTGTGAGAGGATTTTTAAAAGAAGAAAAAGAAAAACGATTGATGCTGCTTGGAATCCTTATTCCTGTTGTGATTAATTCATTTACTGAGTTTGGAATTTTTGGCGAAACCAACTACGGTATTCTGTTTTATCAAATGCTCATCTTGTTGATTTGTTTCAAATTCAATCCAAGATTTACACCCAATGAAAAAAGATTCTTGAGAAGAAGAAGACCTGATTATATTTTTCAAAATGATTTAGGAATTGCAACGAATGGACGAATGAAGGCTTAGCATGGAAAAAATCTCTCAACATATTATTCCTGTTTTTGAAAAATTGAACATCGAATGTTCGACTGAAAAAAGCGACGAACAAAATATTGCAGTTCAACTTTTTTCATACAACAATCCTGATGGAGCAATTCGTTGGATTTTTCCTGCAAGTTCCAAAAGCCCATTAATGTTGAAGTTTTATGGAGTGATTGGTTGGAAATCAAAATTATTTTCAACAATGATGCGATTGATTTTTTTCTTCGGAATGAAAAAATTAATTGCCAAACAATACGAAGAAATATTTTTTTCAGAATTGGAATTTGAAAAATACAAAATTCAACTTGGTGCTGAATGGGCTTTGTTTACTGGCACTCCTGGCAAATTGCGAAAAGCATTGATTTATGTTTCAAAAAAATCTGAGAGGTTTTTTCTAAAAATTCCATTAACCGAAGCGGCAAAAGAAATTGTACAACACGAAACAAAATTTTTACATCAACTCAATCAATTTAATTTTCAGCACACAAAAATTCCAAAAGAAAAATCAACTGAAAATTATTTGCAACAATCTGATTTGAGTGTGGAATGCAGCCACCGAAGCAGTATTTGGACAATTGTGCATCAACAATCTGCCGAAGAAATATTTTCGTTTACAAAACAAAAAAAGAAAATTTCTGAAACAGAATTTTGGAAAAAAGTAAACCAGAATTTTTCTGAATTAAAAAGTCATCAAGCGCATCCATCAGTTCCTGAATGGAATTCAATCGTTGAAAAATTGTTTTTGTTGAAAAATAAAATTGATGTTGAACAACAAATTTTTACTTCTATTGCTCATACTGATTTAACGCCGTGGAATTGTTTTTGCGATAATCAAAAATTATACATTTACGATTGGGAACTGGCAATGCTTGATGCGCCTGCCTTGTACGATTTGTTCCATTTTCATTTACAAGGAAATTGTTTGTTAGGCAATCAACCATTTGAAATTGTGAACCAAAAATTGCAAGGCACTATTCAGCAAAAATCAATTCAACATTTCGCTGCTGATAATTCGATTGACATGGCTTTGCATTTGAAATTATATTTGTTGTATCATGTGAGTACATCAATGTGCTGGTATGCAGTGCAGCCCAATTTACATTTACAAGTACATTGGTTGATGAAACTTTGGAATGATTATTTAGACGAAATTTTACAAAACAATTGAGAAAAGAATTTTTAAATACTGTTCAAAATATTTTAGCCAACTACACTTATGTTGTGGTAAAACCATCGGCTGCAAACCTTGATGAATGGAGCGAATTCAGCGATATTGATATTGCGATTGATGAAAATTCAGCCATTAAAATTTGGGAAAAATTAGAGAAAAATGAGGTGGTAAAAAAAGTGAGAGCTGCTGATAAATCGTACATGTTTCAACTCTATTTTATTTTGAAAGATGATTCAATTGTCGCCATTGATTTTATTTTTCAGCACAAACATTTGCGTAAGCATTTAATGACTTTGGAAGAAATGCTGTATCATAGAAAGCAGAACCAAAGCGGCTTGTGGGCGATGGATGAAATGGTGGAGTTTGAATTTATTTGGTTGTTTTATATGCTCAACAAAAGTGCATTGCCTGAAAAATATGTGCAGCAATTCAATGCTTTCAACGATGATTTGAAATACAATATTATCCAACAATTGAAAGCCAAATATGAAACTGTGGTGGTGAAATTTGAGGAGCTATTTGCGTTGCAGAATTTCAGAAAAATTGTTTTGAAGAACATTTTCAAAAAGTCTGAAAACCGAGGATTGAAAGGACTTTCAAACAGAATTGATTATTATTTGGATTTAGGAAATGAATTCTTTTTAGCTGATGGTTTGATGATTACTTTTTCGGGTGTTGATGGCGCAGGAAAATCAACGGTGATTGAAAATTTAAAACATAAAATTGATAAACAATTAAGAAGAAGAGTGGTGGTGATTCGTCATCGTCCATCGTTGTTACCCATCATCAATGCATGGTTTGTTGGAAAGAAAAAGGCTGAAGAATTATCGGTTCAAAAATTACCACGACAAGGTGAAAATAAAAGTTCTATTTCATCCTTCATTCGTTTTGTTTATTATTTCATGGATTATTTTTTTGGACAGTTTTGGATTGAATTAATTTATGTAAGCCGTGGTTATATTGTGTTGTACGACCGCTATTATTTTGATTTTATCAACGACAGCAAACGCAGTAATATCAAGCTATCCAAAGGCTTCACAAAGTGGTTTTACAGATTTTTAATCAAGCCCGATTTGAATTATTTTTTAACTGCACCAGCCGAGGAAATTTTAAAACGTAAGCAAGAATTATCTGCCGAAACGATTCATGAATTGACTGCTGAATACAAAAAATTATTTAGCGATTTGCAATCGAAAACCTCTAAAGTGAAATACGAAATCGTGAATAATATTGTGTTGGATGAAACGGTTGAAAACATTTTTAAGGATGTAAAAACTAAAACAATTTAGCCACGAATGCACGAATGAAATCAATCATCGAAAAAATATTACGTCTCCGAAATCCAAACTTTTCATTTCATGAAAAAGTGGATGGGCGACTATTGATGAGTTTGCTATGTTCCTTATTAATCGGGCATTTGAGGACTTACAAACTTTTATTGAAAGGTTCTATGCCATCGCAATCAGCAATTGGAAAAAGATGTAGAACACAATATCAGCACAAAATAAAATGGGGGAAAAAATTAAAATTAGGCAATGATGTTTTGTTGAGCGCTTTGGGAACAGAAGGAATTATTTTAGGTGATAATGTGGGAATTGGTTCTTACAGTTGCATCATTGTTTCCACCACTTTTAATAATTTAGGTTCGTATATAAAAATTGGCAACAACGTGGGAATGGGCGAATTTACTTATCTCGGTGGTGCTGGTGGTTTGGAAATTGGCGATGATTGCATCATTGGTGAGTATTTAAGTTGTCATCCTGAAAATCATAACTATGCTGATTTGGAAACGCCGATTCGCTTGCAAGGTGTGAACAGAAAAGGAATCAAGATTGGAAAAAATTGTTGGATTGGAAGTAAAGTAACAATTTTGGATGGCGTTGAAATCGGCGATGGGTGCATATTAGCAGCTGGTGCTGTGGTTACAAAAAGTTTTCCGCCAAACTCCATCATTGGTGGTGTGCCTGCAAAATTGATTAAAGAAAGAAAATAATTTTTTGAAAACAATCCTCATAACCGCTTATGCAGTCAATCCTTACAAAGGCTCGGAAGATGCTATGGGATGGAATTTTGTAATGCAAGCTGCTCATTTTCAAAATGTATTTGCAGTAACCCGAAAAAATAATCGTGAGCATATCGAAAAATTTATTGCTCAAAATCCTCAATTAAAAAATCAAACAGATAGAATTCAGTTTTTGTATTACGATTGGCACAAAGCATTTTTATTTTGGAAAAAAGGACCAATTTTGAGTTTGATTTATTTTTATTTCTGGCAGCTTGGTGTTGCACTTTTTTTAAAAAGAAAAAAATTGAACTTTGATGTTGCTCATCATTTAAATTTTCACAACGATTGGACACCAACTTTTTTGTGGATGCTCGGAAAGCCTTTTGTATGGGGACCTGTGGGGCATCATCCGAAAATAAAAAAAATGTTTTTGCAAGAGTATGATTTCTCTGCAAAGTTGTTGGATAGATTTCTGTGGGTGCTAAAAAATATTTTTTGGAAGCTCGACCCGTTCTTAAAAATTGCCAAAAATAAAGCCGCTTGCATTTGGTATATGCATCATGGTTCGGTTGAAAAATTGAAACCGAAAAATAATTTTTTCATTTCGCCATCTATCGCAGCGGAGGAAGTTGATTTTAAATGCAAACAATCAGTTGACTTTGTAATCCTTTCTGTTGGCAGGTTTGTGGCTTTGAAAGGTTTTGATGTAACGATAAAATCTTTCGCGAAATTTTATCATGGGCTTTCATTCGAAGAAAAACTGAAAACAAAATTGGTGATAGTTGGCACCGGAAAATACAAATCAAAAGTGCGACAATGGATTTCAGAAAATAAAATTGAAAATGCCGTAGAAATGCATGAATGGATGCCTCGAGAGCAGTTGAAAAATATTTACAAGCAATCGGCTTTGTTCTTTTTTCCATCGCATGAAGGCGCAGGCATGGTGGTGGCAGAAGCGATGAGTGCTGATATGCCTGTGTTGTGTTGGAATAATTTTGGACCTGGAGAAATCACTCATCCTGATTCAAAATTGAAAGTGAATTATTCAGATAATTATCAAAACGGAATTAATGAATTTGCTGAAAAACTGCAACAGCTTTTTTCTAACGAAACTTTTTACAAACAAGAGCAAATACTTGCTCATCAAAGATTTCAAAGCCTGTTGAAATGGAATGTGAGAGGTGAGCAGTTGAGGGAAATGTATGAAAAGGTTAAGTTGCTTTAGCACTCTGCCAAACCAATTGGGACATTGGTAGCCAAACCACCATCAGCAGTTTCTTTGTATTTAGTGTTCATATCCAAAGCCGTATCCCACATGGTTTTGATGACACTATCTAACGACACTTTCATTTGTGCTGAATCATTTTGCAATGCTAATTGCGAAGCCACAATTGCTTTTGCTGCGCCCATGGTGTTGCGTTCGATGCAAGGAATTTGCACCAATCCGCCAATCGGGTCGCAGGTCATGCCGAGGTGATGTTCCATTGCAATTTCAGCCGCTTGCAAACTTTGTTGCGGTGTGCCGCCCATGCAAGCTGTGAGTGCACCAGCCGCCATCGCACTGCTGACGCCTATTTCAGCCTGACAGCCACCCATCGCTGCTGAAATGGTTGCGCCTTTTTTAAACAAACTTCCAATTTCGGAAGCGGTGCAAATGAATTTGATAATGTCTTCACCTTTTTCGCCACCAGCCAACAAATGATAGTACATCAACACCGCAGGAACTACGCCAGCTGCGCCATTCGTGGGTGCTGTAACCACTCTGCCAAACGAAGCATTTTCTTCGTTCACTGACAATGCAAAACAACTTACCCAATTTAAAGTATCGCTAAAATTTTTTGAAACAGATTTCACCGCATGTGTCCAACTATTCAAATCGGCGTAAGAAATTTCTTTTAATAATTTTTTGTTCATGTCGGCTGCACGGCGCACCACATCTAAGCCGCCGGGCAATATGCCAGTTGTATTACATCCACGATACATGCACTCCATCATGGTTTGCCAAATTTTTAAAATGCCATTTTTTGTTTCCAATTCGCTGCGCCAACTCAATTCATTTTGCAAAACTATTTCGGCAATTGTTGCATGATTATCGGCACAATATTTCAGCAATTCATCTGCATGATTGATGGGGAATTTGAGTGTAACATTTTTCTTAGCGGAATTTTCTTGTTCGCCTTCTTTTTGTACAAAACCGCCACCAATGCTGTAATACGTTTCTTTGATGGAAGAATTATTTTTCAAAATCGCTTCCAAAGTCATAGCATTTGGATGTGCTGGCAACGATTCATTTTTCAAAAAAATCATTTCGTCATCAAACACAAAATCAATTTCGTGATGATTTGCTAACAACAATTTTTTGGTAGATTTTATTTTGTCAATTTTGAAATTGATTTGCGAAGTGTCCGTGGTTACTGGGTCTTCGCCCAATAAGCCCATTAAAATTGCAACATCAGTGCCATGACCTTTTCCAGTTTTTGCCAACGAACCATACAAGCGAACGATGATTTTTTTGACATCAGCCAACTGATTATTTTTTGAGAGCTGAAAAATAAATTGCTCTGTAGCACGCCATGGACCTAATGTGTGAGAACTCGATGGTCCTACACCGATTTTCAACATATCAAAAACGCTGATTGCTTCGTGGTTTTTCATTGCTTATTTTTTCTTCTTAAAGTTACAAAAATTAAATTGCCGCTGTTCTTCCGCCATCAACTGGAATGCTTGTCCCATTAATATATGCAGCCGATGGTGATGCTAAGAATGCCGCCAATGCTGCAGTCTCAGAAGGGTCGCCAAATCTGCCAGCAGGAATTTCGTTCAACATTTCATTTTCAACTTCATCAATTGCTGCATTTGTTTTCCCTGATTTTATTTCAATTAAAGTCTTCAAACGGTTGGTGGCTGTGGCTCCGGGCAAAACATTATTAACTGTGATACCAAATTTTGCCACTTCAAAACTCCATGTTTTAGCCCATGATGCAACTGCACCACGAATGGTATTCGATACGCCTAAATTTTTCAAAGGTTGTTTTACCGAAGTTGAAATTACATTGATGATTCTGCCATAATTTTCTTTTTTCATTCCACCCAAAACTGCTTGCGCTAAAATCTGATTACAGATTAAATGTTGATTGAAAATTTGTAAAAATTTTTCTGTTGATTCGTCAACAATCGCTCCACTGGCTGGTCCGCCGCTGTTGTTGATTAAAATGTGAATCGTGTTTTTTTTGCAAAATTCTTCTACATTTTTTTTCAACTCATCGGGTTTTGAAAAATCAGCAACTAAAATTTGATGCGTTTGATGTTGACTTTTATCCAAATCTTGTACAGCATTTTTCAATGCTTCTTCATTTCGTGCCAACAAAGTTACCGATGCGCCAAGCAACGAAAGTTCGATGGCTATTGCTTTTCCGATACCTTGTGTGCTGCCGCAAACCAAAGCGTTTTTATTTTTGAGAGATAAATTCATTTGGTAAAATTAATCATTGCGAAGAAGACGTTGTGAAAAAAAATTACCACTGATAATTTCAATTTAGAGCAACTGTTAAAACGAATCCCAATCCAGTATCGCCTAAGCTGTGAGAGCAAAAAAAAATACGTAGTAATTATTCACTGACATATAATGTCATATCGGCTTTATTATCACTTCCCACATAGCTTTGCGAAAGTTCTAAACCTGTGTTGCCAGTAACACTTCTGCCCAAAATATAATCTGTGCCAAAGCCATAAACCCAAATTGCACCTAAAGGTAATTGGTCAAATTCGGCAATGCCATTGGCATCAGAAGTAACTTCATATTCATAATTCGAAACGTCAGTGCCAGGGTAAAGTGTAGCACCTTTTTTTAAATAAACAGTAATGCCAGATAATGGATAAGTATGATGAACTACATGCACATACAAAGTTATATTGCCCTTCAAATCAGCATTGGTAGCGGTGTAGCTGCCGGTTTTTTTTTTGCACGAAAAAATTACAAGGCTAAAAAAAACGAGCAATGATATTTTAAAAATGTTTTGCAATGAAACAATAACCGTATTTTTATAGAAATATTATTTGTAAAACTAACAAAAATCTTATTCAGTAATTAAATCAGTTGCTATTTTTGGCATCTACCTAAAAAAACAAATTTTATGCTCAATATAATTTTATTCGGGCCTCCGGGAAGCGGCAAAGGCACACAATCAGAAGGATTAATAAAAAAATATGCACTGCAACATTTAAGCACGGGTGATATTTTTCGTAGCGAAATTGCCAATCAAACTGCCTTAGGATTGGAAGCGAAAAAATTTATGGATAAAGGTTTGTTGGTACCCGATGAGGTTGTTATTGGTATGATAGGAAGCAAGATTGATGCTTGTGTTGAGCAAGAAGTGAAAGGATTTATTTTTGATGGTTTTCCCCGAACTATACCACAGGCAGAAGCTTTGGATAAATTGATGGCGTTTAAAAACATTCCTATCAAAATAGTTCTATCTTTGGAAGTGAGCGAAGAAGAATTAGTAAAGCGCTTACTCGGAAGAGGTGCAACAAGCGGCAGAGCTGATGACCAAAATGAAGAAATTATTCGTCAACGAGTTGTAGAATATCGCTCGAAAACCGAGCCTGTGGCTGGTTTTTACGATAAGCAACATAAACTTACCCGTGTGAAAGGCGAAGGAAGTGTGGATGAAATTTTTGCTTCACTTTGCCATGCAATTGATTCTTTATAAATTGTCAATAGTCATTATCAATCGTTATTTTTAACGACTTACGACTTATCACTAACGACTTACGACTAAAAAAATGGAAGCCAGTAATTTTGTAGATTATGTGAAAATCCTTTTCCGAAGCGGCGCAGGCGGCAACGGGAGCATGCATTTTCATCGCGATAAAATAACAGCCAAAGGCGGACCCGATGGTGGTGATGGCGGCAGAGGAGCCAATATTATTTTAAGAGGCAATCGCCAATTATGGACATTGCTTCATTTAAAATATCGCAAACACATTTATGCACCCGATGGTGCAAATGGTTCAGGAGAGTTATGTACAGGACTTTCGGGCGAAGATGTAATTGTTGATGTACCATTAGGAACGGTGGCGAAAGATTTTGAAACTGGCGAAATTTTATTTGAAATAACCGAAGAAGGCGAAGAAAAAATTTTGTTGAATGGTGGCAGAGGCGGCAAAGGAAATGCATTTTTCAAAACCTCAACAAGGCAAACACCAAGGTTTGCTCAACAAGGCGAACCACGAAAAGAAAGTTGGAAAATATTAGAGTTGAAAGTGTTGGCTGACGTAGGTTTGGTAGGATTTCCGAATGCAGGCAAATCAACTTTATTATCAAAAGTATCGGCGGCAAAACCTGTGATTGCTGATTATCCTTTTACTACTTTAACGCCGCAATTGGGCATTGTAGCACATCGCGACCACCAATCATTTGTGATGGCTGATATTCCGGGCATTATTGAAGGTGCTTCGGAAGGAAAGGGTTTAGGATTAAGATTTTTAAAACACATCGAACGTAATTCTGTATTGCTTTTCATGATTCCAATTGATGCGGCTGACATCAAAAAAGAATTGAAAATTTTGCAAACTGAATTGAAAAGATTCAACAAAGAATTATTGCTGAAACGCTCGGTTTTAGCCATCACCAAATGCGATATTGTAGATGAAGAATTAAAGAAACTCATCAAAAAAACATTGCCTCGAAAAATCCCAACGGTGTTGATTTCATCAGCTACTGGCGAAGGTGTACAAACCTTGAAAGACTTGCTGTGGGCTGAATTGAATACTGATTAATTTATAAATCATTCCAAAACCAATAATCGGTTTGGGGTGTTTTTCCAAGTGGAAAATCATTTTCAAAACCAGTGTTAGTAAAGCCCATTTTTTTATAAAATTCTTGCGCCCTAATATTGTATTCCCAAACACTTAAATACATTTTGTTGTAGCCTAATTGTTTTGCTAAATCAGTGGCGTATTGCATCAAAACCTTTGCTGCACCAGTGCCTTGCGCTTCTTTCAAAAAATAAAATCGTTTTAATTCAATGGCTTTAAATTTTTTCAAATCATCAAAAGGCAAAATCTTATTTCCTTTCATTCTGAAATAGCCAATCGCTTTTTCTTGCTGAAAAATGAGGTAGAAAAAATCATTTTCATCTTGCAATTCTTTGCTTACTTGTTCTTTATTAAAAAATGAATCTAACACCAATTTCATGTCACTTTTGGTGCAGGTGCCGTTGAAAGTATCGTAAAATGTAGTGCTACCAAGGGTTGAAAGCAATTCAACATCATCTATGATTGAGCGGCGAATAGTTAAAGTTGACATTGGTGATAATAAATTTGACTTACAAAGTTCAACATCTGCTGACAGAATTTATATTTTTATTCCACTACTTTTATTCCTGCTAAAATTTAAAATTCAATACTTTTGTTCAATTCTAATTTTGAAATTAATATGCACAATAGCTACAAAAATAAAATTCTGATTACGGGCGGAGCAGGCTTCATTCCAAGTTCTTTAGCCGATAGATTAATTGCGGATAGTGATAATTTTGTAGTGTCGGTTGATAATTTTCATACAGGTGAGAAAAGAAATTTACCAACGCACAATCCTAAAAATTACAAATTCATCAAGTGCGATGTAAATAATTGGGCTGATATCAGCAGCATAATGTTGTCGTATCGTTTTGATTATGTGTTTCATTATGCAGCAGTGGTGGGCGTTTTGAGAACATTAGAAAATCCAGTAAGTGTATTGAATGATATTGATGGTATTAAAAACATTTTAACCCTTTCAAAAAATTCGGGTGTAAAAAGAGTGTTTTATTCTTCTTCATCTGAAGTATATGGCGAACCAGTTCATTTGCCTCAAAATGAGACCACAACGCCACTCAACAGCCGCTTACCTTATGCCATTGTGAAAAATGTGGGCGAAGCTTTTTGCAAATCGTATCAACAAGAATTTGGTTTAGATTACACTATTTTCAGGTTCTTCAATACTTACGGACCAAAACAAAGTACTGATTTTGTGATGAGCAAATTTTTAAGATTGGCGATGAAAAATGAGCCAATTACTATTTATGGTGACGGTTCACAAACCCGTACTTTCTGCTACATTGATGACAATTTAGATGCTTGTTTGAATGCGTTTGAGAAAAATTTATTTGTGAATGATGTGGTGAATGTAGGCAATGATGAAACTACAACTGTTTTAGATTTGGCAAAAATTATCATCAAACTTACCAATTCAAAATCGGAAATAAAACATTTGCCACCGCTGAAAGATGGCGATATGACTCGTCGGCAGCCTGATATAGAAAAAATGAAACAATTGCTCAATCGCGATTTGTTGTCATTAGAAATCGGTATCAAACGAGTGATGGCAAACGGAAATTTCTTTTAACAGATTTTTCATTAGCGAAACATCTTTCTGAATTGTAGTGTTATTTTCGCACTATGAATTTCTTCCCAAAAAATTATTCAAGATTAATTACCAAAGAAGTAAAAGTTGGTGATTTAATTATCGGCAATAGTTCGGCAATAAAAGTGCAAACCATGACTACCACTGATTCTATGGACACTGCTGCCACAGTTGCACAAACTATTCGTTGTATAAATGCAGGCGCAGAGCTGGTTCGCATCACTGCACCAAGTATCAACGAAGCAAATAATTTACTCAATATTAAAAATGAATTACGCCGTCAAGGCTTCAAAACGCCGCTGGTGGCTGATATTCACTTCACACCCAACGCTGCTGAAGTGGCTGCAAGAATCATTGAGAAGGTTCGTGTTAATCCAGGAAATTATGTGGACAAGAAAAAATTTGAGCAAATTGAATACACTGATTTAGAATATTTGGAAGAGATTGAACGCATCACCGAACGCTTTACGCCGCTGGTAAAAATTTGCAAAGAATACGGCACAGCGATGCGAATTGGCACCAATCATGGTTCATTGAGCGATAGAATTATGAGTCGCTATGGCGATACGCCAAACGGCATGGTGGAAAGTGCTTTGGAGTTTTTACGCATCTGCCGAAATGAATCTTACCACAACATTGTGCTGTCGATGAAAAGCAGCAATCCGCAAGTGATGGTGCAGGCTTACAGACTTTTGGTGGATAAAATGATGAATGAATTTGGCGAATGTTATCCGTTGCATTTGGGTGTTACCGAAGCTGGCGATGGCGAAGATGGAAGAATAAAATCTGCCATCGGAATTGGAACTTTATTGGAAGATGGAATTGGCGATACAATCAGAGTTTCATTAACCGAAGACCCTGAGTTTGAAGTGCCAGTTTGTAAAGATTTAGTGAAGAAATACAATGAAAGAATTAAGAATTATGAATTAGGAATTAGGAATGAAAATGTAGAAAGTGGTATTTCTCCCTCTCCTTTGGAGAGGGTTGGGGTGAGGTCAATTTCTCCGTTTCAATATTCTAAAAGAAAAAGCAACGAACTTGGAAACATAGGTGGAAAGCATGTTCCATTTGTTGTTGCTGACTTTATGCAAAACGAAACTATTCGACATGAAGATTTGCAAAGCATTGGCTACACTTACAATTCTTTGAGTGATAAATGGACAATCGGTGATGCTGCGGCAGATTTTATTTACACTGGAAAAAAAATAATTCCGTTTGCATTGCCAGGCACTTTGAAAGTGATTTGTGATTATGAAAGCTGGAAATTGGTGGAGGATAAAACACAGCATATTCCTTTATTGCAAATTGCAGATTGCAATGAAGAATTAGCAAATAACAATTTGCAATTAGGAATGATTTCAGTAAACACAAATTCAATTTCAGCAGAAAAGTTTGGCGAACTTTTAAAGTTCGCCAAACTTGAAAACAGGGCTGTGCTTTGTTTATGGAGTGATAGTGAACATGTGATGCCTTGCGTTCGTGATTTTGTTTTTCAATTAATCGAAAATAAAATTGAGAATCCAATTGTGTTATGCGTTGAAAGCAGCCACAGCACTGTGGATGAGCAGTTGATTGATTTTGCAAAAAACAGCGGTGCATTATTTTTGGATGGCATGGGCGATGGCATTTGGTTGATGAATGACCCATCGAAAATGCAGGATTTAAAAGTGAGCGGCAGAACATATTTGCCAGTAAAAAATAATCATCAGTTTTTAAACAATACTTCGTTTTCAATATTACAAGCTACCCGAACTCGAATTTCAAAAACAGAATACATAAGCTGCCCAAGTTGCGGTAGAACACTTTTTGACTTGCAAGAAACGACTGCAAAAATCAGAGCGGTTACTAATCATTTGAAAGGTGTCAAAATTGCCATCATGGGTTGCATTGTAAACGGACCTGGTGAGATGGCAGATGCCGACTATGGCTATGTTGGCAGCGGTGCAGGCAAAATTACTTTGTACAAAAGCAAAGAAGTAATTAAGAAAAATATTCCTTCCGAAATCGCTGTGGATGAGTTGATTAATTTGATAAAAGAAAATGGTGATTGGGTGGAGAATTAATTCTTCAATAAAATAATTTCTATTCTTCTATTTTTTCTTCTTCCTTCTTCTGTTGAATTGGAAACAATCGGATTGCTTGCACCAAGTCCAACTGCTTCAATATTTGATTCATGAATGAATTGTTTTGAAACAAAATAATTCGCAACTTCCCTCGCCCTCATTAAAGATAGTTTGGTGTTATACCCTTCACTTCCTTTGTTGTCGGTAAATCCTAAAATTTTAACTTTTTCAAAATGCCTTTCTTTTAGGCTCATAATAAAACTGTCTAAAACCTTGTTGTAGGCTGCGTTTAAGACGCTTGAATCAAACTTAAATAACACTTCAGGTAAAATTAAAGTATCATTTTTGAACTCATTTTCGATTGGAAAAACATTTACAGAAAATGATGTAGTATCAATTTTACTATGTCTTTCATTTTGCAAATAAATAGTTTTTAATGATTCTGAATAGTCAGAACATGCGCTATCGCAATGATTACAAACAAGCGAAATGTCATCAATGTTGTAATAAACTTTCGATTCATCAAAATCATTTCTGCCAAACAATAAATTGTTTTTAGAGTCAGGATATTTTTTAAAATTTCCTAAAACAAAATATTTTTCATTTCCTTTTGCGATAAATATTTTCTTGAAATGAACCCATTTCTTTGTTGGAAATTCAACTGGCTCTGCTATATCTTTTTCAGTAAGTGAAAACGTTGGGATAGAATCTTCAAAATTAACGGAGTGTCTCATTTGACTTGATTTGCAAAAGAAAACACTCAACGGAATATATTTTTCCGTTCGCACTTTTAAATAGAAATCTAAGGTGTATTCTTTATCCTTTTCTAAATTGCAAATAAGTGGGGCTTCTAAAAACATTTTATCTTTTCTATTTCCTGCATTCAAAATGTAGAACACCAAATAATTTTCGCCAGAATGAGGATTGGTACAAGCATCGTCTCTGTATTTTATTTCATTAACTCGATTGTACATATTCCAACCCGAAGGTCCACAAGGACAGTTTTTTTCGCAAATATTTACGTTTTCAAAACTGCCATTTGGCAATAAATTTTTTTGTGCAAAAGCAACATTAGAAAATAAAAAAAAAGCAACCAATAATAATCGCATAAAATATTCTGGTCTTTAGTACCGTTTGAGCAACATTGCTAATGTATAAAATTTAAGTGGGTTTCAATTTTCATTTGCGTTTTTTTAAATGCAACCTGAATAAACTTTTCCGTTCTTTGTTTCTCTAAATGCAGAATTTTTTCCAGAAATTTCAATTCAACCAAATGAAAAAAATATTTTTTTTAGTTAGTGTAGTCGCTGTTTTATTTGCTTCGTGTGGTGCTGAAAAGCCCATAGTTACTTATTCGCAGCAAATCACAAAAACGAATGCTAACGACTTGATGTTTCGTTTTTACGATAGTAAAACCAAAATCAGATACGATTTTAGAAATGATGATAGCCTATTGTACATCATTATGGAAACCAATAATCGTCCGTCGCAAATGCGAATGTTTAGAAATGGTGTGAAAATTTATTTAAGTGCTTTGCCAAAAAAAGATGAAACTCGATTTGTACAATATCCAATTCCAAGCAATGAAGCAGAGCATCATTCGGAAGATGGAGAAAATAATCATCAAGGTGGTGGTGGGCATCATCGTGGCGGTGGAGACCAATCGCACAATTTAGCCAGCATCGGCAAATTGGCTACATGGAATGAGAATGGACAATCGCAAACTTTTTTAGTTGGTATTGATAAAGTGGGTTTTGGTTATGATTTGAATTATGACAAGGATGGTTATTTTCATTATGAAATTCAAATTGCAAAAAGCAAATTGAAAATGAATGTAGATACCACAACTGTGATTGGCATTAATATTCCTACTTTAGAAATTCCGCAAAGTGGCGGTGGTGGCGGTGGAAGAGGCGGCAGTGGCGGAATGGGTGGTGGTGGAATGAGCCGTGGCGGCGGAATGGGTGGCGGCGGAGGCATGGGAAGAGGCGGAATGGGCGGTGGAAGCGGCATGAGAGGCGGCGGCGGAAGAACTTACGATAGTAGCATGGAAGGTGCTGATGAAAAAATAAATTGGTGGTTTCAATTGAAGGTGAAATAACAACTACTAAAATTCAAATTCACTCACATTTTCGTCTTTCAAAATTGTTGCAATGAGTTGGTGGTGGCGGTTTTCAGCACCAAGCACTGTCCAGTAGCCAGTGGTAGAATTCCCTGACTTTTTATGGCTACGAGTCAAAATTTTTAAATGATGTTTCTTGAAAATTAATTCGTATCGCAAAAAATCTTTCGCATCAAATGGGTAAGTGATTTTGTAATTTCTCATTTGATTCAATCGGTCGAAATATCTTTCAAACAACTGAAAAATCATTAAAACTGTTAAAACCATTCCGCAACCAATTATTGCAATTAAATAACTGCCTTCACCCAAAGCCATGCCCAAAGCGGCTGTTACCCACATCGAAGCAGCAGTAGTGATGCCAATTACAATATTTCCCTCGGCTTTAAAAATTACACCAGCACCTAAAAAACCTATGCCCACTACCAAGTTGGCAGCAATTCTATCTGGGTTTGCGCCTCCAATTATTTTTGAAAAAATGGTGAATAAAGTTGCGCCTAAGCAAATCAAAATCAAAGTGCGAAAGCCAGCTGACTTGCTCCGAAACTCACGTTCTAAGCCAATTACGCCGCCAATTGCAATAGATAAAACTAACTTCAAAATAATTTCGTTGTTGATATTCATGATGCTGTTTTTTTATTTTTTTGCTTTCAAAAATTCTTGAAAATATTTTTCATTTCTTGCAGCAATTTCAAAACAAATTGCTGGAATTTTTTTCTGCCATTTATTTTTATTTGCAAAGCTAATTAGTTCATCAGCACTCGAAGAACCGCTTCTGCCACAGCTTCGCAGTTGAGCATAAGCCATCAACTCTGCCATTTCCAAAGCCACTTCTTGCAACGCATTGAAATTGGTTTTAAAATCTACCAACGCTAATTTATCAGCAGTAGGTTGCAATTCTTTTACCACAAAATTTTTGTTTTGAAATGAAAATGAATGCAAAAAATCGGGTGAATAAAACTGCATGATGTTTTGCACAAAAATTATTCGCTCAGCTTCATTTGCAAATTTTGGTTGTTTGGTTTTTACCAATTTTGAATAGCAAGATGCTCGGCTTTGTTTGCATTCCATCAAATAATGTTTGTTCTTTTTTTTGTTGAAACATAAAATGGCATATCGCTGCAAACCCAAGCTGCCTGTGCCCGCTATGCGAAATGCAGCATCTATAAATTCTAAATCGCGAAACATTTTTTCGTGTTTAAAAAATGTTTTCAATGATAAAAACAATTCAAATTTTAGCTCGTCTTTTAATGGCAATAATTTTTTGTCATCAATTTTTAAAACCACTTTTCCGTTTTTATTTTCGGTTCGGCTGGCAATAAAATCTTCACGATTTCGGCTTTCCAATTGCTCAAAATATTTTCGCAATTTGCCATGCGCTGTTTCTTTTTCCATCAACAATGCTTTGCCTTTTTGCAAGGTTGAAATGTAATGTTGCAATAAATTTTCAATGGCAGATATTAATTTGCTTTCAGCCGCTTTCATGTTTTTTGCTGCGATGATGATGCTGCTCAAAAACCTTGTCAACTCTGCTTCGGGCGTTGTTAAAATGGCTTCATCAAAATCATTCATGTCGAAATAAACCAAGCGATTTTGTGCTTTGAACGAACCAAAATTTTCAAAGTGCAAATCGCCGCACACCCAAGTTTTTATTTTTGAATTGTAGCCATGTAATTTTTCAAAATCATCGGCAAATAAATTGCATGCGCCGCGATAGAAGCGGAATGGGCTTTCGCACATCGCTGCATATTTTATTTGCAACAAATCTTCAGGCAAATTTTTGTTGTACGATTTTATTTTTTCCATCACATCCATGTTTCAAATTTAACGGGTTAATCGCAAATGGTTTGGTAAATTTGCAACGAAATTGTTATCATGAAATCATTCAACGTACCCATTATTTATCGCAGCCAACTAATTGCAGCTATCAAACAAAAGCGCAAAGAAGAAGATAAACTGAAAAAAGATTTTACACCAACGCTGCTCGATTTTGGTGCGGTTAAATTTTATTTGGCTCGTCATTTCGGGTTTTGTTATGGTGTTGAAAATGCGATTGAGATTAGCTTTCGGGCGATTGACGAAAACCCAGATAAACGAATTTTTTTGTTGAGTGAAATGATTCACAACCCACAAGTGAATGCCGATTTGTTGGCTCGTGGTGTGCAATTTTTACAAGACACATCAGGCAAAGAATTGATTGCCATTGAATCGCTCGGCAAGGATGATGTGGTGATTATTCCTGCATTTGGCACTACTTTAGAAATGGAAGAACGATTACGAAAAATGCAAATTGAGCCACATCGCTACAACAGCACTTGTCCGTTTGTTGAACGGGTTTGGAATAAATCGGAACAAATTGGCGAACGTGGCTACACGATTGTGATTCATGGCAAACCGAATCATGAAGAAACGAGAGCAACTTTTAGTCATAGCCAATCGCACACGCCATCAATTGTGGTGAAAAACATGGAGGAAACGATTGAACTTTCTAAATTTATTTTAGAAGAAGAATCAGCAGAAGAATTTGAAAAAAGATTTGGCAAACAGTGTTCGCCAAATTTCAATTTCAAAAAAGATTTGCAAAAAATTGGTGTCGTAAACCAAACAACGATGTTGGCAACTGATACACAAGCAATTGCTGATTTTTTGAAAAATGTGATGATTAAAAAGTTCAGATTAAATGGCGAAACCATTCAAAATTATTTTGCTGATACACGAGATACTTTGTGTTATGCCACCAACGATAATCAAACTGCGGTGAGAGGCATGTTGCAGCAAAATGCAGATTTGGCAATAGTTGTAGGCGGATACAACAGCAGCAACACTTCGCATTTGGTAGAATTGTGCGAAGAAAAATTACCGACATTTTATATCAGCAGCGAAGATGAAATTGTTGCCAAAAATGAAATTCATCATTTCAATTTTCACGAACAAAAAAAAGAAGTTTCGTTTGATTTTATTCCTCAAAAAAATCCTGTAAACATTTTGTTGAGTAGCGGCGCAAGCTGCCCCGATGCTATGGTTGAGGGTGTTATCAATCGTATCATTTCGTTTTTTGAAAATGCAAAAACAATGGATGAAGTGATGGAAACAATTGCGTAATTCAATTCGTTATCGCAATAAAGTTACATCGCCTTTTAATGATTTGAACTCGGTGAAATCATAATACTCTACATAGAAAACATAAGTTCCTACAGGCTGTTCGATGCCTTGAAATTTGCCATCCCAACCTTGATTGATTTGATTAGTGGCGAATACCATTGTTCCCCAGCGATTATAAACTTTGAATGATTTTAAATGTGCATTATCACCAATTAAAATTGGATAAAAAATGTCATCCACACCATCGCCATTTGGTGTGAAAGCATTTGGAACAACTAATCTTCCATGACTGCAATCAATTGCTTTTACAAATACTGAATCAGTATTGTAGCAGAAATTTTGATTGTTCATCAAAACCGTATAAAGCCCAGTTTTATTAATGGTTATAGCCGAATCAGCAGAGCCAATATTCCACCAAAAATGTGCGCCGCTATTTTGTGCATATAAAGTAATTGACGTGTCTTCACAAATGGTAAATTGTGCGCCATCATACACTTTGTAAGGCATTGGCACTAAATTCACTTTGATAGAATCGGTGACTGATTTGCAAGCGTTGGTGATGGTAACAATATAATTTCCTGACGTGCCAACAGACAATGCAGTATCGGTGGAGGCATTGCTCCATAAGTAGTGCAGCGGTTGCGTACCAGTTTCGATAGGGTCCAAAATAACTGCATGATTATCGAAACATTGTTTGATGAAATGCGATGCAAATGTTACCGTTGGTGATTTTGCAAAGTTCACTTGAATGGTATCAACATCGCTGCCGCATAAATTTGAAGCTATCAAAAAACAATGATTGTTTTGCGATACAGTGCATGAAGTGCTTGTTCCGCCTGTGTTCCAAGCATAGCTGATAGGTTGTGTCCCAGTTACAATTGAATTAATTGTAAATGTTTTTGCATCGCAAATTAAAGTGTCATTGCCTAATTTCACATTCGGTTTGTTGTTGAAAATAATTTCAGTGGTATCCCATGCGCTGCCACATTCGTTGTAAACTCTTACAAAATACAAACCCGTAGATGTAGCAATAAAAGGCACTACAGCACTGCTATCTTGCCATTTGTAATGCAAAATATTTGAGCCTGTAACAATTGGAATGAGTGAATACTGTGATGAATCGCACAAACTTTTTCTTAATCCTAAATCAACCGTTGGTTTTATTTTAAAAGTAAGAGTTGTGGTATCCCAAGCACTTCCGCATTCGTTGTATGCTCTTAGGAAATAAAGCGCAGTGGTTGTAGCGTTGTAAGTGGCTGTGGTAGTACTGTCCTGCCATTTATAATACAAATTCGCCGAGCCAGTAACAGTTGGCGAAATGGTAAAACTATTTTGATTGCAAATGGTTTGATGTGCAGGCAAATCAACTGTTGGCATTTTTTTGAAAGTCAAAGTGGTCGTGTCCCAAACACTGCCACAATTGTTGTAAGCTCGTACATAATAGAAACCTGTATTTGTGGCTTTGAATGAATCAACCACAGTGCTGTCTTGCCATTTATAATTCACAGGTGTGGTACTTACAACAATTGGTTTTAAATAAATAGAATCCAAATTGCAAATGGTTCGATGAATTCCTAAATCAACAGAAGTTGGTGAATTGCCTAAACTAATTTTCATCGAATCTCTTTTTGTGCCGCAAACATTTGTTGCATCGCACCAATAAGTTCCTAAAGTGGTGGCAGTAAAAGTTGCAGTCGTTGAACCATTCTGCCAAGCCAGTGTTGGCACAGGTTTGCCAGTAGTGGTTGGAATAATATTCACATTCACGGTGTTACACAAAAATGAATCTTTAGGTAAAGAAATGGTTGGTGCAATGTTGGCATATACACGAACTGAATCAGTTAAAGTGCATGTCATGTTGAAACTCAAATCATCCAGCGCAAAGTCGTTACCACCGCCATTTACAGCATTATCAACAATACAAATAGAAGCTGTGGTGTTGGCTCCTGAATTCCAAACAGCCGTGTGATTGAGCCATACGCCTGCGGTTACTGATGGACTAAAAGTTGTGCCCAATTGCGTACCATTAATTTCTAAAGCCCAAATAGGAATATTGGTAGATGATGAAAATGAATCAACATTGGTAAACCAACCCGAAAAAGTATAATTGGTATTGGGTGCAACAGGCACAGTTTGACACCAAACCGATGTGCCTGCTGTGGTTGCGCCATTTACAATCATCATGTTGCCGCTGCCTGTGGTGTGGTCGCCAAAGGTTGAAAAACGAAAATGGGTATTATGCGGACAAGTGTTGATGGTATAATAATCATCGCACGAAAGCAAGCCCCAGCTTTGCACACAAAAGCCCGGTGGAACTGATGCCGAGCAATAAATATAAGAACTAGTAAAGGAAACATTGCCCAATGAAAAATCGCCATTGGCTATCAAAGTGAGTGGTGATAGGGCACTCACGGTTACATGATACATGGTGTCTTTGGTAACAGTGGTGGTTGGGTTGTAAATATTCGGATTGCTCAAACCCCAACTGGGTGACCACAATATCGTGCTGATGCGGCCTGTATCTAATTTTGCTTTTAATTGTACCAACGAATTTTTACAAACAGTAGTGTCATTATTCAAACGTAAAATTGGGCAACTACCTGTGCAAATAACAGTATTTACGCTTACATCAGCGGTATCGGAATAACATCTACCAAAAGGCGAAATGGGGAAAGTGTAAATGTAGTTTCCATTCAAATCTAATGCAGGATTAAAAGTTCCTAAATAGCCACCAGTAAGGGTTGATGGACCAGTCCATGCGCCTGTAATATTGGTAATGCCTGCCGATGCTGGAATAGAATCGTGTATGTTGTAATTTTGATTACCACTACAAACAAAAAAATTGTCGGTAAAATCATAATGGCAATTTTTTAAAACTACATCATCTACACACAAGTCATTACCGCTTTGATTACACGTTGTATTGGATACATTGGTATAAATCTGCCAATTCATAGCACCAGTTGTAGCGGTGAAGACCGGCGATACATATTGTTGCCAAGTAGTTGGGATGTTGGAATACCTAACTGAATCTACCAATGTTGTTCCATCATATATTCTAACTGTGATTCCACACAAGCAAGCATCACTTGGCAATGAACGAAAATAAAATGAAAACTTGTAACGTCCGCCAACACAAGTAACAAGTGAATGATGATACATTAAACCTATTGGAGCCCCAACTTTTACATTGAAATATAATCCTAAAGTATCTGCCCCATTAGGATTACGCGACCCATAAGTTTTAGGCGAAGTGTGATAAACTTCAGTAGCGTTAATTCCAGTATCAACAATACCAGATTGCCCCAGATAAGTTAATGAATCAATGTTCTTCCACTTGCATTGTGCTGATGCTAATTGTGAAAAAAGAAAAAATAGAAAAATAAGTGTTGTAAATTTCTTCATGTTTGGTAGAATAATTTTAAGGTAAAATTCTGCTTAAAGTTAAGAATAATTTTCCGCATAGCAATATCACGAAATATAGTGAAGCGCAAAGCCTAAGAATAATTACTTTTGCAGCCGATGAAAAATGACAATATACTTCTTGAAAATATTGAAATTACTGGCATCACGCCCGAAGATAAAGCGATGGGCAAACACGATGGCAAAGTAATTTTTGTTGATAATGCTGTGCCTGGTGATGTGGTAGATGTGAAAATTTATAAAAGCAAAAAAAGTTTTGCCAAAGGTTCGGCGGTGAAATGGCATAAAGAATCGGAAATAAGACGCAAACCGCATTGCGAACATTTTGGATTGTGTGGTGGTTGCAAATGGCAGGATATTAATTACGATGCACAATTAAACTTCAAACAACAAATTGTAAAAGAAGCTTTTGAGCATATTGGTAAATTAGAAAACTTGCCAACTATCGAATCAACATTAGGTTCGCCGATAACAGAATTTTACCGCAACAAATTGCAGTTTGCAGCTTGCAGCAAAGGTTTGGAGTATGATGAATCGTTTTACAATAAGATGCGTTTTGTTGAAAAAGATTCTATTGGTTTTCATGTGGCTGGGCAATTTCAACGAGTGTTGGATGTGAACAAATGTTGGCATCAAGCCGAGCCGAGTAATAAAATTAGAATGGTGGTAAAACAGTTTGCGATTGAGAATAAAATTTCGTTTCATGATGTTTTAAAGCATGAAGGTTTGTTGAGAGAAATTACTATTCGTACCACCACATTGGGCGAAGTGATGGCAATTGTTTGTTTTTATTATGAAGATGAAATCAATGAAAAATTGTTGGGGCATTTGCAACAACAAGTACCAGAAATCACTACACTTCTATACGTTATCAACCC
The DNA here is from genome assembly GCA_903857255.1 of uncultured bacterium. Lineage (GTDB taxonomy): Bacteria > Bacteroidota > Bacteroidia > Chitinophagales > CAIODY01 > CAIODY01. Next base: position 39,492 of record CAIODY010000123.1, read on the forward strand.
AAAGAAAAATGATTTTAGTGGCGATTTACCACATCATCTGTTCAGCGGCAAAGGCTTTATTGTAGAGCAATTGGGCAATATCAAATACAAAATCAGTCCGCAATCTTTTTTTCAAACCAATAGTTATCAGGCAAAAAATCTGTACAGCATCACTAAAGAATTGGCAGGCTTAACTGGCAATGAGAATGTGTATGATTTATACACTGGCACTGGCAGCATCGCTTTGTATTTAGCTGATGGTGCAAAAAAAATTACAGGCGTTGAATATGTGCAAAGTGCGATTGATGATGCGAAAGAAAATGCAGCATTTAACAACATCAGTAACTGCAATTTTTTTGTCGGCGACATGGCAAAAATATTCACTGATGATTTTATTGCAAAAAATGAAAAACCCGATGTGATTATCACTGACCCTCCACGAGCAGGCATGCATACTGATGTGGTGCAAATGCTTTGCAAAATTGCTGCGCCACGAATTGTTTATGTAAGCTGCAACCCAACCACTCAAGCCCGTGATTTGCAATTGCTTCAAGAAATTTATACCATCAAAAAAATTCAACCAGTTGATATGTTTCCGCATACGCCACATGTGGAGTGTGTGGTGTTGATGGAAAAGAAAATGTAGAATTTATTAATACGCCACCGCAAACAAAACCCTTTGCACAGAAGGCTTTCCGCTGTAAATACATTTTCCTTCTTCTTGTTTATTGTTCAATGGAATACAGCGAATAGTAGCTTTAGTTTCTTGTTTTATTTTTTCTTCGGTTTCGCTGGTGCCGTCCCAATGTGCAGCAATAAAGCCACCTTTGGCGTTTAATGCTTTTTTAAATTCATCGTAAGAATCAACATGCACAATATTTTCATCGCGAAATTGTAAAGCCTTGTTGAAAATATTTTCTTGAATTTGCGAAAGCAAATGTTCTAATTTTTCAGCCAAGCCCAACATTTGCAAACTCATTTTTTCTTTGGTATCACGTCGTGCCACTTCGGCTGTTCCATTTTCTAAATCACGGGCACCAATAGCAATGCGGACTGGCACACCTTTCATTTCATACTCAGCAAATTTCCAGCCTGGTGATTTGTGGTCGCCATCATCAAATTTCACACGAATATTTTTCGCCTTCAATTCATCCACCAAAGGTTTTATTTTTTCAAAAATCGCGTTGAGTTGTTCGGCAGTTTTAAAAATCGGAACGATGACAACCTGTATTGGCGCTAATTTCGGAGGCAATACTAATCCATCATCATCGCTGTGCGCCATGATTAATGCACCAATTAATCTTGTTGAAACGCCCCATGAAGTTGCCCAAACTGATTCTTGTTTATTCTCTTTATTTAAAAAAGTTACTTCAAAAGCTTTTGCAAAATTTTGCCCCAAGAAGTGTGAAGTGCCTGCCTGCAAAGCTTTTCCGTCTTGCATCAAGGCTTCGATGCAATATGTTTCTACTGCGCCGGCAAATCTTTCATTCGCAGTTTTTACACCTTTTATCACTGGCATTGCCATAAAATTTTCAGCAAAATCAGCATACACATTTAGCATTTGTTCGGTTTCAAAAATTGCTTCTTGTTCGGTGGCATGCGCTGTGTGTCCTTCTTGCCAAAGAAATTCTGTTGTTCGTAAAAACAAACGAGTTCGCATTTCCCAGCGCACCACATTTGCCCATTGATTAATCAACAAAGGCAAATCACGATATGATTTTATCCAACTTTTATAAGTGTGCCAAATGATAGTTTCGGAAGTTGGGCGAACAATGAGTTCCTCTTCCAGCTTGGCTTCTGGGTCAACAATTACACCACCACCATTGGGGTCATTTTTCAAACGATAGTGTGTAACCACGGCACATTCTTTTGCAAAACCTTCGATGTGTGCTGCTTCTTTACTCAAAAAACTTTTAGGAATGAACAAAGGAAAATAAGCATTCTGATGACCAGTGTCTTTAAATTTTTTGTCTAACACATCTCTCATGTTTTCCCACAATGCAAAGCCATAAGGCTTGATGACCATGCAACCTTTCACCGCAGAATAATCTGCCAGCCCAGCTTTCAGCACCAAATCAATATACCATTGCGAATAATCTTGCTCACGAGATGTAATTTCTTTGCTCATTATTTTTGAAAATTTTGGAGTGCAAATGTAAGTTTTTTGAAAAGAAAAATTGGAAGTGTTGCTTTTTCAATAAAAAAAGTAACGCTGCACTTTATAAAAAAGAGCAGCGTTATTATTGAAAGAAAATCTTGATTTAGAATTTGAAACCGATGGTTGCCATCACCATGGTTTTGTTGGTGGTAATGGTTGCCAATGGCGAAGCTACGCTTCCACCATCAAACACGTAAGGACTATCAGTTGATTTGTAAATAGTGCGTTGAACTGACATATCGAAGAAATAATCGTGTTCACGAATACCTGCACCAAATGAAATGATTTGACGTGTTTGATTATAATCGGTAAACGGAGCTGCATCGTAAGGCGCTTTATTATTGAATGGTGATGAATAATAAGCATAGCCAACTCGAAGTGCAAAAATATCATACTTCAATTCGCCACCGATGCGAATATTGCTCGAAAAACTATTGTAATTGTTTGAAATAGTTTGATTGATAGCTGTTGCATAATTAATGTCAGAAGCACTACCATTGCTGAATTGTATATGGCTACTAGTATAATCCATCAACTCATAATCAACAGTTATAAAACCAAATTTTTTAAATACCAATGCACCACTTCCGATAAAACGCCAAGGTGTAATAATATTGTAATTGATAGTGTTGTCTGTTACTGATGAATAAGTGCCACCATAACTTGAATCAGTTCTAACTGTGGTCATGGTTAAAGTTGATTTATCGCTCAAGCTGTAATAAGTTGGTGTATGCACTGCTAAACCTAAGCGTAAATAATCATTCACCAAAAACAATGCACCCAATTTCAAATTGATGCCTGCCCCTGATGTAGTGATAGATTGTGTTGAATTGAATGAGTTGAAACCATAGTGCTGGCTCATGGTATCATTCGGGTTCAAAGTTTCACCATAAGTTATTTGGTTGTAATAATTCACTATTGGAATACCAACCGTGCCACCCACAAATAAGCGATTATCCCAGCTTCCAGCCAAGCTAAAAGTCATCTCATTTACCGCACCATGTGTTATTGAACTATAAGTTTGATTCACATTTCCACCACGATTAATGGCTGTGTAATTAGTAGTATCTGGGTAATTTGCATCTAACAAATAAGCATCGTAAGCTAAGCCTGCGCCCATTGGGTCAGTGCTTAAAGCATTTTGTGGTGTAATGCCTTTTCCTGAAAGACTTTGTGCATAATAATCACCAATACTGCTGGCTTTGTTGAAACCAGTGTAAGTAACATTATTACTAAAGTTGGCTAATTTGTTGATGCCAAATGCGAAAGCTACACCAGTCCAGCCTTTGGTGGCAGGTTTGCCTTTAACGGTGTAATTATTTTTTGCCACAAAACCAATATTACCAAACCCAAAACCAATTCGTGAATCAGAATTTGCAGTACCTAAATAATTAGTTGAGCTGCTGCCAGCATAAACACTTGGCGAAAAAGTGAACTCACTATTCCTGTACATGGCTAAGCCAGCTGGATTGTTGGAAGCACAACTAAAATCACCACCTAATGCACCCGTAGCACCTGCCAATGCTGCACTTCGAGCTGTTGTAGAAGGATTGAGTTGCGATAATCGCAGAACATCTGCATCGTTTTGTGCAAATATTTTTGGAACATTTAAAACCGACAGACTCAATAAAACAATTGCTATTTTTTTCATGATGAACATTTTATTTTTTTTGAAAATAGAAACCAAACAACATTTTCATTTTTAAAAAAAGTTGAAGGAATTGAGGAAAATAAATTTTTGGGTTGATAAAAAAAATTAACGATGTCCGCCGCCACTATGTCCGCCACCGCCGCCACTACTGTGTCCGCCGCCAAAACTTCCACCGCCACCACCACTGCTATGTCCACCACCGTAGCTTCCACCACCACCGCTTGGTGCACTCATTCGTGGTGCTGAATAACCGCCACCATTGCCACCATAATTTCTTGATGGAGCAGATTCATTGCGTTGATAATTTCTTGGTGCTTGATTCTCATTTGAGCGATTGTAATTGCCGCCACCATTACCATTATAATTTCTTGGGGATTGTTGTTGTTCGTTTCTACTGTAATTATTGGAGCGTTGTTGGTTGCTGTTATTATCGTAGTTTCTATTAGAGCGGCTTTGTTGCATTGCTCCATTTCTGCCTTCATACGAACGGTTATTAGAATAATTACTTCTGCCATTGAAATGACCATTGTTGGCTCTCATTGAGCCATTTGAATGTGTTGTGAAGGTATGCGGATTAGTGGCATAATGAGCACCACTATGAAAACCTGTTGCGCTGCCAGCCGAACCACGGCTACCATAATAATAGTAGTGATGATTGTTGTAATAGTTGGATGCGCCATAAAATCCGCTGTAATAACCATTATAGTAATAAGGGCTATACATCGAATACCAAGGATTGTACCATGGGCTATACCAAGGACTCATCCATGAATGCGTATAATAAAAATAAGGGTCGTACATGTAAGGGTTGTAATAACTCACACCATAGTAGTAGTAAGGGTTGTAGCCTGAATACATATAAGGTGAGCTAAAAACAGAAGCACCAAAATAAGGGCTTACATAAATGCTAGTTCCCCATGAAACTGGGTTGTTATCATACCAATAGCGATTCACATAACAATCATCATAGTAGCCAAATCCATCATAATCATTGTGGAAGCGGCGAATGCGACTGCCATAATAATAATCGTTGTCATCATCATAATAGCTTTCGTTGGTTGACTGACCATTTTCATTATAATTCCCATTTTCATTTTGAGAATAATTATTGTTGCCTTGTTGATTGTTATTGTAACCACCATCATCATTTGAGCGATTGTCATTGCGATAATTTCTGTCATTTTGATTTTGGTAGCTATCATTGTTGGAATAATTATCATTACGATAGTTGTCATTATTGTTTGAATAATTCCTGTTGCGGCTATTGTTGGCATTATCATTTTGATAATTACCATTAGGCTGATTATTCTGGTTTTCGGTGGGTTGATTATTCTCATAAGTTCGACTTGGCTCAACAGGTTGGCTGCGTTCAGCACCGGTATAATACGTGTCGTCATAATTGCCTCGAGCCGATTCGTATTCTGAAGAACAAGAAGCAAAAATAAAAGAAGAAACTATTGCTAAAAAATAAATCGATTTCATATTGATTTGATTTTTGTTGATTGATAGACTGATGAATGCCAAGCTTAGTTTAAAATTAGAAACGTTAATCAGCATTAAATTATTTCAAACGCTATGCCAAAAAGAATTTTTGGTCATACATCGTTTACAAAAGTAAAATTAGTTAAGAATCTTCTATCAACTCAAATTTTTCAACAGGTTTAACAAATTTATTTTGTTAAAGTAATTTACAGAAAAATATTAGTCATTAGCTACAATAAAAAAAATCCACTGCCTTTTTCAAAACGATGGATTTTTTTCTGCCATTCACACCTTGCTACTAATTGATAGAAGTATCAAATGGGTTGCTCCACGGACCTTGCTGATTTTTGCTATTCACCCAGCAGGCAAAGCCCCATATATGTTGCCCTTTCATGTCGGGGTCGAAAGTTAAGCGCAATGGGTTTTTGCTGCTGTAAGCACATAAGTTGCATTGCTCCACTTTGGTAGGTGCAGTAGCACCAATCATATACACATACTTACAGTTAGCTACCCCATCGGGTTTGCCACGGCTGCTGCTGCCATCAGCCTTCGGCGGCTGTTTGTAAAATAATTCTACTACGCCGTTGCCAGGGGCTTCCACTATAATCACAGGTGCATCAGCAGGTGCAGGCACAGGCGTTCTGTTTCCTTTGTGAGGAATGATGCCACATTGTTCCTTGTTAGCATCAGTCATCACCGTGTTTTGCTGAATCTGACTTTGAGAGAGTTTATTATCTACCGCCCACATTGAAATCGTTGGAGATAAACACCACGATGGCTGAATCTATTATCAATATTAAAAGCCAACTGCATGCAGTTGGCTTTTAATTGTCATACAATTTTTTGCTTACGCTTGTTTCACCATTTGAATTTCAGCATTTATTTTCACTTCATCTGAAAGTACCACTCCTCCTGCTTCTAAAGCTGCGTTGTAGTTCAACCCCCAATCGCTTCTGTTTATTTTTCCTGAAACAGTAAAGCCAGCTTTAAAGTTGCCCCATGAATCTTTAGCCAAGCCACCAAATTCAACATTTAGTTTTACAGGTGCTGTTACATCTTTCATAGTCAGGTTGCCTTCTAAAGTAAAATCATCCCCATTTTTTTCAAATTTGGTTGATTGAAACTTTATAGCAGGAAATTTTTGGGCATCAAAAAAATCAGCTGCTTTTAAATGTCCATCACGTTGTTCATTGTTGGTTGAAATGCTTGCTACATCAGCACTAAAAGAGATAAAAGCGTTTGTGAAATCATCACCTTCAGTTTCTGCTTCTGCTTGAAAAGATTTAAAACCACCTGTAACATTTGTAATCATCAAATGTTTGATTTTGAAGTTTACTTCACTGTGCATTGGGTCTAAAGCCCATTTAATTTTTGTCATTGTTTTATTGTTTTGTTTGTTTAATAATTTACTTGTCTATACAACTATTTTTTAAAAAAAAAGTTCAATCAATCTCTCATTTTATCCAATAGTTCGCTTAATAGTTTTGCTTCTTTTTCGGTTAATATTTGTTTGATGGATGGGTTTTTTTCCATTTCTACATCAATTTGCTTCAATAATTTCAATCCATTTTGATGAATACCAATTTGATAAAACCGTTTATCCGTTTCATGTTCTTCTATTTCAATCAATTGTTTATCAACCAATTTTTTAACAATTCTAGAAGTGTTAGAATTCTTATCCAGCATACGTTCTGTAATTTCTTTCAAACAGCGTTTCATGGGGTGGCTACCTCTTAAAACACGTAACACATTATATTGTTCAGCGGAAATATCATACCTTTTAAATAGCTTGCTCATCAATCCATTAATCCAATTAGCTGTGAATAAAATATTCACATGCGCTTTTTGGTGTTCGCTGCTAAATTTGTTTGATTTTATTTCGTCTGCTAATTTCATTTGCGATGCAAAGGTAAATACAATAATTGTATCTACAACTATTATTTATGAAATAACAAAACCCAGTTTTATTAATTCATCCCAATAAGTAGGAAATGATTTTCCAACCACTTCAGGATTATTAATTTCTACTTTACCCAATTTCAAACATAAGGGTGCTAAAGCCATTGCCATCCGGTGGTCATTATATGATTGAAATGAAATACCTGAATTGGTAGGTATTGGCACATTTACAGCCAATGCATAAGCATCATTTTTTCTTTTGAAATCAACATTTAGTTTGGCTAATTCATTTTCCAAAGCTTGCAATCTGTCGGTTTCTTTTAACGCCAAATGGTCAATACCTAAAAAATCTGTTTCAATCCCCAAACCAGCACTCATGGCTGCAACTGGCTGCGTTAAATCAGGCGTTGAACGAAAATCAAGTGTCAGTTTTTTCTTTGTTAAAGTAGCTGAAGTAAATTTATTTTTGATAATCCACAATTGATTATCGCTGAATGAAAACTGTACGCCATATTGCACCGCAATCTGTGAAATGATAATATCGCCTTGAATACTTTTTGGCGAAACATTTTCAATAATTATTTCGGCTACATCAGCTAAAGCAGCCACTAAACAAAAGAATGCAATCGAGCTCCAATCAGCTTCTACAGCAAATCCAACTTTTATTCTATCGGTATATTGCACCTCAATAATGTTTTGATTTCGACTACATTCAATGCCAAAATGCTTTAAAACTCCCAAAGTATTTTCGATATAACTTTCTGAAACAGGATTTGCTTCTAACTCAATTCTTAAGCCTTGCGGAAACGTAGGAGCCACCAATAGCAAAGCATTCACAAACTGACTGCTTTGTTGTGTATTCATAAATACATCACCACCTTCTAATTTTTTCCCCATAATTTTCAAGGGCGGAAATCCGTCTTTGCTCATGTAAGAAACATCCGCACCTAATGATAAAAGCGCATCTACTAAGGGTTTGATGGGGCGTTCTTGCATTCTGTTATCTCCAGTTAAAATCCAATTACCTGGTGTAGTTGCTAACAAAGCAGTAAGAAACCGAAAGGCTGTGCCTGCATTCCAAGCATCAATCACATAACTCGATTTTGAATTAGTTTCTAAAACACTTTTGTGATAAGCTAATTGGTCGAGGCATTGCATCAGTAATTCTGTATCTTTTGCCATTGATAAATTGCTGATAGTTACTTCATCAGCACCAAATAAATATTGCAAAATTAAGGCTCTATTACTAATGCTTTTTGAAGAGGGAACTTGTACAGTTCCCTTTACGATTTTTGTGGGGTGTTCGATAAACATGGAGTTATTTGAAAAGTTTTCTTAAAAGATATCGAACAAGATAATTGGTTTTAACAAATGTTCAAAACAAATTACTTCACACCAAATTTCATTCGGTAATCTGTTTTCACAAAACCTTTGCTGATGTCATTTAAGCGATTAGTCAAAAGCTTGCGCTTCAACGGTTTTAGGTGGTCTATAAATAATATTCCATCAATGTGGTCGTATTCATGCTGAATGATTCGGGCATTAATTCCGTCAAATGTTTCGGTATGTTTTTTAAAATTTTCATCCAAATATTCCATGGTTATTTCATCAGGGCGAAAAACATCTTCACGGATATTCGGAATGCTCAAACAACCTTCATTATAACCCCACTCCTCTCCCATTCGTTTCACAATGTGTGCATTGATAAAAATTTTTTTCATCGGGTTTTTATACAAATCAATATCCTCATCATCAGGCTCGGCATTCTTAATTATTTGTTCACTATCAGCTACAAACAATCGGATGGCTTGCCCAATTTGCGGAGCTGCCAAACCCACACCCGATGCGTTGTACATAGTTTCCCACATGTTGGCAATCAGTTCATTTAATCCTGAAAAATTTTTATCAATATCCACTCCCACTTTTTTCAAAACTGGGCTTCCGTAAGCTACAATTGGTAAAATCATTTTTAATAATGCTGTTATTTTATCTTTTCATTCCCATGTAATACTGCAAAATTATTGTTGCACTTACTTGGTCAATCAATCCTTTGTTTTGTCGTTCTGTTTTTTTTACACCACTCATCAAAATAGCTTGTGAAGCCATTTTGGAAGTGAATCGTTCATCTACTAAAATCAATTCCATAGTTGGAAATTTCTTTTGAAATTGGTACACAAAATTTTTAACGGGTGCGGTGCCATGTGTATCATTTCCCCTTAAATCTTTTGGGTCGCCTACAACTACTTTCTCCACTTTTTCTTTCTCAAAATACGTTTTCAAGAACTCAAATAATTTTGGAGTTTCGATGGTAGTGAGTGCCGAAGCAATTAGCTGAAATTCATCTGTAACTGCAATTCCGCAACGTTTTAAGCCATAATCAATACCAACAATTCGTGCCATAATATTTGAATTGCAAGATTAAGGAGAAATATTGACGCAGAAAAAAATTGGAATAGAAAGTTTAAAAAAAGAAATGATTGGTGATGAATTGAAAACACAGAATTTATTTATCCTTCAACAGCTTTCCGCTTTCATCAAAAGAGGTGCGATGAGTCCTGCTACCCGAAATCCAAACTGCTTCGTAAATAGTTTTTCCATTTTCAACTTTGGTAATCCAATCTTCATACAAAATGTTGGAATAGTGGGCTTGAAAAGAAAGCATAACAACCGTTGGTACTTCTTTCATGCTGATTTTTTCTTCCACTTTACAGGCGTTTAGCAGCAAAGCAAAAGTTACTAAAATTAAATATTTTCGTATTACAACTTGCACGGACCAAAAGTAGAAAAGCTGTTTGCTATGCGTTAAAAAAGTTTGTGAAAAGATTATAAATAGAAGATTACGTTTTTATAAATAGGCTTTAATTTGTGAAGAAGCTAAAAACGGTGTTTGATAGGCAATTTGTAATTAACCGATAAGGTGAAATAAAAAAAATCGTGCAGCGTTTCGCCTACCGAAGCATTGAATGGCAAATCATAATGTAAGGCTGGTTCAATTTCAAAATGTTTGATGTAAAAAGAAATCGGCAAATAAAAATCATAGCTCATTATCATGAATTTTATGGGTGATTTCGTATTTCCCCTTCTTCCAATCGCTGGCTGATTCACCGCTTCAGGATTTAATGCAGGATTATGGCGCAAATCAGCATCAGTTGTTCCCCAATCTAAACTTACTGTTGGCGATATTTCCATCGAATCAATTTTCCAAAATTCATCCACAAAAAAATCATGACTGATTTCAATATTTTCAAGCAGTGCTTTTTGTTTGCCAAACAAATACATGGTTGAACTGGCGAAATTTATCCAATCAAAATCAGCATTTAAGCCAGCATTAAAATTATTATTCAAGCTGTTGATATTTTCGCCATTTCCTTTTCGCATAAACCAATGTTCGTAACCAACGCTTCCGCTAAATACATCATTCCAATCGTGATTATAAGTTAATCCCAAATCAGTTTCAGCCAGTTTGTTTTTTGCTTTGCTCCAATAAAATTCACTCAGTGAATAATCAAAACCCTTTGTGGTAGTATATTTCAAAGCAGTAGTGGTAGCCCATTGCGTTGGTGATACCATTCTGCCTGAATAATTTAGTTTGTTGGTGAAATTATTTTCAACCGAAAAAAAACTGATAGAATCGTTTTGAGCAAATAAATAATTGGGTAAAATCAAAATCAGAAAATAGATTTTTTGCATCGTATCAATTTAATTTTTTAAAAAAATTCACAATTAATTCACTTAATAAGTTAGCGCAAATTAAACCATGTTTCGGAAAACAAATCATAGCTTTGTAAACAATTATTAATAATTCAAATTTCAATCAAAATGAAAAAAAGTATTTTTGCTTTAGTTGTAGTAGGCTTATTTTCTGCTTCAACAATCATGGCGCAAGGCACTCAAGCACCAGCTCCAACAGCTAAACCAGCAACTGAAAACGAACATGCAAAAGGTGAAAAAGGTGGCAAACACCATCATCATCATGGCCATAAAGGTGGGCACAAACCTGGTGGACAAAAGTAATTTGTTCTTCAACAAAAAAACCTCAACCAAATGGTTGAGGTTTTTTTATGTTATTTTTTATTTTCTACTCATTACTACTAAATATCTCAAAATAGCATTTTGAGTATTTTCATCAACAATTACTGAACCTGCTTTCTTATTAGCTTTGCGGCTCATCATCGGTACCATTTTATTCCAACCTTCTTCGGTTTGTGATGTTGGTTTTTTTAACCCATGACATGAATTGCAATATTTTTCGTAAGATTCTTTGCCTTTTTGCAATTGCGCCAAATTGCAATCACTATATTTTTTCGCAGCAAAATCAGCATCGGCTTTTGTTGGTGGCATTAGTTTTACGGTGCAAGCTGTAAATCCTAAAACAAAAGTGAAAAGAATTATTTTTTTCATGTTGTAAATATTTTTGGCAAAGTAAATTATTTTTTCAGAGAAAAAATCTAATCATTTATCTAAAATAAATTTCAGTAGCACCAAACCCAAACCGTGGATGATATTCGTTTGCAAAACTTCTCACTGCACCATATTGTTTTAAAATTATCCAAATTTCGGCTTTTAATTTTCCTTTGCCAATGCCATGAACCACAGTAAATTTGGGCAATTTATGCACAATTGCTTCATCTAATGCTTTGCGAAAATGGCGGAGTTGAATGGTGATGATTTCAGCATTCGTCATTCCTTTATGACTATCAATTAAATTTTCGATGTGCAAATCAATCGTGTCTTCAATATAGAAATGATGATGCTTTTCGGGTAATTGCTTGTTGAAGTTTTCTTTTATTTTTCGTTCAACTTGTTTGGTAAGTGTGTTATTAATTTCGAGCGGCGCATTTATTTTTTCCGAAGCATTTTGCAAAATTCCGAAATGATAATTGTACGCTGTTTGATTTAAAATAGGCGTTGATGATAAATCTTTGAAAAAAGTTTTTGGCTTTAATTTTATTTGTTTCACCAATTGAAATAATGGATGCGAAGCATGCTCAATATTTATTTCGATAGTTGGATTTTCATTCAATTCATCTAAAGCTAAATCGCCCAAACGATAGATGTAGCGACGTTGTAGCCGATTTCGCAAGTGCATGTACAATTCATTTTGCAAACTTAATTTTATTTCAAAGCGTACATCATCGTTGGTATCATTCACTAAAATCATTTCAAAAAAATGAAGTTCATCCATTTCAACAGGTAAAAAAGAAAGGTGAAAGCCGCTTGCAGCATCGGCTTGGTGTTTAGCAAAAAATAATTCAGCTTCGTTTAAAATCTCTTTGGTGTCGGCTAATTGCTCTTTTTCATTTGCCGATTTTTGTTCGTGATAAATTTCCAAATCATCCATAAACACGGGTAAAATCATTTCATCTTCCAATTCTATTTTAAGCATGTGCATATTCACGAAGTCTTTCACCAAGCCTATTTCGCCAGTGTGCAGCAGTAAAACTTTATCGCCTATTTTAAATTGGTGTTTGATAACAAAATAAATTTTGTGATTGCAAAGTAATTGAACTTCAAATTTATTTCAATCAATTTTGAAGATGAATATTTTTATCAACTCAAAACATTCGCTTTGGTTTGTTGTTCTTACAGAATAATTTTAATTTCAACCCATCAAATTTTTATTGTGAATTATCAAAAACAAGAAACTTACAACTTGGAAAATCAAGCAGAATTAATTGAGGTATATAAAAAATCGTTGGAATTGTTGGGTGAAGATGCCAATCGTGAGGGTTTGGAAAAAACGCCCGAACGAGTTGCCAAAGCAATGCAGTTTATGACACAAGGCTACACAATGGATGCTTCTGCCATTATCAAAAGTGCGATGTTTAAAGAAGATATCAGCGAAATGGTGATTGTAAAAGATATTGAAGTGTATAGCATGTGTGAGCATCATTTGTTACCATTTTTTGGAAAGGCACATGTAGCCTACATTCCAAACGGGTATATTGTTGGGTTGAGTAAAATTGCTCGTGTAGTAGATGTTTTTGCTCGCCGATTGCAAGTGCAAGAAAGATTAACTCGGCAAATTTTAGATTGCTTTCATGAAAATTTGCAACCACAAGGTGTGGCTGTGATTATCGAGTGCAAGCATCTTTGCATGATGATGAGAGGTGTGCAAAAACAAAATTCAGTAACTACCACTTCGGCATTTACTGGTGTGTTTGAAAATAATTCAACCCGTTCGGAATTGATGAAACTATTAAGTGCAAAATTGAGTTAACCTTTGAGTGTAAAATTGTAAAAAAAGCTGCTTCAACTTGAAACAACTTTTTCAAGTTATTAAACTACCAATTATTTTTTCTTTTCTTCAAATTTTAAAGCGGCTGAATTGATGCAATAGCGCATACCTGTTGGGTTAGGTCCGTCATTAAACAAATGCCCCAAATGTGCGCCGCAATGTTGGCAAACCACTTCAGTGCGTTGCATGCCATATGAACGGTCGGTTTTTTCCTTGATATTTTTATCATCATAAGCTTTGTAAAAACTGGGCCAACCGCTGCCACTATCAAATTTGGTATCGCTATTAAATAAGGGCTCACCACACACTACACAATAATACATACCAGCCTCGTGATTATCCCAATAAGCATTGTTAAAAGCAGGCTCGGTACCGCAGCTTTGCGTTACATTATATTGTTCAGGGGTTAATCGTTGTTTCAATTCTTCTTTTGAAATTGATTTTGTTGAATCAGTTGATTTGTTTTCTTGGTTACTCATAGTAGTTGTTTTTTTTGATGAATTACATTGTTGAAATGGTAGTGAAGCAATTGCCAGCACCAAAATTAAAATTGATTTCATGATTAATTTATTTCTTAGCAATTACGATAACAAACGCAAAATGGTTTTGTTTTTACGCTTTTATAAATTCAAATAAAATGGTTGCATCAGTTGCAAAAAGGCATTGGAATAATTGTCTTGCTCATTTTTCAGCACAAATTTTTCTTCGATTAATTTCTGAAAATTATTTTTTTGAAGCATAAAAACACTACGCTTGATGCCGCTTTGAGGGTTATCTTGCAAATGAATGATGCTTACACCATGCTGTTTTAATTCGTCCATTCGGCGAAAGGGTAATAATAAATAAATGAATCCATTATCATTTAATAATTCAAAAGCACAAGCTAATAATTCCTTCAAAGTCAAATCGGTACTGTGTTTAGCGATGTTTGTTTTTTTATCGGGCGAAAGCAAATCGTTTTCAAAAAATGGCGGATTGGAAATGATTAAATCATATTTCTGCGCTGAATTATTTTTTGCAAAATTTTGAATACTACTCAAATGCACCTTGAGTCTATCTTTCCAAATACTGTTGCTGAAATTTTCTTGTGCTTGCTGAAATGCATTTTGTTCAATTTCAACCGCCTCGATAATGGCTGATGGAAATTTTTGTGCCATCATCAGCGATAATAAGCCGGTGCCGGTGCCAATATCTAAAATATGAGCGGCTGTGATGTTATCATTTACCAATGCTCCCAGCAAACAAGCATCGGTACTAACTTTCATAGCACAATGTTGCTGATAAACAGTAAATTGTTTGAATTGAAAATAATCGTTGGGCAAATTCTTTTTTATGGTAAAAGTAAGGGCTGAAATTGGCTCAACTTATTTTTCATTGTAAAACAATTATTCAGCTTTCAAAAAAAGTAAATTATCAAATTGAATTTTTACATTTGCTCCTTATGCAATTTTCAATAAGAATTTTGCAACTATATCATGAACTCAATTTATCAAATTTTAAAAACAAAACAAATTAATGGACTCAATCAGCATAGTATTGATGGGCGCCGCCGCTGTGGTGGGCATAGGAATTGGCGTATTGGCAGGCAAATCTTTTTTCTCGAAAAATTTTAACGCACAAAAAGAACAAGCCGAAAAAGAAGCCACACTCTTAATTGAAAACGCAAAAAAAGAAGCAGAAAATTTAAAGAAAGAAAAACTTTTAGAAGCCAAAGAAAAATTTCAACAAGCTAAATTAGCTGAAGAAAAAGAAATCAATCAACGTTCGATAAAATTAGAAGAACGTGAACGTCAGCAAAAACAAAAGGAACAATCGCTCAACCAAAAATTAGAAACTGCCAACAAAAAAGAACAAGAGTTGGAAGTGTTGAAAGACAATACCAAAAGGCAGTTGGACTTGGTGAATGAAAAAAAGTCGGCGTTGGATAAACAACACGAAACGATGGTAAAAACTTTGGAAAAAGCTGCCAACATGAGTGCTGCTGATGCTAAAACGCAATTGATTGAATCGTTGAAAGCCGAAGCATCTTCGGCTGCATCATCGCATGTAAAAACAATTATGGATGAAGCAAAATTAACGGCAAATAAAGAAGCAAAAAAAATCATCATCCAAACTATTCAACGCACAGCGCAAGAACATGCGATTGAAAATTCTATCAGCAGTTTTCAATTAGAAAGTGATGAACTGAAAGGGCAAATTATTGGACGTGAAGGCAGAAACATTCGTGCCTTAGAAGCCGCTACTGGTGTGGAGTTCATTGTAGATGATACGCCCGATACAATTATTCTTTCTTGCTTCGACCCAGTTCGTAGAGAAATTGCACGATTGAGTTTGCAACGCTTGGTTACCGATGGAAGAATTCATCCTGCTCGTGTAGAAGAAGTGGTGGAAAAAACGAAGAAGCAGATGGAAGACCAAATTGTTGAAATTGGCGAACGCACTTGCATCGAATTAGGTATTCATGGCTTGCATCCTGAATTGATTCGGATGGTTGGAAGAATGCGTTTCCGTTCATCTTACGGTCAGAATTTATTGCACCATAGCAAAGAGGTGGCGAACATGTGTGCCGTGATGGCAGCGGAATTGGGGCTGAATCCAAAGTTGGCAAAACGTGCTGGTTTGTTGCATGATATTGGTAAGGTACCAGAAATTGAACAAGAATTATCGCATGCTTTGTTGGGTGCAAAATTAGCAGAGCAATACAACGAACATCCAAGTATTGTAAATGCCATTGGCGCACATCATGATGAAATGGAAATGAAATTTGTAATTTCCCCAATCATTCAAATTTGCGATTCCATCAGTGGTGCACGACCTGGCGCACGACGTGATACTTACAATCAATATATGCAGCGCATTAAAGATTTAGAAAACTTGGCACAAAGTTTTGATGGCGTTGAAAAAGCCTTTGCGGTGCAAGCTGGCAGAGAGCTTCGAGTGATTGTGGAAGCAGGAAAAATAGATGATAAAATGGCTGAACAAATGAGTTTCGAAATGAGTCAAAAAATCATGAATGAAATGCAATATCCAGGTCAGATTCGTGTTACTGTAATTCGTGAAACACGAGCTGTGGCAGTAGCCAGATAATCGATAAGATTTAAAAATAAAAAATCCCTCAATGGTAAAACTGTTGGGGGATTTTTTATTTCAACGAGTTTGAAATTCAATTCTCCATTTCCATCTGTTTTTTATTTCGTTGCAGAATTGTTTGTTGAATTTTATTGAGCAAATCTTCTTTATGAAATGGCTTCGCTAAATAATCATCCATACCCGATTGATAACAATCGGAAATGTCATCATCGCTTGTACCGGCAGTCATAGCAATAATTCGAGGCTGTTGTAATTGATGATTAGAACGAATAATTGTAGCTGCTTCTTTGCCGTCCATTTCGGGCATTTTAATATCCATCAAAATCAAATCAATTAAATTGTTTTTTAAAATTGCTAAAACTTCTTTTCCATTTTCAGCAATATAAAGTTTGGCTTTGGGAATTGATTTTTCAATGAGTTTTTGTGCTACTAAAATATTCATCTTGTTATCATCAGCAATGATGATGTTGATGGTTTCGTTTTCAATAGCTTCAAAATTATTTTTGTTAGAAGCTGCTACATAATTTGTAGCTGAAAATTCATACGGAATTTCTACAAAAAATATAGTACCTTTTGCTAATTCACTTTCGCATTGAATAGTACCCTGATGCAGTTCTATCAATCGTTTGGTGATGCCCAATCCTAAGCCAGTGCCACCAAATTGCGCTGCAATATTTTCATCGGCTTGCACATAATCATCAAAAATTACTTTGATTTTTTCTTTCGAAATACCAATGCCAGTATCGCTCATTTTTATTTGCAAACTACATTTATTGCTATCTAAATATTTGGTGTAACATGCTACTTTTATTGTGCCGCTGTTAGTGAATTTGATGGAGTTGCCAACAATGTTTACCAATATTTGTATCAGCCTACTTTCATCGCCCATCACGGTTTTCGGCAGATTATTCATTTCTAATTGAAATACTAATCCCTTATCATTTGCATTTATTTTTAGCAAGCGACAAGCCGCTTTAATCGTGTCTTGCAATTGAAAAGGTTGATGACGCAATTGCAATTTTCCTTCTTTCAATTTTGAAAAATCGAGGATATCATTTACCATATTCAGCAAATGATTGCTTGATTTTTTCAAGCCATCTATTAATTCAATTTTTTCATTTTCATCGTTGGGCAAACTCAATAATTCCGAAATACCTTTAATTGCATTCAGCGGTGTTCGCAACTCATGTGTGATGTTTGCCAAAAAATTTTCTTTGTAGCGTTGCAATTGCAAAATGGCTTCATGCGATTTTTGCAGTTCTTCATTTTTTTCTTTCAAAGCGTTGATAAATTCAGCATTGCGTTCTTCAATCACACCTACCACTTTTACGCCTAACAAATAAACGCCCAAAATGCAAAAGAAAAACCAAGTATAATACCACACACCTACATAATCATTTGGGAAAACCTGATGAAAAAAAGATTGTTCAATCCAAAAATACGCCATGCTTAATAAACCAATAGATGTCCAGAAAACCGCTGTCTTCTTGCTGTTCACGGTTAATGAAAACATATTGATGGCAGCATAATAAGGAATGATGGCAGATACAATTCCACCCGAACGATAGCTTAAAAGAAAGAAAGTGATGTAAGCAATGCCCACCAATAAATTTTCTGAAACAAAGCGATTAATTAATTGTCGGCGGCGAATGAAAATAACTGAAGCTAAACCAACAGATGATAGTCCGTTGATACAGCCGCCTAAAAAATTGTGTAAAACAAAAAATGAAAATAGGCTAAAGCAAATATTAATGCCTGTGCCAATTAACGAAAAACCAAGAATGTATTTTTCATCAAATACCGAAGGTGTAAGCGTTCGGAGCGCATTGATAGTGTGTTTCATAAGAAGTAGTGTAATTTATTTTATTTTCAGCTAAAAACAATACGATGTTTTACTGAAAAATTGGGTTATGAAAATGAACTTACGAAAGCTTTTGGTAAATGGATTTACCTACACGAAAAAGAAATTATTAGGGCAGTTAAAACTAACTTTGCAAATCTTCTTTAGTCATGAAAATTCTTCTTACAACACTTAATGCAAAATACATTCATCTCAATTTGGCGATTCGCTTGTTGTATGATTTGAACAAAAAAAATGATGGACTTCAATGGAAAGAATTTACGATTAAAGAACCTAAAGACGAAATTGCTGATTACTGCAAAGCCTTTGATGTAGTGTGTTTTAGCTGCTATATTTGGAATATCACTCAAACTTTAGAAGTAGCAAAAAAAATAAAAGCATTAAATCCTTCAACAAAAATTTTGCTCGGCGGACCCGAAGTGAGTTACGATTGGCAAGATGTAATTGCATTGAATGAAGTTGATTTTATCATTACTGGTGAAGGCGAAATTCCGTTTCAACTTTTTTTAGAAAACTATCCAAACATAGCAGCCGTACCGAATTTAGTAAATAAAAAAGATGGCGAAATTGTTTATCACAAAAAAGAATTGCAGTTCGATTTGAGTTTGTATGCCAACACCAATCCCTATGCAAATGAGTCAACAAAAGATTTATACAACAAAGTTTTGTATATCGAAACATCACGTGGATGCCCTTATAAATGTGAGTTTTGCTTAGCCAGCTTAGATAATATTGTTCGCTATTTACCAATTGACCACATCAAAAATAATTTGTTGTATTTGATGCAACATGGCAGAGTAATAAAATTTTTAGACCGAACATTTAATGTGAAAAAAGATTTCACGATTGATATGTTTCAGTTTATGTTAGATAACCATCGCTCTGAAAACGTTTTCCAATTTGAGATTACAGCCGATATTGTGCATGCTGACATCATTAAATTTATCGAAGAAAAAGTTCCGAAAGGTTTGTTTCGTTTTGAAATTGGAATTCAAACCGTGAATCAAAAAGCAAATTTAGAAGTCAGCCGCAAACAAAATTTTGATAAAACACGAAGCATTATCAAACAATTGCAAAACAAAATTGAGATGCATTTAGATTTGATTGTGGGTTTGCCTTTAGATTATTTTGAAGATGTGAAATACAGCTTTGAAGAGGTTTTCAAGATTTTTGCGCCTGAATTGCAATTAGGATTTTTGAAGTTTTTAAAAGGCACACCAGTGCGTTATAAATATGCCGAACACAATTTTGAATTTGATGAAAAACCACCTTATCAAATCATTCGTAGCAAATATTTATCGGCTGATGAATTACTGCAAATCACACAACTGGAGCATGCTTTAGAGATTTATTGGAATAAAAAACGCTGCTTAAATACATTGAAATATGTAACGGCAAATTACAGCATCTTCGATTTTTTAGGTGGCTTAGGAAAATATTTTGGCACTGTGAAAGATTATCATAAATTCACTTTGCAAGATGTGTATGAAATTATTTTTCAGTTTGCACAAAACAATTATGCTGATGATAAAGTGCTTCAACAGCTGATTGCTATTGATTATTTTTTGCATCATCCTGTTCGCCCAAAAGTTTTATTTGTACAAGAATTGGAGAAAAAAGAACAGCAAAATATTATGCAGCAGTTCAAATTGAATCATCATAAATATCGCCACATCATGTTCGCTGTTGATTTTGATGTTGAACAATTTTTTGAAAACGGAATTGCAATTCCAACCACCACCAACAATTTAATCATGCAATTTAGCGGCGTTGAAAAACCAACTTTTATTTTTCATCAAAAATTGATGACTGTTTAATTTATCATTTTGAAATGAAATTGCTTATTTAACAGCAATAACAATAGCGCAATGGCTAAAAACTAAAAACTTGTCTTTACCTTCGCCGCCCTTATGTTAACCGTTAATTCAGTATCAGTAAAATTCGGAGCCACTGTGCTTTTCGATAATGTTAGTTTTGTTCTTAACCCCAAAGAAAGAGTGGGCTTGGCAGGCAAAAACGGTGCAGGAAAATCAACCTTAATGAAAATTATTGCCGACTGGCAATCGCCTACCACTGGCTCAATTGACGTAGCCAAAGGCACAAAAATTTGTTACTTGCCGCAAGATTTAAAAGTGAATTTAGATAAAACAGTTTTGGCTGAAACTAAAACTGCTTTTGATGAAATTATGCGCTTGCAAAAACGATTGGAAGAGGTTACCGATTTAATTATCAATACCGACCCCAACCACGATAAATACATGGATTGGTTGGTGGAACAAAGCGATATCATGGAGCGCATGGATATTTTGGGTGCTGAAACCATTGAATCGGACACCATCAAAGTGTTGGAGGGCTTGGGTTTTCAGCAAACTGATTTTGACAGACCAACTGCTGAATTGAGTGGTGGATGGTTGATGCGAATTGAGTTGGCGAAAATTTTGTTACAACATCCTGATGTAATTTTATTAGATGAACCTACCAATCACTTGGATATTGAAAGTATTCAATGGCTCGAAGAGTGGTTGAATAACTATTCAGGTGTGGTTTTGATGGTGAGCCATGATAGAACTTTTTTGAATACTGTTACCAATCGAACTATCGAAATCAGCAATCAAAAAATTTACGATTACAAATGCAAATACGATGATTATTTGATTGAACGTGTAACCCAACGTGAGTTACAATTGGCTACACAAAAAAATCAGATGAAAGAATACGAACGCACCGAAGCGTTGATTGATAAATTCAGAGCAAAGGCAAGTAAAGCCACCATGGCTCAATCGCTGATAAAAAAATTGGACAGAATGGAAGTGATGGAAATTGATAATGAAGATACATCTTCGATGAAATTCACTTTTCCTGATGCGCCACGAAGCGGATTGAATGTAGTAGAAGTGATTGATTTAAGTAAAAGCTTTGGTGAAAAGAATATTTTGAATAACGTCAATTTAAAAATTGAACGTGGCGAAAAAGTTGGCTTTGTTGGTAAAAATGGAATGGGAAAAACCACGATGGGTAAGATGATTGTGGGCGAAGAAAATTATGAAGGTATTTTAAATATCGGCACCAATGTTTCAATTGGCTACTATGCACAGCATCAAGCCGAAAAATTATCGAACAACGACACAGTGCTCGAAACCATTGAAAATGCTATGCATGCAGGCAGTGGCATGAATGCAAGAAGCTTACTTGGCGCATTTTTATTCAGTGGTGAAAATGTAACTAAGAAAGTGAAAGTATTGAGCGGTGGCGAAAAAAGCAGATTGAGTTTGGCAAAATTAATGTTGGAAGAACACAACGTTTTGATTTTGGATGAACCAACCAATCACTTAGATATTCGCAGCATTGAAGTATTGAAAGATGCATTGGAACGCTTCACAGGCACCATCATTGTAATTAGCCATGACCGTGATTTTCTAGCAAATCTTACTTCAAAAACTTTTGAATTTTTAGATGGCAATGTGAAAGAATATTTGGGTGATATTAATTACTTCTTAAGCCAGAAAAAATTAGATAATATTCGCGATTTTGAAGATCAAATGGTTGTCAATTTAAAAGCGAAAGAAAAAAAATCGAAGGAAGAAAAAACGGATAATCGAGTGGATGATAAAGCTGCTCAACAACGCAAAAAAGATTTAGAAAATTGCGAAAAGA
The DNA here is from genome assembly GCA_903857255.1 of uncultured bacterium. GTDB lineage: Bacteria > Bacteroidota > Bacteroidia > Chitinophagales > CAIODY01 > CAIODY01. Next base: position 61,504 of record CAIODY010000123.1, read on the forward strand.
AAATTGCCACAACCGAACATGCCATTTCAGTGATTGAATCAAAAATGGGCAGCATGGCTGATTTCAACGGTGATGAATACAAAAAACTTTTTGCCGAACATCAAAAGCTGAAAAACGAATTGATGACTTTGATGAATAATTGGGAAGACTTGGTGAGTGAAATTGGTTAATTTTTTTGACAGAAAGTTTTATATTTGTCTACAAACTATACACCATGGAAACACCAAATACCGAACATTTAAAATCTAATTTCTTTAACCAAGAAAGAATTGCGCTTTTTATTTTTTTATTTTTCGCACTAATTATTTTCGTTGCACAATCATTGCAATACCTAAATTCTCGGCAGATTGATAAAAATTATTCTGACCTAATAAATGCAAGTTCTTACGACATCAAAACAGTGAATAGTATGTTAGTTCATTCTTCCAATATTCAGCGCAATGCCGTAAATTTATTGGTGAAGGAAGATGAAATTGAAGAAAGTAAATTCAAAAAAAATATCGAAAATTTTGTTCAGTTGACCAACGAAGATTTAAAGAAGTTTGACAGTTCTACTTTTGCTATTTTCAAGGATAAAGACCAAATAAAATACATTAACGAATCTTATCTTCGTTACAAAATACGATTAGATACTTTTATGCAACTGGTTAATAATAGTGAGATAGATAAAGCTTCCGTTTATCGTTTGCTAAGTTTACGACCATCATTTCAAATTTTCCAAGATTTGCAAAAAGATTTATCAGCACAACTCACAAAAGATTTAATCAAGGAAAGCAACAACCTAACTTCATACACCAACAGAAGCAGTTTATCATTGTTATTGATGGGCTTTTCTCCAGCCTTTTTTGTATTATTAGTGTTGATTTATTTTGGAATTCGTTTATTCAAAATGAGAAAATACTAAAGCTATTCAATGCATCACTACAGCAATCGTAGCCACACTTACTTTCGTTCCTTTAATTTGATTTAAAACGCTGCAACATGCGTCCAGCGTAGCTCCTGTGGTAAGCACATCATCCACCAACAAAACATGTTTGTTTTCTAAAACCAATTCATTGGGGCAATCAAAATCGTGTTCTACATTTTTCCATCGCTCAAATTTTTTCTTTCTCGTTTGCGATTCGCCCAAGTTTAATCTTTTCAAACCATCTGCAAACACAGTAATATCAAGTGTTTCAGCTAATCCATCGGCAAACAATTCTGATTGATTATAACCACGTTTTATTTTTTTTGCAGCATGTAGTGGCACAGGCACAATGCAATCAATCATTGAATAATCTTGCTCTTGCGCCAATAATTTGCCATACTTTTTGCCTAAAAAAATTCCGATTTCTTTTTTGTTTTGATACTTCAACAAATGAATCAAATGCTGCACCATGCCTTCTTTGGCGAATAATAACATGCTGGTTGCATTTTCAATTTTTGCTCTACCCACAAATTTTTCGCTCACAAAATTTTGTTGATGTTCGTGAAATGGTGTAACGTGCAATTGGCTCTCACAGCCCATGCACAGCACTTCTTCGCCTTTAAATAATTGCTTGCCACAACCCAAACAAGGGTTGGGAAAAAATAAATGAAACAGATTTTCAAAACTATTTTTTATTGCTGTTAGCATAATTTCTATTGAGCAATTACGAATTAAGTAATTGGCTAATTATTAAAAGCTTTCCATCCATCCGCATCAATTTTCACTTTGTTATTTCCTTTGGTAATTAATTCAATAACGCCTGCTGATTCAGTGGTGTAGCCAATTACACGAATTTCGCTTTCGTCTTTTATTTTATCATAATCACTTTGCGAAATGGTAAACAACAACTCATAATCTTCGCCACCATTCATCATTGCTGTAACAGGGTCAATGTTCATTTTTACTGCCATTTCATAAGTATCCGATTGAATCGGAATTTTTTCTTCATAGATAATTGCGCCGCAATTGCTTTGCTTACACAAATGATGTAACTCACTGCTCAAGCCGTCTGACACATCAATCATCGAAGTTGGAAGAATATTTTTTTCAGCAAAAATGTCAACAATATCTTTTCGTGCTTCGGGTTTTAATTGCTTTTGCAACAAAAATTTTTGATTCTCCAAATCAGTTGATGCGCCCGGATGTGCGATGAACACTTGCTTTTCACGTTCCAACAATTGCAAACCCATAAATGCTGCACCCAAATCACCACTCACACAAATCAAATCTTTTGGCTTCGCACCATTTCTATACACCACTTTTTCTTTCGCCACTTCACCAATTACAGTGATGCTCAAAAACAGTCCTTTCAATGAACTTGTGGTATCACCTCCAATCAAATCAACACCACATTTTTCACAAGCAGCTTTCATTCCTTCATAAATTTCGCTGATTGCTTCCACCGTATATTTACTACTCAATGCCATCGAAACCGTTATGTACAGCGGCTTTCCGTTCATTGCATACACATCGCTCAAATTCACAACCACTGCTTTATAACCCAAATGTTTCAGCGGTGTGTACACCAAATCAAAATGAATCCCTTCGGCTAAAATATCGGTGCTTACTAAAAAATAATTTTCAGCATCTTTTTCAATCACAGCGCAATCATCGCCCACGCCTTTGATGACAGATTTATTTTTCGTTTCAAAATTTTCGGTGAGATGATTTATCAATCCGAATTCTCCTAATTTACTTATTGGTGTAGTTTGCATGCAACAAAATTACTGAAATGAATTTGGGAAGATTATTTTTGTTGAAATAAAAATTAAAATGGCAACAATTTTTACAAAAATCATTAACGGAGAAATTCCTTGTTATAAAGTGGCAGAAGATGCCAACCACATAGCATTTCTGGATATTAGTCCGTTAGCAAAAGGACATACATTGGTGATTCCGAAAAAAGAAAATGATTACATTTTTGATTTAACAGATGATGAATTGCAAGCATTGACTTTGTTTGCAAAAAAAGTAGCGATAGCTTTGAAAAAGTCTGTTAGCTGCAAACGCATTGGTGTAGCGGTGATTGGGTTGGAAGTGCCACACACACACATTCATTTGATTCCCATGAATCAAGTGAGCGATATGAATTTTGCCAATCCAAAATTGAAATTGAGTGGAGAGGAATTAAAAGAAATTTCGGAAAAAATTGGAGCGAATTTTTAAGAAATTATATCTCTTTTACATTCTCAACCTCTGTCCAGCCTTGTTTTCCGTTGGTTAAAATTATTTTTTGCCAGCCATTTAATTGTTCCATGGTTTGCACTTTTAATCCTTCGTGCACTACAAACAAATCGGTAGAAGTGGCATCGGGTGCGCTTTTCACGGTAATGTTGGATGGAATTACTACGGCAAATTTTTTATCCTCCAATGTTGCATTACTTCGCCAAGCGATGTAAAAGAAAAATACGCCAGCGATGAAACCCAATGATACCATGGTCATTCCAAGCCTATTCATGGCTGAAAAATAATTCAACAACCAACCAGCTAACATCATCCACAAAAAAACAATGGCAATAATGCTCCACACTTTTACAGAGAAAAGATAGAGAAAATTATTCCACCATCTGAATAAAAGAAACTGTGGCAATGCATCCACATCTTTATCCACCAATCGAAGATTCGAGATTTTTAAATTCATATTCACATCATCATCTGTTGGATTGATTTGATGCGCTTTTTCATAACACCAAACTGCCATTCCCATTTCATGATTTTTGAAATGAGCATTACCTGCATTCAAAAATAATTCTGAATTCGTGTAGCCAATTCTTATCAAACTATCATACAAATTTGTTGCGGCCTGGTAGTTTTTATTTTGATAAGCATGATTAGCCAATTGCCACAAAGTATTGGCTGAATCAGCCTTTGCGAAGCTGAACCAGATTATTCCCAGTAAAAAGAAAAGTGTCTTTTTCATTTTCAAATTTTCAAATTGCCACATTCTCAAATTATTTTACTTTCCAAATCCACAATTAATTCTGTTGCATTTTTATACACCTGCTCCATTCCACCTTGTACTGCCGAAGGCGCATACAAAGCCATTTCACAATCATCCAACACATGAATAAATTTAGCTGAAGTTTCATCGCCAATGTTTTTTTGTTGGAACGATGCTACAATATTTTCTTTACTCAAATCAGCCGTTTGAATTTTCATTTTGTTGCTCACATAACCATGCAAACTTCTCATCACCTCATCATAAAATCCTTTTTCATTTTTTTGTTTCAATAATCTTTCTGCTACTTGTAATCGCTTACGAGCCAATCTGCTGGCTTGTTTGAAAGCCATTGCTGATTTATCGCCCAGCAAAGTTTTCTGTGTTTTTACATAAGTCAAAACAGCTGCACTTAAAATTATCGGTAATAAACTCAACCACCAAAACAACATGGTGCCGAAAAATTTTCCACCATTTCCTTTTTCAAATTTCACATCAGTGGTTTTGATGTAGCGAATATCTTGCCCCAACAATTTCAAATCTTCTTTCTTCACACCATTCACAACCACATTGTTTTGATTTTTTCCTTGTTTCACTTGCACTGCAATTTCGCTGGAATGAAGCGTTACATAATCCTTTTTGTCCAAATCGAAATAAGAAAATTCTAAAGCAGGAATTTTATAATCGCCCGAAACCCTTGGAATAATGAGGTATTCAAAGGTTTTGCTACCACCAATTGGGTTTTGATTTTTTGGAATATTCTCCGCAACTTTTGGGTCATACACTTCAAAATCAGGTGGCATATTCACCACAGGATTATCGAATTGAGAAATATTTCCTGAACCCGAAACGGTTACTTTATAAGTGATGGCATCATCAGTTGTTAATGTGGTTTTATCAGCCGTTGCATTCATTTTAAATCGACCAACAGCACCACTAAAACCAGCTGGCTTGTTTGCTGGCAAAGGCTTTACAGCAATTGCAACCGCACCCGACTGAATATCCATTGGCACGTTTTGAACGGGCGAAAAAAACGGGTCATCAAAAAATGGGTCGTTAAAAAAATTATCTAACGGATTGTTACTTCTTTTTCTGGCAGCTTTTATTTGTGCTGTTAATTTCATTTCAATAGGGTCAATTGTCAGTGTTCCACTTTGCGTTGGGAAAAGCGCCACCCGTTTGAGTTCTACGACATTATAAACTATGCCATTTAAATTTTCTTGCGATTGATTGTTTTGAGGAATATCGAAATTTTGCGACCAGAAACCATTCAACGAAGGCAATTTTTCAAATTGATAATTCGCAATATTTACTCGGTAATACAATTTGTAAGAAGCCGTGATTTGCTCACCTTGATACACATTTGTTTTATCAACGAACACTTTTAAAAAAATCTGCTTGCTCAAATCAGCCGTTGATGCTGCATTTCCGCCTTGTTGTGATTTTCCATTAGCTGAATTTTGCGGAGCAGCTTTTGTTACTTCAATGGCAATGGTGTTCGATTCAATATTGCCTTGAGTAGTATTTGCTGATGCCGCTGAAATCGTGAACTTCCCTTCTTTAGCGGCTTGCAACACATAAGTTAAGGAAATGGATTGCGACATTCTACCATTCACAATAGAAGTGCTGCTGCTTTGAAATGGTCCTTGCAAAACTTGAAATCCTGAAAATGTAGGCGGATTGAAATTTTTTACATCGGCATTTTCGATGGTATAGGTTAGTTGAAATTGTTCACCAACACTCACCGGATTTTTTTGCACAGACGCTGTAAACTTAATACCTGCTGCATTTGCAGTTAATTGCATCAATACAAAAATCAGTAAAAAATATTTTTTAACGAATTTCATTTTTAAAAGTCATTAGTTACTTCACAATAGACATTGGTAAATACAATTTGCTAATTTATTAATCTTCTTATTTCCTAATTTGCTCTACCAATCCTTCTCTACACTTTTTCTTTGAATGATTAAAGTATTTTTCTTGTCAGCATTTTGTTTTGTTTTTTGTTCTTCGGCACGTAAGTGGTTCAACATTTTTTCAGCATCTTCCTTGCTTATTTTTCCGGGTTTTGGTTGCTTTCCTTCTTTTTTCTCATCGCCCTTATTGCCTTGCTGTGGCTGATTTTGCTGTTTTTTATCGTTGCCTTTTTTGTCGTCTTTTTTCTGTTGATTTTGATTCTGTTTATTATCGCCTTTGTTTTGTGGCTGATTTTTATTCTGTTGATTTTTGTCGTTCTTTTTATCCTTATCGTTTTTGTTTTGATTTTGCTTAGGCTGATTTTTTAACATCGCTTTAGCATAAGCCAAATTATATTTCGTATCACGGTCGTTTGAATTCAGCTTCAATGCTTGTTTGTAAGCATCAATAGCATCGTTGTAATTTCTTTGTTGCAATTGACTGTTGCCCAAATTATGAAATGCTTTTGCTTTTTCCTTGTCATCTTTTAAAAGCGCTGTTGCATTTTTAAAATCTTCCGTCGCTTGTCTGAAACTGTCTTTTTCAAAATTCAAATTTCCTTTGTTGTAATAAGCTTCGCCAAAATTTTTATTCAATTGGATGGCATGCGTATTCAACGAATCAGCTAATGCAGAATTTTTAAGTTTGTATTGCTTCAAAGCCTCACGGGCTGCTTTCCGCTCTGGCAAAGGATTGAAGAAGCTTGATTGTGCATTGGAATTTTTATTTACCAAAAATAAAATCAACAAAACAGGAATTATTTTTTTCAATCGCAACAACCATTGCGTTGGTTTTTCAGAAACAAAAATTTCTAATAACAACAAAATAAATGCAGCCAATAAAAAATATTGAAAGTAATCTTCGTAATCGGTAAACAAATGTTCGTCCATAGTTTTTTGCTCCATCGTACTAATTTTTTCAACCAACGATTTTAATTCACTTTGCGAATTACTCAACTGAAAGTAGCTTCCCTTGCCAGCTTCAGCAATTTCTTTCATGGCTTCTGGATTTAATTTCGACAAAACGATGCTGCCATTTTCATCTTTTTTAAAATCAGTTTGCACACCATTTTGATAAACAGGAATTGGCGCACCCTGTTCCGAACCCACCCCCACTGTGTAAACCACCGCACCTTCATTCACCGCAGCTTTCGCCGATTCTATGGCATCATCTTCATGATTTTCTCCATCAGAAATCACAATTACTGCTTTGTGTTTTTTATCTTTTGTTTGAAATGATTCAACCGCTTGGTCAATCGCAGCACCAATAGCAGTGCCTTGTGTAGGCACCATATCGCAGTTGGCATTTTGCAAAAACATTTTTGCTGCGCTGTAATCCACTGTTAAAGGCATTTGCAAATAACTTCTTCCAGCAAATGTGATTAAGCCAACTTTATCATTATTCAATTCATCAATCAAATTACTCACCGCTTGTTTGGCTCTGGTCAAGCGATTCGGCTTCACGTCTTCCGCCATCATACTTTTGCTCACATCCAATGCGATGAAAACATCAATACCTTTGCGCTTTACTTTTTCAATTTTGCTTCCCATCTGCGGATTTGCCAATGCAATGATGATGCAAAACGCAGCCAACCACAACAATAAAAATTTCAAACTTTGTTTAATTAATTTGAAATCGGGCATCAATTGTTTAACTAAATTTTCATCACCCAATTTTTTTATTGCACGTTTTTTACTCCATGCCGAATACACGTAAATCAGCATCCACAGCGGCAATGCGATGAGCAAATAGAGATAATATGGATGTTCAAAACGGAACACAGTTATTGGTTAATTAGTTAATTGTTATTAGTAAATACAAATACATTTTTTGTTTTTGTGCCCTCACCGCTTAGGCGGTTCGTGATTGGCTTCGGTTGTTTTTCGTTTTTAATTTTAATTATTTCCTTTACCACTAAGACACTTAGCTCACTTAGTTTCACTAAGAATTTCTAAGTGTAACTTTTGTGTTCTTAGTGCCTTAGTGGTTTTAAAGTGTATTCAATTTTCAAATTTTCTCATCTTCAAATTTTCAAATTCTTTTTAAGGAATTCTTTTATAAACAGTCATCTGCAACAGCATTTCCAACAACAACAATATCAAAGCAATTAA
>CAIODY010000124.1 GCA_903857255.1 uncultured bacterium
ACGTAATACAACAAAGTCTGGCGTAGATGGAACAAATATTACTGCAGGCTTAACGGCATCTGTAGTTTTATTTAATGGCTATCGAATAATGGCTACAAAAGACAGATTGGCGGCATTAGAAAAACAAAATCAATCTTTACTTGAAGCTCAATTACTCAATACAACTTCATTGGTGATGCAACAATATTTTAATATTGTTTGCCAACAAGCTTATTTAAAAACTATTGATAAATCTATAGAAGCGAGTCAACAAAGATTAGACATTGTAAAAACAAAACAACAAATAGGGGTAGCTAATGAAGCCGATTTATTACAATCAAATTTAGATTTAAATGCTTTGTTGCAGGCAAAACAAAATCAATTATTAATTATTGATCAAGCTAAAGCCGATTTATTAAATACTATGGTGTTGCCTTCTTCTACTTTGGTGTCAATTCAAGATACAATCACAATAGATGCTCAACTAAAATTAGCCGACATTGAAGCAAAGATGAAAGTAAATCCTAGTTTACAATCTGCAGAACAATTAATTAACATTAATCAATTCATTGAAAAAGAAACAAGGGCTTTAACTTATCCAACTTTAAGAGCTACTTCAGGATACAATTTTACTAGTAGTCAATCTGCTGCAGGTTTTAGTTTGTTAAATGAAAACTATGGACCCTTTGTTGGTCTTAACTTATCTGTTCCATTGTTTGCAGGTGGGGCCTCTAAAAAAAGTATTAAAAACGCACAAATAAATACCAGTCTAGCAAAAATTCAATATCAAAGTACTGAAAAGGATATGGCTACTGCTTTGTATAAAACCTTTCAAACTTACCAAAATAACTTACAACAAACTCCTATAGAAATACAAAACTATTCAATGTCTCAGTCCTTGTTGCAATTGGTGATGCAAAAATACCAATTGGGACAAGCTACCATGGTAGATGTGAAGCAAGCACAACAAAGTTTTGAAACGGCAGGATTTAGATTGATTAGTTTAAGGTATACAGCAAAAATTGCCGAAATAGAATTAAAACGATTGTCGAACCAACTTACTTTTTAAGGTTTATATCATAAGGCAACCGATCATTTATTCAACAGTATCGCATGTCAGACGTTCGCCATCATTTTTTCACAGCATTTCAAACTACCCCTGCATTGGCAGTAGCGTCACCGGGACGCATCAATTTAATTGGAGAACATATCGATTACAATCACGGCTTTGTATTGCCAGCGGCTATTGATAAGTTGGTACAAGTAGCGATAGGAAAAAGAAATGACGGTGCGATACATATGTTTGCAATAGATTTAAAGGAGACCATCATTGTTCAAATAAAAGATGTAGAACCACATCCTATTCAATGGGTGAATTATGTGATTGGTGTGGTGCATCAAGTGATTGATCAATTAGCTAGTCAACCCAATAAGGCCAACAATATTCAAAATGAAATCCTAAATGGATTTAATATTAGTATACAAGGTAATATTCCCATTGGTGCAGGCTTATCAAGTTCTGCCGCAGTGGAGTGTGCGGTTTTGTTTGCATTGAATGAATTGTATGATTTGCAATTAACAAAAATGGAAATGGCCACTATGGCACAAAAAGCGGAACATGATTTTGCCGGAGTGAAATGTGGTATCATGGATATGTTTGCAAGTTTGTTTGGTCAAAAAAATAAAGTCATATTATTAGATTGTGCCTCACTAGCCTACCAATATTATCCATTTGATTTAACAGA
>CAIODY010000125.1 GCA_903857255.1 uncultured bacterium
AAATACGATGAAGTTATTGATGCGTTAGGAAAAAAAATCAATGCTATTGGCGATAAGTATAATTTAGTTTGCGCCTATGAAAGTGAAATGTAATTGTGAAGGAAATCAACCACAAAATATTGCTTTCAAAATACACCCAAGCATTGAATAGCTTTGATGTATCGGCTATTGAACCATTGCTGCACGATGAGTTTAAGTACCTCTATTTTTTTCGCAGCGTTGGCATCGGGCATTTTGATGGCAAGCAAAATTTTGTGGAACATCTAAAAGTTTGTTTTGCTGAAATGAGAGCAAAAAACATTTCCATCAATGCAATCGCAAAACAATTTTTGTTCAACGAAAAAATAATGCACTGCCTTATTTTACAACCACCACACTATTTCAAATTCATTTATCCAACCAAAGAAAATACTGAAATTGATTTGCGAAAAATAACCGCCAGCAACGCAATATTTATGGGGTGTAATTTTGAAAACAATTTGATAAAAGGCATTGATGTATTTGAGTTGGTGAATTACGAACCCAATAAATTTAGAGTAGAATCAGCATCGCTAAAAATCGAAATTGATTTTGTGGAAGTTTAACAAAATAAGTCTTGCAAGTTGGAAAGGATGCACTTAAATTTGCAACAGAAAACGAAAGGTAAGATTTGTCTTGTTAGCACTTACTGCCTTTTTGTTTTTTTTAAATCATAAGGCACTACGATTGGAAGGTTTATCCCTTACGAGGCTTTGTGATTTTTAAAACATCGAAAAAGCATTTGGTGATTATTCGCTGAATGCTTTTTTATTTTCACTAAATTCATCTCTTTTGAAAATCAGCTAAACCTTTTTTAGCTTCTCTTTTTTTATGATTATTGGCAAATGAACCTCCGTAGAAGTAGTTTTCTTTTTAGGCTTAGGTTTTCTTTTAACCTTTTTCTTAGGCTTGCCTTTTACGCTTGCTTTGATGATGTTTGCGAATAGTTGAATCGCCTGTAATGGTGTTTTGTTGTCTGACATAAAATGCAAAGTTAAATAAAGAAATCGCTTACTTCTACTTCTAAAATATCGGCAATAGTTTTTAAGGTAAGAGAATAGGAATTTCGCTTACCATTTTCTAATTCAGAAAGAGAACTTTTGTGGATGCCGCTTAACTGCACCATCTTGTTTAAAGAAATAGATTTTGAACGCCTTATTTCTCTAACTTTTTTGCCCATGCCTTGTAAAAATTGTTCGTTAGTCATTATTGGTTGATTAGTGTTTTGTATTTAAGTGTACCATGACAATTGCCTACTGCAAAAGCAAATCTTTCATCTTGAAACAAGGCTTTGTTGTTGTATCTGAAAGATGCTTCATTGCAATATCTTTGCAAGTGTTTTGGGCTTACTGAATGATGTATGCCATCAATTTGACGTTTTAAAATACTCCAATAACCTTCAATAGTATTGGTGTGTACCAAAATGTCTTCTTGCTTAACATACTCTTTGCTTCTATGATTTACTTTCCTATGCTGATATTTTTTTCCAACTTTAGTGTAAGCATGGTGTTCGTCTGATACCATCGTACTGTTGGGCTTAATAAAACTTTCAACTGCTTCGGTTATATTTTCTAACGATGCTTGCGGAATAACAGTAGTTCTCACTTTACCATTTCTTTGTACTGCACCAAATACCATCGTTTTATTATCCTTGTTTTTCAATTTTGCTTTTTTAATGGTGTGCATATTTTTTAAACTGCCACCTACATAAGTTTCATCAACTTCTACAATGCCTTCTAATAATTCGGGAGCGTTTTCTTTTAACATTTCTCTAATTCTGTGGTTTAAGTGCCAAGCTGTTTTTTGAGTTACACCAATGAAGTTAGCTAACTGTAAGGATGAAATGCCTTTGGAGTGAACGGATAGAATGTAGGTAGCCAAAAACCACTTTGTAAGCGGTAATTTTGTGTTTTCGTATATCGTGCCTACTGTTACACTAAATTTTGCTCTGCATTCTTTTTCTCTGCATTTAAAGATTCTGTTGTTAGTAGCAAATCGGCTAACATTAACAGAGTAGCAGAAAGGGCAACATGGTGTGCCATTCCAGCGTTGTTCTTCTAAATATTCTCTGCATTTTTCTTCTGTGTCAAAATGCTTTTGAAATTCTAATATTGATTTGAATGATTTCATTTTTCTTTAGTTTATAGTTTACAACTTGAAACTGTTTTTGCAAATTTTTTTATTTCAACTTTTCTATTGAAGGATAAGCTACTGTATCTACAAATTTAACGCCATCAATTACTACTGGTGCTATTCGTTTTGCGCCTATCAATTTATAGATGTATGCAGTTGTTACTTTGTTTAACAATGCGTAGTTTTTTATTGTTTTGATATTTTCTGTTTCTACTTTCACGATGCAAATATAGTTATAAGTTTCAAACTTGCAACTATTTTTAAGTTTTTTTAACAAATTATTATCGTGGTCTAACAGGTATGTAGTTACCTGTCCCCACGAACATCAATCATTTTTTCGGTTAGTGTGAGCACACTAACCGAGGCAGCAGAAATGCAATACAAATTTAAGGATTAATTTTCAATTATTAATTAGCAACTGTGCTGCATTTGAACGG
>CAIODY010000126.1 GCA_903857255.1 uncultured bacterium
ACACAAACCTGAACCTGTGCCACTTGGGTCGTCTACTACACCACCTACTGGCGCATGGTCATAACTCGTTAAATTGTTCGGCGCCCCAGCTATTGAACCGGTATTCCCTGAACCATTTGGTGCCCAACATGGGTCATCGTTAATAACATTATTAGTGTTACCTCCGCCACAGTTATTTACCACCATACTAATATTACCGCTTGTTGCACTATTCTGTGTTTGACAAGCATTATTTGCTATCATTACACAAGCAATCACATCGCCATTTTGAGGTGTGTAAGTATATGAAAAATTATTTACTCCTGATATATTTACACCTCCTTTTGTCCATTGATAACTCGGTAATGAACCACCGTTGATTGAAATTGCAGTAATTGTTACCGAAACACCAGTACATATATTATTTGCAGAAGCGTTGATTATAATTGAAGGTGTTAATAATGAATCAACAATCAAATTTAAAGTTACGACCGAATCACAACCGAGATAATTGGTGAGGTGTGTTACAAAAGTTCCTGTGGAATTGTAACTCGAAGAACCAACAGTGTAGCTACTTCCAGCGCATATCGATGTAGAAATTGTTTTGGTGGAATTTGGTTTTACCGTTAAATTTAAAGTTACTGCCGAATCACAACCGACATAATTTGTTAAGTGCGTTACAAAAGTTCCGTTGGAATTATAACTCGAAGAACCAACGCTGTAGCTACTTCCAGCGCATATCGATGCAGAAATTGTTTTCGTTGAATTTGGTTTTACCGTTAAATTTAAAGTTACTGCCGAATCACAACCGAGATAATTTGTTAAGTGAGTTACAAAAGTTCCGTTGGAATTATAACTCGAAGAACCAACACTGTAGATGCTTCCAGCGCATATTGATGCAGAAATTGTTTTCGTTGAATTTGGTTTTACAATCAAATTTAAAGTTACTGCCGAATCGCAACCGAGATAATTTGTCAAGTGAGTAACGAAAGTTCCTGTTGTGGTATAACTCGAAGAACCAACACTGTAGCTACTTCCAGCGCATATCGAAGTAGTGATGGTTTTGATTGATGATGCTTTTACAACAACAGTATGTGTAATGGTATTATTGCCAGCCGCATTGGTGGCGGTTAATGAAACAGTGTAAGTACCTGCGGTGTTCCAAATAATATTTGTTGGATTTTGTGATGTAGATGAAGTGGTAGTTGCCGATGGAAAACTCCAACTCCAACTGGTGGGTGTGTTGGTAGAATTATCTGTAAAACTAACAGCCGAACCCACACAAACATTTGTTGCGCTTGGTGTGAAAGCCGCCACAGGCGTAATGAAACCAGAAACATTTACATTGTCCACATAAATTCCTTGCCCATAATGTCCTCGGTTTCTAAAATTAATTAACACACTTCCGTTACCAACATAACTGTTTAAAACCACACTATCGGTGCGCCATTGCGCTGATGTGGGCACAAACAAAGCCGATGTAACCGCTGTGCCGCCATTGGTTGCCAAACCTAATGCGCCTTTCAAATAAATTTGTGTCCAAGTGGCGCCACAATTTGTTGAAATTAAAACTTGCAACGAGTCGTAATAGCCCGACCCATAAGGTGCGTAGGCTACATCAAATTTTAATTTGGCTGTGCCCAATGCGCTAAAATTTAATGGTGGTGTCCACATTTCATCTTTCACACCATTTTCATTGGTATTGTAATTATCAAATAATGCACTTTTCGAACTGCTTTTTCCTGTTGATGCTTGAATCCAGCCACCAGCAGGACTTACAGCCGTCCAGTTGGTAGGCAAAAATGTAGCCCCTTCAAATCCTTCGCTAAATGGAATTGAATTTGTTCCCAAAATGGTAATTGTTTGTGTGGTTGTGTTGCTGCCATTTGCATTCGTTACGGTTAATGAAACAGTGTAAGAACCAGCAGCAGCCCATGTTACAGCTCCTGGGTTTTGTGAAGTAGATGATGATGGTGTGCCACTTGGAAAACTCCAACTCCATGATGTTGGGCTTAAATAAGAAGCATCAGTAAATGTAATTGAACTGCCCACACAAACACTGGTAGCACTGGCTGTAATGGCTGCCACTGGCGGTTGTCCGATAGGATTATACAATGGACTTTCCCAAACACCTCTACCAAATGTGGCTGCACGAATAACGCTGGTGGGTAAAAATATTTCCAAATCATACACTGCCACATTGGGCATGTTGGTGAAATAAGGTTGCCAAGTGCCGCTAAAAGAATTATCTAAATAATAAACGCCCACATCGCAGCCCAAATACATGGCATCATTGGTGGTGCCTGGATACCAGCGAACACACTCTGCTGGCAGGTTTGGAAGCCCTGTGGAAATGTTTGTCCACGTTACACCACCATCCGTTGATTTGTAAATTTTCTTTCCAGAAGTGTATCCCGAATAAGTTACTAAAACAGAATTGGGGTCGTTTGATTTCACATCAACAGCCGTGAAACTATTGCCCGTATTGGGATTGGTGAGTGTTGCCCAAGTTACACCGCCATCGGTTGTTTTATAAATATTGGCAGAGCGAACCACATAAATCACTTGATTGTTGGATGGCGCAATTTTAAAATCAACAATGGTGGCAGCCGTGCCAGGCAAGGCTGTAAGCTGTGTCCACGTTGTTCCTTGATTGGTTGATTTGAATAAATTTGAATAGCCGCCGTAAATTGTATTCGCAGTTGTAGGGTCTTGATACCAAGGAGCTACCCAAGCCGCCGAACCCGAAAGCCCTGATGTGATACCACTCCACGATGTGCCACCATTTAATGTGCGATTAAAACTGCCTTGATAATATTCGCCGTACATCACGTTATCATTCGTTCTATCAATAAAACAATCCATGCCATCACCGCCCAAAGTTTGCACATAAGCCGATGAAGTGTGCAAATTAGTTCCATTATCTTGATGCCCTGTAATCCAACGTGCTGCTGTGCTTCCCGACAATCCGATTTTATAAATTTGAGCAATGCACACATTATTGCTAATGTCGCTCCAAGCAGTTCCGTTGTTTGTTGTTTTAAAAATTCCACCATCGCATCCTGCAAAATATGTGGTGCCACTGCCTGGTAAAAATTCCAACGCATGAATATCGGCATGCACGTAAGGTGCGCCACTGCCCGTCCATTGGGCATTCAGCGTCCATGATGTGCCACTTGTTGTAGAACGCCAAATGTTTACACCACCTGTTTCAATTTCTGCTTTATTGGTAGGTGATACCGCAATAGAAAGTGTGTACCAGCCCTGCCCGCCTGCATCTAAGCCATTGCTATTCCATCCCAATAAATTTAAAGTTGAAGTAGTAGGCGATGCTGATGAAGTATATTGTGTGGTAAATGATGCGCCAAAGTTGGTAGATAAATAAATTCCTTGCAAACCCGAGTTGCTACTCAAACTTGAAATCATGTAAACATAAGATGAATCGGCATTGGTAACACCGATGGACAAACGATTTGTGCCCGTTGGAACGCCTGATGTAATATTTACCCATGTGGCACCGCCATCGGTTGATTTATAAAACAAAGTGCCGCAAGCGTACACCACTGTTGGGTCTTTGGGTTTCAACTCCATGTCTTTAATGTTGGCGGTAGAAACCTGTGTCCAGCTTGTGCCGCCGTTGGTGGTGCGCCAAATACCCGAGTTGCTGCAAGCCATCACAATTTGTGTATTGCTTGGGTTGATTAATAATTTGCTAATGATGCGTCCTTGGCTGGGTGTCCATGTTAAGCCAGTGGTATTCCATGTTACACCGCCATCGGTTGATTTTAAAACACCAGTACTGTAGCTGTCCGAATGGTCGCCATCGCCAGTGGCTAAATACATGTTTTGTGTATTGTTGGGGTCAATCACTACATCCGAAGTGCCGATAACACTTAATTGGTCAGTGTTGGTTGTCCACGAAGTGCCGCCATTAGTGCTTTTCCACAAACCGCCATCAGGTCCACCAACAAAAATATTGTTAGAATTAGTTGGGTCGAATCGAACAAAATTTATCCGTCCTGCACCACCGCCAGTGGGCAATCCAGTAGGTCCAACAAATGTCCAACCACTGCTACCAGTAAGCGATGCCGAGCCACCGCCCATCAATCTATTGCCACTATTATTGGTGTTGGAATTGTTGTGCAAAGTATTGTGCAAATACATTTGCTGCGCCGCAGAATTATGGTTTAAGTAATCTTGAAAATATTCCCAAGTGTGCGATGGCAATGTGATATCGCCCGATGGATAAACGCGTTGTTCCATAAAATATTCCCATCGTTTGTAATGAAAATACGCCGATTCTTTTGATTCATCTTCAGGCTCATTAGCTTTGGCATGGCGGCGTTCGCGAAGCATTTCTTTTTCTTTGCCTTTAAAATCTTTGTTGAAAGATTTTTGAATGTCGTAAAAATTTACCGACAAATCAGCCATTGGGTTTTGCCACAATTTTCCTTTTTGCTTTGCCAATTTTTTAGTTAAAGAAGTATGTGTGGTTACTTTTTTTACTGGGGTTTTTGTTTTTTGTGCAAAGCCCGAAACAAACATCAAACAAAAAACAAGCAATAAGGTGAATAGTAATTTTTGGCTCATCAGTTTTATTTTTTGATAACAAATTATTCTTTAATTTTGTAGCTAAAGTTAAACATTATTCACAATTTTTTAACTTTAGCTTGAACTAAAAAACTTGAAACGGTTGTAACTCTTACTCTTCATCAATCAACATTCCTTTGTACATTTGCGATTCACAATTTTATTTCATGTCGCAAGTTCAATCGGTTTCCGAAAAATACAATGCCCGAGGTGTCAGTTCAACAAAGGGTGAAGTGCATGCAGCAGTAAAAAATTTAGATAAAGGAATTTATCCAAAAGCATTTTGCAAAATTTATCCTGATTATATTACCAATGATGAAAAATATTGTTTAATCAGCCATGCTGATGGCGCAGGAACAAAAAGCATTTTAGCCTATTTGTATTGGAAAGAAACAGGCGATGTAACCGTTTGGCAAAACATCGCTCAAGATGCTATTGTGATGAACACCGACGATTTAATCTGTGTTGGTGCAACTAACAATATGTGTTTCACATCAACCATTGGCAGAAACAAAAATCATATTGATGGCAATGTGATTGCAAAAATTATTGAAGGCAGTGCTTCATTTTTTGAAACCATGAAAAAGCATGATGTGCAAATTCATTTTATGGGTGGTGAAACAGCTGATGTTGGCGATTTGGTGCGTACAATAATTATTGACGGAACTATTACTTGTCGATTAGAAAAAGCCGAAGTGATTGATAATGCTAACATTCAGGCTGGTGATGTGATTGTTGGCTTTGCATCGTATGGTCAAACAAATTACGAAACTGAATACAACAGCGGCATTGGCAGCAATGGTATTACATCAGCAAGACATGATGTGATGAGCAAATTTTATGAAAATGCTTTTCCTGAAAGTTTTGACCCGATGGTGCCAGCAAATGTCCGTTTTACTGGCAATTGCAAACTGACTGATATTGAAACTGAAACGAAATTATCTGTCGGAAAATTATTACTCTCTCCTACCCGAACTTATTTGCCAGTGGTAAAAAAAATATTTGAAACTTTGGGCAAAAAAAATATTCACGGTATGGTGCATTGCAGCGGCGGTGGGCAAACCAAAGTGTTGCATTTTGTTGATGAAGTGAATGTCATTAAAGATAATTTATTTGATGTGCCGCCAGTTTTCAAGCTAATTCAACAACAATCAAAAACTGATTGGAAAGAAATGTATCAGGTATTTAACATGGGGCATCGGTTAGAAATGTATGTAGATAAAAGCATTGCACAGCAACTGATTGACATTGCCACATCATTTAATTTAGAGGCAAAAATTATTGGCAGAGTGGAAAAATCAGCTGCAAAAACTGTTACTTTAAATTCATCAAACGGTCATTTTATTTACAACTAATCCATGGCGAAACGCAGCAACGATATGCCTTTGAGCGAAGCAATCAATAAAATGTTGCACAGCTATCATTTAGCTGATAGGGTTCAATTGGCTGATTTGAAAAACAATTGGGAAAAATTATTTGGTAAAACAATGTCGAAATATTCGAAGCCAATTAGTTTAGAAAAAGGACAATTGAAAATATATGTTGAGCAAGCTCCGCTCAAAATGCAAATCAATTACAACAAAGAAAAAGTGATGACCATCATCAACGATTATTTTAAAATCAAAGTAGTTTCGTCAGTTCAAATTATTTAATCTTCCTCCAAATAAAAAAACGGATTTCTTTTGCAAGAAATCCGCTTTTTCTATTGAACCAAACCAATCTTATTTCGATTCGTTTTTGTCCATTGATTCTTTCAACTTACTCAAAGCTTCAATATCGCCCATCGTCGATTTTTTTGCTTTATCATTGATGTTTTTTACTGTTTCTTTCGTACGTTTATCTTCGGCAATTTTTTCGCCTGCTTCCGCTGCTTTAGTTGCATTCACTACATCTTGCATCACTTTTGAGTGTGATAATAAGATGCGTTTTTCACCTTTTTCAAATTCTAATATTTTGAAATCAAGTGTTTCGTCAGCTTCAGCATTTTTACCGTTTTCTTTTTTCAAATGTTTAATTGGGCAATAGCCTTCTAAACCATATTGCAATTGAACGGTAGCGCCTTTATCATCTTTCTTCACAATAGTTCCTTGGTGAATTGAACCGATAGGGAAAATGCTTTCGAATGTTTCCCAAGGGTCTTCTTCCAATTGTTTGTGTCCTAATGACATTTTGCGGTTTTCAACATCCAATCCTAAAACAACCACATCAATGCTGTTGCCAACTTTAGTGAATTCGTGTGCATGTTGGTAACGTTTAGTCCAACTCAAATCGCTGATATGAACCATACCGCCAATACCTGCTTCAAATTCAACAAAAATTCCGTAGTTAGTTACATTTTTCACAGTGCCTGTGTGTTTGCTTCCTACTGGATATTTATCGCCGATGCTTGTCCAAGGGTCAGTAGTCATTTGTTTTAAGCTCAACGACATTTTGCGTTGTTCTTTATCTAATGCTACAACTTTAGCTTCGTATTCATCACCTAATTTGAAGAATTCTTTAGCATTCACTGGTTGGTTGCTCCAGCTTAATTCTGAAACGTGCAACAAACCTTCAACACCTGGTTTGATTTCGATGAAAGCACCGTATTCTTCGATGTTTACAATTTTACCTTTTACAATACCACCTTCAACCACGTTTTCAGGCAATACTTCCCAAGGGTGAGGAGTCAATTGTTTCAAGCCTAAGCTGATACGTTTTTTCTCATCGGTAAATCCTAATACCACCACGTTCAATTTTTGGTTCATTTCTAATACTTCGCTTGGATGCGAAATACGACCCCAAGAAATATCTGTGATGTATAACAAACCATCAATACCACCTAAGTCGATGAATGCACCAAAGTCAGTAATATTTTTAACAGTACCTTCTAACACTTGTCCGATTTCCATTTGACCAATGATAACAGCACGTTGGCTTTCGATATCGCTTTCAATTAAAGCTTTGTGAGAAACAACTGCATTTTTAATTTGCTCGTTAATTTTCACTACTTTAAATTCCATGTTTTTACCTACATACCCATCATAATCAGTAACTGGCTTCACATCAATTTGCGAACCTGGTAAGAATGTTTCCAAGCCAAATACATCAACAATTAATCCGCCTTTAGTTTTGCTTACAATATGACCTGTAACGATAATGCCTGTAGCATGTGCGCTAACAATTTGGTCCCAAGCTTTTGCCAATTTCGCATTCTTACGAGAAAGCGATAACTGACCTGATTTGTCTTCTTTGTTCAAAACAAATACTTCAATTTCGTCGCCAATCTTAATAGATGGCATATCACGAAATTCATTTAATGGCACCAAGCCATCTGATTTGAAACCGATGTTTACAACTACATCAGTTTTTGAAATTCCAACGATATGTCCGATAACAATTTCGTTGTTGTTAATAGCTTTGAATGTACCATCATACATCGTAGCCATGTCATTTGATTGCTCTTTAGTGTAGTTGTTTGCACTACGTTTGTCAACGTTCCAATCGAAATCGTCGTGAGCGGTGTTGTTTGTGTTAATGTTTTTTGTTTCTGTCAATGTTTGGTTCCTCCTTTTGTGAAAAAATATTTTGGGCTGCGAAGGTAAATCGAAAATTTTAGATTATCAAATAATCTTTGCATTTGCGCCATCATGCAATGAATAATTACAGGCAAAAATTAAATTTTTCATTTTTCCACTCACATCTGCCATAATAAAAACGAAGTCATTTCAACAGATGACTTCGCTTTTATTTTTGCATCATTAAATGTGCCTAAGAAAGGATTCGAACCTTCACGAACTTTCATTCGCTGCGACCTGAACACAGTGTGTCTGCCAATTTCACCACTTAGGCAATTTGAGTTTGTAAAGTCAAAAAAGTTTATAAAGTAGAAAGCAAAACCAACTACTTTATAAACTTTTCACTTGATGAACTTGATAACTGTTTAAGGGAAAATGCCCAATTGCAAATAGCTTTCACCAATTTTATTAATAGCATTTACAAATGCAGCAGTACGCATATCGTCAATCTTTTTGTGTGCTTTGTACACTTCACGGATTTCGTGGAATGAGCCAATCATCGTATCTTCCAAGCCACTATACACCAAATCAACTTCATCAGGACCATGAGCAATCACCGCTCTTTCGGCTGCTGAAACTTTTTTACCAGTCATTTCTTCCACTGTTTTCAACATCGCATTATGGTTGTTTTCTTGGAAACGTTTTTCCATACGACCATAACGAACATGGCTCAAATTTTTCAACCATTCAAAATACGAAACAGTTACACCGCCTGCATTCAAATACATATCGGGTACAACTACCGCACCTTTTTTAATTAAGATTTCATCAGCATCAGGTGTTAAAGGACCATTTGCAGCTTCGCCAATAATCTTAGCTTTTATTTTGCCAGCATTATTAATGTCAATTACATTTTCCAAAGCCGCAGGAATTAAAATATCGCAATCAGCTTCTAAAACATCACTTGCCTTTTTAGAAGTTTTTGTTGCGCCTTTATAATTTAAAATTGAACCTGTTTCTTGTTTGCATTTGAATACAGCATCTACATCCAATCCTTTAGGGTTGTAAACAGTGCCTTCCATTTCGCTTAATGCAACAATGACAGCACCATGTTTTTGGAAGAAATAAGCGGCATGATAACCCACATTACCTAATCCTTGCACAGCAACACGTTTGCCTTCGATGCCAGTAGTCAAACCTAATTTTTTCATATCTTCAGGCACATTGCACAATTCACGAACACCATAAAATACGCCTAAACCTGTGGCTTCTTTTCTGCCACGAACACCACCTTGCGAAATGGCTTTGCCTGTGATACAGCCAGCAGCATCAATTTCACCTGGTTTCATCGAAGTGTAAGTATCTAAAATCCAACCCATTTCACGTTCGCCTGAACCGTAATCAGGAGCAGGAACATCAGTGCCAGGTCCGATAAAATTTTTCTTAACCAATTCAGCCGCATATCTTCGAGTGATGCGTTCTAATTCATCTACCGTATATTTTTTAGGGTCGATTTTAATACCGCCTTTGCCACCACCAAATGGCACATTTACGGTGGCACATTTGTAAGTCATTAAAGATGCCAACGCCATCACTTCATCTTGATTAACACCCATGCTATAACGGATGCCACCTTTACAAGGTAATTTATGATGAGAGTGTTGCACACGATACGCTTCGATGACTTCAATTTTGCCGCCGATTTTTACAGGGAAGCGCATTTGATAAACACTGTTGCAAGCTTTTATTTGCTCCAACAAACCTGGTTCGTACTTCGTAAATTTTGAAGCTTTATCAAACGAACTTTCAACACTTTGAAAAAAGCTATACTCAGCATGAGCATTAGTAGATTTCTTTGCCATAAAATTTTAGTTATTGTTTTTTATCTTGGTTAAGTTGTTTTTCTATTGAGGACACTTTTCTGTCGATGCTAAACAGGAAGATAAACAAGCCCAGTAAAATGATAACCAACACAGTTACCACTACCCATATCTTTCCATCATTACGCATGGCATCAGCCATATCGGCTGCTGATGCATTCTTTGAAAACAAAGCTGCCATTATAAAAGCAGCTATAATTTTAATTCGCTTGGAAGGTTTCAATCTTTAATTTTTTAAAATTGAGGCAGCAAACGTAAGGCAATTAAATGAATTGTGCAAACTCATTTAAAATGATAATAAACATGTGTTTGTGCAAATAGTTTTTTCATCAACAATAATTTGATGTGTTAAACCATTCAACTTTGTGCAGCGAAAAAACGAAATGATTTATTTATGAATTGGCAATCGTATCAAAACGGGTTTAAGGCTTACATGCAATTGGAGCGGTCGCTTTCAGCCAATTCGGTAGAAGCTTATTTGCATGATTTGAATAAACTGGAACAATTTTTAGCCCTGCAAAAAAATAATTCATCGCCACAGCAATTAGAATTAAAAACCTTAAAAGATTTTGTGCAATGGATTAATGAATTGGGCATGACTGAATTTAGTCAGGCTCGAATCATCAGTGGTATCAAGGCTTTCTACAAATATTTGTTGATGGAAGATTTGATGGATAAAAACCCGGCTGAATTATTAGAAGCACCAAAATTAAAACGCAAACTGCCTGATACGCTTGATTTACCTGATATTGAGCTGCTCATCAGCGGCATTGATTTAAGCAAACCCGAAGGTGAAAGAAACCGAGCCATCATCGAAACCCTTTATGGCAGCGGATTACGAGTAAGTGAATTAACCGAGCTAAAAATATCCAACATTTATTTCGATTCGGCTTTTTTAAAAGTGGTGGGCAAAGGCAATAAAGAACGTTTAGTGCCTTTGGGTTCGCATGCTGCCAAATACATCAATATTTATTTGCAAAATGTTCGCCATCATGTAGTGATAAAAAAAGGGCAGGAAGATTTTGTTTTCCTCAATAATCGTGGCAGCAAACTAAGCCGTGTGATGATATTTTTAATGATAAAAAAACTGGCTGATTATGTAGGCATTAAAAAAACTATTTCGCCACATACATTCCGACATTCGTTTGCTACTCATCTGGTGGAGGGCGGTGCCGATTTACGGGCTGTGCAAGAAATGCTGGGGCATGAAAGCATCACCACTACCGAAATTTATACCCATCTCGACAGAAATTATCTGCGCCAAACTTTGATTGATTTTCATCCGAGATTTAAAAAGCATTAATCCAACTCCAGTTGCAGCTACTTGGGCTACAATTTTGACTATCTTTTTTGCCGCCCACCTACTTTGGGCTGCCGCCCAAATGGTTTGGGCGGCAGCCCAAATGGTTTGGGCTTCAACCGAAATGCTTTGGGTACGAGCCAAAATAGTTTGGGCTGCTACCCAAATGCTTTGGGTACGAGCCAAAATGATTTCGGTTGATACCAAAACCCGTTTAAAAACGTCATTTTTCAGGTTAATTAATTTTTTTGCCCAAGTTTTAAAACCTTGGGCAATTTATTTTAAATGCCAAGCACCATTTCGTTTATATTTGTTGAAGAATTGAGTGCTATGAAAAAACTTTTCCTTTTTTTCTTGATGACATTTTCTACTTATTGTTCGGCACAAATACCTATACAAGATAGTATTAGAAAACCAAGCCCAACACCTAAATTTTCAATTTGGTTAGGTTTTGATATGGGTAGCCAATATTTTAGATTGACAGATGCCAGCTACTTCAATCCAACTAATCGAACGTTTACTGGTCGCCCATCAACGATTGAACCTAATAGATTAAACACCACCGAAATAATTTTTGCAAAAATAGAATCCAATAAGTACCATTTTGGTTTACTACTTAATTGGGCGATTAGTAGTGTAATCTACAATGTAAATAATTTTGACGTCAATTATTTGAATGGTCAATATTTTAATACTGTTACAATACCTTATACAGATGACAGGTATGAAAACTGTGAAGTTGCTTTTGCTGCCTTTAAATCATTTCATGTTCGTAAACATGTTAAGTTTGACCTTGGGGTCGGGTACTATTATATGTATTGGAGTTGGTATAATAATAATCATTTGAATGGCATCAGAGCATTGATAAAAGGGGAATATTACATTAATAAAAGCAAAACAATTACAATTGGTGCTACACTTGAGTATCGGCAACCAAAATATGAATGGGCTTCTTATCCCGTTGGAAAGGGCAACTATACAGATGTTAAACTGTATTTCAAATCTTCTTTCTATTATTTCTTTGGTGTTCAATGGACAATATCTTAAGCGTATGAAAAACAAACTAAGCCTATTAGTTTAACTGTGGGCTTAAATCTGCAACTTGTTTCTTTTGAAGATTAAAAATGTCTTTTAACTTCACCCCATGAAGAAACATTTATTACTACTCGTTATTTTTCTTTTTGCCAAGTTTTCATTTGCCCAAAATACTGATTCAGCAATGATTCGAGCCATTTATAACGAAGCCATGAGCAATGGAAAAAGTTATAAAAACTTAGAGCATCTGTGCAAATCAATCGGCGCACGATTAAGTGGTTCAAAACAAGCTTATGAAGCCGTAGAATATGTAACGATGTTGATGAAAGAAATGGGCGCAGATACTGTGTTGAAGCAGCCTTGCTTAGTTCCTCATTGGACAAGAGGTAATAAAGAAGAAGGAATAATTTACAGAAAAGGATTATCGCCCATGCCTGTCAACGTATGTGCATTGGGCAATTCAGACGGTACGCCACCAACAGGTATCAAAGCACCTATGGTGGAAATAACCTCATGGCGACAATTAGATTCATTGGGAAAACGTGGCGAAATAAAAGGCAAAATTGTTTTTTACAATCGCCCGATGGACCCCACCGAAATCAATGCTGGTGCGGCTTATGGCAAAGCAGGCGACCAACGCTGGGCTGGTGCTTCACGGGCGGCAAAGTATGGCGGAGTGGGCGTTGTAGTTCGCAGTTTAACTCATGCACACGATAATTTTCCACACACTGGCGCAATGGGTTATGTAGATACCATCAAACATATTCCTGCATTAGCCATTGCAACCAATGATGCCGATTTATTACATTATACCTTGCAAGGTGCTGCTGCTGTTGAGTTTTACATGTATGACGATTGCAAAATGTTGCCCGATGAATTGAGTTATAATGTGGTGGGCGAAATAAAAGGAACAGAATTTCCAAACGAAATAATCACTGTTGGTGGGCATTTGGATAGTTGGGATTTAGCCGAAGGTGCCCACGATGATGGCACAGGTGTGATGCAAGGCATCGAAGTTTTACGCATTATTAAAGCATTGGGTTGGAAACCAAAACGCACGATTAGAGCCGTTGCTTTTATGAATGAAGAAAATGGCGGAAAAGGTGGCGCAGCATATTTTGAAGATGCAAAAAGAAGTGATAAAAAATTTATTGCAGCCTTGGAAAGCGATGGTGGTGGCTTTACACCGATGGGTTTTAGCATTGGCGGAAAAAATAAAAATGCGGTTGAAAAAATTTATGGTTGGAAAAATTTGTTTGAAAAATATCCATTTTCAAAATGGGATAAAGGTGGAAATGGCGGTGCAGATGTTGGGCATTTGCAACCTTTAAACACTTGTTTGATTGAATTGAATGTGGATGGACAACGTTATTTCGATTATCATCACACCGCCAATGACAGATTTGAAAATGTAAATCGTCGTGAATTAGAAATGGGCGGCGCATCGCTTGCCATGCTCATTTGGTTGATTTCGGAAAAAGGAGTGGAGTAATTTTCACTTCAATAACTATGAAAGTCAAACACAACTGTATCTCATTTTAGAGCACACTACCCTACTTTATATCCCTTCTACAACTTTATATTCTTAAAATACTCTTCCACTCTGCCTTTGTAGTATGGGCGAAGGTTTGGCGGCACAGTTTTATACAATTCTAATTCTGCTTGTCGTTTTAATAAATATTCTTTTAGCGATGGCGGCATCGGTTGCTGCTTGTCATCAGCCGTTTTGCTTTCACGTTGTTGGTCTTGGTCTTGCTTGCGTTCAGCGTTTTCCGCTTCCAACAATCTCGTTAAAATATCTTGTTGGCGGCGCAACATTTCTTCGGTCAATCGCTTGTTCACCAAATCAGTTTCGTTGCGTTCCATATCTTTTTCCAACTGTTGCAAATTGCCAAATTTATTTTTTCCATCGCGGTTATTTTCTTGGTCATATTGCTGTAAAGCTTTGCGTATAGCGGCTTGCTTGGCAGCTAACTCTGCAAATTGCTGACTGCTCAACGAACCTTCTTTGTTCGATGGTTTCCCATTTTTACTTTCTTGTTGGCTTTGTCCACCATTTCCCATTGCGCTACCACCGGGCTTTTCGCCAGGTTTTTCTCCGGGTTTGTTGCCAGGTTTATCACCAGGTTTTTGCCCCAACATTTTCGCAATTTGCTCTTGCATTTCTTTGCTCATTTGCGAAATATCCTTCAGCCCTTTTCCACTTTTTTTACCCGATTTCCCTTTACCGCTGCCACCTGGTTTGTTACAACTTCCGCTTCCCGGTTTGCTGCTTTGCGATTGCTGTTGTTGCATTTGCATATTCTGCATAATTTCAGTGAGCATCAATGCCAAACTGTTGGCACCAGTCATGATGTATTGCTGCTCACCGCTTGCCTGATAAGTGTTTCGGGCTTCCAAGCTAGCGATAGAACGCTCTTGATATTTGTTAATGTCGCCCATTTGTTCGGTTACAATTTTCTTGATTTGCATCACCGTTTTGCCCAACGAATACAAACTGTCTTCAATCATTTTTGAATCTTCTTTCAATTTTTGTTGGCGTTGCATCATCGCCAAATACTGCGGATTATTGATGTTCGCCGTTCTAACATCATTCATCAAATCTTCTTGGTCATAACTCAATTTTACCAAGTTTTCCAACAACTGACG
The DNA here is from genome assembly GCA_903857255.1 of uncultured bacterium. Lineage (GTDB taxonomy): Bacteria > Bacteroidota > Bacteroidia > Chitinophagales > CAIODY01 > CAIODY01. Next base: position 14,928 of record CAIODY010000126.1, read on the forward strand.
AATCGCCCTCAAATCCATTTCCAACTGTTGTGCTTCGGCATCTTCTTTCTTTTTTTCCATGTGCTGCGCCAAACTTTTCATTTTTGAAGAAGCACTTTTTTGGCTGTTGCCAGCTTTGCCATTTTGTTGTTTATCCAAACTTTCCGAAGCATCTTGCATGTCTTGCTCCGCCTGCTTTTGGTCTTGTTTGGTGTCATCCATTTTCAACGCATCTTTTCCCTCTTTATCCATTTTTGCAATTTCATCCAATTGCTTTTTGATGTCTTGAAAATCTTTTTTCAACTCCTCTTGTTGTTCCTTCAAATCCTTATTCGTAGCCGCATCTGCCGTTTTATTTTCTTCTGTTTTCTTTTCTAAATCATCCTGTTTTTTTGCTAAATCATTCAAATCTTTTATTGCTTCTTGCACTTTTTGGTCGAGTTGCATTTGCTTAAAAAGGCTCATCATTCTGTCCAATTCTTTTTGTTTTTGTTCTTGATTTTGTTGTTGCTCTTTCAACTGTTGCATCAATTCTTCCTTGTTCATTTTCTCCATATTTTCCGCCAAATCTTTCATCTTATTTTCTTGTTCATCCTTCTTCATTTCATTCATCATTTCTTTCAATGCATCCATTTTGTCTTTCATTTCGGGCGATAATTGTTGCAACTCTGCCAACGCATTTTTGTTTTCCTCAAAATGCTGCGCCATGTCGTCAACCTTTTGCTGCAACTGCTTTTCCTGCTTTTGCAAATTTTCCAATTCTTTTTTTTCTTCAAAACTTAATGATTTTTTTTGCAATAACTTTTCCTGCAATTCTTTGATTTTGTTTTTTAAATCTTTTGCTTCTTTCATTGCCTTTTCCAAATCATTCATAATTGATTTGCTATTCAGTGCTACTTGTTTTTCTAGCTGCTTTTCACTTGGCATTTCAAAACTCATCATACCAGTTCTTGCAGATTTAGAGCCATGTACACCATCATTATCAAAACATTCAAAGTAGTAAGAAACTTTATCGCCAGGCGCAATTCCTAATGTGCTTAAATCAACAAAATGATTGAAATTGGAAAATTTTCCATTCGGCTGTGCAATAGCTGTGGTGTGATTTTCAGAAGATTTCTTTTTGTCAGTTGATAAAACCTGATAATGAAAAACCACACTACGCAAACCATAATCATCTTCAGCTTGCCCAACGAAATAAACCAGTTTTTTATTTATCGAATCATGCACTTCAGTGGCTGAAATGGTTGGAAATAAATCAGGAATCACATTGATATGGTAAGTGATGCTGTCTGCATTTTTAATTTCACTATTGCTCACAAACAAAGTGTAGCTCATTGGTTTCAACAATCTTTTTTGCAAGCTGAAATCATTGCTGCTATTGGCTTCTGAAGCCGAGCTATCAGAAAAATGAATGCTGATATTTTGTGTGTTTTGTGTATTAAATTTCCAATGCAAAGCAGTCCCTTCGGGTACTTCTACATCACCAATATTTTGCATCGTTTCATTTTTTTTGCCGAGATAACTTGGATAATTCAACGCCAAATCAAAACCCACAATCATTGGTCGTGAAATCACTTTCAAATCATATTGTTTCGAATGAAATCCTGCCGCTTCAAAATAAAATGGAGTTGTTTTTTGCAAATTAGAAAGCTTATATTCAAAGGTGTTTGCAGCCGTTTTCTGCATTTTATAATTATTGTTTTGCCAATTTAATTCCACTTCATCGGGCAAAATTTTTCCAGTAATTTTTAATTGAACCGTGAAATCATTTTGCTGCAAAACCGATAATTGTGTGTTTTGCAATTCAAAATTAAAAGGTGCTTCCCGTTCAAATTGTGTGTTCGGATTCAACAATCTTTTTGTAGGCTTCGTAATTAAATTTGGTGCAATCAACAAAATACTTACCAACGCCAAAGCTGGAATTATGGCGTATTTCAGATACTTTTTATTTTCACTCAAATTAATCGCCGATTGAAATGGAATCGGTTTTAGTTCGCCAATTTTTTGATTAATCGAAGCTTCTATCAATACTTTTGATTGGTGTGTAATCAATTCTTTACTGCTATTCGCTAATGGCTCATCGCTCATCGCTGCCAGTTGTAGCACATTCAACAATTTATCCTGAACATTCTGAAAATGTGTTCCGATAATTTTTGCAGCTTTTTGGTGTGAAATCACTTTTCCCAAACGATAATATTTGGTAAGTGGAATGAAAATATATTTCACCAATGAAAAAAGCAACAAAATCAAAAACCCAAACAACATCACATTTCTGATAACAGAACTGAAATAAAAATAATTTTCGAGCAAGCTAATGCTCAAAAACGCAGCAACCACAATAGCTACAGCATATATCAATCCACGAAGTAGCTGATTGAAATAGTACTTGCGAATAAATTCGTCGAGCTTTTGTATGAGAAGTTGGTAGTTGGTTTGCATTTGCTATTATTTCTTAACGACAAAAATGATATCTGTCAATGCTGTAAAAGTTTGTGGTTTTCCTTTGTAATAAAACTCAACTCTCAAGTCCGCAATTTTCTTTGCTTTGAAATTGTCCAAGTAGTTTAAGGACAAATTGATGGATAAAATCAATCAAAAACCAATTAATGACAGGCAACGCTTGATCATCAATCGTATGTTGGAAGATGATTTTAAGGGATATATCAATACGTCCAAGTACGCCAAGCTTGCAAAGTGTTCAGCTGATACGGCACTTCGAGATATTCAAGATTTAAAATCACGTGGTCTTTTTATTCAAAACCCAGGGGGTGGACGTAGCACAAGCTATCATTTGATTGAGGAGATTAAATCTTAGAGCTCACCCTTTAAATACGTACTTCATCTTTTTTAGTTTAGCAAATATCATTTATCCGCATTTTCTGCCCTCGTCACAAAAAGACACTTGATTGCTATCCCTTTTTGTATACGACCAAACAAACCCCGGGGGGAAATTCATCCACAACCCCACCACACGTTCCTGCGTGTACGCACGTGAAAAGGCGAGCGGGGATTTTGGGTTATACGTTACATGTATAATTTTTCCGCCCGGTTTAAGAATTTTAAAGATCGGAGAGCGTCGTGTAGGGAAAGAGTGTAGGCTATAGTGTAGATCTCGGTGGTCGCCGTATCATTAAAAAA
>CAIODY010000127.1 GCA_903857255.1 uncultured bacterium
CACTGATGAATAGTAGCTTTTTGCCTATAAGAACATTATGTTAAGTAGCCAAAAACACAGCCAACGCTTAAACCATTTTTGCCAACGCACCCACCCGATGAAAATACAGCCTTGCGCCCCTCCACCCTTTCAATGGTGCAGTAAAAAATAAAGCATGAAATATTGATTCCATTATGCTTGCAGCAGCCTCATTCATGGCTTCTCCATTACGTTTCAGGCTTCGTTTCACTTCATCACTTTCACTCCATTTCGCATCCACTCATTTCAGCAGCTTCAGCATCGCACAGCAAAAGCAATACTTTCCTTTCAGTCAGTTTTGCATTTGCTTTTCATCAACGCTTCAATTTTAGTATGCTTTATTTTTCCTGCTTTAGTTGCCCCAAATCAGCCCACAGAAAGAATCCTACGGAGTTAATACAATTTAGTAACGACATAAAAACAACAAGTCAATCGAAATAGAAAAAAGGAACAACAACAAATACAGAAATGCAAAAAGGCAATTTCTAATAAAATAAATCAGTAAAAAAAGGACAAAAGGAAAGCAAAGATAGGGGCTACACAACCCAACGCTATTGGGCTTTCAAGGTTGAAATGAATTTTAAAAAAAATCTTCCTTTGATTTTTTCAGTGGTGGCTTTCGCCAAATCAAAGCAAAGAGTATTTGTTTTTAAAAACCTTGACAGCCCAGCCATCGCCCCTAAAAATCTGCTTTCTTTTCTCCTTTTTTTTCACCGTTTTTTTCCTCTTTTCTTTTAAAAATATGTGCGTGAGCGAAGCGAAATTTTAAATGCTCATACCATGTCAAAGTTTATCGTTAAATCTTACAGTCCGAAAAATCAAATTCAACCACATTCTTTTTTCGTTTTAAACAAAGGCTTAAACAGCGGAAAGCCTTTAATGCAGCCGTGTCCAAATAGTTTTGTCATCACCAGCCGCAATGAAGATGAAATGGAATTTCTATTTCAGTTGTGCAAGGGTTTGTGGCAAACAAAAGCCTTTCAAGTTTTTTTGGTGGGTTCGGTCATTCCATTTTTGCGGATGGATGATTTCAAAAACTATTTGTTGGAAAAATCTAATCAGGCTTTAAATGATTTTGAAGCGCATAAAAAAACGATAAAAACTTTGCGTTCATTGGATGATTTAGAAAAGCAATTCAAACAAAATTTATTGCTCATTGCTGATGCCAGGCGCAGCATTTACCACCGTTACATCAAGCGGCTGTAAATAAAAAAAGCCCAACTGGAATTTTCCAGAAGGGCTTTTTTCTTTCAGCCTTTTTAGTGAATTACACCACTTCAATAATTGCTAAACTATTGTAAGCACCATTTTTCAAAGTGTATTGAACACCATTTACTTCTTGGAAAAAATCAATCGCCAAGAAAAACAAACTGATACCTGTTCCAGTTGGAACAGCAGCAGGAGTAAGCGTTACAGCAGTTGAAGTGCCATCAATAGGCACATTCAAAAGGTTTGTAAATTCAACATCGGTAGTGTTGCCAGCGAAATCAATTTTTGCCCATGCACCTTTCAAAGTCAAGTGGGTTGCACCACTTGGAAAAGCTACATCCACATTTGGAATCAATGAAGCTATCGAAATCACACCAGTTGTTGAGTTCACTGCATAAGGTTTGTAAAGTGTGGCAGCCAACATCGAATTGATGTTGAAATTAAAACCTTTCAATGCAGCTTTGCCATCAGGTGTGGCAATGCCAAAGCCCACATTTCTTTGCCCACGTACCGAAGTAGTGTCATAGTTTTTGATAACAGTCATTACTTGTGTAACTCTTGATGTTGCTCGATTATCTGCCGAACTCATCATTAAAGTTCTCACAGCATCTCTTAAAAGTTTTCCAGCTTGTGCCGAAGAACCAAATTCACTGCCATTTTCACGAGTTCTTGCAAAGTTTGGGTCGTTTGCAATTTTCGATGCAGGAATGCTACTTTTTGATTTTACTAAATGACCATCTTGCGATTGATAAAATGTTAAATCGCCGATAGTTCCCGAAAGTTTGATGATACTTTTTTGTTGTGCCATGTTTTTAAATTTATGTTGGTTAAAAAAAATTAGTTTTTGCAAGCGTTGCAATGTTGCAATCTGTACGCTGTTTTATGATGCCTAAAAACCCACGGTGGGCAAACACCATTCACACCACAAGCCCATAAGCCTTTCTTGTTGGCAATGGCTTTTGTTTGGCAATTTTCAAGCATCGCTTCGCTGTTATATTGCTTGTAATGCCAAGCCCAGCCATTGACGATGATAATGCTATCTACACGTTTGTTGTCAATCTTGATGAAAGTGATTTGTCTGTTGTATTGGTCTGTTCCAACACTATCAATTTGAACAGTTTTATTCAACAACAAATTGCTAACTGAATCTTTAGCCGCCATTCCAAAGTTTTGTGTTTTTTCAGGCGCATCCGCATTGGCAAGTCTTGCAGTGATGATTTTACCATTCACTTGCAGCTTGTAAGTATCGCCATCAGTGATTTTTACCACTTTTGCAGTTGTTTGAGCAAATCCACAAGCGGTTAAAATGCTGAATAAAATTGTCCACTGAATAAAATGTTTTAGTTTCATGATGCAAATGTAAAATCACTGCGAAGCCTTTCCAAATGCGGCTTTCCGCCTTTGCCGATTTCAACCAATTATGCCACAGAAGAAATATTATTCCATCAAAAAAAGGCATTAATTTTGCAGTAGGAAATCTATATCAACTGAATAGTTGAAGTATAGGAAAAGTATTAACCACCTATTTTAAAATCATGAACAGAGTTTGCATTTATCCAAAAGACATTCAAACCATCACAGGCAAAAGTGAGCGATGGGGAAGAGATGTTATTCGTAAAATCAAAAAAGAATTTAGTAAAGAATCACACCAATTAGTTACCATTGATGAGTTTTGTAACTACATGGGTTTTCAAAAATCTGATGTTGAAAAGATGATTATTTAGCTTTATGATACGCTGTAAAAGGAAGAAGATATACACCGAAAGGCGTGGAAAAGTGGATAGTTTAGTATTCTAAAACACTGTATTTTTGCATAAAACTAAAAGGTGTCCTAATCGGTTACCTTTGTTTTTACAAAGCTCTAAACACAATACAGAATGGGGTTTCAGGATATTGATGTGTTCCCAGCGGGATCACAGGATAAGATTGGAGGTCAATTTGACCTCCTTTTTTCTTTTTTACTATCTTCAATTGCGTTATCCTATTGCTTATTTATCAATTGCCAAATTTATATTTTGGTTCGACAATTGATTTTCAGAAAATATCGTTTTTTCGGGGAGGCTCTAATCAATTATTTTTTCTGCAATTTATAAATAACTTTTTTTTTCTTCCAATAAAAAAAGCGAATCAATTTTGATTCGCTTTTTTATTGGACAATATTTGAAAATTATTTTTTCAATGCTGCTGCTAATTCATCTTCTTTTTTATCACGTAAATCATACAGCACTGGCATCGCAATAAAGATAGATGAATAAGTACCTGTGATAACCCCAATTAACATAGCAAATGCAAATCCACGAGTTACTTCACCACCAAAAATGAACAAGATTAATACCACCAAGAACACTGTGAAGGAAGTCATTAATGTACGACTCATGGTGTGATTAATCGCATCGTTGATGACTTCTTTCATATCTCTGTCTTTTTGTTCACGTAAGTATTCACGAATTCTATCAAACACGATAACGGTATCATTCATTGAATAACCAATAATGGTTAAGATAGCTGCAATGAAGGTTTGGTCAATTTCTAATGAGAATGGTAAAATGCCGTGGAAGATACTAAACAAGCCTAATACCATCATCACGTCATGGAATAATGAAATGATAGTTCCCAAACCATATTGCCATTTGCGGAAACGAATCCAAATGTAAATGAAGATTACAATCAAGGCGATGATAGTAGCCCAGATAGAAGATGATTTGATGTCATCAGCAATAGTTGGTCCTACTTTTTGTGAACTTAAAACTTGTTTGCTAATAAATTCTTTGTAAGACATGTTATCAAAATAGCCTTTCAAGCCGCTATACAATTGCGCTGAAACAATGCTATCAGTTTTTGAATCTGTTTCGTTGATTTTGTAAGAAGTAGTAACACGTAATTGATTGTTAGTAGCCACCGTTTTTACAACTGGCGCTGATTTTTCAAATACTGCTGTTAGCTTATCTCTTACTTCTTCAGTGGAAACTGGTTTTGTAAATTGAACTGTATATGTTCTACCACCCAAGAAATCAACACCTTTATCAAATCCTTTGGTGAACATCGAAACAATTCCTATTACAGTTAATGCACCAGAAATCATAAACGCATATTTTCTAACACCGACAAAATCAAAATTGAAATGACGGAATAAATTTCTTGAAATACCAGTAATGTATTCAATGCTTTTGCCTTTGTTCAACCACCAATCAGATAACCAACGAGTGATTAATACACCACTGAACAAGTTAATAATTAAACCAACGATAAGTGTAGTAGCAAAACCTTTTACTGGTCCTAAACCAAAATAGAACATAATTCCACCCGTTAATAAAGCAGTGATATGCGCATCAATGATAGGTGCGTAGCTGGCTTTGTAACCATCTTCAGTTACTTTCAATTTGCTTTTACCTCTTAATATTTCTTCTTTAATACGCTCAAAAATAATTACGTTGGTATCTACTGCCATACCAATAGTTACTACCAAACCTGCGATAGCACTCATAGTTAGTGAGAAACCAAAACCTGTTAATACCCCAATGGTAAAGAATAAGTTGAGTATCAAAGCCACATTTGAAATCATACCACCTGTGCTGTAATAAGCCCACATTAAAACTACAATTACCAAAAAGGCAATCACAAAACTCCAGAAACCTGCTTTAATAGAAGCATCGCCCAATGTAGCACCAACAATATCTTCCTGAATGATTTTTGCAGGAGCAGGCAATTTACCTGTTTGTAAAATGTTAGCCATATCCAAAGCTTCCTTAGCACTAAAATCACCAGTGATTGATGAGCGACCACCAGAGATTTCATTTTGTACAACTGGGGCTGAATACACTTTGCTGTCTAAAACAATGGCAATTGGTTTTTTAATATTTTTTGCTGTTAATCGTTGCCAAATAGCTGCACCGTCGCTGCTCATTTGCATCACAATTTCATTGCCACCAGTTTGACTTACATCACGAGATGCGTTGGTAATAAACTTACCATCTAAAGGTGCGTTATCATCATTAATACGTTTTTTAATAGCATAGATTTCGTAAGTATTTTTTTCAGCAGCAGTTAAATTTTTAGCACCACGTTTTGTGAAATCAACTGGTTTTGCACCAAATAAAATCATGCAATTTTTTGGCAAAGCAGCTTTCACTTCAGGGCGACTTAAATAAGCATTTAATTTAGCGGTGTCTTTTCCTTGAATGTAACCAACTACTGGCGAACCTTGAATGAATGAACCTTTGTTGTCAATGAATGGCTGCCAAATAGTGAACAAAACATGTTCTTCAGCTAATTTAGCTTGTTTTGAAGCCATTGATGTATCTTTCTTTGCAGCAGATTTATCATCTTTTTTAGTAGCAACTGATTTAGTTGATTTGTTATCACTTAATAAAGCCAAATCACCTTTTTTAGTAGTTGTATCTTTTGCTGCATTTAATAAAGCACTAGCAGAAGTATCAGTTGAGTTATCATTTTTGTTAGCTTTTACACTTGCACTTAACGCTTTATCAGCATCAATTAATCGAGGTGCAATTTCGCCATTGTCAAACATTTCCCAAAACTCTAAATTAGCAGTAGCTTGTAAATATTTGCGTACACGTTCAGGATTATCAACGCCAGGTAATTCCACCAAAATTCTTCCTGTTCTTTCTTCTAAAGAAATGTTAGCCTGTGTAACACCAAATTTATCAATACGAGCTGAGATAATATTGTAGGTACGTTTTACCGCATCTTTCACTTCTTTATTCACAGCAGTTAAAACATCACTGTTTGATGAGTTGAAACTAATGCCATCAGCTTTCATCGCATCGCTATTGAAGATAGCAGCCAGCTTGCCATTTGGTGCAACTTCATTATAGGATTGAGCAAACAAAGTAGCAAAATCAGAAGTGCTGCTGCTCATTTTTCCTTTTGCTGTTTCAAATGCTTTACGGTAAGCAGCATCTGCACTTTTTTGTGCCAAAGCATCAATGATATCTTCTTCACTTACTTGCAATACTACACTCATACCGCCTTTTAAATCAAGCCCTAAGCCTAATTCTTGTTCTTTACATTCTTGGTAAGTGTATTTAATGAAACCTAAGTTATAAATCACTTCGGTGTTCATTGAATCTAAAATATGATTCTTAGTTTTTTTAACTAATGCGCTTTTGTCATCAGCACTTAATGTGTTGTTGGTGGCATCTTTTGAAATTAATTTTTCTGCTGTTTCATTTGCTTTGCTTTCGGTGTGTCGAGCCATCCAAGTGAACGACAATTGGAATAAACATAAAATGATTAAAGCAATGGCAATAAAGCGTACAATTCCTTTTAGTTGCATTTGTTTGTTGTGTTAAGTTTGTATTTTTATGATTTGCTAATAAATTAAAAACGCTGCAAAAAACTATGCAGCATTTTTAAGGAGTGCAAAGATAAAAAAAGAAACTACTTATTATAGTCAAGCTATAAATTGTTTTCTTCTCTATAGCAATTCCCATTATTCACTATTTTGAAAGCTATGATTTGTATTATACAAAAAAATCTTTTACATACTGTTGGCAGATAAATAAGGGCTGTTGAAAATTTATTTTACGAAATTAAGCGTATGAAAATGAGCGTTTAATGTATGGTTTTGGTTGATGGATGATTGTAGTTTTACACCAGTTAATCACACACACAAACACTACTTTATTATGAAACCCTTATTACTAATTTGCGCTTTAGCTGTTATTCTTACTTCGTGTAAAAATGAAACCACTTACGATTATATGGTTTATAACCAAACCAGTAATGGCATCGTAAAAATGAAATTTCAAACTGTTGATTTGCAAGGCACAGCAGCCGTATCAATGAATCTTCAACAAAAAATGGGTATGAGTATTTACACCGAAAAATCGAGCGGCTCTTTATCGAACAAAGAAACTGGTAGTAATATCAGTATCATCAAAAACATGGCAATTGTGGTAAACGATTCAACACCAGTTGCTATTAATCCGAAATTAGCTTTAAATTGGCAATTTGAAAAAATCAGTTCGCATCATGGTGTATATGCTTTGTATTTAACTGACAAATCGTTTGGTATTAACACATCCAATTAATCTATTCTTAAAAAGAAAAGCTGCTCGTAAACAATAACATAACTTTTATTTTGATGCAAAATACAACAAAACAATTTTATTTTTTAGCGGCTACAGCCTGTTTGTTTTTTTCTTCAAATTTTTTAATCAATTCATCCAATGGAATGCCCATTTGTTCCACCGAAGCTTTTGCACTGGCTGCCAGTGGGTGCGTTGGATATTTTTCGATAAAACTATTGTATAATTTTTTAGCAACTGCAGTGTCATTCATGTTGTTTTCATAAGTGAAAGCCTGCAAGAACAAACTATAAGCCGCCCGATTGCTTTTTGGATATTTTTGAATAATAGATGTCCAGCAATCAATTGCTTGCTTGTATCGGGTGGTATTTTTGCATAAATCAGCTGCTTTGAAAATATATTCAGGTGCTAATGAATCGTTGGCATTTTGTTTTGCAAAAGCCTGATAATCATCAATCAATATTTTCACCAATGAATCTTCTTTAGGCGTAACAACTGAATCGGCATAAATAGCTCGTTCTTCTTTCACAATTTTGTTGTGTAGCTTTTGTTGGCTCGATTCGCAAGCTGCAAACAATGTGGTTATACAAACAAAAAATAGGGTACTCTTTTTCATGCTGACTTATTTTATTCGGGCTGTAAAAATAGATAATCAAAATGGATTAGTGAACTCTTGCTTAAAAGTATTATATCAGTATTTCAACGCTTTGTTGAATTTGGGTGGCGGCAAATATTATATGGTTTTTTAAAAATCATGATATTCGTCATTCTTTTTCAGAAAATTTCATTAACTGTTTAAAACTATTTCCGCCAATACTTGTTACCTTTGCATCACAATCATTTTCACGAAAATCAATCATGCCCAACTTCCCAATATATTTAGACAACAACGCCACAACACCCATGGACCCAAGGGTGTTGGAAGCAATGATTCCATATTTTACCGAAAAATTTGGCAATGCAGCCAGCCGCAATCACCAATTTGGTTGGGTAGCTGAAGAAGCGGTGGATTATGCCCGTGAACAAGTTGCAAAGCTCATTGGTGCCGATGAAAAAGAAATTATTTTCACCAGCGGAGCCACAGAAGCCGATAATTTGGCGATAAAAGGAGTGTATGAAATGTATGCGCAAAAAGGCAATCACATCATCACCGTAACTACCGAACACAAAGCGGTTTTAGACACTTGTCATCATCTCGAAAAACAAGGTGCTCAAATCACTTACTTAAAAGTAAATGCTGAAGGGTTGATTGATTTAACTGAATTAGAAAATGCGATTACTGATAAAACAATTTTAGTGGCTGTAATGTACGCCAATAACGAAGTTGGAGTAATTCAAGATGTAAAAAAAATCAGCGAAATTTGTCATAAAAAAGGAACTTTATTTTTTACCGATGCCACACAAGCAGTTGGAAAAATTCCTGTTGATGTAATTAAAGACGGAATTGATTTAATGGCTTTTTCAGCGCATAAAATGTACGGACCAAAAGGTGTTGGTGCTTTGTATGTTCGTAGAAAAAATCCGAGAGTTAAAGTTACAGCGCAGATGGATGGCGGCGGACACGAACGTGGCATGCGAAGCGGAACGCTGAATGTGCCATCAATAGTAGGTTTTGGCAAAGCTTGTGAAATTTGCATGACTGATATGGAAAGCGACAACGCTCGTATTTCGGTAATGAGAGATAAGCTGGAAGCAGGTTTAACGCAATTAGAAGAATCGTATGTGAATGGAAGTCGTGAGCATCGTTTGCCACACGTTTCCAACATTTCATTCAAATATGTTGAAGGCGAAGGATTGATGATGGGCTTCAATAAAAATATTGCCTTATCCTCTGGAAGTGCTTGTACATCAGCATCTTTAGAACCATCTTATGTTTTAAAAGCATTAGGATTGGGCGATGATTTAGCACATTCATCCTTGCGATTTGGCTTAGGGAGATTTACCACCGATGACCAAATTGATTACACAATAAAAGCAATTTCAGAAACCGTTACAAAGCTTCGAGAATTAAGTCCGCTTTGGGAAATGTTTAAAGAGGGAATTGATTTGAACAAAATTGAATGGGCACATCACTAAACTTTAGTGATTGGTTAATTGTTAATAATAATAGCAGGAGATACAGAAATACATAAAATAAATAGTCATGGCATACTCAGAAAAAGTTTTAGACCACTACAGCAATCCTAAAAATGTAGGAACGCTGGATAAAAATAGCAACACAGTAGGAACAGGATTGGTTGGCGCACCAGAATGCGGCGATGTAATGCGACTGCAAATTGAAGTTGACCCAACTACACAATTGATTACCGATGCTAAATTCAAAACCTTTGGATGCGGCTCTGCCATTGCATCTTCCTCATTAGCCACAGAATGGTTAAAAGGCAAATCAATTGATGAAGCCATGAAAATTGACAACATGGATATTGTAGAAGAATTGGCTTTGCCGCCAGTAAAAATACATTGTTCTGTATTGGCAGAAGATGCTATCAAATCAGCGATTAACGACTATCGAGCAAAAAATGGTTTAGCTCCGATTGCTGATAATCATTAATTTTGTAGAAGAAAAAAGAAAGCAAAATGATTTTTATTTCAGATAAAGCAAAACAACACGTAGTTGAATTGAAGCAGGAAGCCAGCTTAGATAATTCTTATTTTTTAAGAGTTTCGGTGGTTGGTGGAGGCTGTTCTGGTCTTTCTTACAAAATGGATTTTGATAACGAAACCCAACCCAAAGACCAAACTTTTGAAGACAAAGGCGTTAAATTAGTAACCGACATGAAAAGCCTTTTGTACTTGATGGATACAGAATTGGATTACAGCGATGGATTAAATGGAAAAGGTTTTCAGTTCATCAATCCCAATGCCAGCCGCAGTTGTGGCTGTGGTGAAAGTTTTGCAGTGTAAAGTTTTTACAACAATATTTTAAAAGCCGTTTCAATGAATTGAAGCGGCTTTTTTATTTTCAGATTATCTTAGTGGCAAAATAAATAATTTTCATTGAGTACAATAAAAAAATTAGCAGGGCAAACTGCTGTGTATGGATTGAGTAGTGTGTTCGGACGAATGCTGAATTACATGCTTACGCCTATTCTTACCAATTTTTTTTTACCAGCTGAATACGGCATCAATACAGAGGTTTTTTCCTACATCAGTTTGTTAAATGTGGTGTTTACTTATGGAATGGAAACTGCATTTTTTCGTTTTAGTAAATCGGAAAATGATAAAGAAAAAGTGTTTGCCACCGCCAATATTTCGTTGCTCATTAGTAGCTTTATTTTTTGCATAGTGTTGATGATGCTTGCGCCGTACATCAATCATAAGCTGCATTACGAAGCCCACAAAGAAATTATGTGGTGCGTTTGCGGCATTTTATTTTTCGATACTTTAGTAACCATTCCATTCAACCGTTTGCGATTAGAAAATCGCCCGATGCAATTTGTTTTCTTTCGATTGGCTAATATTTTTATCAATTTTTCGCTCACTTTATTTTTCATAAAAGTTGCACCACATCTTTCAGGATTATTTTCTTATCACCCTGAAATAGGCATCAGTTATGTGTTTGCAGCAAATTTTATGGCAAGCATCATCACATTTTTATTGATGACCAAACATTGGGCAAATATGAAATGGCAATTTGATTATACACTTTGGAAAACAATGATGTTGTATGCTTTGCCCCTGCTAATAGTCGGTTTGGGTGGTATGGTGAACGAAACTTTTGATAGAATTTTGTTGAATTTTTTGTTACCCAATCAAGAAACTGCAAAAGCACAAATTGGAATTTATGGTGCTTGTTATAAAATTTCACTCATCATCACTATGTTCGTACAAGCTTTTCGCATGGCTGGTGAGCCGTTTTTTTTTAGTCATTCTGAAAATAAAAATGCAAAAGATATTTATGCTCAAGTGATGCAAATATTTGTTGCAGTTTGTCTACTTATCATTTTCGGCACTATGATTTTTATTGATGAAGTAAAATATTTTGTTGGACCCCAATATCGTAATGGCTTGCAAGTAGTTCCAATTTTATTGTTGGCAAATGTTTGTTTAGGAATTTATTACAATCTCACAATTTGGTATAAACTCACCAATCAAACTATCATGGGCACTTACATCACGTTAGGGGGGGCAGCAATCACACTATTTCTAAATTTTTTATTAATTCCGAAAATTGGGTTCTTGGGTTCAGCTTGGGCAACTTTAGCTTGTTATGCTGCCATGATGATTGCATCGTATTTGCTTGGTCAAAAATATTTTCCAGTAAATTATCCTTTAAAAAACATTGCGAAGCAATTAGCTGTAATAGTTGGTTTATATGGCGTTTCAGTAGTTTGTGTAAAATCAACTTATTTCAAAATTGGTTTTTTTGAACCACACAGTATTGCTGGAATTTTGATATTAGTCAGTTTGATGAGTGCTGCAATTGCTCTTATTTGGCGGATGAATCGTGAGCATTTAAGGATGTAGTAAAATAAAAAAAGGGAACAATTGCTTGTCCCCCTTTTTTAACCTTAAAATTTAAAACTATGAAAACTGACGTAAAGATATGTGTTCATTTTGCTTTTTCCAAATCTTTTTCCAAATAAATTTTCAAGACTCGTTAAACCTTGTTTTCTTTACCTCGTCATAGAACACATAACAACAACAAAACAATTTTCTTTTAACAAACAAACATTTTATTATGACTTACAAAAAAATTATCGTTGCAGCTTGTTTGATGGCATTATCAACAAGTACTATGATGTTCACATCATGCAAGAAAAACAAATTAACCGATGCCGAAATTTCGGCAGTACAAGATGGTGCAACTGCTGATGGAACTTCTCAAGAAACACAAAACTTAGCTGAACAAGCTAAAATGTTGGGTTCGGGCAATATGCGTATGGCGGCGGATTATTGCAGTATGTTAAGCGGTTGTGCTACTATTACAAATGATACCATAAATAATGGAAGTAATCCAGATACCTTAACTATTGATTTCGGAAGTAACCCTTGTATGTGCCGCGATAGCCGTTTTCGTTCTGGCAAAATCGTTATCAGCTATACTGGTCATTATCATGATGCAGGTGCTGTTATAGATATGCACTTTGTGAATTATTCTGTTGGTCCTTCAACTTCTGATATGTACACAGTGGATAATTCAAGCACTAAGCACATTGTAAATAATGGTTTGTACAATGGAACAACTTTCTTTAGCTGGAGTATCACCTCAAACATGTCTATTACTAAATCTGGAGGTGCTGGTACTATTACTTTTACTGAAAGTAAAACTCGTGTTCAATTTGCTGGTGACCCTAATCATTATAATACAGCCAATAAATTTTACATCAGCGGAAGTGCAAATGGAACGGCTGCTAACGGAACTGGTTATACAGCAGCAACTGCTTCGGGTAAAGATTTAGTTCGTGATATGAGTTGCAGAAAACATTTTACACAAGGTGAATTAGACATTACACCATCAGGTAAATCAATGATTGCTATTGACTTTGGTAGTGGTACTTGTGATAACACAGCAACCATCACAAGAAACGGAGTTACAAGAACAATTACTTTGAGATAAAAATTGTGTAGTTAAGAAAATAAAAAAGCAGGATTGAAATTTCAGTCCTGCTTTTTTATTTTATCAAACAGCTTTTCCATTTTAAAAACTTCATCTAAAGTTTCATCTAAAAAGAATTTAAACTCGGGCACACGGCGCACTTGCTTCGCTATTTTATTGCCCAACTGATGACGAATTTCTTTGTGATGCGTTTCTAATTCATTCAAAATAGATTGCTTGTCTTTTGCGTTAAAAACACTTAAATAAACTTTGGCTTCTAATAAATCTGGTGTCATCGAAACGCTGGTAATGGTTACCAAACTACCTTTCAAGGTATAAAAGCCATTTTTTTGAAACAGCGAACTCATTTGTTCCTTAATTAATTCGGCTACTTTTTTCTGACGAATACTTTCACTCATTTGGCAAAGATAATTATTTCAACAATCAACTATTGTTTATTTTCGTTGCCTAAATGGATACACAAAAACAAATCGCTATCATTGGAAGTGGCTCGTGGGCAACAGCTATCTTAAAAATACTGGGTGAAAAAAATGTGCAACTACATTGGTATGTTCGCAAACACGAGGTTGTGGAGCACATTAAAAAATTTCGTCGAAACCCCAATTATATTAGCTCGGCTGAATTACCCATCGAAAAAATAATTTTTCATGCAACGCCCGAAGCTGCTATTGCAAATGCTGAAATAGTTATTGCTGCTACACCTTCGGCATTTTTACGACCGACTCTGGAACATTTAACAAGCGAAAATTTCAACAACAAAATTGTTGTTTCTGCCATCAAAGGCATGATTCCTGATACCGATGAAAATCTCATCATTGCTGAATATTTCAATAAATATTTTCAAATTGATTTTAAAAATTTTGTGGTCATTAGTGGTCCTTGTCATGCCGAAGAAGTGGCTTTGGAAAAATTATCTTACTTAACATTAAGTTGCCCTGATACTTCAAAAGCCTCGGCTATGGCTGATTTGATGGCATGTAGATATATCAAAACGCATTTCACCGAGGATATTTATGGAACAGAATTAGCAGCTGTTATGAAAAATATTATTGCATTGGCTTCAGGTATTTGTCATGGATTGGGCTATGGCGACAATTTTCAAGCCGTTTTGATTTCTAATGCGATTCAAGAAATCAAACGATTTGTTGACGCAGTTCATCCGATTGAACGAGATATAAAAGGCAGTGCTTACTTGGGTGATTTGTTGGTTACAGCTTACTCACAATTCAGCAGGAACAGGGCTTTTGGGCTGATGATAGGAAAAGGTTATTCGGTAAAAGCGGCGCAATTAGAAATGAATATGATTGCCGAAGGTTATTATTCGGTGAAATGTATTCACGAAGCAAATGAAAAATACAAGGTCGAATTGCCTATCACTACTGCGGTGTACAATATTTTGTATGAAAAAATGTCGGCGATAATGGAGATAAAATTGATGACGGAAAAACTGAAATAACCAATTTGAGAATGAGTCGATTTGAAAATTTGAAAATAAAAAATGGAATGAAAGCAAAATATTTTTTAGGATTGATAATGGCTGTAATGCTGATGAACAGTGGCTGCCACAATAAATACAAAGGTATGTGCAAAGCTGATAGAGAGAAAATGAAATTGGTTGCTCGATTTAATGCTGCGCAAGCAAAAGGAAGTTGCCCAGCCGATAAAGAAAGGATTAAGAAAGAAAACGCTGAAAAAAAACTAGAAAAAAAATCACAAAAGCAAGCAGCTAATCAAAAATAAATGGGTACTTATTTTTTGCAAACACCTTTCTGGTTGCCGCTTTTGTATCCATCAATGATTTGGAAAAACAATTCTGCAAATAAAAATATTGTACTCACTTTTGATGATGGTCCGCATCCAATTATTACTAAAGAAGTGTTGCAAATTTTGAATGAATACAAAGTGAAAGCGCATTTTTTTTGTGTTGGAAATAATGTGGTGAAGTATCCTGAGATGTTTCAAGAAATTCTTGCAAATGGTCATCAGGTGGGCAATCACACGTTTCATCATGTTAATGGATGGAAAACAGAAACCCAAAAATATGTAGCCGATTTTATGGAAACTGAGCAAGTTTTTTCTTCTCAATTTTTCAGACCACCTTATGGCAAAATAAGTTTTCAGCAAATCAATCAATTAAAATCAAAAACAAAAATGGTGATGTGGAGCCGCTTGAGTGGCGACTTTGATAAAAATATTTCGAAAGAAAAATGTTTGGAGAATTGTATTCGCAAACCATTGCGCAGCAATGAAATTATTGTGTTTCACGACAGCGAAAAGGCTTATTCCAACATGATTTTTGCATTGCCGAAATTTATTGAACATGCTTTGGAAAAAGGCTTTAGTTTTGAATTATTAAAATGAAAAAATGAAGAAAATAATTGTCGTTAGTTTAGTTTTTATTGCTGCTTTTGCAAAAATTTCTTTAGCGCAGAATCCAACACCTGCACCTGCAAACACAGGTAGCATATTGATTTCAGGTGGAACAATTCATGTAGGCAATGGAAAGATAATTGAAAATGGTTTTATCCGAATTGAAAAAAATAAAATCGTTTCTATAGGTTCGATGACGAATATTCGATTGATGAAAGCCGATAAAATGATTGACGCCAATGGCAAACAAATTTATCCAGGGTTGATTGCAGCTAATACCACATTGGGTTTGCTGGAAATAGAAGAAGCACGGGCAACACGAGATAATGTGGAAGTTGGAAACTTGAACCCGAATGTGCGCAGCATAATTGCTTACAATACAGATTCGAAAATAATTCCGACAGTAAAATTTAATGGGGTGTTGATGGCGCAAATTGTGCCGCAAGGTGGCTTGGTAAGCGGCTTGAGCAGTGTGGTGCAATTAGATGCATGGAATTGGGAAGATGCTGTGATGTTGATGGATGGCGGCTTACATATTCGTTTTCCGTCACTAACAATTTATCGAGGGACTGAAAATAATGATGAAATAAATAATCGTTGGAAAGAACAAATGAATGAGTTGGAAAAATTGTTTAACGATGCAAAAAGTTATACAGCAACAGAAAAAAAAGAAAATAAAAATTTGAAGTTGGATGCCGTAGTACCAGTATTATCGGGCATTCGCAAGGCTTATGTACATGTGCACACAGCAAAAGAAATTTTGGCTGCGATGGTATTTATCAAAAAATACAACTTGCATGGTGTGTTGGTAGATGCGGAAGAATCGTATTTAGTGGCAGATGAAATTGCGGCTGCAAAAATTCCTGTGATTTTAAGTTCAACGCATTCGATGTCGCAAAGAAATGATGATGATATTCAACAACCTTACAAAACGCCAACAGTTTTGCAAAAAGCTGGTGTTTTATTTTGTTTAGAACATAAAGATTGGAGTGGTAATCAACGCAATTTGGCTTTTGTAGCTGGAACTGCCGCTGCGTATGGCTTGCAGAAAGAGGAAGCGTTGCAAAGTGTTACCTTAAATGCTGCAAAAATTTTGGGTGTTGATAATTTGGCAGGAAGTTTGGAAGAAGGCTAAGACGCTACACTGCTGATTTGCAGCGGCGATTTGTTGGATAAGAAATCGAATAAAATTGAACCAGCAATGATTGGCGGCAGAATAATTTCATTGGAAAACGGACAAAAGCTTTTGTATGAAAAATACAAAAAGAAATATGGTGTGAATTGATTGTTGGAGAATACACACCTTGAAAAGTATAAATTATC
>CAIODY010000128.1 GCA_903857255.1 uncultured bacterium
ATCACCACATTACTTTTACACTTTATCTTCGCACTTGCTTCTTCTACTTTATTTCTTTTAAAATTTACTCCGCTACTGGCTTCTGTTAGCCAATTTTTTTTAAAAATTACCTTGTTACTTTCATTTGTTACTCGGCTACTTTTAAAATTTACCCTCTTACTTTTAAAAATTACTCGGCTACTTTTAATTGTTACTTTCCCTCTTTTTATCCTTAGCCGTTTACTGGCTTTTTTTATTAGGCTGCTTTTAGGTGTTACTACAAAAAAATCAATCGCTCAATACCATCAAATTAACGCAACGACACTTTTTTTATTTTTCACTCCTTTAAAATTTAGCCCTAACAATATTTATTTAGCAATGATAATTGTGGATGAAACACCGCCATTCATGCGGCTTTGCGCTAAATTCAAAAATTGAAAGGGGAATAAATTTTGCATCGCATTTAAACAGGTGAAATGCAAATAAAACAACATTTTTGGAGATAGTAAAATATTATGTGTAAATATTTTAAAAGTCTAAATAACAAGTTGGTGCGATTATTTTTTATAAATCACCACACTGCAATCAGCATTGCGCATCACCGATTCGGCAACGCTGCCCATTAATATTCTATCAAAACCTTTTCTGCCATGAGAGCCCATTACAATCATATCAGCTTTGAAAGTTTTTGCTGCGTTCAAAACACCATCGGCTGGGCTGTTCAACTCATCAATTTCAGCGGTGATAAGCATTTGAGGATGTTCATTTTTTATTTTTTCAACCAAAGCATTCGATTTTTCACGAGCATCTTTATCCATTTGCTCAAACAAATCATTATCAATCAAAGGCGTTGCACCAGTTAATGTCCAATCGTAATAATTCATTTTTGGTAACACATAAATCAAGTGCAAGGCTGCTTTATTGGTTTCGGCTAATTGCAAAGCCATATCTAATGCAGCATTAGAGTTGTCAGAAAAATCAATAGGACATAAAATTTTGGTAATTGCGCTCATTGTTATTTTTGTTTGAAAAGTTTTAAAAATGGTTATCTGAAATGTTGAATAAAATGCTGTAACGTAATCACATCAAGGCTGGCAGGGTAAATCAATAAGAAAATCAATAATACTAATCGTGGAAAAACTAAATCCATTTTCCACACTGGATTTAATAACGACATACCAATGGAGACAATGAATAAATCAATGCCCAACAAATACAATGCACTGAATTTAAACAAACCAATGAGCAAAAAGAATCCACCAATCAATTCAGCATAACTCGTGAAATATGCTACCAACTTGATAAAAAAGTCGGGCATCTTTATTTTTAAATAAGCAGGTTCGATGGCTGTAATTTCTTCTTTTACACCTACCAGAAATATTTTATCAATGCCTTGAAATAAAAATAAAACGCCCAAAATGAGCCGTGCAAACAGCGGCGCAATAATTTGAGGTGGTAATAAATGGCAATTCATAAGCAATCAGTTTTAGCAAATGTAATCACTCTGAGGTTAGAAAAACGATGATAATCATTTGCGAATGAAATGATTTTTATCAGCCACATCGGGCAGGATAGTGTTACATTTGATTCATAAAAACCGTTTTTTCAAATGCACAACGAAAGAAATAAAATTGACGATTTGGTGGAACATGTTGAATCGTATATTGATACCCAACAACAACTGACACAATTGAAAATTGCTGAAAAATCGAGCATTATAGGGGCTTCTATGCTTTCGGCAATGATTATTGGTTCGTTTTTATTGTTGGTGTTTTTGTTTGCCAGTATTGCTTTTGCATTTTTATTAGCCAATTATTTTGGTAAAGTTTATTTAGGATTTTTTGCTGTGGCAGGCATTTATTTTTTCATCGCTTTGGTTTTAATGTTGCTAAAAGAATCGCTATTGAAAACACCTATTGCCAACACCATTATCAAAAACTTTTTTAAAGAAAATCAACATGACTAATATACAGAATCTGCACGATTTACGAGCTGAAAAAAAACGATTAGAAGCGTTGGCTTTGCAACAAAAAAATGACATCAAGCAAGATATAACTGACATTAAAGAAAGCCTGCAACCTGCTAATTTGCTGCTGAATGCGGTTTCTCATTTAACTGGGATTGAGTTCGACAATAAAACGTTTTTGAAAAACGGAATGGCTTATGGTTTATCTATTTTAGTGCAGCAATATTTTTTGAAAGCCGAACAAAAAGTGGAAGAAAAATTGCACGATATCACTGTTTCGTTGGTGGAAAAAGTGAAAGAATTTGTGCAATCGTTTTTGCATAAAAGTGAAAATCAAAATGCTGACAACAAAACCAGTTGATAAAACAAAGTATTTTGTGAGGATAGGAACAACGGCAAATGGCGGAAAATAAAACAATTTCATTTTAATAAGAATGCTTATTTTTGTTAGTAATAAAATCATTAGCCCATGAAAAAAGCATTTACACTTTTACTTTTTGTTGTAGTTTTTGGTGTTAGTAAAAATGCAAAGGCACAATGGGTAAATACTTTAACTCCAAATTTTGCTTATTGGATAAGTGTTAATTATCCTGGGGCTATTAATGCAAATAATGAATTAGATACGACAAATGCTTTTGTGTTAAGTGCAACCTCAATCACAATTGGATATGGTTGGTCACTAAGTGATTTAACAGGAATACAATATTTCAAATCATTAACCAGTTTAGATTGCAGCAACTGCGGTCTATTTAATTTATCAAATCAATTACCAGCATCATTGCAATTTTTATATTGCCAAAACAATCAATTAAATTCTTTACCGCCTTTGCCTTGGGGTTTGTATGTGCTCAACTGTAGCAACAATCAACTTACCTCTTTACCATCATTAGGTTATTGGCTTGGGCAATTAGACTGTAGCCATAATCAAATAAGTAATTTGCCGACAATGAATACACAAATCCAAAAGTTATATTGCCAAAATAATCAACTTACTGCATTACCACCATTCATTAATACCTCCTTGATAAATTTAAATTGCAGTTACAATCAGCTAACCGCTATTCCAACCTTACCTGCTTCTTTGATTAGTTTGCTATGTAGTAATAATCTTTTAGATTCCATTTTAACGCAAACATATCCCTCCACATATAATTTAACCTATTTAGATTGTAGCTACAATAATATTAGTTTAATCAACTTCAGCAATACTGATAACCCTGATACCTTTTATTGCCAGCATAATCAACTTACTGGTTTTCGATTGGGCTCGAATAATTCACTTGTAAATTGTAGTTATAATTTATTAGATACTGTAATTGTACCTAACAATAATTCTAATCTTGTTACTTTCATTTGCAACAATAATTTGCTGAAAACATTGAGCATTAGTAGTCATTTTTTATCTGATGTTATTTGTAACAATAATTTGTTGAATAGGTTTAGTACACATGGAAATGTTTTAAATTTGTTGCATACTCTTGATTGCAGTTACAATAATCTAACTTATTTGTATCTACCCATTGGAATTCAAAATTTTTATTGCCAACACAATCAGTTGGACTCAATTTATTTTCCTATTACACAAAGTAATAGTATTGTAAACTGTAGTTATAATAAACTAAAGAGAATTGGAACATTATCGATGTTTTTGTATAGTCTTAATTGCAGCAGTAATCCAATTGTAAGTTTACCAAATTTTAATTCCAATACTATAACCTATTTAATATGCGATAGCACCAAAATTAACGCACTGCCTTCTCTTGTTAATTCAATAGCAACACTCTCATTAATTGCTGATTCTAATCTTTATTGTTTACCAGACTTAAAGAATGTTTCTTCGCTGAATATTACAAATACTCCAATCTCTTGCCTGCCCAACAGAGGTCATTTAGCAGGCAGTTGGTTAACATTCCCATTGTGTCAAACAGGTAATTCAAATGCTTGTTCGGTTTTATGTCCTAATGCAAGCCGAGATACCATTACACAAAATATTTGTTCGCCAGCTTCTTATCATTTCTTTGGTCGAACACTTACACAGAGC
>CAIODY010000129.1 GCA_903857255.1 uncultured bacterium
GGCTTATCTAATTGAATGATGGATTGCTCTTCATCATTAATAGAAAGTGAGGTCATCATTTTTTGCAATGGTTTTTCTAAATGCTTAAATGCTGGCAACTCTTTATATTGCTGCAAAATTTGCACCGCCAATTCTATTGAAAATGTTTCCTCATCGGTCAATGGATTTTTTTCGATGGAATAATCTTCATCAGTATAAACATAACCCCTTTTAAAACGGTTATAATCAATTGGCGCTCTATATCCCAATGCTTCATCAGTTCGCATAGCATCCAAATCTTTTTGAACAGTGCTGCTACTCACTTTTTTACCTAATCGTTCGCTACATAACTCCACCAAATCATTTAATGATGGTGCAGGCATTTGCTTGTTACGAATTCGTTCATCAATTAAACGATAGCGAATTAAGGCATGTTTGTTTTGAGGCATTCAACAAATTTAGTACACAAATAGGTTGCGAAGTGATGAAATATTTTTGATACAAAATTTACATTTACAAAAACAAAATAATTATGAATTTGCAATGGTATAATTGTTCTTATTGTGGATTAACAATTAAGCAATCAAATACACCCAATCAAGGAAAATGTTCGGCACAAAATTCTTCGCATTACTGGCATCGCTTGGGTGAAGCTGGTGATGACAATTATGAATGTAAAGATTGTGGAATTGTAGTGCAAACCCAATCAAAACCGCAACAAGGCGGCTGTCCAAAATCCGTTTCACATTATTGGAAAAAACTTTAAAAATTCAAAATGACAAAAGAAGAAATTGAAACAATTATTATCAAGAACTACAGAGCTGAATTTGAAAATTATAATTATGCTCTTTGCCAAAACCCAAACTATAATGCAAACATCTTATTCGTTGGAATAAATCCTTCTTCTGGAGAAGAAATTGATGGAAAAATTTACGAGTACCAATTAAATTATGAACGTCCAAATCATCAATACTTCAATAGATTTGTAGAAGTGGCAAACTATTGTGATTGCAGAAATGATTGGGCTCATATTGATTTATTTTTTTTTAGGGGTAAGCAAAAAGAATTTTATGAAATCTTAAAAAAAGATACTGGTAAAAATTTCTTACAAGAGCAATTAAAAAAAACAATAGAGGATTTTCAAACTAAATTTAAACCCAAAATTATTGTTGTTTGTAATTCGCTCTCACGTGATATACTGCTAGACAATTCTCATGACTTATTAGAAGATGGAGCATTAATCAAGAAAGAAAGTTTTGTTGAAAACATTTGTGCATATTCTTGGCGTAATATTCCTGTTTTATTCAGCGGAATGCTTTCTGGACAAAGGGCTTTAGATTTAGGTTCGCTTGAACGATTGAAATGGCACATAAAAATGATTCTAGAAGGTTATGAAATGAAAAAATAATCATGGATAGCTCTTTTACAATTATTTCTTCTTCCAAAAAATTTCAATTCTTGTTAGAAGATTACCTCACGGCATATTTTGATTTTTTATGGAACCCTGAAAAGCAAAACTTGGAACTGGTTTTACCAATCATTGGTAGCAATTATTTTCTTGAGCAAAAGACTATGATTGTATTCGAGCAAGTTGATTATGGATTTCATTTTTCGGAAGACGATTTTCAAGAAAAATTCAAAACCCTCTTTACATCCGCCATTGAATATTGTCAGAAGAATTTTGAAAAAATAGTTGACAATGAACTTGCCACTTTACCAAATTTATCTGAATCAATTGTGACAAGTTTTTTCAAAATCAATAGCCCATTATTGCATCCGCAATATCAAACAGATTGTCATTTTGAATCACAAATGGAAAACGCAGTTTTGATTTTAAAAGAAGAGATAAAAATCTTTAACCCTCAAAAAGTTATTTTAATTGGCAAGTTTGACTTTATGGAAAGCGTTTTCAATAATTTGTTTTTTGAACAACATCCTACAATGCCTTTTAAGACTTCGGTTTTCAATGGCTCAACTTTGTATTGGGCAACCTCAAAATCTACAAAAATAAATTTAGATGAGATATATTTTGGTTTACGATAAATTTGATGATGAATTTTATATTGTTGACACATTTCAACATATAAAAGATAATGAATGCTCTGAATTGCCTTTAAATAAAGTTATTGGTTCAACATTTAAGTGCAAACAATATTTCCCAATCTTTCAATCAAAAGAAGAAATCAAAAAAATAATCAGTTTTGATTCCAATAAAATTGTTGATGTTGGTATTGAGTTAGAGATGAATCATTCAATTGACAAGAATGAATTTTTATCATCCCCAAAACTAATAGACGGGCAAATTAAAATCAAATCATTTCGACATGACTAAATTTATTTTTCAGAAGTGCAGTACATACGCATTGCTGATTGAGAAAATGATATTTGTTGGGAATTTCACTTCTGATTTTTGTTTGTTTTCTTCTTTTGATCTATTAATTCTTTACCCATTGCCCAAAGAAGTTTGTCAGTGAATCTTAATTCAACAAATTTTTCCCAGTTAAAATTATTGATGCCAATCTTTTTAAGTTCTGTTAAATATTCGTTGGATAATTTCAAGGTCTTAATTTGTTTTTTCAATTCTACCTGATTGTGATTTTTGAAACTTTCAAAAGCCGAAAAGTAGCTTTCATATGATTTGTCAACTTTATA
>CAIODY010000130.1 GCA_903857255.1 uncultured bacterium
AATAATTGCTATTAGTCGCCAAACTATTATCAGTAAAGGTTTTGAGCAATGCTACAATATCAGCCACATCTTGTGCTGATAATTGATTGTATTTTCTTTTCAAAATTAATGGGTCAGCAGAAAGTGGTTTATGAAATCCTGTGTTGTAAAAATTCACCACATCTTCTAAAGTTCTGAATCTACCATCGTGCATGTAAGGCGCAGTGAGAGCGATGTTGCGTAATGAAGGCGTTTTAAATTTTCCAATATCTGCATTGTTTAGAGTAATTCTATAACGACCTGAATCAGCAGGAATCGAATCTAAGCCATTATTCTTATAAGCAAAATCAGTCATCGTACTGCCTACCGAATGGCAATGAAAACAATCACCCGTTTCTGAAGTGTATAACACCAAGCCGCGTTGTTCGCTGGTTGTAAGCGTTGCCTGCCCTCTCAAATACAAATCAAATTTTGAATCGCCTGACAAAATTGTTCGCTCAAATTGAGCAATTGCTTTCATTAATTGTAAGGTAGTAATTGGTGATGTACCAAACACTTTTTTAAATGCACTCATGTAATACGCATCAGCATTAAGTTTGCCAATGACAGTTTGCAAATCAGCATGCAACTCAATCGGATTTTTTATTGGTCCAATCACTTGGTCTTCGAGGCTTGCAGCACCACCATCCCAAAAAAATTGTTGTGCATAAGCTACATTGAAAAGCGGCATCGCACTTCTTGTTCCATGAATTCCATCAATACCAAAACTAAATCTGCCAGTATCAGCAAATGCATAATTTTGATGATGGCAACTACCACAATTCATCGTGCCATTACCTGATAAAATATTGTCGTAAAATAATTTTTTGCCCAACGCCACGCCTTCCTCACTCATTGGATTATTATCAGGAATATGAATAGGTGGCAACCCTGCTGGAATGTTGAATTGATAAGGCGTTAAAGCTGGTGATACATTAGTAAAAACGGCTGCATCTTTTTTACAAGCAAACCAACTTGTTAAAAAAACAAAAAGTATTAGGTAGATTTTTTTCACTTTAAATTATTCGGCTCGGTCAAAAGAAAATGTGTTGGCAAAATTCGCTTTTAATTTTACAATCCAAATCGAATCAGCAGCAGTAGATGATTGCTGATAATTGTATTGATTGAAATTAATTGGGTTAGGCGATTTGTATAAATTATTTAAGTTGAATTCCAAATAAATTGTTTTAGAATTCCCTTCCACATCAACACTGATAGATGTTTGAGCCGTTGCTAATGCTGCATCGGTGCCATAATGAAATACCAAAGCTTGCGTTGCACCTGATGTATCTTTATACAACCCTTCGTGTTTAAAAAAAATATACCCTGTATTCCATGTCCAAATCATACCATACATCGGGTCTAAATCACCGTCCTGAACACCAGTGTGGTTGCGGCTTGCATCAACTCCGATAAAAAATTTGGCTGAAGTGTAAGTTCCATTTGGCACATTGTCAATGGTAAAACTTTTTTTGTTCGCATCCGAAGCATCAATCAAAGTATAATTGTTAGCTGCGAAAGTTGAACCATCTGATTTTGTTAAAACAAAATTGGTTAAATAATACTTCAGCATACTCACGGAATATTGATTGCCAGCGGCATTGGTATAATTCAACCCAGTCATAGCAATGGTTTGACCATTCACTTGATTTTCGATTTTCACAATCAAAGTACCTGTTGATGATACATTGCTGTCTTTTTTTTTGCAAGAAAAAAAAGCAATTAATAGCATTCCAACAAAAAAAACATTTCCCCGTTTCATTTACTCATCGTTTTAAAATTCAAAATTACGAAAGAAATATTGAACAAAATTTTTCGTTGAATATTAAACTTAAAAATCAGTAAGAGGTTTAATTTTACAGTATAAGTTGCATGCGTTTATTAATTTTCATATTGCTTTTCACTAAAAATGTTTTTGCTTTTCAGCATGAAGAAAATGATACCATGAAAGTAATTGCAGTTATTTACAAAGGCGATACAATTCCTGTTAAATGCCTTAAAACAGTTTATATCACTGACTTTCGACCTTTTGTTGATTACGGACAAAAGCGTTTATACGATTATTTAAAAAGCGATGTGGCTGTTGTTTATCCCTATGCCAAACAAACTTCGGCTCTGCTGATAGAAATCAATCAACATTTAGAAATTTTAGAAAGCCGACATGAACGAAAAGAATACATCAAATCAAAAGAGGATGCATTGAATAAACAATTCAAAAATCAATTAGTCAATATGACAACAAGGCAGGGAAGAATTTTGATTTTATTGATTAACAGAGAAACTGGAAGCACTTGTTATGATTTAGTGAAAGAGTTCAAAGGCGGCTTCAAATCATGGGTTTACAATACTATGATGACCACTTATGATGATGATTTAGACATGAAAAGAAAATACAACGCTCAAGAACAATTCCTCTTAGAACGTGCTATTTTTGAAATCGAAAATTCAAACAAGAAAAAATGAAATTAGACATTTTAGCAATCGGCGTACATCCTGATGACATCGAATTGTCATGCGCTGGAACATTGATTAATGCAGCCTTACAAGGAAAAAAAACTGGTGTAGTTGATTTAACTGCTGGTGAATTAGGTACACGTGGCACCCCTGAAATCAGATTGCAAGAAGCTGCGAATGCTGCAAAAATTATGGGCTTGCAAGTAAGAGAAAATCTGTTTTTAAAAGATGGTTTTTTTAGAAATGATGAAAAAGAAGCGATGCGAAAAATAATTGCTGCTATCAGAAAATTTCAACCAACAATTGTGATTGCCAACGCTTTAGAAGACCGCCATCCTGACCATGGTAGAGCTGGTAAAATGATTGCTGAATGTTGCTACTATAGCGGTTTACGAAAGATTGAAACAAAAGATGAAAATGAAAATCAGCAAAATGCTTGGCGACCAAAACAAGTTTTGCATATCATTCAGGACAGATATTATACGCCAAATTTAGTGGTTGATATTTCAAATGTAATGGAACAAAAAATGAAAGCAATTTTGGCTTATGAATCGCAATTTTATAATCCAAATTCAAACGAACCGAACACTTACATTTCATCGCCAATGTTTATGGAAGGTATCAAAGCAAGAAGCATTCAATTTGGAAAATCAATTGGTATTGATTACGGCGAAGGCTTTACCATAGTGAATCCTGTGGGTATTAATGATTTGTCAGCATTGGTTGGCGGATTGTCGTAAATTATTTTTTGATTAGTCTCACTGAACTTTTTTTGATGAAAAATTTTTTTTTCTTATTGATTTTTTTGATGCCTTTTCAATTTTTTACGAAGGGACAAACCATCAACTTTGCTCATCCGCAACCTTTGTGGAATGAGCATGCGCCAACAATTTCAATGAGTGAAATTCCGTTGTCAAAATTGCAAATGGAAGATGAATTAAACAGAAACAACAAAACCATTCCTTGGCGTTTTGCTTATGAATTTAATGCCAATATAACTCCTGAAAACGCAGGAGCATGGCAGGTTTTAGATGATGACACAAAAATTTGGCAACTAAAAATCTCATCTCCCAATGCTCAAACTTTACATTTTGTTTTTGAGAATTACAATCTTCCAAAAGATGCTTACATTCTAATTTACAACAACAAAAATCAATCTGTAATCAATCCTTACAACGATTCAAACAATAATGTTGAACGCATTTTAGGAACCACTTTGATGGTAGGTGATGAAGCAGTTATTGAATATGTTGAGCCTGCAAATGCTGAATTTAAAGGCACTTTCAGCATTTCAAAAATTTATCACGGCTACCGAACATTCGGCTACAAATCAACTTTAGGTTTTGGCGATAGCGGCAGTTGCGAAAACAATGTGAATTGCCCGATAGGAAATAATTGGCAAAAAGAAAAACGTGCAGTGATTGTATTGGTTGCTGGTGCTGCGTTTTGCAGTGGTTCATTAATCAATAATCCAGCGCAGGACACTACACCTTTTTTAATGACGGCTCATCATTGCGGCACTACTGGCACAGCTTCGTGGGTATTTGTTTTTAATTATGAAAGTCCGAATTGCACCAATACAAATGTTGCTCAAAATCAAGTGGTGAGTGGCGCAACTCTATTAGCGACCAACACCAAAAGTGATTTTAGTTTATTCCGATTAAATTCAAAAGTGCCATTAAGTTATCATCCATTTTTTGCTGGATGGAACAACTCAAATACGCTACCAGATTCAGTTATAGGCATTCATCATCCTGAAGGCGACATCAAAAAAATATCCTTTGCTTACAATCAATGTTATGATTCATCTTACACAGATACTTACACTGCCTTGTGTTGGAATATCAAACATTGGGATAATGGTGTAACAGAGCCTGGTAGCAGTGGTTCGCCGCTTTACAACAAATACCATCAGTTTGTTGGACAATTGTTTGGCGGTCCTTCTTATTGCGGTTGCGATGATACCGACAAAAATGATTACTACGGAAAATTTGCAACTTCTTGGAATGCAGATACGGCTATTCATGCTCAAGTAAAATATTGGCTCGACCCTCAAAATACAGGTGCAATAAGCATTGCAGGCTTCGACCCCAATCCTCCTCCAAAAAATGTTGGGGTTGAAAATATAATGGAAAATGATTTTGAAATTTATCCGAATCCAGTTGAAAATGAATTAAGAATTAGAAATTATGAATTAGGAATAAAATCAATCGCGATTTATGATATTGTTGGTAGAAATGTAAATTACAAATTGGCAAGCGAAAATCCTACTTACAACTTACGACTCAATACTTACGACTTGCCGAGTGGTATTTATTTTTTGAAAATTGTAGATGAGAAAAATAATTTCACAGTGAAGAAATTTGTGAAAGAATAATTTCACTTTTCTCTTTCAATGGTATAAGCAATCAAATCTTGTAAGCCTTGCCGATATTGGCTTTCGGGTAATTCTTTTAACAGCGAAATAGCTTGCTGATGATATTCATCCATGCGTTGTTGAGCATATTTCATGCCGCCATGTTCGATGACAATTTGCACCAATTCTTTCACCGCTTTTTTGTCTTCGTTTTTATTTTTTACGGTGTTTATCAAATTTCTTTTTACAGATGATTTGCAATTGTTCAACGTGTAAATCAATGGCAGCGTCATTTTCTTTTCTTTGATGTCGATGTAAGTTGGCTTGCCTACATCAGCATCATTGTAATCAAACAAATCATCTTTGATTTGAAACGCAATACCAGCCAGTTCTCCCACCATTTTCATTTTATCTACTACACTTTTTTCAGCACCAACCGAAGCAGCACCAACACCACAAGCTGAAGCAATCAATGATGCAGTTTTTCCTTTGATGATTTCAAAATAAACAGCTTCATCAATATCTAATCTTCGGGCTTTTTCAATTTGCAACAATTCGCCTTCGCTCATCACTTTCACAGCATTACTCACAATTTTCAGCAATTCAAAATCTTCATTTTCTACGCTCAATAATAATCCGCGGCTCAATAAATAGTCGCCTACTAACACAGCAATTTTATTTTTCCAAAGTGCATTAATGCTAAAAAATCCTCGTCGTTGATACGCATCATCCACCACGTCATCATGCACCAAAGTGGCTGTGTGCAACAGTTCTATCAACGATGCGCCTCGATAAGTGGTGGTGGAAATTTTGCCACAAGTGCCTGCCGCCAACAACACAAACATGGGGCGCATTTGTTTGCCTTTGCGCTTTACGATGTATTTCATAATGATGTCGAGCAACGCCACACGGCTTCGCAAAGAAGTTTCAAAAGTTTTTTCAAACTCGTTCAACTCGGCATCAATTAAGGATTGTATTTGTTTGAAGGATGTCATTTTTTTATTAAACACATAAGCACATAGAAATTATTTTGTCGGAAGATTTTTGAAAAATTCATTCACAAAAGTTTTCTGTCCATTTTTAAAAATATTTGAGCAAGTAAAATTGATTAAAATTCCCTTCGGAGCTTCCAATAATTTCATGTAGGTTAATATTTGAGTGTGATACAAAGGAATAATTTCTTGAACAGCTTTTAATTCAACTACCAAGCAATCTTCAACAAACAAGTCGCATCTAAAATCAATTTTCAATTCTTTATTCTTGTATATCAAAGGCACTTTCATCTCTGTGTGAAAATTTATTTTCCTATTGGATAATTCCTCTTTCATGCACTCGTGATAAACACTTTCTATCAAACCAGCACCTAATAATTTATGTACTTCAATCGCAGCACCAATCACCTTAAAGGTTAAATCAT
>CAIODY010000131.1 GCA_903857255.1 uncultured bacterium
CGGCAAATTATCTTCTCTCACTTTGCAATGATATTGTTGTGCATCAATAATATGTTGCGGATGTTCGATGCGAACGCCCAATGCAAAAGGTTTTGCTTCAATTAAAATGTTTTGTTGGTGCAACAATTCAAAAATATCTCGGGCACTATGACCTGTTGCTAAAATTAAAGCATCGGCTTCAAACCTTGTATTATCAGCACATTCAACGCCTTTCAATTTATTTTCAGCGATTAAAAATTGGGTAACTTTTTTATCAAAATAAACTTCGCCACCGCAAGCAATAATGTGTTCACGGATGTTTTGAATAATATTGGGTAAATGATTGGTGCCAATGTGAGGATGTGTATCAGTCAGTATTTCAGGGGTTGCGCCATGTTTTACCAAGCGATGCAAAATGCGATTAATGTCGCCACGTTTACTGCTTCGAGTGTAGAGTTTTCCATCGCTGTAAGTGCCTGCGCCGCCTTCGCCAAAGCAATAATTCGATTCAGGATTTACTTCGCCATCACGATTTATTTTTGCCAAATCTCTTCTTCTTTCACGAACATTTTTTCCTCTTTCTAACAAGATTGGTTTCCATCCCAACTCAATCAAACGCAATGCAGCAAATAATCCTGCTGGTCCGGCACCGACCACCATCACTGATTTTTTTTGCGAAACATTTTGCTCTACAAAGTCAATTAATGGTGGTAGAATTTTTTGCTCATCAATAAAAACTTGGATTTGCAACACATAAAAAACTTGTCGGCTTCGGGCATCAATGCTTCTTCGTAAAATATTGTAATCAGAAATTTTTTGAAGTGGCAAATTGATTTCTTCGGCAATTAATTGCTTTAAAAGAATTGGATTGAAAGCCTCGTTGGGTGTGGCTTTGATGGAAATTATTTTTTGCATAGTGTTAGGTTTTTATCCTAAAAAATTATTGCCTAAAATTAACACAAATCGAGATTTATTTAAAGAATTATCTTTGAGAAAACTTTTATTCTGAAATGAAAAAATTGTACTTGCTAATAGTATTGCTTATTAATATCAATTCTGTTTTTGCACAGCAAAAAGATGGCGACTACATCACTTTCAATTTAAAATCAGGCGAAAAAATTAAAACGCATGACCCGGCTATTTTCAATGGAATTGAATCGAAACAAACATTTGATGTAGCGGCTAATGATGGCTCGAAAACCATTAATAAATCTGATGTTTCATCCATTATTTACAATCAATATGAAAGTGGCGATTTAATAAAAAAAGAGTACAAAATTTTTGGAGCGGATGCTGATAAAATTTTGCTTTATAATGTCATTATTAAAACTGACCAATATTTTTTAAGCTATAAAAAAATAGCCATCAAATCAGCGGAAGATGAAGATGAAACCATCAACACTTTGAACTATTTCATTTTAGATAAAGACAAAAAAGTAGTTGCCAAATTTTCAAGCAATGAAGAGGCTGAAACACAGATGAATAAATACTTTTCAGACCAAACTGAATTAATCAGTTTTTGCAAAAAACAAAATTGGAATTTGAAAAAATGCAAAAATAATTTGCTAAAAGCAGCTGCATTTTTATACGCCAGCGACACTTATAAAGAAGAGCCAATTGATGCCGATAAAGCATCGCCGTGTTTGAAAAAACTGATTAATATGGATAAAGATGATGACGAAAATTCAGACAATAAAAAGTCCAGAACCATTATTCAAGAACAAGACAAATCATCATTTAAAGGAAATACTTCTGATGACCCAATCCTATCGTTAGACATAGAAACTGGCTTATCATTTTATTCGCTCACTTCTAATATTTATTATCCAAATTACCAATCAGATGACCAACAAATGAGCGTTGCACTTGGCGTTGTGTTAAATTATCAATACAAAAAATTGAACGACTTTATTAGCCTTGGGGCAACAAGCGGATTTTATTACAACTTCGATATTGGTGATGCAAACATTGTTCATAATTTGCGATTTCCTATTTTAGCCAACATCAAATTGGGCGGTGATGCCACAAGTGATGGTGATAGCAATTTCGGGATTGGATTGGGGCTTGGTCCCACTTTTAATATTTTGAAAATTAATGGCGAATCGCATAATTTTTTTGATGTAGCAATTGTACCAGAAATTTGTGTAAGAGCCTATCGCGATAATAATGTTTACATGAAACTGAAAGGCTATTTCAGTTTGGCTGGTAGCACATCTTATACTGATAATTACCCTAACACTGGCAATGTAAATTTTGAATACAAAAACAAATCGCTATTGGTGTATAGTGTTACTTTTTTATTTTAAGATGACAACTATTCCTTCTATTCACTTCAACAATTCTGCTATTTTTGCGTTTAACATGACATAAAAAATTTTTTGAAAATGGGAAACACAATTCGAGTAGCCATCAATGGTTTTGGGCGCATTGGCAGATTATCATTAAGAACCTTATTGAAGAAATCGAACATTGAAATTGTTGCGATTAATGATTTGACCGACACTAAAACTTTAGCGCATTTATTCAAATACGATTCGGCGCAACACCAGTTCGATGGCTCGGTGCAGCATGATGAAACGCATTTAATCATCAACGGAAAATCAATTTTAGTTGTAAAAGAAAAACAACCTGAATTGTTGCCTTGGAAAAATTTGAACATTGATATTGTGTTGGAAAGCACGGGCTTGTTCACCTCAAAAGCCGCTGCTGAAAAGCATTTGCAGGCTGGTGCAAAAAAAGTGGTCATCTCTGCACCATGCAAAGACGATGTAAAAACGATTGTGTTGGGTGTAAATGATGCGCAATTATTGAAAGATGATTTAATCATTTCCAACGCCAGTTGCACCACCAATTGTTTAGCACCGATGGTGAAAATATTGGATGATAATTTTGGATTGGACAAAGGATTTATGCTTACCGTTCATGCCATGACAGCCGACCAACGCTTGGTGGATGCGCCTCATAGCGATTTGCGAAGAGCAAGGGCTGCTTCGGTAAATATTATTCCAACCACCACTGGCGCAGCAAAAGCAGTAACTGAAGTGTTACCACATTTGAAAGGAAAAATAAATGGCAACAGCATGAGAGTGCCTATTATAACTGGTTCTATTACTGACTTTACAGCCATTTTGAAAAAGAATACCACAGTCGAAGAAATTAATCAAGCTTTCAAAGCTGCTGCTGATGCGGCTTACAAAGGCATCTTGCAATTTACTGATGAACCTTTGGTGAGCAGCGATATTATTGGCAACCCACACAGTTGTATTTTAGATTCGCTTTCTACGATGGTGATGGAAAATAATTTTGTAAAAATTGTTGGCTGGTACGACAATGAATTTGGCTACAGTAGCCGCATTGCCGATTTGATACAAAAAATGAGTTACTAATTAGCAGCTCATTCTGGTTTCTTCAACAATTAAAAAGAAACCAGAAACAAGCTACCAGCAACCATTCTACTGCTTTACCAATTTTCCACGTTGTAAAATTGTGTTCGATTTATTTTCAATCGAATAAAAATAAATGCCGCTGCTATAATCGGCTAAGTCAAGTTCATTAATGCTTTGCGAACAATTTTTGTGTTGCAGTTCTTTTCCTGTTACATCAAAAATGTGAATGACAAAATCTTCGTGCATTGGATTATTGATGTAAACTTTGCTATTAGTAGGGTTTGGAAAAACAGAAAACGAAGCTGTGGTTGAAACAGAATTTATTCCCAAACTATGCGATGAATATCTGCCGCAATTTAAAGTATTGAAAAATGAAAGCACCGAATCGTGCGCTGCGCCTATACCTGCAAATGAAGGACATGGATATACATCGCCCCAATGGGTAATGGCAGCAAAATTTAATTCAACTATATCATTGGGAACAATTTTCATTGGGCCTATTGAAATTAATGAACGCATATCACCTGGTGATACAGTTGGGTTACACATACTCCAATAAGGTAAGCCTGTGTTGGGATTAGTTCCTGACAAGCTTGGATTATCCGGGAAAGCAAAATCAGTTTTGATTGTACCACCATGACCACTGCCACCAAAAGTAAGATGGGTGGAATCTCTCCAACTACCTGTTAATGCGCCGTAATAACCTCTGCAGCTATTCGGGTCAGCCATAATACTTGGAGTTGTGTTGTAATAATAATAAATGCCGTGCATTTTATAATTAGCATTGGTGCTATTATTTTTTGCGTTTAATAAAGTGATGCCCTGAATAGGAATAGTAGTACCATAGCCTGTTGGACAAGGAATGTCGTTAGCAGTACTGTTATACACTATTAACATTTGCCTGGCACTATCGCTACCAAAATAATCGTTGGTATAACAACCCAAATCGGGGTCAACCCAAATACCAAAATGAAAACTATCATACACATAATTGCTTTTGTTGTTGATGTAATATTTATAAAAAGTGGTGTTGCTAATATCGGCATCATTAGATGCAAAAGCATAAGCCATGCACTGAATTTCAACACCCAAAGGCAATCCCTGTGATTCAGTATGTGCATTTCCTTTATCATTGATGACATACCACAACGCTTCATCGCCGCAAATATCAGGATAGTCGCCATCTAACGGATTATAGATGCCATCATTATTTACATCAATGAATGGTGCTAAAGTTTGATTGACTACTAATGAAATTCCAAAAGCATCCTTTGCATAAGGATTTCCGATAGAGGGCCATTCCAAAATGCTGGAAGGTGTATTGGCTGTGGTGTGTGTGGTGTTTGAGATGTGTGTAGAAATATCAGCGGCATACACTTTCCAAATCTTGTTATACTTGTTGCAAGTGGAGGTGCTTACATTGGCTGCGGTGTCTAATGGTCCGCTAAAATAATCATTACCATTTTGCCGATACGTTTGTGCAGCCATGTGCAAATTGTCTGCCGCATCATAGCCGCCCATCCAAATGGCACCAGCAAATAAAGTGCTTACATTTCCTGATTTTGGCACACGATAATGCGCCGTACCATTGGCTCTGTTCCACCACATATCGCCGCCGTTCATTATCAAAGCGTTGATGTTGTTGATGTCCAGCGTATCGCTGGCTGTGGTTTGATTGCATTGCGCAAAAATTTTGGTTTGACATATCATCAAGCCAAAAACTAAAACGAGTAGATTTTTTTTCATGATAAAATTGGTTTATGATAAGATAGACGAAATTAAGAATAAATTGGTTGCATCGCAAAATCTATTTTCTTCAAATGAAAAAAGCGAAGCAGTTTTTTGCTTCGCTTTTTTCACATCCATTCTTTACCAATAACTTTATTATTTATTTGCTAAAATATCTTCCACACTTGCAATCACAGCATTGATAACCATTTGCAGCATTTCGTCATTCAAATCAAAATAAACGGGCAATGAAATTTCAGTTTCAAATAAATGATTTGCCACAGGAAAATCTGAAATTTTATAACCAGCATTTTTGTAAAAACTCAATAATGGCAAGGGTTTGAAATGTACATTTACCGAAACATCATGGTCGAATATTTTTTGAATAATCGCATTGCGTTGCGCCATCGTTGCATTTTTTATTCGTAATGGATAAACATGATAAGATGAAGTTTTTTCTTCGGTTTGATAAATCGGCGCAATTGCCCAATCATATTTTTTAAACGCATTATTATAGGCATCAAAAATCATTTTTCTTCTTGGCAAAATTTTCGATTCATAATGTTTGAATTGCGCCAAACCAATAGCAGCACAGATGTCGGGCATATTGCATTTGTAACCAGCTTCAATAATATCATATTCCCAAGCACCTTTTTCGGTTTTTGCCAACGCATCTTTTGTTTGCCCATGCAGAGATTTGATGTAAAGCGATTTATAAATTTCTTGGTTGCTAAATGGTGCTGGCAAATTCAAACACAACGCTCCACCTTCGGCAGTGGTTAAATTTTTTACTGCATGAAATGAAAACACGGTGGCATCGCACAAAGTGCCTGTGCGCTTGCCTTTGAAGGTTGCACCTAATGAATGTGCTGCATCACTCAACACCAAAATTCTGCCTAATTGTTTTTGAATTTCATTGTTAGCATGATAAATATTTTTTGATTCATTTACCAAATTATTCAGTGCATCATAATCACATGGAAAGCCTGCAAAATCAACAGGTATAATAGCTTTGGTGTTTTTGGTGATGGCTCGTTTTACATTTTCAATGCTGATGTTAAAATCATATTCGTTCACATCCACCATCACAGGTCTTGCGCCACAATGTATTACCACATTAGCTGTGGCTGAATAAGTATAAGCAGGTACAATCACTTCATCACCTTCTGAAACGCCCAACCAGCGCAGCATTAGCTCTAACCCAGCAGTGGCAGAATTTAAGCACAACACATTTTCGCAACTCACATATTCGCCGATTAATTTTTCCAAAGCTTTCGTTTTCGGACCAGTTGTAATCCAACCGCTTCGTAATGCTGCTGTTACTTCAGCAATTACTTCTTCGTTCATAAATGGTGGTGAAAATGGAATCATGTTGTTTGTTTTTACTTTGCCACAAAGATAATTTTTTGTAAAAAATCTTAGTGCCTTTGAACCCTCGTGGCATTTTTAAAAAAATATTTCTGCAAAGAAAATTAAAACAGTAGGTAGTTTCGTGTTTTCTAAAACAAATTTTATGAACCAAATTCCTTTGGCTGAACGCATGCGCCCAAAAGATTTAAACACCTTTATAGGGCAACAACATTTGGTGGGCGATGGACAAGTTTTGAAAAATATGATTGCTCAAAAACAATTGAGTAGCTTGATTTTTTGGGGACCACCAGGCGTTGGAAAAACAACACTGGCGCATATTCTGGCTGCTGATGTGGGTTTGCCAATTTTTACTTTAAGTGCCATTGAAAGCGGAGTGAAAGATATTCGCAGTGTGATTGAACAAGCGAAAACAAAAGGCAAAGCCATTTTATTTATTGATGAAATTCATCGGTTTAATAAATCGCAACAGGATTCTTTATTAGGTGCTGTTGAAAAAGGAATTGTGATTTTGATTGGTGCAACTACTGAAAATCCATCGTTTGAAGTCATAGCTCCTTTACTTTCTCGTTGTCAGGTGTATGTGCTACAACCCTTATCCGAAGCCGAATTGCTGGCTTTGATGCAACAATCATTAACGCAAGATGAATGGTTGAAAAATTATGAAATCAAAATTTCAGAGCATGAAGCTTTGTTGCAAATGAGTGGTGGTGATGCTCGAAAACTATTGAATTTACTGGAGTTGGTGGTGCAATCGCTCGGCGAAAAAAATAAAAAAATAGAAATTACGAATGATGTGGTGATGAAAATTTTGCAACGCAAAATGGCGTTGTATGATAAGAACGGTGAGCAACATTACGACATCATTTCAGCATTTATAAAAAGCATGAGAGGCAGCGACCCCAATGCTGCGGTGTATTATTTGGCACGAATGATTGAGGCTGGCGAAGACCCAAAATTTATCGCAAGAAGAATGTTAATTTTAGCCAGCGAAGATATTGGCAATGCCAACCCAACTGCGATGGTGATTGCCAATAATTGTTTTCAGGCTGTTGATGTGATTGGTTATCCTGAATGCAGAATTATTTTGAGTCAGACCGTAATTTATTTAGCCACTTCTGCAAAAAGCAATGCCTCGTACATGGCTATTGATGCGGCTTTGAGCGAAGTGAGAAAAAGTGGTGACTTGCCAGTGCCGTTGCATTTGCGTAATGCACCAACCAAGTTGATGAAGAATTTGGACTACGGAAAAAATTATCAATACGCTCATTCGTTTGAAAATAATTTTGTGGAACAAGAATTTTTACCTGAAAAAATTAGCGGCAAAATATTTTATTCACCTGGCAATAATGCCAGAGAAAATGAAGCGAAAACTTTTTTAAATAAAAGATGGAAAGGGAAATACGGGTATTGACAAAAATCATAGTTTAACATCTGTTTCATTTCATGTGCCCTGCTAATTACCTTTGTACAATTGATAAATTCTCCATTGAAAAGATACTGCATTGAAATAGCATTTGACGGCACTAATTATCATGGTTGGCAAAATCAGCCAAACGATATTAGTGTGCAAGAAGTTTTAGAAAAAAATATGTCGATATTATTTCAACACAAAATTATTTTAGTTGGTGCATCGCGAACAGATGCTGGCGTGCATATCAAGCAGACCTATGCACATTTCGACACCGAAAATGAATTACCAAAACAGCTTTTGCGCCGCTTGAATTTCATGTTGCCGCATGATATCGCAGTAAATAGCATTCGGCAAGTACACGAAACATTTCATACGCGATTCGATGCCATTCAGCGCACTTACCATTATTACATCAGCTACAAAAAAAATCCGTTCAACTTAAATAAGGAGTATTTGTATCCTTATGAAAAAGTGAATATTGAAGCGATGAATACCGCTTGTGAGTTTTTAAAAAGTAATTACAATTTTGAAGCCTTCTGCAAACGCAACGCGGATAATAAAACTACACACTGCCGTATTGATTTTATGCAATGGACAATGCCTAATGAACATGAATTAGTGTTTTGTGTAAAAGCAGATAGATTTCTTCGTGGTATGGTGAAAGGCTTGGTGGGCACCATGTTGAAGGTGGGCAGAGGTATTTATTCAATAGATGATTTAAAACAATTAATGGCTACGCAAAATAAATCAATGGTGAGTTTTGCTGTACCAGGTAGTGCTTTATATTTAACCGAAGTGCGCTATACGCCTGAATTCTACAACATTCCTTTTTTGTAATTTTTGTTCTGTTTTCTGGCAGTGCAATTACATTTTCCGAATTTTTCTTAGTGATTTACGTTTTTACACTTAGCTATCAAGGCTTGCTGTGGATGTAGTTTTACATCATCAAACAAACACAAATAATCTAAAACAAAAACACACAAACGAACTAAACAAAAACAAACAAACCCAATTTTTTCAAACACACAAAACAACACTTTTTATGAAACACTTTTTTTCAAAACCGCACAATTTAGACCAGTTCCGACAAAAGACTTTACTAAACTCTGCTATTGTTATGTTAGTATTTAGTATGTCGATTTTTTACGGAGCTTATTTTTAGAAAATATTGAAATCGAAGCCCTGTAAGGCTTTGAGCAACTCAACAACTTTGCCCCGTAAGGCATCAGCATTTGAAACCCCGTAAGGTTTCAGCCCTGTAACTCAAGCCCCGTAAGGCTTATACGCAACCACTGCATGTCCTGTAAGACATAAAATTGATTCGCAAAAATTTGCTTGCCCCGTAAGGCATCAGGTGAAAAACAAAGCCCCGTAAGACTTTGGCGGAGAACAATGTCCCGTAAGACATAAAATTGTAATCGTTTAAGTGGCATGCCCTGTAAGGCATACACAGAAAAGTTTTAACCCCGTAAGGTTGAAAGTACACCTTCACAAAACCAATTTTTATTATTAAGAAAAACAGATTCTTATTTATTGAAAAAACACAAAACAAACAAACAAAAATACCTCTAATGGTATAACAGGTTACGTAAAATTTGCTTCGGCATCAATGACGTAACCTGTTTCTCTTTTTATCCTAATTGAAATAATTTTTTTGCGTTGGATGTAGTAATAGCAGCTACTTCAGCTATATTCATGTTCATGATTTCTGCAACTTGCTGGGCTATTAATAAAATATAACTGCTCTCATTTCTTTTACCTCGATGTGGCACTGGTGGCAAATATGGCGCATCAGTTTCTAACACAATTTTATCCAACCCAATCTTGGGTAACAGCTCTTTTAAGCCTGAATTTTTATAAGTAACTACGCCACCAATTCCTACATAAAAATTTTGATTCAATGCTGCTGTCGCTTCTTCATAGCTTCCACTAAAGCAATGAAACACACCGCTCAAAGTGCCGTCCTGTGCATGTTTTATCATTTCCAATGAATCATAAAGTGAATTTCGGCTGTGAATAACAATTGGTTTTTTATATTTTTTTGCTAACTGAATTTGAAATGCAAATGCTTCTTTTTGTTGCTCTTTAAAAGTAATATCCCAATAATAATCTAATCCACATTCGCCCACAGCCACAAAACTTCTTTTGCTCCACCAATCTTCTACCAATTTTAATTCATGCAAGAAATTTTCTTTTACACTGCATGGATGCAAACCCATAGTGGGCAAGCATTTCGAAGGATAATTTTTTTCTAATTGCAACATGCCATCGATTGTGCTGCTATCTACATTTTGAATAACAATTTGCTCAACGCCAGCATTCATGGCACTTTGAAGCACATCGGCAATATCTTGCCCAAATGATTCTTCATACAAATGTGCATGTGTATCTATCCATTGTAATTTCATTTTGCAAAAGTAATTTTTATTTTACACATCAAATCTTCATTAGTTTTGCCGCTCAATTTTTAGCATGAAAAAAGTTTCGCAAATAGTTGTAGTGCTGTTGCTTTTGGTAGCAGTATTTTATTTTTCAAAACGAAAAAAATCAGGCACAGCAAGTAGTTCAACGTCATCAAATCAAATAACATCGGTTGTTGGCAATGAACCTTATCGTCATCATCCCTTACAATTTTCGCATCATGCTAGGTGTCGAATGGATTGCAGAAATATTACTGAAAATGAAATTGAAACCGTATTGCATGAAGGAAAAATCAATGAGCGAAAATCAGAACCCGATGCAAACCGTTGCCCACGTTGGGCTTTGGAAGATAAAGTAGATGGCAAACGGGTAAGAGTGATTGTGGGCGATTGCGATAACAAAGCAGTGATTATTACGGTGATTGATTTAGACCACGAGTTTGAATGTCATTGCCCTGGCGATGAACAAAAATAAATTAGCCAACGTGAAATAGTTTGGCAATTGAAAATGCCGCCGCCGCCGCCAAAGCCCCAATGGCTGTAACTTTCAGAGCACCAGTAAACAATGGCTGACCTGTGGCTTTGCTTTTGAAATAACCAAACAAAAACAAACAAACTACTGTAACACCGCATGAATAGTACAACGCAGTGTGTGCTTCATGCAAAAAATAATACGGACTTAATGGAATCAAACCGCCTGCAATGTAGGATAATGCAATGGTGGCGGCACTTTTA
Organism: uncultured bacterium; assembly: GCA_903857255.1. Taxonomy (GTDB): domain Bacteria; phylum Bacteroidota; class Bacteroidia; order Chitinophagales; family CAIODY01; genus CAIODY01. The sequence continues at coordinate 11,031 of CAIODY010000131.1, forward strand.
GTGGCTCGGTTAGCTTCGGGTTTTTCTAAACCCAATTCAAAACGCATCATAAAATCAACCCATTTATTTTTGTCTTTTTCTAATTCTGTTACAACCGTATTCGATGCTTCGATGCTCAAACCATATTCCATCAATATTTCACGAACTTCTTGTTTTTCTTTTTCAGGTAAATTTTCTACTTCATCATATTCACGTTTGAGTTCACTATTGTAATGGTCTATTTCAGTTTTGCCGCTTAAATAACCACCCAAACCCATGGCTATACTCCCTGCAATTATTTCAGCAATACCTGCCGTTAATATTATTCCTGTCGAACTCACGGCACCGCTCAAACCTGCAGCCAGAGCGAACGGAACGGTTAACCCATCGCTCATGCCAATCACAATATCTTTTACTAAATCGCTGCTTTCAAAATGTTCTTCGACGTGGTGCATAAGAGGTTGTGTTATTTTTTCAAAAGTAAGTTTTTGATGCTTCATTAAAATAAAAAAGCCCGAAAAAATTATTCGGGCTTTTTGTTTTAAAATTTCATTTTCAAAAATTAATGCACTTTAAAAAACTGACGTGTATTGGTTAAAGCAAATGGACCCGAAGTCATCCGCCATTGCATGATTGTATCTGTTGGCGTTATGTAAAATTTACCTTCGGTGGCTGATAATGAAGTTCCATCAGGTGTTATTTGCACTGGAATAGCAATTGTGGAATCGTTGGTAAAGCCTATGTATGCAGGCTCGGCAGGTGCTTGAGTAGGTAAAATTACGCCACCAACATTATCAATCAAATAAAGCCCAGTTCCAATTTTAGATATATTGCACGGTCGTGTCGGGTCGGCATTTCGTTCATAAAATCCCGCCCAATTATCACTTGCACTTACACCAGTTACTAATACAAATCGAGTGGCATCAACTCTATAACCATCATCATTTCTAAATTCATAAGTAACCGTATAAAATCCAGGTGTGGTTAAATCAACTGTGTTTTTTAATGGCGTTAAATTTACCTTGCCACCTGTTTGGTCATTGGTGCCAACTGCACCAGGGTCAGTGTATGCGCCAGTCCCAACGGCAGTGCTTACAAACTGATTGCCATTTAAAGTAATTGTTGGATAATGTGGTTTTACTAAATTATTTTCAGTAACACCATCGGTCTTTTTTTTGCAAGCAACAAAAACAATTATCATTGTTAGGATGCTTAGGTATGAAATATATTTTCTCATGACTTTTAATTTTTTGTGTTTAAAATTTATGATTGATTATTTAATATCCCACCAAACTTTTGCTGTGATAGCTGGTTGCCCTGGGAAATTTCTGTTTTCAGTTACTTCAACATCTGGATAAGGAAATCTGCCAGGCAATTTTCCGCCAGTGATACCGTTTGCAGCCTTTGATAATGGCAAATTTGGATAATCAAATCGGCGTTGTTCAATCCATGCTTCACAATTTTGATTGCCACAAAATGCTATCCATTTTTGCAAAGCAATGGCTTGCAACTGTGCTGTTAAACCTGATGCTGGAAAAGGTTTTACAGCCAAGTAGTAAGTTGCTAAAGTGTCAATTTCTTCGGCATAAGCTGAAATAGTTCCCTTATTGCAATAATTAAAACTGGCTTGAATGCCGCCAGCATAAGCAGTTGCAGCCGTTCCACTCAACCAACCACGAGCCATGGCTTCGGCTTGTAAAAAATAACTTTCATAATCAGACATGAAAATGACAGGTGCAGTTGCTGATTGTGTATTACCAGCATCACCGCCCACAAAGGCACTTGGATAAGCTTTTCCAGAAGTTGTATTGGTTGAATAACCGCCTTGAGGAATGCCTGCATAAGCTGCGGTGCTATAAAAGAAAGCATCGGCACGTAAATCATAATTTCCTTGTGGACCATAAGCATTCATGGTATCTACAATGGTTGAACTGCAATACAAATTTTGAACACCATTTAAAATCGGACCAGCTGCGGCAGCGTATAATGGATTTTGATTGCCACCAGTTGTTGAGAAAGAAACTTTTGCAGTTTGTCCATCAGTAATAAAAGTTGCGCCTGCTAATGCCGTAATACCAGCTTGCGCTTTTGAAGCATTTACATCACTCAATCGCAAATACATTTTCAATAATAAAGTATTGCCAAATGCAGTCCAATTGGTCATATTGCCTCCATAAATTAAATCATCAGTACCAGGAGTAACTTTTGAATTCTTGGCAATATCCGCTAAGCCATCTTTTGCCATGGCAATAATACCATCATAAATAGCAGCTTGTTTATCATATTTCGGGCTGGTAATATTTTGGCTGATATTTAATGCTTCGCTGTATGGAATATCACCAAAATTATCTGTCAATACTTGAAAAGTATAGGCTTCCAACAATTTTGCAATACCACTATAATTATATTCTTGTTGTGCTGTTGCTTGTGTTTTTACAAACTCTAAATTTTGTAAAGCACCTGAATAAAGCATCGTCCAAGAATTATCCATATCAGTTGAAGCTGGTGTATAACTATCAACAGTTCTGTATTGCGAAGCAGAAGGAGATTGTGTCCAATATTGCGCCCAAAAGCCGCCAAATACTGCAAAGTTGTAACCCAAAGCATTGGCGATATTAGCTTCGGCACCAGGCAATGCTAAATCAATAGTAACAGTTTGTGGTTCGTTAGGATTTTTGTTGACATCTAAATATTTTTTACAACCAAATGTGGTTAAACCCAACAGTGCGATTGCAACTACGATAAATATTTTATTCTTTTTCATGATTGTATTATTTTAATGGGTTTAAAAAGTGATTTTTAAATTCATACCATAAACTCGTAAAGAAGGATTGGCAGTGAAGTCAAAGCCTTGTACATTGCTTGCGCCTGACGAGTTAATTTCAGGGTCAATGTATTTATTTGATTTAGGCGTCCAAATAAATAAGTTGTTAGCAAATACACCAAAGTAGGCTGAATTGAAAGGCATTTTACCCAAATATTTCTTAGGGAATGTGTAGCCCAATGACAACTCACGTAGCTTGATGTATGAAGCATCTACAATCATTTGCCCTGGCGGAATTCCTACACCAGCATCAGTATAATAAGTGTATGGATGCATTTTGGTTGTGTTTGTATGATATTGATTATCTGTTCCTAAATAAACTGAATTGGGAACCACATAATCTTCTCTAACTGCCTGCCCAGTTGCAGGATTGTAAGCAGTTTCATAAGCTGTGCCACCAAAATCGAGCAATGCTTTGGTGTTAGAATAAAATACACCGCCTTGTTTAGTATCAAACAGCACCGATAAATTCCAGCCTTTGTAAGAAAAATTAGAACGGAATGAAGCCGTATATTTTGGTAAATATGAACCTAAATATACTGGGTTGGTAGTTCGCAAAGGTAAGCCAGTTGTAGGGTCAACAATTGTTTTTCCATCGGCAGTTTTTTGAATATCAATAGCATAAAACTGACCATAAGTTTTACCAACAGCAGCTACTTCACTCATGCCACTAAAGCCACCTAAAGTGATTTGGTCAACGCCATTGGCTAAAGACAAAACCACATTATTTACTTTGGTGTAAGTGCCAATCAAATCCCAACGGAATCCTTTGTAGGAGATTGGTGTGCCTCTTAATAATAATTCAATACCACGATTTCTTACCGAACCCGTGTTGGTATAATTGCTGGTAAAGCCCGTTGATGGTGCAACTGGAATTGCTAAAATTTGATTTTCAGAAGTATTCGTAAACCACGACATATCCATTCCTAATCTATCATTTAAGAAAGTCATTTCCGTTCCGATTTCAAATGATTTTGTTTTTTCGGGTTGTAAATTTCCACTTTGATATAATGAGCTTTGTGAAAAGCTTGGAATGCTGTTTAATGGAAAAACTGTTGTGCCATAGCCTGTGTTAATACTGGTAGCACCAAACGTGTTGTATAAACGATATGGGTTGGCATCGTGCCCAACGGAAGCAGCAGCAATACGTAATTTGCCATAATTCAAATACTTTTCTTTCAATTTTCCTTTTAAAAATTCAGAGAAAATAAATGCGGTGCTAGCAGCAGGGTAGAAGTAGGAATTTTTGTTTTGAGGTAATGTTGATGACCAATCATTTCTTCCTGTCATGTTTAAATACAAATAATCTTTGTAACCTAAATCAATATTGCCATACAAACCAACTAATCGTTTTTGAAAAAATGGGTCAACGTTTCTTGTTGATACATCAATTGGTCCGTTTGAGTTGGCTAAAGTATAAACACCAGGCACTACCAATCCGCTGCTGGCGTTGGTTGCACCATAAGAGTTATTCAAAACTTCATTATAAATATTATTTCCAAACATGCCATTCAACGAAATATTATCGCTCAAGTTTGTTTTATAATTCAGCATTAAATCATTGTTGAGTTGTTTGAAATTATAAAGGTCTTCAGAATATTTTCCTACATATTGATGTGTCCAACCATCATAATAAGTGTTGGGTGTATTGCTAGCATTTTCAAACGGAATGGCTGAATACTTTGCCCACATTTGATAGCGATTATCGCTATACATATCCATACCAGTTCTGTTCACCAATTCTAATCCTTTTGCTAATTTATAATTCAATGAAAAACTTCCAGTCATTCGGTCAACATTATTAATGTTCTGATTATTCTGCAATGCAAACCAAGGATTAACAGTGTATGCGCCATAATAACCATAGTAAGTACCCGAATCAGTTTTCATATTCATGGCATTGTGTGGGTTATTCAAGTTTTTCAAATCCAACAAAGAAATGTCTCGTGGTGTTTGATAAATGTTGTTCAAATAAGAATTATCTCCTTGTCCGCTGGTTGGTAAATTTGCTTTTGAAGTGGTGTAATTCACCGAAAAAGAACTGCTTAGTTTATCTGTAATTTCTGAACTAGTGTTTAATCTGATGTTGTATTTGTTGTAGTTGGTAGTGGGAATTACACCACTATTATTCAGCGCATTGATAGAAACAAAATAAGCATTTTTTTCATTGCCTCCATCAAATGAAACGCTATTTGTCCAAGTAGTTCCAGTGTTGAAAAAATCTTTCACATTGTTGGGCAATGCTGAATATGGTTTCACTAATTGTTCTCCGTTAATAATTTGCCCGTAAGGACGCAAATGCCCATCAAATGGCAATCCCCAGCTAAAATTTTCACGTCTATCATCTTTAATATTGTCTTGGTCGCCTTCGCCATATTGGTTTTGAAAAGTTGGCAATTTTAAAATATTCTGAAATGCCAGTGAAGTGTGATAAGTAACATTTATTTTTTTGTTATCGCCTTTTCTTCTGTTGCCATGTTTTGTAGTAATAACAATTGCCCCATTCGAAGCATTTTGCCCATACAATGCAGCAGCAGCAGGTCCTTTTAATACTGATATGGTTTCAATATCATCAGGGTTGATGTCATTTCCTCTATTCCCATAATCCACTTGATTATTCAAAGCATCACCAGTTAAATTATTGGCATTATTGATGGGCACACCATCTACAATCATTAATGGTTGATTATCGCCAGTTAATGATGAGCCGCCACGAAGCACAATACGAGTAGAACCGCCCGGAATATTGCTTCCTGAAGTGATATTCACACCCGAAATTTTTCCTTGCAATGCACTTAATGCGCTGGTGTTTTCACCCTTTGTCAATTCATCACTTCCAACTTGTTGTGTAGCGTAACCCAAACTGCGTTTTTCTTTTTTCACACCAATGGCGGTAATAACTACTTCTTTAGTTACGTTAGTTTCGATTTGCAAAACTGCATTGATAACGGATTGTCCATTTACAGCCATTTCAGCAGTTTTCATGCCTGTAAATCGAAATTGCAAAACTGCATTTTTATCGCAGTTAATTTTGTATTCACCTTTTTCATCGGTGATAGCACCATTCAATGTGCCTTTTACAATTACTGAAGTTCCGGGCAAAGTCTGACCATCATTAGCTGATGTAACTTTTCCTGAAACCTGCATGGTTTGGGCTTTTGCAAAAGCCACTACACACACAAACAAGAGTAGGGTAAAAATTTTTTTCATGCGCTTTTGGTTTAGTTTTTAAAAATTGATAAATCAAAGTTAAATTAATGAAACCCAAATTCGCAATTTTTTTTTGCACATTAATCTAAAATGGCAGAAAAAAATAAAACCCACAAAAATTAGATAAACAAGAGATTCACTTACTTTTCAAAAATAACCCATGAACCGCATACAGAACGACCCGTGTAATCAACCGTTTTTAAAACCATAGCATAGGTGCCAGCATTGTGAGGCGTATATTCTAATATTATTGAACTACGTTCTTGACCAGTTTCTTTGAAAACACTTTGCACCACTACATTATAAGCGTTCAATAGTGATAAACTCGTTTGGTCAATCAATTTTTCAGTTTTGAAAACAAACACATAACTTTTGTTCGTTTTCAATTCAACAAACTCACGATATTCATTGGCTGAAAAAAAATTATTAGAACCAGAAGTCAATAAAGTATAATTTTTGCCTTGATAAAAAGTTTTAGCCGCATCAATTTCACGAGCTATTTTTTCATTTTCGCAAGGTTGATTTTGAGCGAATAAATGAACTGACAAAAACAAAAAAATGTTTAAAAGAAAAAGTCTTAAAAAAATCATCATTAGCTAAAATTTAAATGTTCAACCCAAATATAGCCCATAATGTTCACAACTAATGTTAAAACACTGTAAAAAAGTTGGGTAAATATTTGGAAAACCAATGAAAATGTACTTACTTTTGTAAAACGTAGAATTCAACACAAACACAACACAAATGAAATACACTTTAACGCTTGCTTTAGCATTGTCATCCGTTGCTTTAGTTTCCGCTTCGGAAAAAAAGAAAACGACCGCTGCAAAAAAAACTATTGCCAACAACACTTCAATTACTACCAAAACTGCTGACAAAAAAGACGATTTTATTTATTCTGGTCCAGTAGAAATTCAAGCCTACAACGCTACCAAAGCCCAACCAGCACCAGTTGGTAATGAGTATTTAGATTATATCGGTAAAAATTTAAACGACCAAAGCGTTCAAAATGTAATCACCTCATTGCCTGGCGACTATGATGTTTCCAACTTAGAAGGTAATTTGTATTACATCTGGCGCAGCACAGGCGTTATCATGAAATTTGATAACAAAAACAAATTGCAACAAATCCGATTCATGAACGGCAAAGAATTTATGGGTTCGTTTTGCAATGCCTATAACAAGCAAATGCCGCAAAACCTTTCATTCAGCATGACACGAAATGATGTGGAGCAAAACTTGAGTAAGCCAGTTGATATTTCAAATCCTTCGGGCGATGAAAGAGTTTTTGCCACCTACTCCATTTATAATGGCAATTATAATGTAGTGGTTACTTACAACACTAATTCAAACCAAGAAATGAATGCTGGCATCGAAGATATTTTAATCATGAAACCAACCACCACAGCCAATTATACGGCAAATAGCAATTCGGCAGTTTCATCAGCAGAAATCAATAAAATTCAATCTATTTCAAACGATAATTCAACCAACAATATTAGTATTGACAATGTGAAACCAGCCAGTTACATTGGCAAAACACAAAACGACCCAGCAGTAAAATCATACATCGAAAATTTGGGTGATAATGTGCAAGTAATTAAATACGATGAAAGCACACAGTTTGTCAACAAAGATGCTGGTGTAGTGATGAATTTTGATAATTCAGAAAAATTAGCTTCGGTGATGTTTACCAGTTCAAAAACATTTTTAGGGCAACCTTTCAAACAATACCAAGGCGAAATGCCTGCTGATTTGAATTTCAATTTATCAAGAGAGCAAGTTGAAAAAAAATTAGGTGTGCCTGCTCAAACCTCTAATAATGATAAAGACGATTTTTGGGCAATGTACAGCATACACAATGGTACTGATGCGGTTTACATAACTTATAATACAAAAAATGCCGACAATATTTCGGCAACAATTAGCGACATTCGAGTTGAAAAATTGAAATAATTTTCACGAAAAATTTTGTTGTTTTTGTGTACAAAAATTGCGGACTGGAGGTAAAACTTTAGTTCGCTTTTTTTTTGTTTTCACGAAAGATTAATCGTAAAGAAACTTTTTACAACTACTTTTGTTTCCTCACTTCAACATAAAATTATTTCTCAAAATGAAAATTCTATTTCAATATTTAAAACCTTATAAATGGCTGGTGGTGCTTACTTTGGCGTTAGCAACCATCAACACAGGTTTCAGTTTATGCGACCCAATTATTTTGGGCAAGCTCGTAAAATTGGCATTCGATTTTAAAAAAATTGCTGAACACGATTTTTTCTTCAAGCCATACAATAGTGTGCTGTGGCTGCTTTTAGCATCCATCGGTGTGGCGATGGTGAGCCGAATTGCTAAAAATTTCCAAGATTATTTTCTGAATTTAATCATTCAAAAATTTGGTGCATCAGTCTTTACTGATGGCTTGAAACATGCTATGAGATTGCCTTATCAAGATTTTGAAGACCAACGTAGCGGCGAAACTTTAAGCATTTTAACCAAAGTAAGAACCGACACTGAAAAGTTTATGAGCAGCTTCATTAACATTTTATTTGGTGTGATTGTCGGTGTAATTTTTGTGTTTGCGTATGCTTCGGTTTTCATTCATTGGAGTTTACCAATCGTGTATATCATCGGCATTTTTTTATTGTCAACGGTTACTAACTGGTTGAGCAAAAAAATAAAATCCATCCAAAAAAATATTGTTTCACAAACCAATTCATTAGCTGGCTCAACTACCGAATCGCTCCGAAACATTGAATTGGTAAAGAGTTTGGGCTTGACTGACCAAGAGGTAAATCGCTTAAACAAAAATACTTTTAAGATTTTAAATTTAGAATTAACCAAAGTAAAACGCATTCGCAGCCTAAATTTTTTGCAAGGCACGATGGTAAATACTTTGCGCCAAGTAATTTTCTTTTTGATGATGTGGTTGATTTTTAGAGATAAAATGCGCCCCGACCAATTAGTAACCATGCAAATTTTCTCGTTTTTTGTTTTTGGTCCGTTGCAAGAAATTGGAAATATTATTTTGTCTTATAGAGAAGCCGAAGCATCACTCAACAATTTTAATACGCTGATGAATAAGCCACCAGAGCCATCTCCCGAAAAGCCAATTCATTTAGAAGCGATAAAAAAATTAGAATTTAAACATGTTGCTTTCAAACACCAAAGTGCTTCGCAAAATGCCATTGATGATATTTCATTTGAGGTAAATTTGGGTGAAACCATTGCATTTGTTGGACCTTCGGGCAGTGGCAAAACTACGTTGATGAAATTGTTGGTGGGTTTATATCGCCCACAAAAAGGAAATATTTTTTACAATGGTGATGATGAAAACTCCATCGACTTTAATGATTTGCGAAATCAAATTGGCTTTGTAACGCAGGATACACAACTGTTTTCGGGCACTATCAAAGAAAATTTATTGTTCGTTCATCCTTCGGCAACTGATGATGAAATTTTAGAAGCATTGAAAAAAGCAAGTTGCCATAATCTTTTAGCACGTGCTGATAAAGGCTTAGATACTTTAATTGGTGAAGGTGGTGTAAAAGTGAGTGGTGGCGAAAAGCAGCGTTTATCCATTGCTCGAGCATTATTACGCAATCCAAAATTGATGATAATGGATGAAGCCACTTCGTCTTTAGATTCATTAACCGAAGAAGAAATTGCTTCAACAGTACGTCAAATCAATGTCGGCAAAGACATCATCACTATTTTAATTGCACATCGATTAAGCACCATTATGCACGCCGATAGAATTTATGTGTTGGAAAAAGGAACGGTGATTGAACAAGGCAAACACGAAGATTTGTTGGCTGAAAAAGGTTTGTATTACGCCATGTGGCGTCAACAAATTGGTGAACGCAAAATCAGCAGCATAAAAGTTATGGCATAAAAAAAAGAGAGTTGAAATTTCAACTCTCTTTTTTTCTTCGGAACAAAATGAATTACTTCACTTTGTTTACTATTTCTTTAAACGCTGTTGGATTTGTGTTTGCCAAATGCGCCAATACTTTTCTGTTTAACTCAATATTGTTCTTTTTCAAAGCACCAATAAATTTAGAGTAACTCATGCCTTCTTCTCTCAAAGCTGCATTAATACGAGCAATCCACAAACTACGGTAATCGCGTTTTTTAACTTTACGACCTACATAGCTGTAGCCCAAACCTTTCTCTACCGAGTTTTTAGCAACTGTCCATACGTTTTTTCTTTTACCGAAAGAACCTTTGGCAAGTTTAAGAATCTTTTTACGACGTGCTTTCGAAGCAGGTGCGTTTGTTGAACGAGGCATTTTGTTTCTTTTTTACTGTTTAAAAATAAATTGTCTTTCTATTAAATAGCAAGCATTTTAGCAACATGACCCATGTTAGCAGGGTGAACAATGGCAGCTTGACTTAATTCCTTTTTACGTGATTTGTCTTTTTTTGTCAAAATATGACGTTTGAAAGCCTTACTACGCTTTACTTTTCCTGTACCAGTTACTGTGAAACGTTTCTTAGCACTGGAGTTGGTCTTCATTTTTGGCATATCAAAAAAATTTTGGAGTGCAAAGATAAGACAAAAAGAGACAATTCAAATCTTTTTGTTGAAAATATTTTAGCGGTTCTTATTCGCTGTTTTTATTTAGGCAAATCATTTCCGATTTGTGGAGCAAAAGAATTATTTTTTCTTTTTCGGCGCCAATGTGATGAACATTTTTTTGCCTTCTAATTTTGGCAATTGGTCAGGCACACCATATTCTTCTAACTCTTGTGCAAATTTCAATAATAAAACTTGCCCTCTATCGGCATAAGCAATAGCTCTACCTTTGAATTGAACATAAGCTCTTACTTTATTTCCTTCTTTCAAAAAATTGATAGAATGTTTCACTTTGAAATTAAAATCGTGGTCATCTGTATTTGGAGTGAAGCGAATTTCTTTCATCTCTTGCGCTTTGGAAGCGGCTTTCGCTTCTTTCTCTTTGCGCTTTCGTTCGTACAAAAATTTGTTGTAATCAATCAAACGACAAACCGGAGGGTCAGCATTCGGGCTAATTTCAACCAAATCAATTTCCAATTTTCGAGCAATGGCTAATACTTTTGGTGTATCATAAACACCAGGTTCAATATTTTCACCAACTACTCTCACCGTTGGCGAAAGTATTCCTTCATTGATTCGATGCTCTTGTTCTTTGCGTTGAGGTCCACGAAAATTTCGTTGAAAAGGTGGCTTAGAGCCAGTGTTAGAATTGCTGCTGGTAAAATTAGGTCGAGGTGGAAAGTTTGTAGCCAAGCGAAAATTTGTTTTGTTTAAAATATTATAGATGCAAATATCCTGTTTTTTTACTGAATTGCGAAAACTATTTTTTTAGCAACTTAAAAAAGATTTTATCGGTTCAATAAATTGGTCAATGTCGCCTGCGCCAACGGTGCATAAAACCTCTATTTCACGACTCTTTAATTCATCCATCAAATCTTTTTTCTCAACTATTTTTTTGTTTTCAATCAAAATATTTTTGAGCAACATTTCCGAGTTTACACCTTCCATCGGCAATTCACGAGCTGGGTAAATTGGCAACAAAATCAACTCATCACACAAGCTCAGGCTTTCAGAAAAACCTGAAGCAAAATCTCTTGTTCGTGAAAATAAATGCGGTTGAAAAATGACTGTAATTTTTTTGTTGGGATAAATTTTTCGTACCGAATTTAAAAATGGCGCCAATTCATTTGGATGATGTGCATAATCATCAATGTAAATTGTTTTTTCGTTTTTAACGATGTATTCAAATCTGCGTTTCACACCTTTAAATGAAGCCATTGCAGCCTTTATTTTTTCTAAATTAATATTCAATTCCAAGCCAACAGAGATGGCAGCTACAGCATTTTCAATATTGTACAAACCATGCACATTCAACTCAAAACCCTTTATCAGCTTGTCTTTATAAATAATGTCAAAATGATAAGTGCCATTTTTGTAAACGATATTTTCAGTTTTGATTTCAGATTCATTCAAATCAAGTGAATAGCTGATTTTTGTTTTCGATTTTAAATTTTTGATTTTTGATTGAATAGGAATATTCATTTTATAAAACACAGTTCCCTCCTCTTTCACTTGAGAAGCAAACTCCAAAAAAGTATTTTCAAAATCCGCCAATCCACCTTTGTAAATATCCAAATGGTCGGGGTCAACCGCAGTAATGACGGCTATTTGCGGAAATAATTTCAAAAACGAACGGTCATATTCATCAGCTTCTACCACCACCCAATCATTTTTTCCTACTAAAAAATTTGAATTGTAATTGGCTGTGATGCCGCCCAAAAAAGCGGTGCAATCAAAACCTGAATGTTTTAATAAATGTGCAATCATGCTGCTGGTAGTGGTTTTGCCATGAGTGCCAGCCACTGCAATCACTTTGCTTTGGTCAGTAATCCATTGCAAAATATCGCTGCGCTTTACAACAGTAAAATTATTTTGTTGATAAAAAACCAACTCCAAATGTTCCTTCGGAATGGCAGGCGTATAAACCACCACATCCACATTTTTAGGAATGGCATTTACATTTTCATCAAAATGAATGTCGATGCCTTCGGCTTGTAACGCTTGTGTCAAAGGTGTTTCGGTTTTATCATAACCACTCACTTTTGCACCACGAAGATTAAAATATCGAGCAATGGCACTCATGCCAATACCGCCGATGCCGATGAAATACACACTTTTTATTTCGCTAATTTTCATTTTATTAGTATTACATTTTGCGATTTAGTTTGTCTCAAATTCAAAAAGTAATTCGTCTTTTTCTTTTAAGATTCTATAATCATTTCTACGGTCATGAAAATACATCTCAAATTTTGAGTTTCCTTTGCTGATGATGTAAATAGTGCCATCGCAATTCTCCATTATTTTATTATCGTGTCCGAGTAAAAATTCATTCCTGTAAATAAGCTTACAATCTTCATTAACTAAACTACTAAACCATTCTGTGAAACTATACTCATTGCCAGTGGCAAGCTGTTTTTTGAAAATCAATAATTTGCGTTTATAAATCTCGAAGGAGTTTTTATACCAAGATGCTAAATATAAATTATCCCATAATTGCGTTTGAATTCTATCAATTGGCTCTTCAGAATTAAAACTTTCTGCATACCCATAATCGTTAAAACTGTCTAAACTTATTATGGCTCTAAAGAAAAAGAAAACAAAAGAAATAGTAACATAAATATATCGTATGTACCTCAAAATATTTCTGAAGTTATTCCACTTTACATAAAAGAAAAGAAATTTCAATTTCATAGATTTATTTGATGGCGCAAACTTTATGATGTACACCAATGAATCAACAATCATCCAAAAGAAGAAGTACATATAGTATGGTAAAAGGGGCGGTCCATTTAAGTACCAACCAAAACAAAGCCGAATAATCAAAAGATAAAACAGCATCCATCCAAAAATAATTGAAATAATAACCGAGAAAAAAATTGGCAATTTATCTTCTCCAATAAAAGTGAAAGGGGAACTGTCTTTATAAAAGGCTTTTGATATTTTGTTGAATAAGATACTGAAAAAGTAAAATCCAATTCCTAAAAAAAACAACAAAATAATAGTGTCCATATCAATAAGATTTTAAAATCTAAAAATCATTTTCTGAATAATTTTGATAATACAATTGTTGAATTTTTACGCCATTTTTTAATTGAGAATTTGTTTGACAATCCGTTCATCCGCATCTGCAATCGCTAAATTTTTTATTGCCGCAGAAAGATTTTTTTGCTGCGTTTCATCTTTCATTAATTGCAAAACTGCATCTACTAATTTATCTTTAGCTTCCGCATCTTTTATCATCAACGCCGCGTTTTTATTCACCAACGATAAGGCATTTTTTGTTTGGTGGTCTTCTGCCACATTCGGCGAAGGCACCAACACACAAGGCTTTGCAACAATACACAATTCACTTACACTCAATGCACCAGCTCTTGAAATGATGACATCGGCAGCGGCATAAGCCATATCCATTTGTTTGATGAAATCGAAAACTTTGATGGAGTTGTTTGCTTTTTGCTTTGCAGTTTCAAAATAACCTTTGCCTGTTTGCCAAATTGATTGGATGTTTTCAGCATTGATTTTTTCAATGCCAGCATCAATACTTTGATTGATAGTTCTTGCACCCAAACTTCCACCAATTATCAGGACTGTTTTTTTATTTTCCACTAAATCAAAAAAATTCAACGATTCTTGTTTAGTTATTTTACTTCCTGAAATGGCTGCCCTTACTGGGTTTCCAGTGAATACGATTTTTTCTTTTGGAAAGAAATTTTCCATATCATCATAAGCCACACAAATTTTTTGCGCCCATTTTCCTAAAATTTTATTCGTGATTCCTGCGTAAGAATTTTGCTCCTGAATCACAAATGGAACGCCTTTTAATTTTGCAGCAAACAACAACGGCGCACTTGCATAGCCGCCAACACCAATAGCTACATCAGGTTTGAATTCAGCAATAATTTTCATTGCCATTGTTACACTTTTCAAAACTTTGAATGGCAACAATAAATTTTTGAAATCTAATGAACGCTGTAACCCAGCAATGGGTAAGCCTTTTATCGGGTAACCAGCTTCAGGAACTTTTTGCATTTCCATTCTGCCTTCAGCACCAACAAACAAAATTTCGCAATCGGGAATATTTTTTTTCAGCGCATTAGCGATAGCCACGGCAGGAAAAATATGTCCGCCAGTGCCGCCGCCGCTGATGATAAATCGTTTTTGATTGTTCATTTTTCAGTGTGGTGCATTAAAATTTAATCCAGTAAAATGTGTGAGCAATTATCCAATTCGTTTTAAAAAATCATCCAACAAATTGTTGAATTCAATTGGGCGTTCCATCATAGGTGCATGACCACATTGATTGATAAAATGCAATTCCGAACCTTCAATCAAACGATGAAATTCTTCACCAACAAATGCTGGGGTGATGGTATCATCTTTTCCCCAAATTAATAAAGTTGGCATTTTTATTTGTTCCAAATCATCTCTCAAATTGTGCCGTATGGCTGATTTGGCGGTTGCAATCACTTTAATTGCTTTCAATCGGTTATTGCAAATATCATACACTTCATCTACCAATTCTTTGGTTGCCATTTTAGGGTCGAAAAAAGTATGTTCGGTTCTGTCTTTAATAAATTGATAATCGCCACGTTTCGGAAATGTAGTACCCATCGCACTTTCAAACAATCCGCTACTGCCTGTTAAAATCATTGCCTTCACTTTTGATGGATGTTTTAATGCGTATAATGCCGCAATGTGACCACCCAATGAATTACCCAGCACCACCATATTGTTGTACCCCATCAACTCAATAAATTCGTGGGTGTAACGAGTCAATCCGCCCAATGAGGCTTCAAAAACACTCATTTCATAAATGGGTAAAAGTGGCACCACCACTTTGTAGTTTTGCTTGTAATGTTCAATCTGGTCGCGATAATTACTCAATGCGCCAAATAAGCCATGCAAAAGCATTAGCACTTCACCTTGCCCTTCTTCTACGTAGCTAAATTTATCGGCGGTTTTTATTTCGTAACTCATATTTTTTGCAATCGGTTTTGTGCAAGATAAAAACCTTTTATCCGAAAATCAAAAACAAGTTGTCGAATTTTTCAAACATCATATTGCTTATCAACTTTTAATTTTCCGATTATCTTTGAAAAAAAATAAAAGCTATGCAAGCGTTTAAAGCATCAGGAGCTAAAGAAAAAATTTTGCAGCGAATCCGCAAAGCATTAGAACATAAAGTGCAACAGCCTTTTGCCAATATTGATAATCAATCAAACATTTATGCCAATAATCATCAAGGGCTTGAAATGCAATTTGCACAAGCGTTTACGGAGTTAGGCGGACATTTTGTTTATTGCGATAATCAAAAAGAATTGGTAGATAATTTGCGAAATTTAATTACTGAACGTGGTTGGAATAATTTGATTTGTTGGGATGAAAAAATGATGAATTTATTTCAGCAAAATAATTTTCAACAAATTCAAAATCATAAAACGATTGAAAAAACCGAGCCTTCGGATGCTGGCATCACGGGCTGCGAATTTTTAATTGCCCGAACTGGTACTGTTACTTTAAGTTCAAAACAAGAGAGCGGAAGAGTGCTGGCAATTTTTCCGCCGCATCATATTGTAGTGGCTTACAGCAATCAATTGGTGGGCGATATGAAAGATGCGATTCAGCAAATGAAAACAAAATACCCAACACAATTGCCTTCATTAATTAATTTTGAAACAGGACCCAGCCGCACTGCCGATATTGAAAAAACTTTAGTAGTTGGGGTTCATGGACCAAAAGAAATTTTTGTTTTTTTGGTAGATGAAAATTTGGATGAATAATAAAATCATTAACGAATTTAGATGAAATGATTAGTAATTCTTGAGTTACTTTTGCTCTTCAAAAATTTTGACACAATTAGGAAATGTTAGACATCAATAAAAAATACAAGTTAGTTGATAAGGTGGAAGATGAACACGTGGCATTTTACAACAAATACGGTTTTGTACACTATCAAAATTTTATTACTGATGAACAAATCCAACGCATCCTTAAATCATTGAACGAAGGCTATGAAAAATTAGTAGCCGAAGGCAGAGAAAATATCAATGGAATTCCCATCAATTATGGCTTCGATGAAAATGGAAAATCAATTGTTCATCGCTTACCATTCAGCAATTTGATTGCTGATGAAGTTGCAAAATTGTACGATGACCCACGTTTTAAATTATTAGCGAAATTTATTCCTGATTACGAATCAAGATTAGGATTGAAAGAAAAAGATGGAGTAGTTACTAATTATTATATCAATACCGATAAAAGTAATTTCCGCCAAATGGGCTGGCACACTGATGTTACCCGTGATGTGATGGTAGGAAAAAAATTGTTTCCGATGATTAATGTTGGAATTTGTTTGGATGATTCAAACGAAACCAATGGCGGATTAAGAATTATTCCGGGCTCACAACGCCAATCAGTGATGAGTATGTTGTTTACAAAAGTTCAATTTGTAAATACAAAAAAAGACCCAAAAGAAATTATGCTCACCACCAAAGCTGGAGATTTAACACTGCATGATGGTCGCACTTGGCACAGGGTTGGAAAGTCGCCACACATGGGTGCAAAAAGCCGCCGCAGAGTGATGTACGTGCCATTAATTTGCGGACCAGTAAAAGAAAGAGATGAAAATGGCAAAACGCCTTTTTACCATAAACTGAATAAATTGGCGAAGTTGAAATAAATTTAAAGCAATAAAAAAGGGATTGAGAATTAATTTCCAATCCCTTTTTTGTGACCTCGTCAGGATTCGAACCTGAAACCTACTGATTCGTAGTCAGTTACTCTATCCAATTGAGCTACGAAGCCATTCCGAAATTTTCGGGCTGCAAAGATAATCGTTTTCATTTTTATTTCTACAATTTTTCAATAAAAATCAATCTACTCACTTTTCTAATGCAACTTCATTAGTAAAAATGCTAAAAATGGTGGAGCCATAATTTCGCTTCTTAAAAAAATTGGGATGATTGTCAAAGTTGTGATTGGGATTATGTTCCAACACAAACCAGCCATTTTCTTTCAACACTTTTACGGCAAAAACTTTATCAGGAATCGTATTCAAATTGGGCAATGGATAAGGTGGACCTGCAAAAATTAAATCAAATTGTTCAGTAGCATTTTGCAAATATTTGAAGATGTCCATTTTAAAAACCGTGCAAGTTTTTGGCAATTGCAACAACTCGAAATTTGATTTGATAAACTGCACCAACTTGGCATCAATTTCAATCGTGTGCGAATATGCACAACCTCTCGAAGCCGCTTCGTAGCTAATACTTCCAGTGCCACCGAATAAATCTAAAAAGTGAATTTCATCAAAATCAAATTCATTTTGTAATATGTTAAACAAGCCTTGTTTGGCAATATCTGTGGTTGGTCGGGCTGGCATTTTTTTTGGCGGATGAAATGAACGTCCGCTGTATTTTCCGCTAATTATTCTCATGAAATTATTCCTGTTAAAGTTAAAAAACGATGCGGTAAAATGTTTTTAAATACGCCTTGTTGCTGCATTGTAGCCCGATTGGCGAATTCGATATTTCTAAAAAATTTGCTCAACGTGGTGAAAAATAATGATTGTTGAATTACTTCGCCACTCACAAACAGTTGGTTTTTGTTGGGGATTAATTCATATTGTTGCATAGCTAATTGCAAAAAATAAACAGCATCTTCAGGTGTAGCCATTGGATACGAATTGATGAGTTGAATTTTTCCATTTTTCCACAACACAATATCAAAAGCATTTTGATGCACATTGCATAAAACCTCATCAGATAAAGGTTTCAGCATAGCACTCACTTGATTCAACAAACCCGAAAGCGGATGTTTGAATTTGATGTGCGATGAAAAATTTTGCAAAGCCGCATTTATCAATCCAGCAATTTCATACACCATTTTTCCTTCGATGGCTGTTTGCAAATCGGTGCATTGCCAACCACCATTATTTGTGAGCCAATTTAATTCATTGGGTAAAATTTGAAATGGCGTATTTTGAATCATCACCGTGAAATCAGCTATCACAGCATCTTTCAGCCAATTAATTTGTTGGTGAACCGACAAAATATTGTCGGGCTGATTGAAATTTTGATGTTGTGATAAAGCAAATTGCTCGAAACAAATAGGCACTTTTTTTTCATCGCTGGTGGCGCATAAATAAAAATTCCGTTCATCAATTTCAGCAAACAAATGCAGCTTTTCTTTCCTCACAATTTCCCAATCGTTGGCATAAAAAGATGCACTTAAAGAAATATTTTGTAGTGTCATTTTTTAAAATCCTTTTGCTTTCACTTCGTCATAAGTGCGCCGAATGCCTTGCTCCAAGCCGATTGTGTGTTTCCAACCCAACGAATGCAATTTTGAAACATCCATCAATTTTCGTGGTGTGCCATCAGGTTTTGTGGTATCGAAAATTAATTCGCCTTCAAAGCCAACAATGTGTTTGATTAAATGTGCCAAATCAAAAATCGAAATATCATCGCCCACACCAATATTTACAAACTGCAAATCGGAATAATTATTCATCAAAAAAATTGCCGCATCAGCCAAATCATCGCAGTGCATAAATTCTCTCAAAGGCTTGCCCGTGCCCCACACCACCACTTCTTTATCTCCTCGTAATTTTGCTTCATGAAATTTTCTTATTAAGGCTGGCAACACATGGCTGTTGTTTAAATCGTAGTGGTCATTCGTTCCATAAAGATTGGTTGGCATGGCAGAAATAAAATCACAGCCATATTGCAAACGATATGATTCACACATTTTTATGCCAGCAATTTTCGCCACCGCATAAGGTTCGTTGGTTTGCTCCAACAATCCAGTCAACAAATAATCTTCTGAAAGCGGCTGTGGAGCAAGCTTTGGATAAATGCACGAAGAGCCCAAGAACAATAATTTCGCAACTTTATTTACAAACGAAGCATGAATTAAATTAGCTTCCATCATCAAGTTTTCGTAAATAAAATCGGCACGAAAAGTATTGTTGGCTTGTATGCCGCCCACCTTTGCTGCTGCTACAAAAACATGCGTTGGTTTTTCTTTTTCAAAAAAATTATTCACCGCAGCTTGATTGCGCAAATCCAACTCTGATGAGGTTTTGAGCAATAAATTGGTAAAACCATTTCGTTGCAAATTTCTTACCATCGCACTGCCCACCATGCCTCGATGACCAGCTACATAAATTTTATCTTGCTTGTTCATAAATTGAATGCAATGTTACGAAGAAAAATTACGCTTTGAAAACACTGCATTTTAATTCCCTGAAATCAATAGTTAAAACATAGCTATAGTTTTATCAATATTGATTTATAAATTTGCAATTC
>CAIODY010000132.1 GCA_903857255.1 uncultured bacterium
GAGTGCAATTGCAAACATTGAATAACATGGTGTTTACTGATGCAGAATGGATTCGTTTTGTAGAAGAATATTTAGATAAGCCCAGCGATAACTTGGTTGAAAAAACAAGAAAAATACACGACAATTACATTCACGATTTTGTGTTTGATGATGGGCATATTCAAAACATTTATTTAGTTGATAAAAAAAATGTTGCCCGAAATAAAGTGCAAGTTATTACTCAATTTGAATTGAAAGGGACACATTCCAATCGATATGATGTCACCATATTAGTCAATGGTTTACCATTGGTTCAGGTAGAATTAAAAAAGCGTGGAGTGGCTATTCGTGAAGCATTTAATCAGGTGCATCGCTACTCTAAAGAAAGTTTTAACAGTAAAAATTCATTGTACAAGTACATACAACTTTTTGTTATCTCAAACGGAACTGATAGCCGATATTTTGCCAACACAGTTGAACGAAATAAAAATAGTTTTGACTTTACCATGAATTGGGCAAAGGCAGACAATACCTTGATTAAAGACCTGAAAGATTTTACAGCCACCTTTTTTCAGAAACACACCATTTTAAATGTGCTGCTCACCTATTCAGTTTTTGATACTAGTGATACATTGCTGGTGATGCGACCTTATCAAATAGCAGCTACCGAAAGAATGTTGTGGAAAATCAATTGTTCATTTCAAGCAAAGCATTGGTCAACCGCTGAAAGTGGCGGCTATATTTGGCATACTACAGGTTCGGGTAAAACACTCACCAGTTTTAAAGCTGCACGATTAGCCACCCAGTTAGATTATATTGATAAAGTGTTTTTTGTAGTAGATAGAAAAGATTTGGACTTTCAAACGATGAAAGAGTATCAGCGATTTTCGCCTGATAGCGTAAACGGTTCAGATAGTACAGCAGGCTTAAAACGAAATATTGAAAAGGACGATAATAAAATCATTGTTACCACCATTCAGAAGTTAAATAATCTGATGAAAACTGAAGGAGATTTAACAGTTTATCAAAAGCATGTGGTATTTATTTTTGATGAATGTCATCGTTCACAATTTGGCGAAGCACAAAAGAATCTGAATAAAAAATTTAAAAAGTTCTATCAATTTGGTTTTACTGGCACACCCATTTTCCCTGAAAATGCTTTAGGTGCTGAAACTACAAGAGGTGTTTTTGGAACTGAATTACATTCGTATGTAATTACCGATGCAATCAGGGATGAAAAGGTACTGAAATTTAAAGTGGACTATAACAATGTTCGTCCTAAATTTAAAAAGATTGAAACAGAGCAAGATGAAAAAAAATTAAGTGCAGCAGAAAACAAAATGGCTTTGCTTCATCCTGAACGAATCAAAGAAGTTTCTCAATACATTTTACAGAATTTCAAGATAAAAACACATAGAAATCAAGGAAGCAACAAAGGCTTCAATGCAATGTTTGCAGTGAGCAGTGTTGATGCAGCTAAATGTTACTATGAAGAAATAAATAAGCTGCAAAAGGATATTGATAAGCCTTTAAAAGTTGCAACCATTTTTTCTTTCGCAGCCAATGAAGAACAAAATGCAGTGGGTGAAATAGTGGATGAAACATTTGAACCAACCGCAATGGATAGCAGCGCAAAAGAATTTTTAACCAAAGCTATTAACGATTACAACATTATATTTAAAACCAGTTATGGCGTTGATAGCAATGAGTTTCAAAATTATTATCGTGATTTAGCCAAACGAGTAAAGAGCAAAGAAATTGATTTATTAATTGTAGTGGGAATGTTCTTAACAGGTTTCGATGCTCCTACTTTAAATACTTTGTTTGTAGATAAAAATCTTCGTTTTCATGGTTTAATACAAGCCTTTTCAAGAACTAATCGAATTTATGATGCCACAAAAACTTTTGGCAACATTGTTACATTCCGTGATTTAGAAAAAGCAACGATTGATGCCATTACACTTTTTGGGGATAGCAATACTAAAAATGTAGTGCTTGAAAAAAGCTATAAAGAATATTTAGAAGGATTCACAGATATTGTTACAGGTGATGCACGAAGAGGGTTTATTGAAGTGGTAAAAGAATTAAATCAAAAGTTTCCGAACCCCGATAAAATAGAAAAGGAAAAGGATAAAAAAGAGTTTGCAAAATTATTTGGAGAGTATTTACGGGTGGAAAACATTTTGCAGAATTATGATGAATTTAATCATCTGAAAGCCCTCAAAGCAATTGATATAAATGATGCAGAAGCATTAAAAGAATTTAAAGAAACTTATTTTGTAAGTGATGAAGAAATTGCAGCCATGCAAAAAATTGAATTGCTGAAAGAAAGAACAGTTCAAGATTATCGCTCCACTTACAATGATATACGTGATTGGTTAAGAAAAGAGGGAGCAGGAAAAGAATCAGAGCAATCAAAAATTGATTGGGATGATGTAGTGTTTGAAATTGATTTGTTGAAATCACAGGAAATAAACTTGGATTACATTCTTGAATTAATTTTTGAGCATAATAAAAAGACAAAGGACAAAGCCACTTTAATAACAGAAATCCGCAGAGTCATTCGGGCAAGTGTGGGCAATAGAGCAAAAGAAAGTTTGGTAGTTGATTTTATAAATGAAACTGACCTGAATAAATTACAAGATAAAGCAAATGTTATAGACTCTTTTTTTGCCTTTGCTCAACGCAAACAGAAAGCTGAAGCAACAGAATTAATCACAGAAGAAAACTTAAATGAAGAAGCTGCAAAGCGTTATATTTCCAACTCATTAAAACGTGAATATGCTACTGAAAACGGAACAGAATTAAATTCCATTTTACCGAAAATGAGTCCGTTGAATCCTCAATATTTGACTAAAAAACAAACAGTATTTCAAAAGATTGTTTCGTTTGTTGAGAAATTTAAAGGTGTAGGAGGGCAACTTTAAATGAGGAGAAAGGTAGAATTTAAAAGACCTATTAGATAAAGCGAAAATTACAATTTGATACAACAAATCCAACTCAACATCATTCCATTTAAACATGATTTTAAATAATTTAGGATGCTAAGTGAATTAACACTTAGTAAAAATCGAAAATTGATGAAACTCAAACCCATACACCAATCACCAACCCTCAAAATCTTTTCTGTTTCTACAGAAACAGAATTAGAGCTACCTATGGTTGGCGGTATTGTGGCATCAGGTTTTCCTTCACCAGCTAATGATTTTTTAGACAAGAAAATTGACTTAAACAAATACCTAATTCAGCACCCATCAACCACTTTCATTGCCCAAACCAATGGCAATTCAATGATTGGTGCAGGTATTTCTGATAAAGACCTTTTAATAATTGATAGAGCATTAGAGCCTTCCGACGGCAAAATCGCTGTCTGTCTGATAGACAATGAATTTACATTAAAAAGGTTGCAAGTTAAAAAAGACGGAATATATTTAGTGCCTGAAAATCCAGCAGAAAAAACGATTAAAGTTACAGAACATAATAACTTTGAAATTTGGGGTATGCTTACATTTTCAATTCAAAAGCATTTCTAAATAACAGCTTAAAACCTTTTTTGTGTTTGCATTAGTTGATTGCAATAATTTTTACGCATCCTGCGAAAGACTTTTTCAACCCAAATTGAGAAAGCAACCCATTGTGGTTTTATCCAACAATGATGGATGTGTTATTGCACGAAGTAACGAAGCAAAACCCTTTGTGCCAATGGGTGCAGCAGCATTTGAATACAAATCAGTTTTCGAGAAAAACAACATTCATGTTTTCTCTTCCAACTATGCTTTGTATGGTGATATGAGCAGCCGAGTAATGCAAATTTTAACCGAACATTCACCCGAAATTGAAATCTATTCTATTGATGAAGCCTTTTTAAAATTCGATGGATTTGAACATCATTTTGATTTGAACGAGTACGGAAAAAAAATGCGCCACACTGTTACCAAAGGCACAGGAATACCAGTATCAATAGGCTTTGCACCAACTAAAGCATTGGCAAAAGTGGCAAATAAAATTGCTAAAAAATTCCCTGATAGAACCGAAAGCGTTTATGTAATTGAAACAGATGAAAAAAGAATCAAAGCCCTCAAATGGACTAAAGTAGAAGATGTTTGGGGCATTGGCAGACAACATGCAAAACGACTTTCACAAATCAGAATCAAAACAGCTTATGATTTCACTTTGCTTTCCGAAGAGTGGGTAAGAAAACACATGAGCATTGTTGGAGTTCGCTTGCAGAAAGAGTTACAAGGTTTTTCTTGTTTAGAAATGGAACAACCCGAAAGCAAAAAAAACATTGCAACTACAAGGTCATTTGATAAAAACTACACTGATTTTGAAACAGTAAAAGAACGAGTAACAACATTTGCAGTTACTTGTGCCGAAAAATTACGCAAACAAAAATCTTGCTGCAATGCCTTAATGGTATTCATTCACACTAATGGTTTCAGAAAAGATTTACCACAATACAGCCGTAATTATGTGTTGAAATTACCATTCCCAACCAACTCAAATATCGAACTAACAAAGTTTGCTAATTTTGCTTTGCAAAAGATTTTCAAAGAAGGATATGCTTACAAAAAAGCAGGTGTGATTGTAATGGATTTTACACCAGAGAATGTTACACAAACTACATTGTATGAAAGCACAAATCCAAAGCACAAGCAGTTGATGGAAATGGTAGATAAAATCAATGATAGTATCGGCAGAAAAAAGGTTAAATTAGCATCGCAAGATGTAGATAGAACTTGGAAAATGAACCAAGAAAAACTATCACCACGATATACAACAAGGTTAGACGAAATCTTTCAAGTAAAAGCATAAAAACATGAAATATTACATCACTGAAAACAGCATTTTCAAACAAGTTGATGAATCAACTTATGATACATGGAAAATGGCAAACAATGCAAATATCACTTTGCCCAATTACTCCAAAGTAATTGATAGCAAAGAGTTTCAAATAGATTGCACATACAACGGAATGATTGATGAGCATGAAGTAATTGCACCTTTCATTTTAACTTTGTTTGAAGATAAAGACGGTGGAAATTGTGAAGCAAACGATGAATATTTTGAAACATTAGAAGCAATGAAAAACAGAAGATTAGAATTGATTAATCAAATCGAAAATAGTGTACTAATCTAATCATGTGTTTTCATTCCAAACAGTCAAAAGATGCACAAACATTAGAACATCGTTTTAATGCACAGCTCACAATTACAGAGGGCTTTCAATCAAACCATTTCAATGGGTTTACTTATCCAAAAACACCAGTCATTGCAAATGCTGCACCCGATAAAATTCAATTATTTAATTGGGGATTAATTCCAAATTGGGCAAAAGATAAAACCATTCAAGCCTACACACTCAATGCAAAAATCGAAACGATTTTAGAAAAACCATCATTCCGAAACAATGTAAAAAACAGGTGTTTAGTTATTGTGGATGGCTTTACCGAATGGCAATGGTTAGATTCAAAAGGAAAGAAAAAACAACCTTACTTAATTACTTTGCCAACCGATGAAGCCTTTGCATTTGCTGGCATTTGGAGTGAATGGGTGGATAAAGAAACTGGTGAAATGATTGCTACTTATTCCATCGTTACAACAGCAGCAAACGAGTTGATGAGTGAAATTCACAACAACAAAAAACGAATGCCAGTCATACTTACACCACAAAATGAAAGAGATTGGTTAAATGGAAAATCCATCAATGATTTCATGAAATGCAATTTGGATTTAATTGCAAACAAAATTTAAAAACAAAAAAAGG
Source organism: uncultured bacterium (assembly GCA_903857255.1). GTDB lineage: Bacteria > Bacteroidota > Bacteroidia > Chitinophagales > CAIODY01 > CAIODY01. The sequence continues at coordinate 5,747 of CAIODY010000132.1, forward strand.
TACGATTATTTGTTTTATTTTTGCATAGCTAATTCATGAAAAGAATTGAAAAATTGTGGTGAAAATGTTTCACCCTAAAAATAAGATTTCTTTGAAAGTATTGATAGATAAGGCTTCGGCAGTTGATGTAACAACTCAATCGGAATCACATTGTTAAATTCAAAATTTCTTAAAGCCTTTCAAATAACTAATTTGAAAGGCTTTTTTTAATCTTCAATAATTTTTTTCATTTCTTCTGCAAATTTCATCGCTGCTTCTTTTGCTTTTATTTCGAAATCTTCACCCATAGAAGCGAAAATTATTTGTCGACTAACATTGATAAGTAAGCCAACATTTTCGTTCAATCCATATTTACAAACATCAGCAACAGAGCCGCCTTGCGTACCAACGCCTGGCACTAATAAAAAATGATTGGGCGCAATACTGCGGATATGTTTAAATGCTTCGGGCTTTGTTGCACCAACCACGAACATGATATTTTTTTCATCGCCCCATTGCGATGATTGACGAATTACTTTTTCGTAAAGTGGTTGATTTTGTTCACCAAAATATTGAAAATCTTTTGCACTTTCGTTGCTGGTTAATGCCAAAACGATAACGAATTTATCTTTGTATTTTAAGAAAGGTGTTACGGCATCGCCGCCCATATAAGGTGAAATGGTTACCGAATCGCAGTGCATATTTTCAAAAAATGCTTTAGCATATTGTTCGGCAGTGTTGCCAATATCGCCACGTTTGGCATCAGCAATTATAAAATGCGAATCCCCAATGTAATCAACAGTTTTTTGCAAACTGCTCCAACCGCTTGCCCCCATTGATTCGTAGAAAGCCGTGTTGGGTTTATAAGCTACACAATAATCACGAGTAGCATCAATAATTTTTTTGTTGAACTCAAAAATTGGGTCTTCCGATTGCAATAAATGTTGTGGAATTTTATCGAAATCGGTATCTAAACCAACGCACAAAAAATTCTTTTTTGCTTTTATCGTTTTAATTAATGTTTGATAATTCATGCTGAATAAAATTATTGTTGCAAAAGTAATTGGTACAAAATAAAAAATCCCGAAAAGAAATTCTTTTCGGGATTTTAAAATAATTATGGATTGAAAATTACTCTACAATAATTTTCTTCACCACTTTTTCATGATTGTTGCCTGTTAAAACCAGCATATAAATTCCGCTTGGTAAAGTTGGTAAATTGTAACTTAATGTTTGATGAGTAACGCTTACAGCAGTATTGCTATAAACTTCCTGCCCTAAAATATTTTGAACTGAAACAGTTAAATTGGTAGAAGATGGAAGATTTACTGAGATATTGATTTGATTGTTTTGAACAGGATTTGGATATACATTGATGAAATTTTCTAAACTTACTTTTGCTAATCCAGCTGAAGCTGTCATGGCATTTGCTGAAGCTGTTAAACCACTTCTATCAGGGCTTTGTGAAAGTGCAGTACTCATTCTTGTAACTTGGTCGGTTGTAAACATCCACATGGCAGCATCATCGCTATAATCCATAAAATTCATAAACATTTCTCCATCGGTTGAATTATTATAAGAACCTGATGGGCAAGTACCTGCATTATAGGGATAGGCAGCTAATGTAGACGAACTTGAGCCTGAAATTTTCACATAGTTTGATGTGTAAGCTTTGGGGATATCGTTGCAATAATCAGTTAAACAATTACCATCACCCCAAACATGACGCAAACCAAAATAATGACCTGATTCATGCGTTAATGTTCTTCCCAAATTATAAGGTGCATTATTTGAACCACTATTACCTACTGAACTGGCTAAAACCCAGCAGCCATCAGTAGTTGCTTGTGCATTGCCCGAACCACCACCACTTAAACCTTGCAAAGACGTGCCACTTGGAAATGTTGAATAACCCAAAATTCCAACTTGCGAATTACAATCAGTTAACCAAACATTGAAATATTTAGTAGCATCCCAAATGGTTGCTGGTTTTATTGTATTATCAATGTAGTTGGTAAAAGTATTTTCAGAATTGATGGATGCAGGGTCAGTCCAACCATTAGTTACATAACTTTCCCTATCAATCCCTGGTTCAGCTAATAAATTGCCGCTTGGGTCTTTTGTTGCTAAAATAAAAGTGATGCCTGTGTTGGCAATGATAACACCTGCGTTATCTGGTGCCGGCAAACTATTAGCAACTGCATAATCGTAAAAAGGTAAATGACCGTTTACGTTTACATATTTATTAGTGTTATAGCCCATTCCTGCATAATCAGTATTTAAAATGTTCATTTGTGAATTGATTAATGACGCTGCTAAATTTGGATAAGTTCCAACAGGTTCAGAACCATATATAATGTGAAAAATAATTGGTACTACATACGATGCAGATTTCGTTTTTTCGTTGGCTGATGCTTGTTTTGTTTTTTCAACCAATTGATTAAACATGGCGTCCCATTCAGCCGAAGGAGTTGTGCTAGCACAACGTTTCAGTTGTGGTTGATTGGCTAACGAATTTTGAGCAAACAAATTGCTGCTAAACGTCATCATCAAAATTGAAATTCCTAAAAGTGTAATTTTTTTCATCCTTTTTGTTAATTGATTTTAGTTAAAATGAGAATGCCAAAACTAAAATTTATTTCTGAATAGCGAAATAAATTTTCGACCAACACATTTTATAATCATCTTTGCTCAATGATAATTTTTGAAAAAATAATTCAAAATGAATCGGAGCTGTTAGATGCAGCAAAACAGTTTTGGTTTAATTGCGCCGATGAAAAAATATTTTGCTTCGATGCACCCATGGGAGCTGGCAAAACCACATTCATCAAGGCTTTGTGCAAGCAATTGCATTTTGATGGCACAGTGAGCAGCCCAACTTTTCCTATTATTAATCTGTATCAAAATGAAAAAGTGAACATTTATCACATTGACTGTTATCGCCTGAAAGATGCGGATGAAGCTATTGAAATTGGCATGGAAGATTGTTTTTATTCAGGTAATTATTGTTTTATTGAATGGGCGACTGTGGTGAAAAAAATATTACCTTTCAGCAGAATTGAAGTACGCATCGAAATCATCAACGAAACTTCCAGAAAAATAATCGCAACAAAAATCTCCAAATAAAATTCTTTCAACACCATGCAAGGATTAACAAATATCATCAGTGCGCTTTCGCCACAAGAAAAATTAGTTCCTTTAAAAGAAAAAAATTCAGCGTTGACGATTGGCATTCCGAAAGAGCGAACTTTTCAGGAAAACCGCATTGGGCTTACACCTGAATCAGTTTCTATTTTGGTAAATAATGGTCACAGGGTGTTGGTAGAAACCAAAGCTGGTGATGCAGCGCACTTTTATGATACTGATTTTTCAGAAGCTGGTGCAGAGATTGTTTCGAGTGCCGAAGAAATTTTTAAATCGGAATTAATTTTAAAAGTCGCTCCATTAACCGATGCTGAAATTGAATGGTTGAAACCCAACCAAATTGTGATTTCGGCAATTCATTTGCCAACGATGAAAAAAGAGCGATTAGAAAAATTGATTGAAAAAAAAGTAACTGCTTTAGCTTTTGAATACATCAAAGATAGCAGCAACACATTTCCTATTGTACGCAGCATGAGCGAAATTGCAGGTAATGCAGCAATACTAATTGCATCTGAATTATTGAGTGATAATACAAGCGGAAAAGGAATTTTGCTGGGCGGGATTACTGGCGTACCACCTGCAAAAGTAGTGGTGTTAGGTGCTGGCGTTGTTGGTGAATTTGCCAGCCGAACTGCATTAGGCTTAGGAGCCGAAGTAAAAGTGTTTGATAATTCCACTTACAAATTAATGCGCTTGCAAAATAATATTGGTACAAGGGTTTACACTTCTATCATTTATCCTGATACTTTAAAGAGAGAATTACAAACTGCTGACATTGCCATTGGTAGCATGCACAGCGAATCAGGGCAATCAGCTATGATTGTAACTGATGCCATGGTGCAAAACATGAAAGCAGGCTCGGTGATTGTGGATGTGAGCATTGACCAAGGCGGATGTTTTGAAACTTCTGAAATCACGAATCATAAAAACCCAACCTTCAAAAAATATGATGTGGTACATTATTGTGTGCCCAATATTGCCAGTCGTTTTTCACGAACAGCATCGTATGCTATCAGCAATATCCTTACCCGAAAACTTTTACGAGCAGGCGAATTAGGTGGTTTTGAAAAATTATTATGGTCGCAAGATGGCACACGGCATGGCGTTTATTTATTTCGTGGAAGCGTTACCAATAGGCATTTGAGCGAAAAATTTAAAATAAAATATACCGATTTAGGATTGCTCTTTACAGCCACCAACGGTTAATTTTTTTTAGAAAATTTATTTTAATGACACCTGAACGATTAGAAAAAATACAACGTGTTGCATCGCATCGCCGATTTGATTTAACCGTAATTTTAGAAAATGTACACGACCCACATAATATTTCAGCAGTGATGCGAACTTGTGATGCAGTGGGCATTTCGGAGATTTATGTGATTGACAATCACATAAAATTCAATAAACGAATCGGCAAAAAAAGTAGCAGCAGTGCCAATAAATGGTTGGATGTTCATTCTTTCCAAAACATAGATGATTGCTTGAAAATGGTGAAACCGAAATATCAAAAGTTGCTTTGCACACATTTGAATGCGGAAGCTGTTGAATTGTATCAGCAAGATTTTTCTAAAGGTTCGTTGGCTTTAGTTTTTGGCAACGAACACGATGGTGTAAGCAGCGAATTATTAGCAAAATGCGATGGCAATATTTTCATTCCGCAAATTGGGATGATTAGCAGCCTTAATATTTCGGTTGCTTGTGCTGTAACTTTATACGAAGTATTTCGGCAAAAGAAAAGCAGCGATAATTATCAAATGGATTCGCAAAAGCAAGCCTTGCTTAATCGTTGGATGAGTGTGGATAATGTGGATTAAAAAAAATGCAGTTAGGTTACCCCATCCAAAACAATCCTATCATCAAAGACAATATCACTTTTTGCAAGATAGTTTTACTTCGCTCGATGTCGCCAATGCAAATCCCAATAAGTGATTAAAGAGCTTACGAGCATCAAAATTCCACCCAAAATAAATGATGCGCCAGGTAAATAAATCGGTGCATCGGGTTTGGTGAAATAATAAAACGTGTTGGTCATTAACAACGGACCAATAATTGTTGTAGCACTCATCAAACTCGTTAAGCCGCCTTGCAGCTCGCCTTGATTTGTTGGTGGCACTTCGCCAGCCATCATAGCTTGCAATGCTGGACCCGAAATTCCACCCAAACAATAAGGAATTAAAAATGCAAACAGCATCCAACTTTGTGTGGCGAAACCAAATAAAAACATGCCCAAGGCATATAGTCCAAAACCGAGATAAATACTTTTTTCGTTGCCCAATTTTGGGTTGATGTATTTGATTAAAACGCCTTGAACCAACCCAACTAAGACACCCACCAAAGCCAGCGAATAACCTACCATGGCTTCACTCCACTTGAATCGGAACATGGTGAAGTAACTCCAATTGCTTTGCACAGCATGTGAGCCGAGTGCTAAAAAAATGAAAGCAATTAGCAAACCTAAAATGTTTTTGTATTTGCTTAATTGAATGAGTGATGCCACTGGATTTGCTTTTTTCCAATCGAATGCACGGCGATTTTCTTTGCTCAATGATTCAGGCAAAATGAAATAACCATACAAGAAATTCAATAATGATAAAGCGGCTGCAATGTAGAATGGGAAACGAGTTCCGAGTTGAGAGGAAATACCACCAATGAACGGACCAATCACAAATCCCATCCCAAATGCTGCACCAATCATTCCAAAATTTTTGGCTCGTTCTTCAGGTGATGAAATATCGGCAATGTACGCCGATGCAGTGGTGAAGCTGGCTCCGGTAATTCCAGCAATAATTCTACCCACCATCAACCAAGCATAATTGGGCGCAAAAGCCATGATTAAATAATCAATTCCAAAACCAAATAAAGAAAATAACAACACAGGTCGCCTTCCAAATTTATCGCTCAAATTGCCCATCAATGGCGAAAATAAAAATTGTGCGGCAGCAAAGGCAAACAGCAGAAAGCCACCATATTTGCTGGCTTCGTTGATACTGATGTGTTGCATTTCAGATAATAATTTCGGAAACACAGGAATCACAATTCCAAAACCTATTACATCAATTAATAGGGTTACGAAAATAAATCCGATGGCAGCTTGCTTGTTTTTCATGGTGGGCAAATGTAAAAGTTTGGAGCTTCAAAAAAATTAAATTGTTAAACAATTTTGCTCAAAAATTCAATGACGAATATTATAATACACTACAACTTTTTCTTTGCGTATATTTGCAGCCAGAGTAAACTGAAATAAAAATGAGTTCAAGAGTAATAGAAAATAAATTAAGTTTCCAAAAACCACATACCGATTTTTACAATGTGCTGAAACAACGTGTAGATGCTTATTTCACTGATAATAAAATTAGTGATAAAGCCAATGGCGAAATGATTTTTAAAACCATTGTTTTATTTGCTTTAGCTGTAAGCTGCTATGGTGTTATTGTTTGGGCTTCTATTCCGCTTTGGGCATCAGCTTTGCTTTGTGTTTTTTTTGGGTTGATAATGGCTGGCATTGGTTTTTGTGTGCAACACGATGCTAATCACGGTGGCTATTCTAACAATAAAAATGTGAATTACATTTTAGGATTGTCGCTAAATGTGTTGGGCGGCAACGCTTTCATTTGGAAAGTGAAACACAACATCAATCATCACACTTATACCAATATCGAAGGCTATGATGATGATATTGCTAAGCATCCAGTTTTTCGTTTTAGCCCCGAACAAAAATTGAAGTGGTTTCATAAGTTTCAATATTTATATTGGATTCCGATGTATTCGCTAAGCTCAATAATATGGGTAGTTTACAGCGATTACGAAAAATATTTTAAAGGCAAAGTGGTAAAAACTTCGATGCCAAAAATGGATACGCAAGAGAAAATAGTTTTTTGGGTTAGTAAAATCGTCAACCTTTTTATCGCCATTTTAATCCCAGCACATTTTGTAGGTTGGAGTCATGCCATTATTGGCTTTTTATTGGTGCATGCTTCGTTGGGTTATACACTTTCTTTGATTTTTCAATTGGCGCATAGTGTGGAGGGAACAGAGTTTCCAGCACCCAATGATGCAAATTTAATTGAAGAAGAATGGGCAATTCATCAAGTAAAAACTACTGCAAATTTTGCTACCGATAACAAGTTTATTAACTGGTATGTGGGTGGATTAAATTTTCAAATTGAGCATCATTTATTTCCTCGAGTGTGCCATGTACATTACACCAAAATTTCAAAAATTGTGGAGCAAACTTGTAAAGAGTTTAACATTCCTTACATCAATCATCCCACATTTTTTGGCTCGTATGCTTCACACGTAAAGCATTTGCACAATTTGGGCAGAACACCTACAAGCCAAGCAGCATAACGTTTTTTAGGAAAATCTTATTTGGCTAAGCCCAAAAACTTGTGATAAAAAGGAGTTTTGCTTTTTTCACTTCTTTCATCCTTTGGGCCTGATAAAAATGCAACGTACATCACTCGGCGATGGCTCTTTTCACCCATGTGTGGCGACTTTGCAACCCGATGCCACAATCTTCCATCATGCAAACATAAATCACCTGCTTCGGCTTCCATCTCTACTTCATTAGGGTCGTCTTTTGTATTCAACACTTGCATTTTGCGAAATAAAACCTTGAATGATTTATCAGTGTGTGTGCCAGGTAAAGTTCGCAAGCCACCATTTTCATTGTTTGAATCCATCAAATAAATTCCAACATTCAACATCGGATACATTTTTATTCCTAACGCAAATTCCCTTGCTACATCTGTATGCCAGCCCAATTGTTTGTATTTGCTATTTGGTGTATTCACATAATGATTCGCCACCACACCATCTTTTTCTTTCAACCCAATTCGTTTTGGATAAGGCGAATCGGGCAAGAAAATTCCTAAATTTTGTAGTCGTGGGTCTTCGTACAATTCAGCCACTTCTTTCACTTTCCAATTGGTGTAAGGAAATCGTTGAATGATTTTTTCGCCATGTTCATCCACGCCAAATTTTATTGGGATGCCATTTATTTTAGTAATCCCTTTGGCAATAATTTCTTTTTGAACGTTGTCAATCCCTTGTGCAGCCTTAGTTACACGTTCGCGACTGATAAAACCTTTATAATGAACAAAACCATATTGATTAAAAAAATCGAGTTCTTCTTTTGTGATAGAATTGCCCAATGTAAATTTCTTATACGCTAATTTCTTTCCCATAAATACTTTACAATTTGATGAAACAAAATTATTGTAAGCATAACTTTAGATAAATGACTTTCATCATAAAATTGTCATTTCGATTTTATTTACAATTTCTAAATTCATGCGTATCAGTATTAACAGTAAATTAATTTCAAAGGCAAAAAGAATTTTCCGAACTTGCCAGCAATGAAAAATTTCAAACCACGAAATGTAACCCTCATAGCATCCTTGATTTTAGCATTGCTCATGGGCATAGTAAGTTTTTATTTTAATAAAAATTGGTTGCCAGTTGTAAGCATTGCTGTTATTGCATTTGTAAGTGCTTACTTTATTTTTTTGTACATCATCGAGCAATTTATTTACCGCCGAATAAAATTGATTTACAAATCAATTCACTCTTTAAAATTGGGAAAAGAATTTAAAGATGCTTTAGGCGAAAGGGTTTCGGATGACCCATTGGGTGATGTAGAAAAAGAAGTGAATGAATGGTCGAGAGAAAAAAAAGATGAATTGGAGGATTTGAAAAAGTTAGAAAAATTTCGCCGTGAATTTTTAGCCAACCTTTCGCATGAATTCAAAACACCATTGTTTAGTATTCAAGGCTATTTGCACACTTTGTTAGATGGGGCATTGGAAGATAAAAATGTGAACCGAAAATTTTTAGATAAATCAGCCTCAAGCGTTGAGCGATTAGTGAACTTGGTGGCTGATTTGGAAGAGATTTCAAAATTAGAGAAAGGCGAAATAAAAATCAGCTACGAAGATTTTGATGTAAATAAAATCACCCACGATGTAATGAGTGAATTGGAAGAAAAAGCAAACAAATCAAAGATTCATTTCAACATCAAAAAAGGAACTGATAAACCTTGGATGGTAAATGCCGATAAAGAAAAAATACGACAAGTAATTACTAATTTAATTGACAACTCCATAAAATATGGCAAGCCCGAAGGTGAGACTGTAGTTGGGTTTTACGACATGGATGAAAATATTTTAGTGGAAGTAACTGATAGCGGAATCGGCATTAATGAAGAGCATTTGCCGCGATTGTTTGAAAGATTTTATCGCGTAGATAAAAGTCGAAGCCGCGATGCTGGCGGCACAGGCTTGGGTTTAGCCATTGTGAAACATATCATTGAAGCACACAATCAAGTGATTCATGTTCGCAGCACACCCGATGTGGGCAGCACTTTTGGGTTCACTTTGAAAAAATCGGAAGGCTAATTTTTTAGTAAATCGCTGTTACAATTTTATTTACATGGCTGTTGAAATGTGCTCTGTACATGCCTTCGGAGTTGAATACTAATGAGTGATTACCATTTTTATCTACAACGATTAATCCACCTTCAGCATTTAATTTTTTCAATTTATCCAGCATCACATATTCAGTAGCGTCTTTCAAACTTAAATTTTTGTAGAGCATCAAACAATGAATATCATATGCCACAACCTGCTCAATAAAAAATTCGCCATGACCTGTGCAACTCACAGCACAAGTGTTGTTGTTAGCATAAGTGCCAGCGCCTAAAATTGGTGTATCGCCAACCCGTCCCCATTTTTTGTTAGTCATTCCACCTGTTGATGTGGCAGCAGCTAAATTGCCATGCACATCCATCGCAACAGCACCAACAGTGCCCATTTTAGGGTTTTTTATTTCAACGGAATGGTCTAATGCAAAAGTATCTTCGCCTTTAATTTGTTGCCATTGCTGGTAACGAAATTCATTGTAGAAATAACTTTGGTCAACCAATTCCACTTGTTGTTCTTTAGCAAATTGTTCTGCGCCATCGCCAATCAACATCACGTGTTGCGATTTTTGTAACACCATTTTTGCCAAACTGATTGGGTTCATAATGTGCTTCACACCTGCCACTGCACCACCCGAAGTATTTTTACCACACATGATGGAAGCATCCAGTTCATGTTCGCCTTTGTGATTGAACACAGCACCTTTGCCTGCATTAAACAACGGACAGTTTTCCAATTCAATGACAGCAGCTTCCACCGCATCTAATGCTTCGCCGCCTTTTTCTAAAATATTTTTTCCTGCTTCAATGGCTTTTTGCAAAGCTTGGCGATAAGCAGTTTCTTTTTCGGGCATCATGGCAGATTTGCTGAGTGTGCCTGCACCGCCGTGTATGGCTATGGTGAACATAGTTATTTAATTTTTTAATTTTATCAACTCCTCCGCAATATTCCTATCATTGCTCAATCGTGGTACTTTGTTTTGTCCGCCTAATTTACCGATACTTTTCATGTAGTTGATAAATGCATTGCGCTGTAATGGTGTAATGACCAGCGTTTTAAGAATACTGCCTATAATTAAATCATCGTAATAAATATTCAGCTTACGCATTTTTTCATCCACCGCTAAAGCAAATTTTTCTAAGTCAGTTGGTGTATTATCAAACTCAATCAACCATTCATGATAGGGTAAACCAGTTGTAGGATTCACTTGTGGCGCAACAGTAAATTCAATGATTTTGATGTGTTGTTCCATCGCAGTTTGCATCAACGCTTTTTCTACTTCTTCGGCAATTACGTGTTCGCCAAATGCACTGATGAAATGTTTTATTCGCCCTGAAACAATGATTCGGTAAGGGTTTGTAGAAACAAATTTTACGGTATCGCCAATCATATAACCAAACAAACCTGCATTGGTGTTTAATACAGTCGCATAATTTACTCCCACTTCCACATCTTTCAAATGCAGTCGTGTTGGGCTTTGTGAGCCAATTTCATTTAATGGAATAAATTCAAAAAATATTCCTGAATTCGTATTCAACAACAAACCAGGTTCTTCTTGTGAATCTTGAAATGCGATGAACCCTTCACTGGCAGGATAGGTTTCAATCGTGTCAATTCGTTTTCCAATTGATTCAAAAAGTTTCTGACGATATGGTTCGAAGTTTACACCACCATAAACCATCACAGTAAAATTTGGAAATAATTCCCCGATTTTTTTATCACTTCGTTTTTCTAATTCATCAAAGTACATCTGCGTCCATGGCGGAATTCCGCTGATGAGTGTCATGTTCGAATCAATCGTTTCATCGCAAATACTTTGCAATTTTGTTTCCCAATCCTCGATACAATTGGTATTGTACGAGGGCAATTGATTCTTTCTTAAATAATATGGAATGTGATGATTCACAATGCCTGAAAGCCGCCCTGTGGGTATGCCACCAATACGCTCCAATTCGGGTGTACCACTTAAAAAAATCATTTTTCCGTCAGCAAATTGCGTATTGCCTGTTTCGTACATGTACATCAGCAAAGCGTTTCGGGCTGTGTCAATATGATTGTCAATGGAATCTTTGGTGATGGGCAAATATTTTACGCCACTGGTTGTGCCGCTTGATTTCGCTAAATAAATTGGTTTACCAGGCCACAACACATGTTGCTTACCTTCTTTAATTTGTTCGATAAAAGGTTTCAAATCTTCGTAATCAAAAAGCGGAACTGCGGCTTTAAATTCTTCGTAAGTTTTTATATCAGCAAATTTGAATTGCTTGCCAAATACAGTGTTGGCAGCCTTTTTCAACAACGATTTTAAAATTTCGTCTTGATGTTGCAATGCGTTTTCTCTATCTCTTTTTATTTTTCGAGCAACATAGATAGCGTATGGTTTTGCCAATAACGATTTCAGCTTCACTGGTTCAAATAATTTCTGTTATAAAATGATAGCGAAGATAGTGTGTTTTAAAACTATTGTTATTGTTTTTTTATTGTTACAAAAAAGAAAAGCCGCCCGAAAAAATCTGAGCGGCTTTTGCAAAATTTCTATTCCAAAAAAATTATTGTTTCACAAATTTTGAGCGATAAATATTATTGGCAGTTTTCACCTCAACAAAATAAATATTGGCTGGTAATTCGCTGATGTTGATTTTTGAATTACTTGAAACACTTTGTAATACTAATTGTCCGCTTATATTCATCACTTTGGTTGATTGTATTTTTTCTCCTTTTAAATCAATCGTTAATTCGCTGGATGCTGGGTTTGGATAAATATTTAAAGGCGACAAAGCGGCGGCTGTCAATTCTTCTACGCCAGTTGCGCTTTTACTTTTGATTTGAATTTTTCCGACAGCACTTTTTGCAGTCATTTTATTTACGCTAAAACTATTCATGCAAAATGTATCAGAGCAATTTGCTCCGAATACATACAAACAAATGGTGTAGAATCCTGTGCTGCCATAAGTGTGTTGCGGTGTAGCAATATTGGAGGTAGTTCCGTCACCCCAATTCCAAATGTATTGCAAGTTTGAGCCTGTTGATAAATTGTAACCATCGTAAGTGTGTTGTAATGAAGTGTCTTGCCACAAAATGAAAGCAGCGTTGCAGGAAGCATTAGAAATGAAAGAAGCATAAACATAACTGGAATCGATTGATGTGCAACCAACTGAATCGGTGCTGTTTAACGTAACATAAACCGAATGCCCGTTTTGAAGAACTATGGATGGATTGGCTGAATTGCCCGAATAAAGAGTAGTACTTCCATCTTGAATTAACCAATGATAAGAATAAGGCGCAGTTCCATTCCATGAAGTTGGGGTGAAAGAATAAAGCGAATCAACATTTGAATAACTGAAAGATGTGCTGCAACTTGAACCGCCTGAATTTCCAACTGTGATTGAAATACAAGTTGAATCATAACAAGCATAATTAACTGAATCCGTAACCACCATACAAACCACATAAGTACCAGCCGTTAATGAAGCGGTCTGTGTAGTGTTGTGGTTGAAATGAATAGGTGCATTGTTTCCAATGGTGATGTGAGTGCGATTGTAACTAAATGCGCCCGAAGAACTCGTGCAACTATCATAGAAAACATAGTTGGTAGTTCCTTGAACTTGATAATAGCCAAATGCTGCATGGCAGCCCAATGTTTGTGCATTGCTTAATTGATGCAATGCAAATAAACTGACGATAAGTAAAAGAATCTTTTTCATTTTGATTAAATTTTTGTTTGTTAAAAAATATTTTGTTGATGCAAAGATGAAGTGCCTTTTGTTTTAAAAAAATGACAAAATAAATTTTTTCTTACAGGTTCAAGTTTAAACTAAAATTTCATTCCTAAATTCCAAAACACAAAACTCCACACATCGGCTTCTTCGTCAATCAACTTTATTTATATCGCTTTTGCAATTTTTGAAAAGATTCTTTGCTGTGTAATACAGCACCAACAACTATCAGCAACTCTTCTTTCTTTTTATGAAAATAAATAGTGTAAGGAAAAACCTCCAATTTTATCTTTTGAATTTCACCAAAATATTTTTGGTATTCAATGTTGTCGTTTTTTATTTTTTCAAAAGCAGCATGCAATTCATCCAAGAATCTTTCTCCCAAATCGAGCTGTTGTTCTTCATAAAATTCATAAGCTGATTCAACATCTTGTGTTGCATCTTTGGTAACGAAAATTTGATAACTCATTTTCTTAACCGCTTTTGCAAATCTTCCCAAGATTCGCCATCAGTTGGGTTTTTGCGATATTCTTCAAAACGCTCTGCTACAACTTGTTGATGCCAATCAGGACTTTCAAATTCCGTTGATTCATCTTTGATGTGATACTCCGATTTTAATTTATTCCAATCAGCCAACGGGATAAAAACACCAGCCGTGTTGCCATTATTATCGTGAATGTATTGTAGCATAAAATGAATTTGATTTACAAAATTAAAAGATTTTTTTTCGTTTCTCAAAACTCCATTCCCAAATTCCAAAATACAAAACTCCACACATCAGCTTCTTCGTCAATCAGCTTTGAGGTTGGTTTTCCAGCACCATGCCCTGCACTTTTATCAATGCGAATTAAGATAGGATTATCTTTCTTTTCGTTCCAAACATTTTTGTCTTGCAGTGTTGCAGCAAATTTAAAACTGTGTGCAGGCACCACTCTGTCATCATGGTCGGCAGTTTGCACAAGCGTTGCAGGGTAGCTCACATTTTTCACATTGTGCAGCGGTGAATATTTTTTCAAATTTTCAAATTGCGATTGATTGTCGCTGTTACCATATTCCACACTCCAACCCCAGCCCACAGTAAATTTGTGATAACGCAACATGTCTTGCACACCAACAGCAGGCAAACACACACGATACAAATCAGGGCGTTGCGTCATGCAAGCACCCACCAACAAGCCACCATTGCTACGTCCGCTGATGGCTAACTTAGCTGATGAAGTGTATTTTTCCTTGATTAAATATTCAGCCGCAGCAATAAAATCGTTGAACACATTTTGCTTTTTATCCAGCATGCCTGCTTTGTGCCAAGCTTCGCCATATTCGTTTCCTCCACGTAAATTAGCCACAGCATAAATACCGCCTTTCTCCAAGAAAACTAATTTTGATGTACTGAATGATGGTGTGATGTTAATACTGAATCCGCCATAACCATAGAGCAGACAAGGATTTGAGCCATCCAATTTGATTCCCTTTTTACATGTGATAAACATCGGCACTTTTGTTCCATCTTTTGAAGTGAAGAAAACTTGTTTGGTTTCATAATCTTCTGAATTGAATTTTACTTCAGTTTTCTTGAACAATTCCGATTTACCTGTTGCGATGTCATAATGATAAATTGTCGCAGGATATAAGAATGAAGTGAATGTGTAAAAGAAATCTTTGTCTGCTTTTTCACCGCCAAATCCGCTTGCGGTGCCTATTGCAGGCAATTCAATTTCATGTTCAACTTTTCCATCCATATCGCATTGGTAAACTTTTGTGGCAACATCTTTCAAATAGGTTGCGAATATTTTTCCACCGCTTACACTCACAGCTTCCAACAATTCTGGCTTTTCAGCAATCACATCTTTCCAGTTTTCTTTTGCTGGATTTTTTAAATCAACTTGCACCAATCGCTTATTTGGCGCTCCATCATTCGTATAAACCAACAATTTATCTTCCAAATTATCTACAACTCCATACTCAAAATCAAAACCTTTGAACAACATTTTCAATTCCGATTTTTCATTAGATAAATCTTTGTACCACAATTCGGTGCCGTAAGTTCCTTCCGAAATATCCATGAACAAATATTTTTCATCATCGCTCACATACGGACCGTAATAGCGTTTCGGATGTTTTGCATCTTCAAATATTTTTTTGTCAGTGCTTTGTGGCGTTCCAATTTTGTGATAGTAAACCATTTGATTGCTGCTCAAATCACTAAACTCTTTTCCCTTTTTAGGCTCATTATATCGGCTGTAAAAAAATCCGTCTTTCCACCAGGCTGCTCCGCCAAATTTTGAAAAATGAATCGTATCGGGTAACACTTTTTTTGTAGCCACATCCATCACATACATAGTTTGCCAATCGCTGCCAGCGGCTGAAGTGCTGTAAACAACCAACTTTTTATCTTTTGAAAATGATGTTCCAGTAAGTGCCACAGTTCCATCTTTGCTCAAATCATTAGGATTGATAAAGGTTTCAGGCTGTGCATCTTTTCCTTTTTGATAATAAAGAACAGACTGATTTTGCAATCCATCATTTTTATAAAAGAAAAAATAATCGCCTTTTTTAAATGGCGAAGAAAATTTTGGGTAGTTCCAGATTTCTTCCAAACGCTGATGAATCTTGCTACGGAAGGGAACTTGTGATAAATAATTTTCTGCGCACTTGTTTTCTTCATTTACCCAATTCTTTACATTTTCAGCTGTGTCGTATTCCAACCAACGATAAGGTTCGGCGATTTTAGTTCCGAAATAATCATCCACCACATTTCCTTTTTCAGTAGTAGGGTAAGTAACCGCAATGGGTTTGTGTTCGATGTTTTTATTGTTCATACACGATGAAATAATGAAACTGCCGATGAGCAGCGAAAAATATTTTTGCATGGTGAAAAAATTAGAAAGCGAATGTAAGAAAAGTTGTGGGAAGGATTTTTTGAAAAGAAGAAGAAGAAAATTTATGGCAATAAATCTTTCACATCCACTTCTAATTTTTGAGCGACCAACGCAAGAAATGAAATTGAAAAATTCACTTTTCCTAATTCCATTCTATTGATTTGAGAATAATCTGTATCGTCGCAAGCATAGGCTAAATCCATTTGTGTTAAGCCTTTTGCCTTTCTGTGTTGGCGCACTTTTTCGCCGATTTTTTTTAGAAAATCATCATCACGAAAATATTTTTTTGCCAAAAATGGTTGAATTAAAATGTTAAAAGCTGAGGTAATTTTATTCCTAAAATTTCTGATAATCGGCTAAGAGTTGATAGTGTTGGATTTCCGATACCTCTTTCTATTCGGCTTATCTGACTAATTTCGACATCCATTTCATTAGCCAATTGCTTTTGAGTAAAACCCTTATCAATCCTTGTTTTCTTTAAGTGCGTTCCAAAGGCAATAAGCAACTTCTTGTCTCTTATATTATTCACACCTCAAATTGAACAACGATTGAGAAAAAATAAGTAGGCATACATGCCTACTTTAAAAAAAATAATTACTTTTGCAAAAAAAATTTAACAACAAAACAATTATTAAAAATGAAAAAGCTAAAAACATTAACAGTTCTCACCCTGATTTTATTAATCGGCTCAAGCACATTATTTCATTCTTGTAAAAAGAAAGTTATGGGCTGTACCGACCCAAGTTCATTAACTTACAATTCTGCTGCAACAGATGATGATGGCTCATGTCAGTACAAAGGTTCTGCAACATTTTGGATAGATGTATTTGTTGGTGGCTCATCAACATACACCAATAATCTTACTGTAACAATGTCGGATGGAACAACAGGAATTATTACAACAGTTGTTGCTTCTGCACCATCTTGTGGAGCGGCTGGTTGCTTTACTTATACAGCAAAGCCTGGCACATACTCTTTCGTAGCACAGGGTGATTCGACTGGTGAATGGGCTGCTGCTGGAACAACACTGCCACCGCCTTCGTATCATGGCACAATTACAATTACTTCTAAAGGATGTTTAGCAGAACATTTGTTATAATCAGAAAATTTATTAAAACAAAAAAGCCGAATCAAATTTGATTCGGCTTTTTTGTTTTCCCTACTTTTGAAAATGTTATCACCCGAAAAATACCAACATCTTTTCTTCGACCTCGACCATACGCTTTGGGATTTTGAAGCCAACTCGGCGCAAACCATGTTTTTGTTGTACGAACATTTTCAGCTCAAAGAAAAAAATATTGATAAATCGGTTTTTCAAAAACGATATAGTTATCACAATTTTACTTTGTGGGCGCAGCTCGAAAAGGGCTTGGTTACAAGGGCTGAAGTGAGAGTGAATCGATTTTTATTTACGTTGCAAGAATTTGGAATCAACGATTTTGAATTGGCAAAAAACATGAGCGATGTGTATGTGAAAATTTTGCCAACGCAAACTTTGTTGTTTGATGGTGCGATGGAATTGATACAGCATGTGCATCCAAAATATCAGTTGCACATTATCACCAA
>CAIODY010000133.1 GCA_903857255.1 uncultured bacterium
AGACTAAAAACAAGCGGCGACAATAGCTTTAATCAATCGTAGCAATCTGCTTTTCAATAAATTCTCTTACGCAGGCATCGCCGCCTTTGCGTTGTAAAACAATATCCACTGCTTTTTTTATTTCATCCGCTGCATCGGCTGGGCAAGCTGATAAGCCGACTTTTTGAATCACTTGCAAATCGTTTACATCATCACCTACATAAGCTATTTCATCTAATGTAATATTCAATCCATCCATCCATTGCGTAAGGATTTCTAATTTATTTTCTTCGCCCACATACACATGTTGCACCCCCAACATATTTGCTCGATGCAAAACTATTTGCTTGCTGATGCTGGCTGAAATGATGCCAACCTGAAAATTATTTTTGGTTAAATAACGAATCGCTAAACCATCTTTGGTGTTGAATTTTTTAAACTCGTCTCCTTTTTCGGTGATGTAAACACCGCCATCAGTCAGCGTTCCATCAACATCTAATACCAACAATTTTATTTTTTCAGTTTTTATCATGCTTCGCCTTTGATTAAATTATTAAATGTAACTGCGCCTGTAATTTCATTGTTGTCATTCACCACTGGTAAAAATAAAATGGCAAATGGCAGCGATTTTATCATCACCAACATTTCGGCAGTAGTTTTATTTTCATTGATTGAAATTGGATTTGGGTTGATAATATCGTTCAACAAAATTTCATTTAGCTGCTTTATGTTTTTCAAAATTCCTCTTCGCAAATCAGCATTGCTGCTAATTCCTGCCATTTTGTTAGCAGCATTTTTGAATAACACAAAACCCATTTTATAATCTTCCATGCAATGAACTGCTTGGGCAAAATTTGTTTTTTCAATGTTCAAAATTGGCAGTTCATCGGCAGTCATCATAAAATCTTTTATCAAAAAATCGGAAGAAGCATTTTCGCTTTTTAATTTCAACAATGCCGAACCAATATTTTTATGTTGCATTAAATAAGAGCCTGAAACACTTGCAAATACGCCCAAATCACGAAGTATAAACGAAACTTCATTGTTTACGCCGCCATCCACATGAATTTTTTTGAGCGGAAATTCTTTTTTGAATTGTCTGATTTTTCTGAACGTGTTGGTATTAAAACTACCGCCACTTTTGCCTGGTGTGGTGGTCATCAATAAAATAAAATCGCAAGCATCAGCATACGCATCAAAAGCTGAAATAGCAGTATCGGCAACGATTGCCAAGCCAATTTTGGTAACAGAAAATTTTGGAAAATTTATTTTGTTGTGAAAATTCTCCAACTGAAAAGCAACAGTATCTACTTTGTATTTTTCAATGGTATCAAAATATTTTTCGGGCGTTGATGAAATGATATGCAAATCAATCGGACGATTGGATAAAGCTCTGATGGCGGCAATATCTTCAAACACTTTTTCATCATCATTGCAATCTACATGAAACATATCAATGTCGTGTTCATTCAATGTTTCAATGATTTCGTAGATGCTACGTTTTTTATCAGAATAAATAGAGGCTGAAATTTTCATCGGCGATAAAAATAAATAAAAAAAGGCATCATTACTGATGCCTTTTAATTATTGATAGAGAGAAGAAAATTAATTTTTGTTATATTCAGCATTGGCAACCACTCCAACTTCATTGCTGATAGCCATTTCAGGCATTTTTTCACCAATTCCAAAATCTTTACGATTGATAGTGCCAGTAATTTTTACACCCATAATTGCCTTTTGGCTCATTGGATTTGTACCTTTTTTAATCACTGCATTTAAAGTGATTGATTTTGTAACACCATGCAATGTCAAATCGCCAACTATTTTAAAATTATTTTCAGCAGTTTTTGTAAATGAAGTGCTTTTGAAAGTAATAGTTGGATATTTTTCTACATCGAAAAAGTCAGCAGTTTTTAAATGCCCATCACGTTTTTCATTGAACGAGAAAATGCTAGAAGCTTCTGCAGTCATAGTTAATACAGCATCTGAAAAATCTTCTTTTGAAGCTGTGATTTTTGAATCGAACTTTGAAAATCCACCTTCTATATCATCCACCATATTATGTGTGATAGAAAAACGTAAGTTGCAATGTGCTTTGTCTAAATCCCAACTGTTTGGTTCAACTGCTTTGAATGAGAACAAGATGCTGGATGCGAATAATGCCATTACGATGGCTAAATTTTTTTTCATGATTTGTGATAATTTTTTGTTTTTGATTTAATGTTTGTGAAAGTACAACACCAATTTTACCTGAATGTTCAAACATGAGGTTTGAATTTGTTAATAGTTTATGAATTAAATACGACCTTTGTAAAAATTTTGAAAAAGTGAATAGCAAATTAAGAGTTACCAAACGTTTTGTGATTGATATGGCGCATGCTTTATATGGTTATGATGGACCGTGTAAAAATATTCATGGGCATACTTACCATTTGGCTGTAACCGTATTTGGTGCAGTTGACCAAAACTTAAATAGCCCGAAACTCGGTATGGTGGTTGATTTTACTGATTTGAAAAATATTGTGAACAAAGAAATCGTTAGTCAATTCGACCATGCCTTGGTTTTAAATCGTGATGCGCCATACACCAAAAATGAATTGATTACGCATGAATTTGAAAAAGTAATCTTGACTAATTTTCAACCGAGTTGTGAAAATTTATTGCTCGATTTTAAAAATAGAATTGCTGATAAATTGCCTGCAAACATTCAATTATTCAGCATTAGATTAGAGGAGACACCCACTTCTTATGCTGAATGGTTTGTTTCGGACAATTAAAATTGCTCCGAATTTTTATAGATTTTTTCGATACTCGAAATGGTTTTGATGGCTTCATCACCATGTACTAAATTGTTTTTTTTATGGTGCAATAAAAAAGCAACCACATCTTCAAACACTTTATGATGATTGCTGCTGCTGCCTTGGTAGCCAGCTTTATAAAGATTAGGCAATACTTCAATTGGCTCTTGTTGGGGCATGGGAATATTTTTTACATCCCAGTATTCGATTTTATTCAAGTATTGCCCGCCGATTTTTACAGTGCCTTTTTCACCGAAAATAGTAATGCTGCCTTCATAGTTTTTTTGATAAACATTATTGCTCCAGATTATTTTTCCGTAAGTACCATTTTTAAATAAAACGGTTGAATTACCGCTATCATCAATTTCTATTTTGTGATTGATGGCTTTATTCCAAGTAGTAGCTTTTTTTACTTCGCCAAACCAATGCACTAATAAATCTAAAAAATGACTGCCTTGTGTAAACAGAGCACCAGCTTCGGTTTTACGCCTTCCTCTCCAATCTGAATCTTTATAGTACGCATCATTTCTGTTCCATAAAACATGGCAATGCACCTCAACTATTTTGCCCAATTTATTTTTATGCAACAATTCATCTACCCATTTTACGGGTTGATTGTAACGATTTTGTTTTACCACAATCAATTCTCTTTTATATTTTTTTGATGCAGCAATCATCTTTTTTGCATCGGCTGTGGTGAGGCACATGGGCTTTTCAACCAACACATGTTTGCCAGCTTTCATTGCTTTTATACTCATGGTGGCATGCAGATGATGTGGGGTGCAAATATCAACTACATCAATTGTTGGGTTGGCTAATAATGCCTCATACGATTTATAAAATTCAGCTTCATCAATTGAAGGGTTTTTGTTGAAATCGTTATCGCATGTGGCTTTTACGCTGATAAAATTATTTTGTAGCAACAATATTAAATGTCGCTGACCGATATTTCCTAAACAAATTATTCCAAAATTCAGTTTCTCTTTTTTCATTTTTTCAATTGCTTCATGCAAC
>CAIODY010000134.1 GCA_903857255.1 uncultured bacterium
GAGTATCGTTAGTTTGATTTTCATATTAGGACAAATGAGACCTGCTGCTGGTTGGGGTTCAAGTGTGTTGAGTGTGGGCTTAGGATTATTTATGGATTGAATGGAATAGTTGGTGGCTTTATTGCAGGCTTATGTATTCACACTTTTAACAAGTGTATTCATCAGCCAAGCAGTTGAAGAGCCTCATCATCATTAATCAGGATTTTATTTTTTAACATAAACAAATCAAAACAAAATGGCTTTATCAGTTTTATTAGAAGCAGTTGCTGGAGCAAACGCAATGGGTTATTTAGGTGCAGGTATTGGTGCAGGTTTAGCTGCTATCGGTGCTGGTATCGGTATCGGTCGTATCGGTGGTTCAGCAGTTGAATCAATCGCTCGTCAACCAGAAGCTTTGGGCGACATTCGTTCTAACATGATTCTTGCTGCTGCCTTGATTGAGGGTGTTGCCCTTTTCGCAGTAGTAGCTTGTTTGTTGGTTATCTTCAAATAATCATCATTCAGCAAAAAATTAAAATGGTGTTTCAACGGTTGGTTGCGACACCATTTTTTAAAAATTAAAATTTCAAATTAAGCTAAATAAAAAATGGAATTACTAAAACCAGAGTTAGGGTTAATGTTTTGGACAACATTGTTGTTCTTGTTGTTGTTGTTCATTTTGAAAAAATTTGCATGGGGTCCAATCTTAGGCATGTTGAAAGAACGTGAAGAAGGCATTGCTACTGCATTGCAAAGTGCCGAAAAAGCAAAAGCTGAAATGGCTGCTTTAACGGCTGACAATCAACGCATCTTGAATGAAGCGAAAGAAGAGAAAGCAAAAATTTTGAAAGAAGCACGTGAAACTTATGATAAAATAGTTGGCGAAGCTTCAAACAAAGCTAAAGACGAAGCTGCAAGATTATTGGCAGAAGCAAAACGTGATATTGACAACCAAAAAAATGCAGCAATGGTTGAAATCAAAAATCAGATTGGCAACTTAGCAACATCAGTAGCTGAAAAAATGATTCGCAAAGAATTGAAAAAAGATGGCGAACAAATGAACTATTTGAATCAGTTGGTAGGCGAAATAAAACTGAATTAAGAACTAAGTATTAGGTATTAAGAAAAATACAAAATGCACCGTTATAAGGATTTGAAGGTTTGGCAAAAGGCGATGGAATTAGCGAAAGAGGTGTATGAAATAACTGCATCATTTCCAAAAGAAGAAAAATACGGATTAACAAGTCAGATAAATCGTTCAGCTGTTTCAGTGCCAAGTAATATTGCCGAAGGAGCAGGAAGAAATTCGAACAATGAATTTGTACATTTTTTGTCAATTGCATCAGGTTCGTTGTGTGAGTTGGAAACGCAGTTGATTTTATCAGTAACGTTTAAATACTTTGAAACCAAAAAATTAGAAGAATTATCAGAAAGAATAAAGGAATTACAAAACATGATTTTTAAATTGCAGGAAAGCTTAAAATCATAATACCTAATACTTAATTCTTAATACAATAAAGAGAAATGGGAAACATTAAATTAGCTGGGCGATATGCTAAATCATTGATTGATTTGGCGAAAGAAAGAAATCAGGTAGAAGCGATTTACAATGATGCGTTGTATTTCAATGCAATTGCTGAAAATACTGATTTTGCTGTAATGATGCGTAGCCCAGTGATTCCGGTTGATAAAAAACAAACTATTTTTCAAGCCATATTTGGTAGCAAGGTTTCGGATATTACAACTTCATTTTTTAAAATAGTTATTTCAAAAGGACGTGAAAGTTTTTTGAAAGAAATAATGAACGAAGTAATTAACCAGTACAACGAATTAAAAGGAATTACTAAAGTGCAATTCACCAGTGCTGTAGCGGTTGATGCGGCTATTGCAGCGAAAATTAAAACAGCAATTGAACAATCAACTAATCTTAAAAATATTGATTTAGCAACTAAAATTGATGAATCATTAATTGGGGGTTTTATGTTGGAGTACAACAACAATTTGTTTGATGCCACTATCCTTCATGATTTAAAAACTATTAAAAAACAATTTACGAGCAATGACTTTGTAAGCAAAATTTAGTCATTAACTAAAATTTAAAAACAATCATTGTACTTAATACTTAATTCATAATACAACTAAATAAAAATGTCAGCAATTAATCCAGAAGAAATTTCAGCAATCCTTCGTCAGCAGTTGAGCAATTTCAACACTGCTGCTGAATTGGAAGAAGTAGGTACCGTATTGATGGTGGGCGATGGTATTGCCCGTGTGTATGGTTTGAACAATGTGCAATATGGTGAATTGGTAGAGTTTGAAAATGGTGTACAAGCAATTGCGTTGAACCTAGAAGAAGACAATGTTGGTGTGGTATTGATGGGTTCATCTGCCAGCATTAAAGAAGGTGCAAAAGTGCGCCGTACTGGTAAAATCGCTTCTATTAAAGTGGGTTATGGTATGGCTGGTCGTGTTGTAAACACATTGGGTTTGCCAATTGATGGTAAAGGACCAATTGCAGGTGATACTTATGAAATGCCTTTGGAACGTAAAGCGCCGGGTGTTATCTATCGTCAGCCAGTTAAAGAACCATTGCAAACAGGTATTAAAGCGATTGATGCGATGATTCCGGTTGGTCGTGGTCAACGTGAGTTGATTATTGGTGACCGTCAAACTGGTAAAACAACCATTGCGATTGATACCATCATCAACCAAAAGGAATTTTTTGATAAAGGAGAACCAGTTTATTGTATCTATGTTGCTTGCGGACAAAAAGCATCAACAGTTGCTCAGGTGGTAAAAACTTTGGAAGAAAAAGGTGCAATGGCTTATACTACCATCGTGGTAGCATCAGCTGCTGACCCTGCTCCATTACAATTCTATGCACCATTTGCAGGTGCTGCAATTGGAGAATTCTACAGAGATTTGGGTAAACCAGCTTTGATTGTTTATGATGATTTATCTAAACAAGCAGTTGCTTACCGTGAGGTATCATTGTTGTTAAGAAGACCTCCAGGACGTGAAGCTTATCCAGGGGATGTGTTCTACTTACATAGCCGTTTATTAGAACGTGCTGCAAAAGTTATCGCTCGTGATGACATTGCTCAAAACATGAATGATTTACCTGCTTCTATTAAGCATTTGGTAAAAGGCGGTGGGTCATTAACTGCTTTGCCAATTATCGAAACTCAAGCTGGTGACGTTTCTGCATACATCCCGACTAACGTAATCTCTATCACTGATGGTCAGATTTTCTTGGAATCGAACTTATTTAATAGTGGTATTCGCCCGGCGATTAACGTGGGTATTTCGGTAAGTCGTGTGGGTGGTTCGGCTCAGATTAAATCGATGAAAAAAGTAGCTGGTACTTTGAAATTAGACCAAGCTCAATATCGTGAATTGGAAGCGTTCTCAAAATTCGGTTCTGACTTAGATGCTGCTACAAAAGCGGTGTTGGATAAAGGTGCACGTAACGTAGAAATTTTGAAACAAAAACAATTCAGCCCGTTTGCTGTAGAAGACCAAGTGGCAATTATCTACTTAGGTACTAACGGTTTGTTGGGTGCTGTGCCTGTAAACAAGATTAAAGAATTTGAAGAAGAATTCTTAAGCGCCATGAAAGCTACACAAAAAGATGCAATGGCTTCTATTGCGAAAGGGAACATTGGCGATGCTGAAATTGCAGCTATTACTAAAACAGCCAACGATTTGATGGTGCGTTATAAAAAGTAATTGTACAAAGTATTAGGTATTAAGTACAAGGAAAATACAAATCCCCGAAACTGATTCAGTTTTGGGGATTTGTGTTTGGAAATGTTAGTGGCGATTTACCCCTTTGCCTAATAGAAACAACAGTAGGTGTGGCTATTGCCTGATGAACCGCTGTGGCACAAGCTTATATTGGGTACAGTCCCACTTGTCTATTGTTCATTCTTATCAATTTATTGCTTCACTAATTTTGTTCGCCAAACATTGTCCGCTTGTCTGATTTCTACAAAGTAAATGCCTTGTGCTTGTTGTGAAATGTCCAAGTTGAAATGGTCACCAGTTTGGTTATGTTTTTCAATTATTGTCTGCCCAGTCAAGTTGATGAGTTTAATGGTAGCTTTGTCAATGGCTTTTGTCAAAGTGATTGCCGTTGTGTTATTAGTTGGGTTGGGGTAAAGTTGTAAGGTGTTTGATGATGCTACTTTTTCTATTCCCGAAGCATTAGCAAATTCAGCTACGTAATAATTTCCACTTGTATTTGTGAACCAACCACCTGCGTATAAATTTCCAATTGCATCAAGACAAAGTGAAATAATAAAATAATTTGCAAAAGTGTTGTTGCTTCCACCCATTTCGCTCCAGTTTGTTCCATTCCACTTTGCTACATAAGTAACACCGCTTAAATTGTCAAATTGACCAGCTGCATATACATTACCATGTGCATCTACACAAATAGTCCTTATAAACCAATTAGTTGTCAAACTATTATTTCCCGTACCTAATTCACTCCAACTTATCCCATTAAATTTAGCTACATAATCATAACTATTACTATCTACAAAATTACCAGCGGCATATATATTTCCGAAACCATCAGAGCAAATTGAATTAATTGCTCCATTGGCTTTTAAGCTATTCATCCCTCCTAATTCACCCCAACTAGACCCATTCCATTCATTAACATAAAAATTTCCAAGTGAATTTCTAAATCCACCTGCGGCATATAAATTACCTGAAGCATCGGTGCAAATTGTGAGAATTGAAGCTGGTAAATATGGAGAGAAAGAACCTATTCCACCTAATTCACTCCAATTCACTCCATTCCACTTTGCAACATATTGAATATTGTTACCGTTGATAAAGTAACCAGCGGCATATATATTATTTGAAGCATCGGAACAAATAGAATAAATTGAACCGTTAGCGGCTAATCCATTTAAACCTCCTAATTCAGACCAAGTTGTTCCATTCCATTTTGCAACATAATTCCTTCCGCTACTATTGACAAAGTCACCTGCAGCATACACATTGCCAACGGCATCAGTACAAATAGAAAAAATAACTCCATTTGCATTTAAACTATCAGAAACACTTGCTAATTCTTTCCATGTATTTCCATTCCATTTTGCAACATAATTATAGCCCTTGCTATTATTAAACTGACCAGCAGCATATACATTACCAATGGCATCAGCACAAATTGAGCGAATGCTATAATTAGCAGCTAAACCATTCAATCCCCCTACTTCGTTCCATTGAGCAAATGCTAATAGGTTGCTTAAAAGAATACATAAAAGTAAAATTGTCTTTTTCATTTTTGTTTGTGATTTTAATGTTTGAGAATTATGTTTTTGTCGTTCATTTATGTTGTATAAAGTCGCAGTCAGTGGGTTGCCGCCAACTTGTATATAGCGGTTTCAAATCCTTTTGCTCATTAGAATCGAATTATAAATCCGATTCAGCACAAATCTGCCACGACTGGTTATTGCTTCACTAATTTTGTTCGCCAAACATTGTCCGCTTGTCTGATTTCTACAAAGTAAATGCCTTGTGCTTGTTGTGAAATATCGAAGTTGAAATGGTCGCCGCTTTGTTTTTGCGTTGATAAAATTGTTTGTCCAGTGAGGTTGATGAGTTTGATAGTGGCGTTGTCAACGGGTTTTGTTAATGTGATTGTTGTAGTGGTGTTGGTTGGATTGGGAGCAATGTTGATTATGTTTTCAGTCAATGTCTGAATGCCCGAAGCTGTTGGCAATTGATTCACAACATTAATTGTTACGATTGAATTAGTGCTATTTAATCTGCTCAAGTAAGAGGAATCGCAATAAGTATTTGAGCACCCATTGGCTTCACTGATTGTAACACAAACTTTGTAACTGCCAGCTGTTGAATATATATGCGAAGGTGTCCTACCTGTATCATTAAAAGAAGCATCGCCCCAAGACCAAGAGTAAGTTAATGGTGATGCTCCTGTGCATTGGTTCAGAGCGTACCAATGGTGCGCCATATTAGTGTCAGGCGACAAACTAAAAAAAGCAATTGGTGCTGAAACACATATCGAAGGTGTATATTTTGCTACATAATAATTTCCCATGCTATTAATAAAAGTTCCGCCAGCATAAACATTTCCAGACGCATCACAATAAAGTGTATAAATTACCGAATCAACATTTATTCCATTATTTCCTCCTAATTCACTCCAAGTAGTCCCATTCCACTTAGAAACAAAATAATTTCTCCAAGCATTAAATTGACCGCCAGCAGCATAAATATTTCCACTACTATCTATGCAAATTGCCTCAATGGTGAAGTTAGCTGTTGTTCCATTGTTATGTCCAACTTCACTCCAAACAACCCCATTCCATTTCGCAATATAATATTCATTGTTGTTATTTGTGAATTCGCCAGCAGCATAAATATTTCCTGTTGCATCTGTACATATAGAAATTATTGGACCGTTTGCAGCTAATCCATTTAATCCACCTAATTCACTCCAAGTGTTATTGCTTTTGTCCCATTTTGCAACATATTTGTTACCATTTGCATTGGAACTCCCATTAGTAAAAAGCCCAGCTGCGTAAATATTTCCATTTACATCAGAGTAAATACTAAAAATAGTACAATTTGCCATCAAACTATTTGTTCCCCCTAATTCGCTCCAAGCTGTTCCATCCCATTTTGCAACATACTTATTGTTATTTGAATTTGTAAAATCACCAGCAGCATAAACATTTCCAAATGAATCACAGCAAATACTATAAATAAGCCCATTTGCATTTAATCCATTAGCCCCTCCTAATTCGCTCCAAGCTGTTCCATTCCATTTTGCAACATAGCGTTTCCCTAAACTGTCTTTGAAATCACCTCCTACATATAAGTTGCCATTGTTATCGCCCCAAATAATCCCAATTATTGAATCAGCCGCTAATCCATTCAATCCCCCTAATTCGCTCCAAGCTGTTCCATCCCATTTTGCAACATAGAACTTGCCAGAACTATTTTTAAAACCTCCTGCCGAATATACATTGCCATTCGCATCGGTGTAAATTGTATAAATTCCATTATTAGCGCCTAAAGAGTTTGCGCCACCTAATTCAGTCCAACCATTTTGTCCTTGTGCATTCATTTTGAATAAAAAAAGAAAAACAAATGCTAAAAGTGTAATTGTTTTTGTCATCTTGTCTTGATTTTATTGTTTGAAATTCTGTTTGTTTTATTGTCCGTTTAGATTGTGTAAAGCCTAGCCAGTGGGTTGCTACCAACTTATATACAGCGTCAGCTTTACAAAAAAGCTTTCGCTTATATTCACAAATATAAAAGACAGTTTTAAAAATAGCACGGTTATTTTTTTTGTTTTAGCAATTACTAAAACAGCCAACGATTTGATGGTGCGTTATAAGAAATAACTGTACAAAGTATTAGGTATTAAGTACAATGAAAATACAAAATCCCGAAGCAGCAATGGTTCGGGATTTTTTTATGCTTTTGCACCACACCAAAACTCCATATTTAGGAACGAATATTCTTTTTTTGGAAAAACACCGCCCAACATTATAAGCGAATGTATTTTGTTAAACCCTGCTGCTGACAATAGTTACAGCCTATTTGTAGGGTATGTATATCTTTTTTTTGCGGCTGCAAAAGTATAAAATAATTGTGAAAAATATTTTTTGATAAAAATTTGTGGATATGTTTTTTTCTCCTCAACATTGTTGCAACAAAATTTTACAACCATGGGAAAATTTCACAGCACACAGCACACAGCACACAGCACACAGCACACAGCACACAGCACACAGCACACAGCACACAGCACACAGCACACTAAATTTTAAACCAAGCAAGTTAACTGTCATAATAGTAGCTATGCTTTTTTTCAATGCCTTTGTTTTTAAAGCGCAAGCACAACAACAAACTGCTGATAGTGCTTTGGTAGTAACGGATACCTCGGTGAGTACTGTTAATAATGTGGTAGTAACCGATAGCAGCGGCAATACTACCCTATTTGCTGGTGGTGAGCAAAGCGGCTTTAGTGGCATGGTAGGGGTAGGTACCAGTACACCTGCTGTAAAATTGCATGTATATGATGACAACAAAGCCAACTTTCGTCTTAGCCAACGGATGAATAATAGTAATAGCAACAGGTGGGCTGCTGGTGTGCAACACAGCACACAAAGAATGACGAACCATAACAATGGCTTGACACAAGGCAATGGGCAACATTTATTTGGGCAACAAATAATAAATAGCAATGGGCAGCCTATTGAAAACTTCAATATTGATTTTTTAGATTCGCCTACTGATGATGGCATATTTGCACCAGGAACTGTTCTTATTTCTACTTCAACCAGCAGTAGTACCGCAGGTGGGTCATACACCTCGTCAGGCGCAATGGTTAATTCACTTAGTCAAGCACCACACGATAATTCAAATTGTGTGCTAACAGCACAAAACCCAGCTTTAGCCTATGCTACCACCAATTATGGATGGTATGTTCCCAACTGTACCAATAATACTTATTCGGGCAATATTATGGCAATGTATTTAGACCCCGATGTGTTTGCTTTAAATGTTAGAACTGTAATTAATGGTGAGTTTGTGGTAAACGATAACAATGGCAATGAATTGCTCAAATTGCACCAAGCCGACCAAACCCTTTACGCCCGTGAAATAAAAGTGCAAGCCACTCCTTTCCCTGCTGATTTTGTTTTTGAAAAAGATTATAAACTAATGGGCTTGCATGAGTTAGAAAACTATGTAAATGCCAACCACCACTTGCCCGAAATACCTTCGGCTGATGAACAAAAGAAAGACGGTGTGAATGTAGCCGATATGCAAAACAAACTACTGCAAAAAATTGAAGAACTAACTTTGATTGTGATTGAGCAAAACAAACGCATTGACGAGTTGGAAAAACAAGCCAAGCATTAAACTTTGAACTTATCAACATGAAAAATATTTACATTCTACTCCTGCTTATTTCGGGTAATGTTTTTGCACAAACGGATAGTTTGCAAACTAAACACAACAGTTTAAAAAACAGATTTTATCTGTCAATAGCTATTGGCGCAACAAGAATTAATGCACCAAATAGATCAACAGAAATCCATTCACATCTTCTTGCTCATCCATGTTGCTTATCAATTGGCTGGCAAATAAGTAAAGCAAAATTTTTACTCCAAAACCAGTTGAATTTAAAATTTGTATCAGCAAAATTAAATTATCAATACTATCAAATTCATGATAATCCGCACTGGGAAGGTTATATTAATGTTACAGAAGATTTTTTTCTCTACACTTTTAATTACTCATTATTAGGTGGATACAAAATCAAAAGAATATCTTTTTTAACTGGCTTTGAAATTGGAAAAATATTAAACGGAAGTATGATTCCAACATTTGGAACTTATCACGATGTTAGTTATTACAAGTTTAATGGTAATGAATTTGGAATTTTATTTAATGCAGGATATGGTATTGGTAAAAGGGTAGTAATAAATTTAAATTATAGCAAAATGTACATCTCGAAAAATGATGTACGTACCGCTGCAGGAAAAAATTATAATTTCAATACTTATTCAGTAGGTGCGACTTTTTTTATTAAATAATTTGTATACAAATGAAGAAATACTTACTTTTTTTCGTGTCACTACATTGGTGCAGCAGTGTATTCTCTCAATCAAATATCTATCCACTCAAAGAAAACTATGATGAAATTTATAATAATTATGCGCCTGCTAATATAAATTACACTGACCATGAAAAAACAGGCAATCAACTGTCTTGGGTATTGATGAGCTTAATCAGAATGTACGAGGCTACAAATGACAAACCCCTGCTGGCGCAAGTCTGAAGCGTAGGAAAAGAGCGTAGCCGACTTGTGCCTGTAATAACAAGCCAAACTATAAACCATGAGTAGAAAATATAAATTTCAAAACCCCGAAGGGCTATATTTTATAACCTTTGCCACAGTGTGGTGGGTAGATGTGTTTTCGAGAATGGAATACAAAGATATGCTGATAAAGAGTTTTGAATATTGTCAAAAAAATAAAGGGTTAGAATTGTTTGCATGGTGCATCATGACCAATCATGTGCATTTAATAGCCCGAGCCGAAGAAGGATTTTTATTGCAAAATATTTTACGGGATATGAAAAAACATACCAGCTTGCAAATCATAGAAGCTATTGAAACCAATCCACAAGAAAGCCGAAAAGAATGGTTGATGAAAATTTTTAGGCATCATGGAAAAAACAATAGCAACAACACTACCTATCAATTTTGGCAACAAGATAATCACCCGATAGAATTGTGGAGTGTGGCAGTGATAGAAGAAAAGCTGGAATACATTCATCAAAACCCTGTAAAAGCAGGTTGGGTAGCCGAACCACAGCATTATTTGTATAGCAGCGCAAAAGATTATGCAGGAAAAAATGGACTTCTAAAAATTAAAATGTTATGGTAATGAAAAATAGTTTTGAAAAAATAGCAAGGCACAAGTCGGCTTCGCTCAAATGCTCTGCTTCAGAATGCGCCAGCAGGGGATTGAGCAAAACAAACGCATTGACGAGTTGGAAAAACAAAGTAAGCATTAAACCAATTACTGCCTTTTTATTCTTTAATTTTACTACAAATAGTTTGTTATGAAAAAGAGTTCTTTTTTTTTACTGCTTCTGGTTCCATCCATATTGTTTATTAGATGCTACAAATATAAAAACACCACCCTTGACTTTACATTTACCGATGCCAATAACAACCAACCAATACAAGATTTGGAAATTTATCTACAAGAGTTTGACTTGAGCAGTACAGGCAATGTTTCTAACAAGGTAACTATTGCTTCCTATAAAACCGATGCATTGGGTAGATTATATACAAAAGCAAGGGGCTTAAAACCAAAGAAAAGCTATGCCATTGAATGGCAAAAGCCAAGTGAATGTTACGAGGCATCAGGATATGCCATTAATGTAGATAAACAAAATTCGTATGAAAGGACTTTGATTGCAGGGGGGATATTTATGCTATATGTAAAAAATTCATTGCCATTTAATTCTAATGACTCAATAATTGTGGATGAATCGAATACACGAGAAGTTAATATTAATACTTTTAAGTATGGTGCCAATGTAGGAGTGGGTGTTAATTACAGCTACATTGTAGACAATCAAGGGAAGAAAAAATGGTATATACACTGGAGAGTAGTTAAAAATAATATCTCATCCGTTTATCTGGATTCAATCACTACACTTACTTGTGACACCACTCGATTTCATATTAATTACTAAAAACAAAAATAGCATGAAAAAAGCAGTTACGTTATTGATGATGTTAGTTATTTTTATTAAAAGCAATGATGCACAAGTGAATACATCAAACAACAAGGAGTATTTTGATTTTTTGTATCGCTATAATTTTAATCAGCAAAATTTAAGTTCAACTGACCCCAGATACTATGGCAATAGCATCTCATGGGATATGCAGCAACTACTCAATTTGTATGAAACTACCCATGATAAAGCCTATCTGGTGCAGTTTGTTCATTTATCCTCCATTGCAATTTTAAATAGATTTGATGTGCAAAATAGTTTTGCATCTCAATGGCATCCTATGTGGACTTTAATAGGCGACCCAGGCGGCGAAAGCACTTATTTCAATATGCTTCTTACTGTGCCCATGGCTAAGTTTGTTTATCTGATTAAAAACGATAATACGCTCCTCAACGTGATTATACCATTTAATCTACAAAAAGGGGATTTAATTTTTGATAATTTTCAGAAGCTTTTAACTAAAGGATATACTTCAATTCATTCGTTATCCACCTACGGTGATTATGCCGATTGGTTAGGATTCAGAGTAGAAGAAACGATGAATTATTTATACACCAATTATTGGGATGATAGTTATGGGTTTAAAAAATTTCAAACAGATAATGTTCCTGCTGAAATAAACATGCAATCGTTAATGGGGTGTTTGTTTTTATATATGTACAAAGTGAATCATGCATTTGGTCCTATGGCTTTATCGCATAGTTTTTTACAAAGCAAAGTACAGATTTTGGCGAATTTGTATTTGGGAGATTTCTATAACCTTGACCATTGCGATATTTTTAATTGGGAAGCTTATGTGATTGATAATGTTTTCATGAGTGGAAATAATAATTCGTTTGTATGGAATCATTTTGGATGGAAAAAACTTACTTGCCCGATGAGTAGCGTTTTAAAAGAAGATGTATCGCACGGGGCAATGGATTTATTGTTTCCAATAGTGGATTATGAATTAGGGCAAGAGTTTTTTACAAACACTACATTTTTTAATAAACTTCATAACACTTTTACGGAAAATATTTGGGTGAGCCCGTATAAATTTTATAATAGTGTGTATGGCACAGATAATGGTATCGACCCTGGTCAGTCAGCTACAAATGTCTGTAACAATGCTAATTATGCTGGAAACTGGGCATTGAATTATTTCTGGCAAGAAATTTTAGATTGGATGCCACTATATCAGTTTGATAATGGTTCTAATCAAGTATATGATGATTTGATGCTGCATGCCTATAATCTAAAAAATCAAAATTTTACTTCCTGTACAGATTGTAATTGCAGAAATGTAAGTTATTTGGGTGGTCAAGGCTTATTAGGTCTATCTGAAGTGATAAAAGCCCAATGGGATAAAGAATGTGTCAACTTATCACTTTATAACCGTGATGTGGTGTATGACCAAGATTTTACAGTGAAAAATAATTTAACTATCGAGCCACAGAGTAGTTCATCTTTAAATACAACTCAATCTTTTGCTGACCCTATTATCTCAACCCCTGATTTTATTATTGAAAGTGGTGTAACCAGTAAATTTACATCGGGTGAAGTCATTACATTAAAACCCGGCTTCCATGCCAAAGCTGGCAGCACTGTTGATATGAAAATTAATATCAGTGCTTGTACCGATGGGCATAGGGTTGCCAATCATTCAGCCCCCAATCCGGTTTATTCACATAATCAATTACAAAATGCAAATAATCTTGTCAGCTTTAAACCTAATAAAACCTTTTCAGGTTCTCAGATGAATAATGATATACAAACTACTCTGCTACTCAATGGCGAAATGAAATTGTTTCCCAACCCATTCACCCAAAGCAGCACCTTACAAATCAACCTCACCCAAGCCACCAATGCATCAATTTTGATGTATAATACCATGGGGCAAATGGTACAAATTATTCAAGCCATGCAACCCATTGAAGCTGGTAATCGTCAATATAGTATCAACCGCAACAATTTAACCGCAGGTGTTTATCTGCTCGAAATAAAAACTGATAACGAAACAGTGCATAAGCAGATGGTGATACAATAATGAGGGGATGAGGAAATTAGCCGATGAGATGATTAGATGATGGAATACAAAAGGTAGGTTGTATTGCTCCCTCTCCTTCGGAGAGGGCTGGGGTGAGGTCAAGAAAACCAAGCAATGGAATAGTCAGCAAGGAATCGAGTCCGGAATGTTTTCCGAATACAATAGTCAACAGAGAATCGAGTACAGAATGTTTTCCGAATACAATAGTCAACAGGGAATTGAGCTCAGAATGTATTCCGAATACAATAGTCAACAGAGAATTGAGCTCAGAATGTATTCCGAGTGCAATAGTCAACAGCAGATTGAGTGCGGAATGTTTTCCGAATGCAATAGTCAACAGAGAATCGAGTGCAGAATGTTTTCCGAATATAATAATTAAATAACTATGGCATTATTTCAAAAAAAGGAATTGAAAAATTAGTTTACAACTATATAAATTCTATTAACTTTTAAAACAAAACAATCATGAACGCAAAAACTTGGCATTTTATCATCAACACTTTCGAGGTAGCCACCCGTGGCAATTACAAAGCAGCCGTAACTTTAAGCACCCATTTAGATGCAGCCCTCAATGCTGCCAAAGCCGATGCGGCTATTTTGGTGCTGTACAATTATTATCACCCCATCCACTTGGCTTATGTGGCGGCTTACAATGCTTGGCTGACGCAGGGCGGCACACAAAAAGGCAATACGCAATCCTTAACGGCTTTGTTGGATGGCTTAACCGCTAAAATCAATGCTTGGGATGCTCAAATTCAAGGCACTTATGCTAAAGGCACACCGGGTTATACGGCATTGTTCCCCAAAGGTCATACTCCATTTTTAAAAGGCGGACAAACAGAACGCATTGCTGCTGTGCATGCTTTAGATGCTGCCCTCATAGGCATTGTGCCTTTGGCGGCTACTAAAACTGATGTAGATAATTATGCCATAGCTTTAGATGGAGCTAACACCACCCAAAAAGGTAGCAAAACCACCACTATCGGCGATAGCACAGCCGTAGAAGCCGAACGCATCTTGATGACCAATGGGCAAATGTATTGTTATGGCGGCTTGGTGCAAAAATATACTACGCAGTTAGATAAAATTGAACAGTTTTATGACATGGAAATTGTACGCAATGGCAGTCAGACTGATTTCACTGGGCATGTAGCCGCCACCGAACATAAAAACATAGCTAAGCGCACCTTGGTTGAAACCCAAGTGATTAAAATCAAAAACATGGGCAATGGCAAATTGCAATTTTATTTAGCTACGCAAAAAAATGATGCCATCGGCGTTATTTATATTGAAGTACCTCCTATGACTGAATTAAGCACCACTGCCAAGCTGATGGGCGATGTAACTACCCAGCATTTTATCAACGTATTTAATGTAGATGCCAGCCTAATAGGCGAATGGGAATTGATTTTGGAATAAGGCGATATTCAAATGGCTGATGATAAAAAATCCTGAAACCCAATTTAGCGTTTCAGGATTTTTTTATGGTGAATTTTAAAATAGACAACGCCACTCAATTGTCTATTTAATATACCAAAGTCTAATTTCTTTTCGTTTAACTTTGCTCTTCTTTTAAAACGCATTCAATGTCAGCCGATATTAAAAAGTATATCAAGTATTTCTGGTTTGCTTACCTCGGAGCAATTTTGCTTTTTTGTTTGATATTATTGTTAGTGAATTTTGGTTTATTCGGCAAAATGCCCAACTGGCAAGAGTTAGAGAACCCAAAATCGGCTTTAGCCACCGAAGTAATTTCAACCGATGGCAAAGTATTGGGCAGATATTATTTAGATGAAAACCGAACTAACGCTTCCTTAAACGAACTGAATTCCAACGTAGTGAATTGCCTGAAAGCCACCGAAGATGTACGATTTGATGAACACAGCGGCATAGATGTAAGAGGATTGATGAGAGCTGTTTTTGGATTGGGGCATGAGGGCGGCGCAAGCACTTTAACACAGCAGTTGGCAAAAAACATGTTCCATACTCGTGGCAGCAGCAAGCTGCTCGTGCCATTCAGCAAATTGAGAGAGTGGATAATTTCTATCAAATTAGAACGCCGTTATACCAAAATTGAAATACTGAATTTGTATTTGAACACCGTACCATTTAGCGAAAATGCTTATGGCATCAAAACCGCTGCACAAACATTTTTCAGCAAACCTGTTGATTCATTAAAAGTGGAAGAAGCAGCGGTGTTGATTGGTATGTTGAAATCGCCCACAAAATATAATCCACATACACACCCCGATAATGCTAAAAACCGCCGCAACACAGTGTTGGAGCAAATGGTAAAATACGATTACCTGAAAAAAGAAGACTACGAAAAATTAAGAGAAAAGCCCATTGTATTAGCCTATAACAAATCAACCCACAACGAAGGTTTAGCACCCTACTTCCGTGAGTTTTTACGAATGGATTTGGCAAAATGGATTAAGGATAATCCCAAACCCGATGGCAGTTATTATGACCTGTATAAAGATGGATTGAAAGTTTATACCACCATCAACAGCAAAATGCAAGAATATGCCGAAGAAGCTATGACAAAGCATTTGACCGAACATCAAAAATTATTTTTTGCACAATACCGCAACAAAAATCCGTTTGAAGGACATCCTAACGAATGGAACAACGCTTATCATGGTTGCGACAGATACAGAGCTTTGAAAGCGCAAGGCATGAGTGAAGCCGACATTGAAGATAATTTTAAGCGGCACATCAAAATGAAAGTGTTCACTTGGGCTGGCGAAACTGATACGATTATGAGCCCATGGGATTCGATTATTTATCATCGTGAATTTTTGCAGACAGGCTTTATGGTGATGGATGCTCAAACAGGTGAAATCAGAGCATGGGTGGGTGGCATCAATCATAAATATTTTCAGCTCGACCATGTGAATGTGAACACCAAAAGGCAGATTGGTTCTACATTTAAGCCATTTGTTTATACTGTGGCTATTGATAATGGTTGGTCGCCATGTATGCAAATACCCAACGAACCTGTGGTGTTTACTGCCTATAACAATTGGACACCAAAAAATTCGGATGGGAAATATGGCGGCTCGATGAATATGTTTAGAGGTTTGGCAAATTCGGTGAATTGTATCACTGCTTATTTAATGAAACAAATTGGTCCGCGACCTGTGGCTGAAATGGCGCACAAAATGGGTGTTACTTCACAAATTGACCCATTCCCAAGTATTTGTCTCGGAACACCTGATATATCGGTGTTTGAGATGGTGGGTGCTTATAGCACTTTTGCCAACAAAGGCATTTGCAGCAAACCCATTTACATCACCCGAATTGAAGATAAATATGGCAATGTGATTAAAGAATTTGTGCCACAACAAACCGAAGTCATCAGCGACCAAACTGCTTATGTGATGAATAAATTATTACAAGGCGTAGTGCAACATGGCACAGCTGTTCGCTTATTAAACTTAGGATTGAATTGCCAATTGGCTGGCAAAACAGGCACCACACAAGGACATACCGATGCTTGGTTCATGGGCATGACGCCGCAATTGGTGGGTGGTTGTTGGGTGGGTTGTGAAGACCCTATTTTGCATTTTACCAGCATGGCTGCCGGACAGGGCGCTGCTTCGGCTTTGCCAATTTGGGCTAATTTTTTGA
Organism: uncultured bacterium; assembly: GCA_903857255.1. GTDB lineage: Bacteria > Bacteroidota > Bacteroidia > Chitinophagales > CAIODY01 > CAIODY01. Next base: position 16,949 of record CAIODY010000134.1, read on the forward strand.
AAAAAGCGTATGCCGACAAATCATTGAAGCTCGACAATGAAGCCACATTTCCAACACCCGAAACCGAATTAACCATCGAAATGGATTGTAGCCATTATAAAGGCGGCAGCACCAAACCAACCGAAGAAGCTGGCACACATGGCGGCGGCGGTGGCAACAGCGGCGATGATTATACGCCTGTGGAAGATTAATTTCTTTTTATTTCCTGCTTTATTACCTTACCTTCGCACTCCCAAAAAATTATTTTGAATGAGCGAAAGAAAAATTAATTCCATCCTGATTTCTGTTTTTGATAAAGAAGGTTTAGATACGATTTTAGAAAAACTAAATGAGCAGCAAATAAAAATTTATTCCACTGGCGGCACTTACGAATTTATTCGCAACAAAGGTTTTAATGCCATTGAAGTAGAAAGCGTAACTGGCTACCCATCTATATTTGGTGGCAGGGTAAAAACTTTGCATCCTGCTATTTTTGGTGGCATTTTATCACGAAGAAATAATGCACAAGACAAAGATGAGTTGGAAAAATATGGCATCCCGATGATTGATTGTGTGGTGGTTGATTTGTATCCGTTTGAAAAAACAGTGGCTGCTCACAACTCCCTCTCTGTTGGAGAGGGTCGGGGTGAGGTTGATGAAGCAATTATAGAAAAGATTGACATTGGCGGCATTTCATTGATTCGTGGCGCAGCAAAAAACTTTAATGATGTAGTAATCATCGCATCCAAAGCGCATTACAAGTCTTTAGAAAATATTTTAGCTAACCAAAATGGTTCATCCACTTTAGCACAACGCAAACATTTAGCTGCCGAAGCATTTGGCGTTACCTCACATTATGATACAGCGATTCACAACTGGTTTAACCCCGGCACAATTTTAAGATACGGCGAAAACCCTCATCAGCAAGGCTTTTTCAAAGGTGATTTAACAGAATTGTTTGAGCAACTCAACGGCAAAGAAATTTCTTACAACAACTTACTCGACATGGATGCCGCCATGGGCTTGATTGTAGAGTTCAGCAAACCAACGGTTGCCATTTTAAAACACAACAATGCTTGCGGTTGTGCAAGTGCTTCAACTATTTGCGAAGCTTGGAAACGTGCATTGGCAGGCGACCCTGTGGCTGCGTTTGGTGGAGTAGTAATTTGCAATGGACATGTTGATTTAAAAACTGCCGAAGAAATTCACAAAGTTTTTATCGAAGTTTTAATCGCACCAAGTTATGATGATGATGCTTTGGCTTTATTGAAAGAAAAAAAGAATCGCATCATTTTGAAACAGAAAAAACTATACGTGCCGCAAAATAAAACTACACGAACAACCTTGAATGGCGCATTGGTGCAGGATTACAACAATCGTGTAATCACTGAAGCTGATTTTAATTATTGCACCAACAGCAAACCAACTACTGACGAAATCAAAGATTTATTGTTTGCCAACATCATCAACAAGCATTTAAAATCGAATGCTATTACGTTAGTAAAGAACGAACAATTAATTGGCAGCGGTTGTGGTCAAACCAGCCGCATTGACGCTTTGAAAGGAGCGATTGAAAAAGCTAAAAATTTTGGTTTCGATTTAAGAGGTGCTGTGATGGCAAGCGATGCGTTTTTTCCTTTCCCTGATTGTGTGCAAGTGGCGCATGAAGCAGGCATCAGCGCTGTGATTCAGCCTGGTGGTTCGGTAAAAGATAAAGAAAGTGTTGATTATTGCAACGCCAATAATTTAGCGATGGTGATGACTGGTGTTAGGCATTTTAAACATTAAAATTTCTTCACAAAAATCAAGTTGTTAAATTTCAAAACATCGGGGCAAAAGGCTTATATTTGTCCTTCAAAAAAAAATAACAAATTAACATGAAACAAACTTTATTAGTTGCCATTGTTGCCATCGGGTTTGGCACAATGTTATCATGCAACCAAATGGCAAACGCCCCTATTGGTGCAGATTTAGACAAAAAAATTGATTCTATCAAACAAGCAAAGCTTGAAAAAATGACATCCGATATGGATAGCATTTGCAAAATGAAAATGAAAACTGTAGTAATGGAAAAAGCAGATTCAATTGCTAAAGCCATGAAAGAAACTAAACACAGTTAATTAACCTAAACAACAATTTATTTTATCATGAAAAAAATATCATTCATCATCGTATGCGGTGCAATTGCTTTTGCTTCTTGCAAAAATGGCGCTAATGTAGATACTACTAAACAACAAGCACATATTGATTCAGTTGTCAACGCATTTTTAGATACACAAAAAGCTACTTTGCAAAAAAATTGCGATGACAATATTATGCAAGCTGCACAAGACAGTGCTAAAGAAATTTTAGAAAACGAAAAGAAAATGGGTATGCACCATTGGGCACCTAAACCAGTTGTGAAAAAAGTAGAGCCAAAATCTACAACACCAACAATTTCAAATAGACCTGGTGCTTCAAATCAAACACAGGGCACAATTTCAAATAGACCTGGTGCCTCAAATAATCCAAACACTTCTTCGGGAGCAGTTAATACTATCAAAAAACGCCCAGGAGCAAACTAGTTTTTATCTTGTATCTTAATAAAAAAGCCAACTATTTTAGTTGGCTTTTTTATTTTTGTTTATTTAACTTTTAAAAGAAAAGGGAGACAAACTATCTTGATTTATCCCCCTTTTTATAAATAAAAAATCTTAAAATTTACTGTTTGATAATTGTTGAAGTTGTGCAAGTATCACGAGCACCTGCTGCGTCTTTTACAATGTAATTAGAGGTGATTTTGGTTCCGTCTGTGCTTATTGAACCACCGCCCGACATAATAGTATAACCATTTTGAGTTTGAGCGTCAATAGTGAAAGTAGATGTGCTGCTAAGCGTACATGAAAATTGTGCAGATGTACCTAAGCCACCCATGTTTGTAATATAAAACACAACTGGATTAGTAGACGATTTAGAAATAGCACCATTCCAATTATAAGTTCCAGAAGTACAAACATCAGTACCTTTCCAATTCGCTACATATTTAGTAACCCATGCTGTGCTACAAGTAGCATCTTCATAACCAGAAGCGCAAGAGCAATTGCCATCAGCGCAAACACCACCATTGTTACATACAACATTTTTACAAGGGTCAGTTTTACAAGAGTTGAAATACAAAACGGAAGATACCGTTAAAAAAGTTGCGGCTGCAAAAGCCAAGAATTTAATTCTTTTCATGTTTGTGATTGTTTATTTTTGTTTGATTGTTTATTTTTTTTCGGATGGCAAATTTAAGTAAACCTTTTTGAAAAACAATTAATCGAATAGCTATTTAACAATTGTTGTTTTTAAAAATTAACATTTATTCATTACAATTAGAGTAAACACCTTATTGTGTGTGTCAGAATAATGAAGTACGTTTGCTACTCATTTTTATAACCTCCTAATCAACCAATGACCATAGGAATTTTAAAAGAACAAGCCCCCGAAAATCGTGTGGCTGTTTTGCCCGAAAGTGCCGCTGCTTTCATCAAATTAAATGCTCAAATTGCTGTAGAACAAGGTGCTGGAAACAACGCCTCTACTGCTGATGCTGATTATACAGCCGCTGGTGCAAAAATTTTATCTCGTGATGAAATCCTTTCGCAATCGGATATTGTAATCAGTATAAATGGTGTAGAAGAAGCTGATTTTGGTAAATTAAAAAACGGAGCAATTCTCGTTGGGCAATATTTACCATTGTATAATGGTGCAAAAATGAAAACCATTGCTGCCAAAGGAATCACCTTATTCAGCATGGATATGTTGCCACGAACCACTCGTGGGCAAGCGATGGATGTGCTTTCATCACAAGCCAACTTAGCTGGCTACAAAGCAGTAGTGTTGGCGGCTACGCATTATCCAAAATTATTTCCGATGTTAATGACGGCGGCTGGAACTATCACTCCTGCCAAAGTAATGATTATAGGTGCTGGTGTAGCTGGTTTGCAAGCGATTGCCACAGCAAAACGTTTAGGCGCACAGGTAGAAGCATTTGATACCCGACCTGCTGTAAAAGAAGAATGTCAATCATTAGGTGCTAAATTTATAGAAGTAGAGGGCGCTGCCGACGCTTCAAAAGCTGGCGGATACGCTGTTGAGCAAAGTGCTGAATTTATCGCTCGTCAAAAAGCCAAGATTCACGAACATGCTTCAAAGGCTGATATTATAATAACTACAGCACAAATCCCTGGAAGAAAAGCGCCATTGTTGGTTGAAAAAACTACCGTTGATGCTATGAAACCAGGCAGTGTGATTGTTGATTTAGCTGCTTCGACAGGTGGAAATTGCGAATTAACTAAAGACCGTGAAATTGTAATTTATAATGGCGTAAAAATTATTGGTAACTCCAACTTGGCTTCGGATACGGCTTTAGATGCAAGCAAGTTGTACGGAAAAAATTTAGTCAACTTTTTAAAATTGATTATTAATAAAGAAGGCGGCATTAATTTAAACTGGGAAGACGATTTGGTAAAAGGTACCTGCATTACACATGGCGGCAATGTTACCAATGAAAAAGTAGCTGCTGCTAACTAAAAACTCAACATTAAAAACTAACAACTAACACATGGATTTTATAACAGAACTTTTTTCGCAAGACGTAAACGTAAGAATGTTGTACATCATCATTCTTTCAATTTTCGTAGGTATTGAAGTAATCGAAAAAGTACCAACAATTTTGCATACACCATTAATGAGTGGTGCAAATGCCATACATGGTGTGGTAATTATCGGCTCTATTATCGTCATGGGTAAAGCTGCTGAAGGAGATTGGTTAGTACAAATTTTAGGATTCTTAGCCGTTGTGTTTGGAACATTGAATGTGGTTGGTGGATTTGTGGTAACGGATAGAATGTTGGAATTGTTTAAAAAGAAAAAATAAACATCGTTAATTGTTAATCGTTAATTGTTATTGGGAAATACAGTTTTCGGTTTTCAATTTTAACTCACCTATTAACAAATAACTATTAACAAATAACTTTTTCAATGAGCAATTACGCACTATTAAACATTTGCTACGTCATCGGAAGCCTTGGATTTATCATTGGCTTAAAAATGTTATCAAAGCCCGAAACAGCCCGAAAAGGTAACTTGGTAGCGGCTTTTGGAATGGGCATCGCCATTTTCGGCACCATATTTTTGTATGAATTTAAAAGCGATGATGGCACTACAAAACATCTTGGCAACTTAATCTGGATTTTTGCAGGAATGATAGTAGGCACAATACTCGGTACTGTTTCAGCCAAAAAAGTTCAGATGACTGCCATGCCTCAAATGGTTTCCATCTTTAATGGTATGGGCGGTTTGTGTGCTGCATTAATTGGTATCATTGAGTTTCGACATGTGTTACATACTATTGGCGAAGGTTCGTTGATGAATGGAAACACCATCACTATTATTTTAGGAATGATTATCGGCTCGGTTTCATTTGCTGGTTCGGTGATTGCATTTTTAAAATTGAATGGCAACCTGAATGATTATTCATTTAAAGGACAAACATTTTTCAACTTGTTTTTCTTGGTAGCAGTTTTCGCTGTTGCAGGATTTATGTTGAACGGAAATGTTGAATCAGCGCACCTGATGATGTATGTTGTTTTTGGAATGGCTTGCATTTATGGTATTTCATTCGTGATGCCCATCGGCGGCGCAGATATGCCTGTTGTAATTTCTTTACTGAACTCATTTACTGGTGTGGCGGCGGCTTTCGGCGGCTTTTTATATCACAACCAAGTGATGTTGACTGGCGGAATTTTAGTTGGTGCGGCTGGAACGCTCTTAACTATTTTGATGTGCAAAGCCATGAATCGTTCATTGCTCAATGTCATCATTGGTTCGTTTGGAGGTGGCTCTGCCACTGCTATTACAGGCGAAGGCGGCGGCACGATAAAAGAAATTTCGGTGGGTGATGCAGCTATCAACATGAGTTACTCGAAAAAAGTAATCATCGTGCCAGGCTACGGCTTAGCAGTGGCGCAGGCTCAACACATTTGTCATGAATTAGAAAAACAATTAGAAGAAAAAGGGGTGGAAGTAAAATACGCCATTCATCCAGTAGCAGGGCGTATGCCTGGTCACATGAACGTATTGTTGGCTGAAGCTGATGTGAGCTACGATAAATTATTAGAAATGGATGCGGCGAATGATGAATTTGCAACCACTGATGTAGTGTTAATTTTAGGCGCAAATGACGTAGTAAATCCTGCGGCGAAAACAAATCCTGCTTCGCCAATTTATGGTATGCCGATATTAGAAGTTGAAAAAGCAAAAACTGTTATCGTGAACAAACGCTCGATGAATAAAGGTTATGCAGGTATTGACAATGAATTATTCTACGGCAACAAAACCCGAATGTTATTCGGCGATGCGAAAAAAATGTTGGGTGAGTTAGTGAATGAAGTGAAAGCGAATTAATTTGTAGAGCCGCACAATTGTGCGACTTTATCAAAATACAAAATCCTGAAACGCTGAAAAGTGTTTCGGGATTTTTTTATTTATAAAAACAATTTTTACTTTTGATAAAAATCAAACCAAATGAGATTGAAATTAATGTTGCTTCTGTTGGTGGTTTTCTTTGCACCTATCGCTTCAGCGCAAGATAGAGGCTATTTTGCATTGGGCGGTGGCTGTGGTTTTCCTGTTGGAGATTATGCTTCAACAGATGGCACCAATTCAAATGCAGGATTTGCCACACAAGGCTTTTCTTATCATATTTCGATGGAAATAAAAATCGGCGAATATTTCTGTTTAGGCGTTTTAGCTCGGCATTTTAATAATGGTTTTGATGGCGATGCTTATTCATCAGCCATCAGTAAGTTGAGTAACGTGTCAAATGTGGTTGCCGTAAATCAACCTTGGAAAGCAAATATGCTTTTGGGCGGACCACAATGGTGCATTCCATTAGATAAAGGGGTTAATTTAGAAATAAAAGGGTTAATGGGTATTATTAATTTAACAAACCCTGCTATCGAAATTACTGTTAGCCAATATCAATATCCGCCCGTCAATACTGTGGTTGCCAACATTGCTAATTCAAGCAATATCGCATTCGGTGGGTTATTGGGGCTGGGCTTTAGGTTTGATATCACCCCCTACACCTGTTTGAATTTTAATGCTGATTATTTTCTTTCAAATGTTGATATGCAAGCATCAGCCACCACATCAAATGGAAATAGTGCTACACTAAAGGGTATGCAACCAGTGAGAACAATAAACATCGGGTTAGGATTTGGGTTTAGGTTCAGCCCTGAAAAAGAACCTATAAAGCCCAATTTCTACGACCCCCACTTTCCGTTGGATAAACATTGATGCAAAGGGTTTTTCACAAGGAAAAGTTTGTCGAACTTTTCTTTATTAATTATTTCGCAACTTGAAATATTTTTACATTTCAACAACATAAGTTCGACAAACTTATTGCTTCACAAATTTAGCTACATGCTGCAAACCTTTATCATCAGTGGCTTTGAGGAAGTAAATGCCCGATGGCAAACTAACCACATTGATTAGTAAATTAGAAGATGAGGAAATGAGTGGATGCAATACCACCTGACCTATCACATTTTCTATCACCACTTTTTGAACTTTCAATAATTCATAATTCCTAATTCTTAATTCATCATTACATGGGTTTGGATAAATAGTTAATCGTTCCTCATTCATCGTTACAGAATTGATGCCCACACTACAATTTTTCATAGCCGAATCGCTTGTACTCATATAACCTTCGCCTACATTATTGTGCGCTGAAAGCGCATACCAATAAGCTGTTCCGCTGCTGACGTTGTTATCGAAATATTGTGTAGTGGTATTGCTAACACTATCAATTTTAGAAAAGCCGCTACCAGCCGAAAGGCTGCGATAGATATAGTATTTATCAGCCGTGGTGCTGATATTTTGCCAAGTGATTTTAATATTAGTACCATTGCAATTGGCTACTACATTTTGCGGAGCAGCTGCTGCAATAAGTGATTGATTGCTACCACATGGCAAACCATATTTGATGATAAACATATCGTTGTTGCCACCGTAATATTGGGCGGTGTCGGTGCCAACAATTACACTATTGCTGGTTAAATTGCCACTCATGTATAGATTGCCTTGTTGGTCAATAAGAAGATTTTGGAGCGTAACTTGATTATTGGAGTTGTTGACTATGGAAGTATTCAAGTCAGGGAAGCGTTCAAGTAAAGTGCCATTGCTCCTTGATAATTTTACAACAAAATCCCTAAATTGATTGGTAGGAATAGTAAGTCTTAAGTTTTGAAATTTCATGATGTCAACGTAAGGCAATTTGCCATAAATATCACCATTTACATCTGAAATGAGGTGGATAAAACCACCTCCTGCACCAGTGGTATCAGGACATTGCCCCCAAATAAAAGAACTGATGTCTTTGAAGTGCATAGCCGCATCTCCTCCTGTTCTGCCAAAATTCGTACTGTATAAATGAGTAGAATAATTTGCATAAAGAGGTTTACCATACCCACCACCTCCTGCAAGATTAAATTCACCTGTCTTGTCATTCAAATCAATGGAAAAGAAGGCGCAACTATCATTCGCCTCTATATGCCTCAACACATGATGGCGGTTGAATTTGATAACGGTGCTTAACTGGTTGAAGAAACTGGCATCGCTTCTATTGTAGGTGCTATCTAAAAATTGATTGTTGGGTCCCATAAAATTCATGATGCCAATGTAATTACCATCTTTATCAATGCCATAACCTGCACAATAACCATTTGAATCTAACAATACAGCATCCAACAAATGCCCTGAAGTAGAAAACCGAACAAGGCTTGAACCTGTATTGATGGTTACTCCACCTAATGTAATTGAGCCTTGTAGTTCGCCAGTGTAGCCAATTATTGAAATAGTATCCTTATACAATGCCATCATGTTAGGTCTTACACTGCCCGATGAATTTTGACTTTGTGGTGCAATGCTAAAATAGTTGTTACTAATATAGGGTTGTAGATAGTTCCAACGCATTATGCCATTCTTATTTAGTCCAAGTAATACGATTGGTCCTTGAGTTGGTGGTGTCCAACTAAAAGGCGAAAACAAAGAATCATTCCAATAAATATTTTCTGCAGGTGCATCGCATTTGCCAAAAGCATAAATATTATCGCTGCTATCAATTACAAAGTCATAAATTTCAGAACCGTTGATAGAATCTTCTAATTCTTTAAACCACAATAAGTTTCCATTGCAATCATATTTAGAAATGAATCCTTGTAGGTTATTGGAGTTTTGCCAACGATTAAAAAGTGTTGAGTCTTTTTTACCGCCTAATCCCTGCACATGTGCATAGCCCATAATTCTACCACAAACAATCATATTGCCTTCGTGGTCTAACTTTGTGGCATTCACCATTTCATCTGTTCCCGATTGTTGGTTGGCACTCCCAAAACCTTTTACCCATTGGTAAGAACCAGCAGCGGTGGGTACTTGGGCTGACAATGTGCTAATGGGATAATGTGCTATTGTGCTAATGAATACAAAAAGTAAAAGTGTTTTTTTCATGGTGGTGCGGTTGTGTTGCAAATATAAAAGCGTTTGTTTAATTGGCGTAACATATTTTTCAATGCCCAATGTAGCATGGTGCAAGTTGGCTATAAGCCAACTAAAGTGTAATTGCGCACAATCAAAATTCAGTTGTCGGTTGTGGATGTGCGCTACTGCATGTTTGCTGATATCAACTCAACAGCAGCAGTTCAGTTCAACACTTCCGCTGGTGTCATCAACACTTTGAACAAGCGCAACATAACTATGAAAATCATGTTGAACACTTCCACTGCGTTCAACATAATTGTTGTAATCATCTTTAACGAATTTAAAGCGTTAGACATGATTTATGCAATCGTATTTAACGCAACCAATGAGTTAGTCATAATTTGTACAGTTGTGTTGAACCCGTTCAAAGTGTTCAACACAGTTGTCATCATCGTGATGAACGCAGTGAAAATCAAGTCGAACACTACGGTAATCGTGGGGGAAATTGTAAAGCTCCATTTGCTTTCAGCAACAAGCATCAATAATTAATCAATAGCCATGGTCTATCTCCCCATAAATATCATCAACACCTGCACATCGCTGGGTGAAACCCCACTGATTCGGCTTGCCTGACCTAAAGTGGCTGGTTTAATTTTCGTTAGCTTCTCTCTCGATTCCATCGAAAGCGAACTTAATTTATGGTAGTTGAATGTTTCGGGAATCACCACATCTTCCAGGCGTTGCATTTTCATCACCAATTCCAATTCTTTGGCAATATAGGTTTCGTACTTCATTTGTATTTCTGCCTGTTCCCTTTCTTCCAATGTGAAAGGCTCTAAAAACGATTTAACGCTGGGTATTTTATTTAAGTCTTCTATTTTCACTTGTGGACGGAGAGCAATGAGTGCCAGTTTTTGCCTTTGGGTCAGCTCGGCACTGTTCAAGCTCAACAACAATTCATTGATTTCCAATGGTTCAACGCTTGTTTTTTCAAAATGCGAAATTATGGCTTTTGCGTTGTTTCGCTTTTTTTCTGTTTTTTGCATTCTGTCCTCTTTTGCCAATCCGAGCTTATAGGACAATTCCGTTAATCTTAAATCGGCATTATCTTGTCGCAAAATCATTCGGTATTCGGCTCGGCTGGTAAACATGCGATAAGGTTCTTCCGTTCCTTTGGTGATTAGGTCATCAATCAACACCCCGATATAAGCATCGTTTCTTCCTAAAATAAATGGTTGTTCTTCTTTCACCGCTAAATGTGCATTTATGCCAGCCATCAACCCTTGGCAGGCTGCTTCTTCATAACCCGTTGTTCCGTTTATCTGCCCTGCAAAAAACAGGTTCTTCACCAGCTTTGTTTCTAAAGTATGTTTCAATTGAGTTGGGGGAAAATAATCATACTCAATGGCATAGCCAGGGCGGAAGAATTTTACGTTTTCAAATCCCGGCACTTGTTGCAATGCCTTGTATTGCACTTCTTCGGGCAGCGAAGTTGAAAATCCATTCACATAGATTTCCACCGTGTTCCATCCTTCGGGTTCTACAAATATCTGGTGTCGGTCTCTTTCGGCAAAGCGATTGATTTTATCTTCGATGCTCGGGCAGTATCTTGGTCCTGTGCCTTCAATTCGCCCCGAATACATCGGCGAACGGTCGAATCCTGTCTTTAAAATATCATGTGCGTTTTGGTTGGTGTACGTTATCCAACAACACCTTTGTTGCTTCGGCTTTGGAATATCTAGGTATGAAAAGCCCACAATTTCTTCATCCCCATCCTGCACTTCCATTTTGGTATAGTCCAACGAACGTCCATCAATCCGTGGTGGCGTTCCTGTTTTTAATCTGTCGGCATCAAAGCCTAACGAAACTAATTGTTCTGTAATTCCTGTGGCTGCTTTTTCTGCTAATCTGCCACCGCCAAATTGTTTTTCGCCAATGTGAATGATACCATTTAAAAAAGTTCCACTGGTTAGTACGACTGATTTTGCTTTTATCTCCATTCCCATTCCCGTTTTCACACCACAAACCTTTCCGTTTTCTACCAGCAAATTGACCACCATGTCCTGAAAAAAATCAACGTTAGGTGTTTGCTCCAACATGTTTCGCCATTCCGCAGCGAATAGCATCCTGTCGTTTTGCGTTCTTGGGCTCCACATCGCTGGTCCTTTCGAGCGGTTCAACATTCTGAACTGAATCATGCTTTTGTCGCTTACAATTCCCGAATAGCCACCCATAGCATCTATCTCTCTTACTATTTGTCCTTTTGCCACACCACCCATAGCAGGGTTGCAACTCATTTGGGCAATGGTTTGCATATTCATGGTTATCAATAAAACTTTGCTGCCCATATTGGCAGCGGCAGCGGCGGCTTCGCATCCTGCATGACCAGCGCCTGCAACAATAACATCGTAAGAGTTAAACATTGTTGTTAAATCTATTTATTTGATGGTGTTTGTTTTTTAAAAAGTTATAACGCCTGCGTTTCACGTGGAACATTGCGCTGGATTTGTTTGGAATTGGTTGAGACAACCCAGGGCTATGGTTTTGCTACCCTGTGTTCTGTTTAAGTCTTGTTTCACGTGGAACAAAAGCACAAAGCCATGATTATCAACTAATTACTCCCATTTAAAGGTTTTTATTGCCACGGCATAAACCACTACTCCCCAAGCTAACATAATCAGCAATTGGATTTTTACATCCCACAAATTCAACCCGTCGAAAGCAATTTTTCGCATTGCTTCGTTCATATAAGTCAGCGGTAAAGCTTTGCTGATTGGCTGCAACCATTTCGGAAAAACCTCAACAGAAAAAAATGTTCCGGCTAACAAAAACTGTGGCATCGTAATAATATTTGCCAGTGGCGGAATACTTGCTTCGTTTTTGGCTAAACCACTAATAATAAACCCAAACCCCATAAAGATGATTAATCCAAAAGCACATAAAAAAAGCATTTCGAGCACCGTGTATATGCCGTGAACCAAGGTAAAATGAAAGAAAAATTTTCCAATCAAAATAATTATCAAAGCGGCGGTGAGTTGAAAAATAAGTCTGCTCATCATCTCTCCTATAATAATACTTGCCTTGGAAACGGGTGTTGCAAAAAATCTTTTAATCACCAAGGTTTGCCGCAAACTAAAAAACACAAATGCTGCCCCAAAAACCCCGGCACTTAACATTGAAAAACCAATTTGCCCCGGTAAAATAAAATCAATAGTTTGATACACCCTGGCTTCAACTGGTGGAGGAGTATTGATAATAGCAAACTTTTGAAAGTTGGGCAATTCTTTTTCAGAAATCCTAGAAACAACTTCCTTGACAACACTTTTAAATAATTGTCCGTTCTGTATTGAAACAGTTGATGTTTGAACGTTTAGTTGATAAACAGAAATGCTATCATCAGTTTTTCGTATAGAAACTATCGCATCCAACTTTCCCTTTAATAGGGCTACATTTTTTTCTTCCGTTGTTCCAGAATGAATAATAGTGTTCGAATCAGTGCACATCCATTGGTAAATCGGATTAAGTGTGTCGCTATTCTGTGCAATTGCAATATCGAAATGATAATTATTTCTTCCGCCAATAAAGCCAAAAACTAAAATAAAAATAATTGGAAACGCTAAGCTGAAAACAACAGCCGACGGGCTTCGTAGCATACTACGCAAACTGGCTTTAGTAATAGCCAGTGTCGCCTTTACATGATTATACTTCTTTTCTTCCATTTTGATTAATCCACAATTTACCCACAAATGTAGTGTTTAACCACAATTGATGCGTTTTGTTTTGGTAGAGAAATTATATTTGCGACGAAATAAACAGAACAACTAAATAATGGAAAAAATTCAACAACAAATAGAGGCATTAATTTTTTCGGCTGAAGTGCCACTTACTATAAAAGATATCCAGGAATGTTTGAGTAAACGTTTTGGTTTGTTTGTAGCCGATGCTGATATTCAGGCGGCGGTAAATAATTTAATGGAAAAATATCAGAACGATAATTTTGCTATCGAAATAAAAGGCATTTCAGAAGGCTATCAGTTTTTCACAAAGGAACAATACTACGAAACCGTTTCGGTGTTGATGAAAGAAAAAAATGTAAAACGATTGACTACTGCAGCCATGGAAACCTTAGCTATCATAGCTTATAAACAACCCATCAGCAAAGGTGAGATTGAACAAATCCGTGGCGTAAGTGTGGATTACTCTATTCAAAAATTATTAGAAAAAGAGTTGATTGTACCTGCTGGCAGGAGCGAAGGATTGGGAAAACCAATGCAATACGCTACCTCACAACAATTTATGGATTACTTCGGTATTAGTTCGGTGGGAGATTTACCAAAGCTGAAAGATATTCAACCAATGGATGAAGCATCAAGCGCTGGAACGCCCGTGGAACAATTAAATTAATCATTTTGAAAATCGGTTTATTCTTTGGTTCGTTTAATCCAATTCATGTTGGGCATTTGGTTATTGCTAATCATTTGGCTGAATACACTGATTTGAAGCAGGTTTGGCTGGTTGTATCACCACAAAATCCGTTGAAAGAAAAAGAAACTTTATTGAATGAATATCACCGGCTTGATTTAGTGAACACAGCGATTGAAGGCAACAGTAAATTAAAATCGTGCGATATTGAATTCAAATTACCAAAGCCGAGTTATACGATTGATACGCTCCAATATTTAAAAGAAAAACATCCCAAACATCAGTTTTGTATCATCATGGGAAGTGATAATATTGTTTCGTTTCATAAATGGAAAAACGCCGAAACAATTTTAAACAACTATCCAATTTATGTTTACAAACGCAGTGGTGATGAGGTTTTACCGTTGCAAAAAAAATATCCTAAAGTAAATTTTTTAGAGGTGCCTTTGTTAGATGTAAGCTCTTCTTTAATTCGAAAAATGATTAAAGAAAAAAAATCGGTTCGTTATCTTTTGCCTGAAAACGTTTATGAGCAAGTGATTCAGGGTGGTTATTATAAATAAGTTATAAAGTTCATTAAGTCTGTACAGTTGTAAAGCCAGTAATTAACCTCTTAAATCCTTTATGATAAAGTCTTTCACCCACTTACCAACACTATGTGAATTTTAATGTGTGAATACCGTGTTCCTAAATGTTGATAAAAAGTGTTTGTTAAAAAGCCTAAAGTTATGCCTGTTGATAACCGATTTACGAACCAAAAAAATATAGTTGCGGACAGAGATTGTGCATAAAAAAGAAAAGTATTTATACACATTTTACTTTACACACAGCTTGTTAATAAACTAAAGAAATGAGTAAAATCAATAGTTTGCAGTGTGGATTACGAAGTGAATAAGTGTTTTAAAATTGTATAACTCTTAAAGCAAGTGAAAATGAAAATTGTTTCGCACTAATCCACAGCCTTAATAATTAATGATAATAATCTACTTTAAATATTAATTACTAATTAGAACGTGAGGAGTGAGTTTGTAAATCAAATTTTGTTGTGAATCTTTGCAGCATGAATTTAGAAAAAATAAAACAAACAGGATTTGTGGATGAAACCATTGACCCAACTTTAGATTTGTTTGAAGAAATAAAAAAATTAAAAAAAGAAAAAAATGCAGTGTTGTTGGCGCACTACTACCAAGATGCCGACATTCAGGACATAGCAGATTTCATCGGTGATAGTTTGCAACTTTCGCAAGAAGCTGCAAAAACAAATGCGGATATGATTGTGTTTGCTGGTGTGCATTTCATGGCTGAAACAGCAAAAATTATTTCACCACAAAAAAAAGTTGTATTGCCCGATTTGAAGGCTGGATGCAGTTTAGCAGATAGTTGTCCGCCAGAATTATTTGCAAAATTTAAAGCAAAATATCCTGACCATGTGGTGGTGAGTTACATCAATTGTTCTGCTGAAATAAAAGCTTTGACGGATATTGTTTGCACATCGAGCAATGCCGAAAAAATTATCAATTCTATTCCAAAAGACAAAGGAATAATCTTTGCACCCGATAAAAATTTAGGGGCTTATTTGATTAAAAAAACTGGTCGCGATATGGTGTTGTGGAATGGTGCTTGTATGGTGCATGAAATTTTTTCGTTGGAAAAAATAATCAAATTGAAAGAGCGAAATCCAAAAGCAAAATTATTAGCGCATCCTGAATGCGAAGAAGCAGTTTTAAATAAGGCTGATTATATTGGCTCTACAACTGGTATTTTAAATTTTTCACAGGAAGATAGTTGTCAGGAATTTATTGTTGCCACCGAAACAGGCATCTTACATCAAATGATGAAAGCTTCACCCAATAAGACTTTTATACCAGCTCCGCCAAATAATAATTGCGCTTGCAACGATTGCCCACACATGAAACTGAATACGCTGGAGAAAATTTATTTATGCCTAAAACATGAACAGCCCGAAATTATTTTAGATGAAACTATGCGAAAAAAAGCCGAAGGAAGTATTTTAAGAATGTTGGAAATTAGTAAATAAAAAAAGGCTTCTAAAAAATTAGAAGCCTTTTAATTTAAAATTGTTTCAATGCCAATTTAATTCTTTCAACCGTTTCATTTTTACCAATGGTATGAGCAATTTCAAAAACTGGTGGACCAAATTTTCCGCCGCAAAGCATTATGCGGAAAGGCATTTGCAACTCACCAACTTTAATATTTTTTTCGGTTGCCAAATCTTTGAAGCATTTTTCAATGTCAGCATTTTCCCAATTTGGTAAGTTTTCAAATTGCGAAATCAGCACATTGAAAAACGTATTTTTTTCTTCTGTCCATTTTGGTTTCACCGCTTCTACATCATATTTCTCTGGGCGTTGAAAAAAGAAAAAAGCATTGTCCCACACATCATTCATAAAAGTGCAACGCTCTTTCACCAAGCCGCAAATATGCTCTACAAAAGCTCTTTCAGCTTTTATGTTTTTTTCAGCCAATATTTTTTCAGTTACGTCAGCCAATTGACTATTGCTGATTTTCTGCACATATTGATGATTGAACCACTTGCATTTTTCAAAATCGAATTTTGCTCCGGCTTGATGAACACGAGCAATATCAAAGCGTTCAACCATTTCATCCAACGTAAAAATCTCTTGTGCAATACCCGGATTCCAACCTAATAAAACAAGGAAATTGATTAATGCTTCAGGTAAAAAACCACGTTCACGGAAACCACTTTGGCGTTCGCCATCTTTTGTTGTCCAATCTAAACTGAAAACAGGAAAGCCCAATCTATCACCATCTCGTTTGCTTAATTTACCATTACCATCAGGTTTTAAAATCAATGGAAGATGCGCCCACAGTGGCATTTCAGCTTCCCAACCTAAATATTTATACAACAAAATATGCACTGGCGCACTGGGCAACCATTCTTCGCCACGAAATGCATGACTGATTTTCATGGTGAAATCATCAACAACAACCGCCAAATGATAAGTGGGCATTCCATCGGCTTTCAACAATACTTTATCATCTACCTGATTGGTTTGAAAACTTACCCAACCACGAATCAAATCTTCAAATTTCACTTCTTCATTTCGAGGCATTTTGATGCGAATAACATGCGGTTCGCCAGCTTCTAATTTTTGTTTTACCACATCACTTGGCAGCGTTAATGAATTTTTCATGTATTCACGGGTTGCCCAGTTGTATTGCGGCGCAGGATTACCAGCTGCTTTCATTCGCTCTCTCATTTCTTCCAGCTCTTGTGGTGTATCAAATGCATAATAAGCATGACCAGCTTCTACTAATCTTTCAGCATATTGCCGATACATGGGCTTGCGTTCACTCTGGCGATACGGACCGTATTCTCCACCATAACCCACACCTTCATTCGGCTCAATGCCGCACCATTTCAGTGTCTCAATGATGTATTCTTCAGCGCCTTCTACAAAACGGGTTTGGTCGGTATCCTCAATTCTTAATAAAAAATCACCACCATGTTTTTTAGCAAACAGATAGTTGAACAATGCAGTGCGAACACCACCAATATGCAAGCCTCCTGTAGGGCTTGGCGCAAATCGAACTCTAACTCTTTTACTCATAAGTGGGGCAAAGATAAATTATTTTTCAGCCATCGTTGGTGTTTGTTCAGCAACGGTTCCAATTTAGTTGGTGGAAAACAAACTCTGCCAAAGGCTAAAATTTATTTTGCTCACAAAGGCGCAAAGACACTAAACCATGCAGCATACATTTCACCACCCAAAAATAAATTTTGAGGGCGCAAGCGGTCAGGCGTTTTTAGCAGTGCTTATCTCCCCTGCATTTTTTCAAACCATTTTTCAAAAAATAGGTGTGTTGGAATGGTTCACGGACGCCCGTGAGTCATTCAAAGTTGTCCGTGGGTCATCCACGGACGACCGTGGGTCACTCCCTTGGATTCATTCCAAGACGACTTGGATTCGTTCCAACATGTGTTGGAATTGCATCAAGAGAGCCATTTACAGTTAAAACCAATTTTCTAATCCATAAATTTTCAATTTATCGGTCGTGCAAGACCGTTCTGCCGAGTTTATTCACCCTTTAATTATTTTTTATGGCGTTCATCAGTTCGCTTCGCTCGTGTGAAATCGGTAAATAGCAGCAACGAGTTATAAACTCGTTGGAACAACAAAAAAGTCCACCACGGTTTTAGTAGCGGACTTTTTTTATGCATCGAAATACAATTCATGAAAATGGTTTACTTTTGTAACAACAATTTCAACCATGAATACACATAGCATTCAGCAAGAAATAAATTCGCTGCCAACTAATTTAAAGCAAGAGGTGTATGATTTTATTGCGTTTTTAAAAACAAAAGTAAAATCAACCGCTGTTATTAAAGAACGTGAAATAGGCGTTGCTAAAGGAAAAATTAAAATCGCTGCTGATTTTAATGCCCCATTAGATGAATTTAAAGACTACCAATAGGCATGCATTATTTGTTAGATACACACACCTTTCTTTGGTTTTTAACCAATGATAAACAATTGCCAAAACCAACAGCGCAAAAAATAAAAAATCTGCAAAACACCTGTTGGATAAGTATCGCAAGCATTTGGGAAATTGTTATAAAAGCCAACATTGGCAAACTTAGTTTGGAATTTAGTTTGCAAGAAATTTTAGATTATATCCATCGCAATCAAATTTCAGTTTTACCAATTGAATTGACACATCTTTTGGTATTAGATAAACTTCCACAACATCATAAAGACCCGTTTGATAGAATAATTATATCACAAACCATGGCTGAAAATTTTGTGGTGCTTTCAGATGATGCCATGTTCAAGAAATATCCAGTAACAATTTCGTGGAACTAATTTCAGTTGATAAAAAAAGTCAGCCACTATTATTAGTAGCTGACTTTTTTATTTCATTACAAATAGCGCATTTACCATTCACCATACACCAGCCTTATTCTTTACATTTGCGCCTCAATAATTATATAGTTGAAAAAGCTCGACTCCTATATTGTCAAAAAGTTTTTAACCACTTTTTTCTTTTCGCTCATTCTGTTTTTGGTGATAGCGATAGTGATTGATTTGGTTGAACGCATTGATGATTTTATGGAAAGCTCTGCTCCTCTTTCGCTCATCATCACCAATTATTATTTGCCTTTTCTGCCTTGGATTGGCGCACAGTTGTTTCCTTTATTTGTGTTTTTATCGGCTTTGTTTTTTACTTCAAAAATGGCTGGCGAATCGGAGATTATTGCCATGCTGGGCAATAGCATTAGTTTTTACCGAGTGCTTCGTCCTTATGTTTTCACAGCCTTGTTGCTGGCTACTTTGCTGTATTTTGGTAATCATTATGTAGTGCCTTGGAGCAATGGAAAAAAGCTGGCTTTTGAAAATACTTATTTCCGTGGTGGCAGAAAAGAGGCGGCGCAGGGTACACATATCCGCATTTCAAAAAACGAATTTCTTTATTTAGAAAATTTCAACACGGTTGATAATGAGGGTTATAAATTCAGCTACGAAAAATTCGACAATAACAATAAGATGATTTTGAAATTGGTTGCCGATAAAATTGAATGGAATTATCAAAAGAAAAACTGGAACTTATATAATGTAACCACCCGAACTTTTGATGGCTTGAACGAAACTTTTAAAAAAGATAACAAGCTCAACCAATCGTTTACTGTTACACCCACCGATTTTGAAAAACGACAAGATGAAACCAAAGAGATTTTAACCACACCAGCTTTGAATGCTTTTATCGAAAAGCAAGAATTACGAGGCGCCGAAAATTTAGAACAATATTATGTGGAACGCCTGCGCCGAACTGCCGCGGCTTATTCTTTAATCATCATGACTTTGATTGCTTTTGCTGTGGCAAGCAGAAAAACCCGTGGCGGTATTGGTGTTCATATTGCCATTGGATTAATGCTAAGCGCCTCTTACATTTTGTTGATGCAAATGAGTACCACATTCTCCAACCAAGCTGGGCTGAATCCTTATTTGGGGGTGTGGTTGCCCAATATTTTATTTACAGGCATTGCCATTTATTTATTGCGGATAGCGCAGAAATAAAATTAAAACAAACTGGGTAATTTTAAATCAACATCATCGGTATAATCAATTGGTAATTTAATGGGCACAGCCTTTTTACGCAATTTGCAAATTCCTTTCACTGATACTTTTACTTTCCCTTTTTGCGATTTTTCCCACAAGTCTTTTAAGTAACTCAAATCTAATTGTGCCATTTCTATTTCTACTTCAATCGGCAAAGCAAATTCCGAAATCCGATTTACTCTTGTCGGTTGTACTTGTTTCGATTTACCAATTAATTTATCATTGATATAAATATCCATGTCGGAATCAACCATATCAACACCAATTGAATTGGGATTATACAACTGCAAATTTGTTTTCAATACAATTTTGCTAAAAGTGAAGGTTTCAAATTTTACATCGGTTAATTTTCGATATTCTAAAGGTTTGAATTGGGTGTGGCAATTGTAAAACAGAAAACAACTCACCACCAAAAGCAGCAAATAAATTTTTTTCATCGGTTGAAAATGTTTGAAAAAATCTTTTAGCAAATAAAGATAACTTTTAGCAAAAAGACATCCTCTTCAAAATTCGCTTCCTAATTTGTTGAGGGTTAAACAAAAATTAATTATTTTCGGGCACTTTTTAAAACCGCATTTTAAGAAAAATATGGCAGTAGATTTATCGTGGAAAAAAGGTGTCTTTTATAAAATAGAACAAGAAACCTACAACACACGTCGTTTTTATATTGAATTTCCCGAAATGGAAAAGTTTGATTTTATCCCTGGTCAGTTTGTAACCATGGATTTGCCCATTCATGAAAAGAAAAATTTGCGCTGGCGCAGTTATTCCATTGCTTCCAATCCTGATGACACCAACAAAATTGAATTAGTAATTGTGTTAGCAAAAAATGGCATTGGCACCGATTATTTATTCAACAATGCAAAAAATGGTGATGAAATAATGATGAGAGGACCATTGGGCAAATTTATTATTCCCAATGAAATTGATGAATTGTGTTTCATCTGCACAGGCACTGGCATAGCGCCTTTCCGCAGTATGATAAAACATATTAAGCGCAACAATATTCCGCATAAATCTGTTAAAATGATTTTTGGAACACGGGTAGAAACCGATATTTTGTATCAGGAAGAAATGAAACAATTGATGCAAGAAATGCCAAGCTTTGAATTTATTCCAGTGTTATCAAGAGCTGATGAAAACTGGCAAGGTGAAAAAGGTTATGTGCATGCGGTGTATGAGAAAATTTATGCTGACAAGCCCAACGCAAAATTTATGTTGTGTGGGTGGACGGCGATGGTTGAAGAAGCCAAAGACCGCTTAAAAGCAATGGGCTACGGAAAAGAAAGTGTTCACTACGAACTTTTTGGATAATTTTTTAAAAACTAAAATCTTTATAGAATGAATTTTGAATTGAACGAAGAACAATTAGCAGTGCGTCAAGCTGCTCGTGATTTTGCACAAAACGAATGTTTGCCAGGTGTAATTGAAAGAGATGAACATCAAAAATTTCCGAAAGAACAATTAACCAAATTGGCTGAATTGGGTTTTTTAGGAATGATGGTTGACCCAAAATATGGCGGCAGCGGAATGGATACAATTAGTTATGTTTTGGCGATGGAAGAAATTTCAAAAATTGATGCATCAGTTTCTGTTGCGGTGAGCGTAAACAACTCGTTAGTGTGCTGGGGTTTGGAAACTTATGGCAACGAAGCGCAGAAAGAAAAATATTTAAAACCATTAGCACAAGGCATGAAAGATGGCGAATTGTGCATTGGTGCATTTTTGTTGAGTGAACCTGAAGCTGGTTCTGATGCTACTTCACAACGCACAACTGCTATTGATAAAGGCGACCATTATGTTTTGAATGGTACAAAAAACTGGATTACAAATGGTAATTCAGCATCCTACTATTTAGTAATTGCACAAACGGATGTGGCTAAAGGTCACAAAGGCATCAATGCTTTTATTGTAGAGAAAAATTGGAAAGGTGTAGTAGTTGGAGCCAAAGAAAATAAAATGGGAATCAGAGGAAGTGATACACACTCGATTTTGTTCAACGATGTGATTGTGCCAAAAGAAAATAGAATTGGCGAAGATGGTTTTGGTTTCACTTTCGCCATGAAAACATTGGCTGGAGGTCGCATAGGGATTGCATCACAAGCATTGGGTATTGCCAGCGGTGCTTATGAATTGGCATTAAAATACTCGAAAGAGCGTAAAGCTTTTGGCAAAGAAATCAATCAACATCAAGCCATTGCTTTCAAATTGGCTGATATGGCAACTGAAATAGAAGCTGCAAGATTGCTGTGCATGAAGGCTGCTTGGGAAAAAGACCAACATTTAGATTATGCTTTGAGTGGCAGTATTGCAAAAGTATTCGCCAGCGAAGTAGCCATGAAAACCACTGTGGAAGCGGTTCAAGTACATGGCGGTTATGGTTATGTAAAAGAATACCATGTAGAACGATTGATGAGAGATGCAAAAATTACACAGATTTATGAAGGCACTTCAGAAGTAAACAGAATTGTAATAAGCAGAAGTGTTTTGAAATAATTTTTGATAAAGCACTCTAAGATAAAAGTTTTAAAGCCTTCACATTTTTGTGGAGGCTTTTTTCATTCCGCCACCACAGGTTTGAACTGTTCAAATGTTTGGTGGCAGTTTTTGCAAAACTGAATTGCTCGGCACAATGTTGAACCAAATGGCGAACGCAAAACTGTATTAGTACTTTTGCAATGCGGACATTCAGCACCTAACAACATTTCGCTGGTTACTTCGCCAACATGTTTTCGTGGTGGGGCAATACCAAAATTTTTCAACTTTTCTTTTCCTGCTTCGCTCATTCGGTTGGTATCCCAATGAATGGAATTATCAACTACTACCGAAATATTTTCGTCAGGAAATTCTTTTTTTAAATGTTGCTCAATATGATTTTTTATGAATGATGTAGCAGGGCAAGCTGCATAGGTTGGAATCATTTTCACCACAGTATTTTCTGCATTCACTTCAACACAAGTAATCATGCCTAAATCCAATACGCTCATCACCGGAATTTCAGGGTCAGCAACATTTTCAAGGGCAATAAAAATTTGTTCTTTCGTCAGCATAATTACTTCAACAAAGCTACAGCGAAAAATGTTGTATTATTCGATGATAAAAATCATTTCAAATTAATCATTACAAAAAACTACTTTTGAAAAAAAATAGCCATGAATTTATACGACATCCGCACCGACTATAAAAGCCACACTTTGAATAAAGATGAGGTAGAAAAAAATCCGATTCACCAATTTCAAAAATGGATGAATGAGGCTATGAAGGCTGACATCGGCGATGTAAATGCTTTTACATTAGCTACTGTAGATGAAAAAAATCATCCAACAGCACGAATGGTTTTGCTGAAAGAGGTGAATGATTATGGCTTTGTTTTTTTCACAAATTATTTGAGCAACAAAGGAAAACAAATGGGTGAAAATCCGTTTGTAGCAATAAATTTTTTCTGGAAAGAGCTAGAACGACAAGTAAGAATTGATGGCATTGTTGAAAAAATATCAGAAGAAGATAGCGATGATTATTTTAACAGTCGCCCACGTGAAAGCCAGATTGGTGCTTGGGCTTCACCACAATCGAGCATTATTCACAATCGCCCGGTGTTAGAATCGAGGGTTGAATTTTATACCGAAAAATTTAAAAACAAAACAATTCCACGTCCGCCACAATGGGGTGGTTACATTGTAAGACCTGATACTATTGAGTTTTGGCAAGGTCGTCCTTCACGTTTGCATGACAGACTTTTGTATGAATGGCATGACGGGCATTGGATTATTGAACGATTAGCACCATAAAAATTTTTGCAAAAAAAATTGCCAACACGTTTTTTTGAACGTAATTTGTAAAAGAGAATTTTGCAAATGGAAGAAACAACATTACCCAATCAAATTACTGAATCAATTGATAGAGCCCTGAAACTGTCAATTGATAAGCCTTCCGAAGCAGCGAAACAATTAGAAGAAATTTTAAGCAAGCACCAAAATGAAATTTCGCTTGCCGAAAAAGCTAACATTCATTATCAATTAGCCGAATTATTTCGTCTACAAAAAAATCAACATCGTGAGTTAAGGCATTTAAAAGAATGCTTGACATTTTATAACAACGTTGGTGATTCAGAGCGAAATTATTTATGCCACATCAATTTGGGGCGCATCATGGCAAACCTTGGCAAATATGCCATGGCATTGAATCATTTGATGAAGGCTTTACAAATTGCTGAACATTTAAACAATATTCATTGGCAAATAAGAGCACACAACAATTTGGGTTTGTTGCATGGGCGAATGTTTAATTATGATAACAGCATCAAACATTTTTTAGAATCAAAATCACTGATAAAAACAAATGCCATTAAAGATGATTTGTTGCAAATGCGAACCAATTGTTTTTTAGGCAATGCTTATACCCGAATGCGTTTGTTTGATAGAGCTGCTGACCATTTCATTTCGGCATACAGCGAATTGAAAAATCATTTTTCGATTACTGATTATTTGATGCCGATAAGAGGAATGGCGTATTTGCATTTAGAGCAAAATCAACTAACCAAGGCAAAAATTTATTTAGATAAAGCCGACCAATTTTTAATTGACAAAGAAGATTCTTTTTCAAAAATAAATTTGTTAATGCTGAAAGGTAGCTACTACAAGCTTTCTAAGGAATTTAATTTGGCGATTCAAACATTTTTAGAAGTGTTGCAACTAAGTGAAAAAGAAAAAGTGATGGTGTTGCAAATTGAATCGTTGCATGAGTTGGCAAGTATTTATGAATCAAGAAATGATTTTCAAAACAGCTTATCATTTTGGAAAAAATATTACGAACTAAAAACAAAAAATGTAGGTGAAGAAAGTTTGTATAATGTGCAAGCTTTAGAGTTGCAATATAAATTTGAAGAAGCCGTGAAAGCCAAGTCGGCAGCGGAAGAAGCGGTGGAAATGAAAGAACACATCATGCTCAATTTGAGTCATGAAATTCGTACGCCGATGAATTCGATACATGGATTTTTACAACTTTTGCAACGCACAAAATTAGACGAAGAGCAGAACGAATATGTTTCTGTCATTGGTAAATCAACCATCACTATTTTAGATATTATTGAAGATGTGCTGCAGCTTACAAAAATTTCAACAGGCAACGAACAATTAGAAGAACGCGATTTTAATTTGGCTGATTTGTTGGAAGAAATCAAACAAATGTTGTCGTTAAAATGTCAGCAAAATAATTTAGCGTTTGTTTATAAAGTCGCTGATGATGTGCCCTCCAGCATTCGTGGTGACGTAAGCCATTTGAAACAGATTTTAGTAAACTTGTGCAACAACGCTGTAAAATTTTCGATGAATTCGCCTGTTGAAATTGAAGTGATTTCTAAAGGCTATCGAGCACCAGTGTATGATTTGCAATTTAAAATAATCGACCACGGCATTGGTATTTCACCCGAACATTTGCCGCAAATTTTTGAAACATTTAATCCTGCAAGTTTTGTTACTAACAAGCTGTATGGCGGAACCGGCTTGGGTTTGAACATTTGTAAAAAATTAACTGAAATGATGCACGGCACCATTTCAGTTACAAGCGAATTGAAAAAAGGAACAACTTTTTATTTGAGCCTACCATTAAAAAGAGCTAATCAAATTGAAAAACCAAAAAGAGAAAAAACAATTGATGAACGATTATTGAATCGTGAAATAAGAATTTTATTGGTAGAAGATAATTTGTTTAATCAAAAATTAGCCTCTAAATCAATTGCTATTGCGTTGCCAAAAGCCACGGTGGATGTGGCTGAAAATGGTATGATGGCAATTGAATTGTTGAACAAAAATATTTACAATATTGTGTTGATGGATATTCAAATGCCTGTGATGAACGGTTATGAAACTGCCACTTTTATTCGCAAACAAATGCCTGAACCAATTAATCAAATTCCGATTTTAGCACAAACTGCCAATGTGATGAAAAGCGAAATGGACAAGTGCTTTGAAGTGGGTATGAACGATTATATTTCAAAACCATTTGCCATAAATATTTTGATTGAGAAGATTCAAAATTTGGTGAAGTGAGGTTTTAAAGTTTGTCAAGTTCATAAAGTTGTAAAGAAATCTTGAATCTTTTTTAATGCTCAAAAATCATTTTCAAACGAAACTTATTGAAGCTGGTTGCGATGAAGCTGGTCGTGGGTGTCTTGCTGGTCCTGTGTTTGCAGCCGCTGTAATTTTGCCTAAAAATTATAAAAACGAAATGCTGAACGACAGCAAAAAATTGTCGGAATCAGTTAGAAATGATTTGCGAAAAATAATTGAAAATGAAGCAATAGATTTTGCAGTTGCTTCTATTGATAATCATGAAATTGATAAAATTAATATTCTCAACGCATCGTTCAAAGCCATGCACAAAGCGGTTTCGCAATTAAAAAATGAACCACAATTGTTATTGATTGATGGCAATCGTTTTAATGCTTATCCAAACATTTCGCATAAATGTGTAGTGAAAGGCGACTCAATTTTTATGAGCATTGCGGCGGCATCTATTTTAGCAAAAACTTATCGAGATGAATACATGGAAAAAATTGCAAAAGAACATCCGCAGTATGATTGGCATTTGAACAAAGGCTATCCCACGGCTCATCACCGAGCGATGATGGCAAAATTTGGTGTAACAAAATTTCATCGAAAAACATTTAATTGGCAAAAACAGCCAGAGTTATTTTAATAAAAAAAACGCCAATCAATTTGATTGGCGTTTTTTGAAAAAGTTATTTTTTTCAAACGATTTTAATTTCCCAATTCACTCATGAATTTTATTCGCATCAATTGCACTTGTTCGTAATCAAAATCTTCTTTGCCTAATTCATTCACGGCTGTGGCAATATCATCAGTGGCAGCATGTTTGAAGTAATCAAAAATATCTTGCTGCGTATATTCATCGATGTGTTGGTCGATGTAATAACTCAAATTTAATTTTGTTCCGCTGGCAACAATAGTTTCCAATTCAGTCATCAAATCAACCATACTTAAATTTCGTTGACGAGCAATTTCATCTAACGGAATTTTCTTGTCAACGTTTTGAATAATTTGCACTTTGTTAGCCGATTTGTTGGCGATGGTTTTAATCAACATATCCAACGGACGCTCGATATTGTTGTCTTCCACATACTTTGCAATCAGCTCTACAAAAGGCTTTCCGTACCGTACAGCTTTTCCTTTACTAACGCCTTGACAATTTTCCAACTCCTCTAAAGTAGTTGGATAAATAGTTGCCATATCATTCAATGAAGGGTCTTGAAAAATTACAAATGGCGGTAACTTTTTTTCTTGTGCCACTTTTTTCACTAAATCTTTCAGCATTTTCATCAACACATTATCTAATGCGCCCGAGCTTGAACTTGAAGTGTTGGTAATCACATCATCATCATCAGTATCTTCCACCACCTCGTAATTGTGATTCATGGTGATTTTGAGGGAAACTGGCTTTTTCAAAAATTCTTTTCCTTCATCGGTTAATTTCAACAAACCATATTGCTCAATATCTTTTTTTACAAAATTATTGATGAGTGCTTGGCGAACAACTGAATTCCAAAAATGGTCACCTTGCTTTATACCAGTACCAAACTCTTTCAATTTATCGTGCCCGAACATCACTAATTGCTGGTCTTTTTTGCCAGTTACAATTTTTACGATGTAATCAATGCCATAATTTTCACCAACAGCTTTTACAATTTTCAATACTGTGTTGATGTAATCTTTTCCTTCCATCGATTCTTTCGGATTCACACAATTGTCGCACATGCCACAATTCTTGTCTTCATATCTTTCGCCGAAATAATGCAGAATAAATTTTCTGCGGCAAACCGATGTTTCAGCAAATGCTTCCATTTCCATCAGTAATTGCCCACCCAATTCACGTTCAGCCATGGGCTTGTCTCTCATGAATTTTTCGAGCTTCAATAAATCGGCATAAGAATAATAACTGCGGCAAATTCCTTCTAATCCATCGCGCCCGCTTCTGCCTGTTTCTTGATAATAATTTTCTAAACTTTTTGGGAAATTATAATGAATTACAAATCGCACATCGGGTTTATCAATACCCATTCCAAATGCAATGGTGGCAACAATTACATCAGTTTCTTGCATCAAAAACCAATCTTGCCTTTGGCTACGAACAGCGGCTTCTAAACCAGCATGATAGGCAACAGCTTTTACGCCATTTACGGATAAAATTTGTGCAATTTCTTCCGCCATTTTTCTACTCAATGTATAAATAATGCCTGATTTTCCTTGATGTTTGCGGATGAAACGAATGATTTCTTTTATCGTATCTTCCTTTTTTCTTTTTGGCAATACTTCATAAAATAAATTTGGGCGATTGAACGATGAAATAAAGATTTCAGGTTTGTTCATGCCCAAGTTTTTTAAAATATCGCTTTGCACTTTTGGTGTTGCAGTTGCAGTTAAAGCCATCAACGGAATTTTTTGGTCGAAGGCTTTTATCATTTCTTTTATGCGGCGATATTCAGGGCGGAAATCATGACCCCATTCGCTGATACAATGCGCTTCATCAACAGCTACAAAAGAAACTTTGATGCCTTTAAAAAATTCAACATTATCTTCTTTGGTTAAAGTTTCAGGAGCGATGTACAACAATTTTGTGTGCCCTTTTTTAATATCTTCTTTAACTTTTTTCGATTGTGTTTTATTAAGCGATGAATTTAAAAAATGCGCCACCGAATCATTTTCGCCATAGCTGCGAATAGCATCTACTTGATTTTTCATCAATGCAATTAATGGCGAAACAATTATTGCTGTGCCTTCGCTCATTAAAGCTGGCAATTGATAGCACATTGATTTTCCGCCACCTGTTGGCATAATTACCAAACTATCTTTGCCATTCAAAACAGCTTCAATAATAGCTTCCTGATTGCCTTTGAAAGAATCGAAGCCAAAATATTTGTGCAAGGCTTCGCCCATTTTTGGGTTTACTGTGGCTGATTTACTAACGCTTTTATAAACAGAGCCTTGTTTTTCATAAGCCTCTTTTTTGGGTGCAGTTTTTTTTGCGACTGGTTTTTCGTTCACTGCTTTTTTTGGTGCAGCTTTCTTTGTTGTTGTTGGCATATTAAGTTCGTTCGTTTCATCACTTTTTTCAACGATAAGGTGAAAGTAAGAATAAGAATTGAATTATTCAAATGATACCAAGTTTTTTATACAAAGAAGCTTTAAACTTGTATTTTGAATTAGTTTAACAGCCAATCGTTTGTATTTGTTTGTACAATTCGTTTCCTTTGCTTTTCAAATATTTACATCAATATGAAACGCACTATTTTAGCAACAACAGTTTGTGTTACAATGTTTTTTTGTTTGTTGGGAACAAGCGCAAAATCAAACACTAATATCTTTTTAGCTGAAAAATGCAGCCTGCCAGATACTACAAACTTTGCTCACAAGATTGAACCACCAAAATATTGGAAGAATTTGTTTGATTCGATTTACTACAAACATTATGGTCGTTATTCTTACAAAGTTATTTACCAGCAATATTCAACAAGTGCTAATTCAGCTAAATATTATTACTTAGCAAATGGCATTGACGCACTAAACACGATGTATCAAACATCGTTAGATACGACCTATTTAAATGAGGCAATTCGGTTTACAAAAAATGTTTTAAAATCAGCCGTAGTAAGCAATCAAATTGAAAATAGCACCTTCAAGGATTCTTATTTGGGTTGGCCTGATATTAATGAACCCGAAAAAGTAAACGGTCAGGAAATTCCATTATGCGAAAGTATTTTTTTTAAGTACGTGCTTAAAACACTTTACATTATTAAAGAAAATAAAAAACTTTATGCTACCAAAGAATATCAAGAGTTTTATGAAACAACATTAAATTTTATTGAAGAAAACATTTGGAATAAATGGTATCACCGTGGTGAAAGTAATTTGATACGAAGCCGAACACACATGGCAAGTCATTGGGCATTCATTGCCATGTATCTTGAAAAACTGTCTGAAAATAACACGATTAAAAATCAGTGCAGCGAAATAAAAGAAAAACTAAACCAAAAATTTAAAAAACAATTGGTAGTTGATTATAAAAACAATTGTATTTGGAATCAAACCTGGGATGATGAAGTTAAAAAACCAATTGTACAAGATGTTAATCATGGTAATCATTTTGTTAGTTATTTGGTTGAATCAACAAGGCTGAACGATTTTTTTACTACTACTGATTTGATGTACATTGAAAACACGCTCTTAAATATTATTTGGGACAGCGAATCATGTTATCTGCATGATAATATTGATGGAACTGACCAAGGCAATAAAAAAGATTGTTTTTTTGTTGCTGATGGATTTATGAAAATGGCTGAATGGAATAAAGCACTTTTTTTATTGTTTCAAGATAAGAAAGCAACATTCTTAACTAACTATCAGCCACAGTTTTACGCTAATATGTACAACCTATCAACCAAATACAGTAGAAAAAATGGAAATAAAACTAAATAGAAGTGAATTAGATTTTTTTTTGAAAGTTTTTAGAAAAGGAAAAAGGAAAATTTTTATTTTTTCGATTATCCCAACCATTCTGTTGTTTGGTTATATGTTTTTTATCCAACAAACCACTTATACAGCAAAAACATCTTTAACAATTATAAGCCAAGACCCAAACAGCATCATGAATTCGTTGGGTTCGTTAGGGCTATTGGGCGGATTAAATTTGTTTTCATCAGGCTTTTCGCTCAATGATAACAAATCGCTGGTTGCCATTATTCAATCAAGCCGAGTGATGAAATCGACCATGTTGTCAAAAGTTACAATAAATGATAAAGAGGACTTAGTAGTTAACCACTATTTGCGATTAAAAACAAAATTTTTCAAAGGTCGGATCGAGAAAAAATTAATCAAAAACGATTCTTTAATGTCAATGAATAGTCATGAAGATAGTTTATTAGAAATTCACTACGAAAAATTTTCGGCGGATGCCATCAACGCAAAAAACGATGACAATGAAGGGTTGATAAAACTTTTTGTAACAACAACTAACAAAGCACTATCAATTGCCATCAGCAATTTTTTGACGAAAAATGTTGAGAAATTTTAC